>CAZEOQ010000013.1:0-44013 GCA_964513995.1 uncultured Desulfobacterales bacterium | reverse complement strand
TAAAAGATTTTACGAAAGAAAATTCACGGATCTTTGAAAACTGGATAATAGGTCTAAGGATTTGAGAGGGAGAGTCAGAAAATATGACCCGATTTAAAGGGGATTGCGACTCAAGTGCTTCAAGCTCATTCTCAATCCCATAGTATATGGTGTCAGAATAATTGACCCGATTTAAAGGGGATTGCGACAGATTCTGTAGTGTCGTCTTCACTGATAAAGCCCAGCAGTTCCAGGATTTAAAGATGAACAGACTTACAGGCTTTATTGAAGTTGAATCTGGAATAAGAATAAAGGATACAGACATCTGGCTTGATCCTTCTAAGAAAAAGCCTTTTGCATTTATAAGTCATGCTCACAGCGATCATATAAATCTGAGACATAGCTGTGCAATTGTTTCTCACAATACAGCCCTGCTTCTTCGCAATTCATTTAAGGGAGAAAAGCTTATAGAAATTGACTGGGAAAAGCCTGTAAAAAGAGGAAATATAGAATTTGAACTTTTTCCTGCAGGACATATTCTTGGCTCAGCTCAGATAATGATAAAGTCTGAAGGAATAAGGATTGTATATACAGGAGATATAAAGGTAAAACCATCTTTTACAGCAGAAAGAATCCAGATAAAGCAGTGTGATGTCTTAATAATTGAATGCACATATGGAAATCCAAAGTATCTCTTTCCTGAAAGGGAACAGGTTGCAGAGGATCTTATAAGGTTTGTAAGGAGGTGTTTTGCAAAAAAGATAACTCCTGTAATCCTTGCTTATAAGACAGGAAAGGCTCAAGAAGTAATAAAGATACTTGGAGATGCAGGGATAAGTGTAAGGGTTGAGAAATCTATTTTTCAGGTTACGGAAACATATAGAAAAATCGGTATAAGTCTTTCAAATTACAAGCTTTTTCCTCCCTTTGTCCCTTATCGTGAAGCAATAATTGTTCCTCCTTACAGGATTGATCTGATAAAGCCTATCTTGAGGAAAAAGGTGGTATTTTTAAGTGGATGGGCACTTGAAAAAAAGAGAATAGAACAGATTGGCTGTGATATAGCACTTCCTCTTTCAGATCATGCAGATTTTTCAGAGCTTTTAGCTTACATACTAAAAGCAAATCCAAAAAGGATATACACAGTTCACGGAGACGAAAGTTTTGCAAGATACCTTCGTAAAGAAGGATTTGACGCAATTCACCTTGATTCATCCTATGTTCAGCCTACCCTTTGGGGATATATCTAAGTCAAGGATGTCATCAGAAATGAGTGAAGCAATTGTCTTCCTGTATCTCATGCAGTTCTGATTGTTATTGTTATGATCAAGAAACTTTATCTTTTCTATGTTCCTGTATGCCTTCTGTCTTGCCCCTTCAAGTGTTTTGTCTCCTGCAACAATGTGAAGAACCCTTCCACCATATGTAACAAGACCTTTTTCAGGATCTTCTTCTACACCAGCAAAATAAACTGCAATGTCTTTTTCAATGTCTTCAAGCCCAACTATCTTATGTCCTATCCCATATCTTCCAGGATATCCTTTGTTCCATCCACGAGCAGCACGCGATCTTCCTTCCATCCCTATTACATCCACATAGTATCTGTCATTCCACACCTGCTTTATCTGATCAAGCTTTCCTTCCCATACTGCCATTCCTATTTCAAAAAGATCAGTATTCAGTTTCCTTGATATAACAATCCATTCAGGATCACCGTGTCTTACATTTATTTCAAATACTTCAAGATTATTGTATGGATCAAGATTCAGACCAAAATAAAGGACTCCTTTGTATTTCCATCCAAGCTTGTTGTATATTGCATCCACAGTAGGATTTACTATCTCTTTTATTATCCTGTTTATGAGCCATGGAGTGCAGAGTCTGTGAGGACAATATGCTCCTGTTCCTCCTGTATTTGGATTTCCTCCAAATTTTTCTATAGCTTCCCTGTCATCAGGATCAAATGCCCTTTTATAGTCCTGTGCAAACATCCTTAAAGGAAGGACATGTTCTCCATCAAGATATGCAAAAAATGATATCTCAACTCCATATTTCCTTTCTTCAATAACAATCCTTTTTCCAGCATCTCCAAAGACTCTTTCTACCATTATCCTTTCTATAGCCCTTTCTGCATCTTCTACATCATCACATACAATACAGCCTTTTCCTGCTGCAAGACCATTTGCCTTTACAACTACCTGATATCCTATGTTCCTTACATATCTTTTTGCCTCTTCTGGATCGTCAAATATCCTGTATTCTGGTTTTGGAACGCCTATTTCTGTAAGAAGCTTATCAGTAAAAGCCCTATCACTTTCTATCCTTACATATTCCTTTTTTGGTCCAACTGTCCTTATTCCTTTTTCATTCAGGACATCTATAAGACCCTGTTCAAGAGGATTTTCTGATCCTACATCAACAAGATCCACCTTGTTTTCTATGCAGAACTCTGCAACCTTTTCAAAATCCTTTATAGGAACTCTCTCTATAAGACCTTTTTTCCCTTTTGGTGTATAAAGGACACCTGGATTTCCTGGAGCAAAATATACCTTTTCTACATGATGGCTTTCAGCATATTTTTCTGCAAGACAGTGATCCCTTCCTCCTGATCCATAAACAAGAACCTTCATAATTTCCTCCTGAAAAAACTTCTTGATATATGCCAGATTATTGGCTAATTTACAATAAAAATCTGGATAAAAAAAGAGGGAAAGATATGAAAGTAAGACCTGCTGTATTTTCGCGTATGGGATGGTATCCTGAAAGTAAAGAAGAGTGTGAAAGGATGATAAAGGAATGGTCAAAGAATAAGGTAAAGATAGGATCAGAGAGGGTAAAAGGAATAGGAGGGATCGTTCCTCATGCAGGATGGTTTTTTTCAGGAGAGATTGCGTGCACTGTATTCAGATGTCTTTCAGAGATATCAAAGCCTGATACTGTCATAATATTTGGAAAACATCTTACAGCAGGATCAAAAAGAAGCATAATGAAAGAAGGGCTCTGGGAAACTCCTTTTGGAAACATAGAAATAGACAGTGAATTTGCTTCAAGGATAACAGAAAAGGCTGAATTCATTATAGAAACTGCAACATCTTTTGAAGAAGACAATACCATAGAACTTCAGCTTCCTTTTGTAAAATACTTCTTTCCTCAATCAAAACTAATTCCAATAGGTGCTCCTCCTACAAAGGAAAGTCTTGAGCTTGCAAGAAAGATTGCTCATATCTCAAAAGAGCTTAAAAGATCTGTTCTTGTCATAGGATCTACTGACCTTACACATTATGGACCAAATTATGGTTTTATGCCTGCAGGAACAGGAATAAATGCACTGAGGTGGAGCAAGGAAAACGATTTCAGGATAATTGAAAAGATGAAGGAACTTGATGCAGAAGGGATAATAGAAGAAGCCTTAAGGAATCAGAATGCATGCTGTCCTGGTGCATGTGCATCTGCTGTTGCTATGGCAAAAGAGCTTGGTGCTGAAAGGGGAGAGATGCTTATGTATGCAACAAGTTATGAAAAGTCTCCTTCATCAAGTTTTGTGGGATATGTAGGAGTAGTTTTTTAGGAGGAAAAGATGGAGAATGTAATCTTAGAAAGAGAGGATTCAATAGCAATCATAAGACTTAACAGGGAAAAGACTCTGAACTCTCTTGACATGGAAACATTTGAGGAGCTTGGAAATGCTGTTGAAGAGGTTGCAAAGGACAGGTCAATAAGACTTGTTATAGTTACTGGAAATGGAAGGGCTTTTAGCAGTGGACTTGATCTTTCTGTTATGGACAGGATTCATCAGATGGAAGATGAGGAATTTCAGGTATGGCTAAGATATACACAGGAAAGGATATATACGAGACTTGAGGATATGGAAAAGCCAACAATTGCTGCAATAAATGGGCATGCAATAGGAGGAGGATTTGAGCTTGCACTTGCATGTGATATAAGGATATCTGTTCCTGATGCAAAGTTTGGACTTCCAGAAATAAACTTTGGTCTTGTTCCTGATCTTGGTGGAGCACAGCGTCTTGCAAGACTTACAAATCCAAGTATTGCAAAAGAGCTTGTGTTTACTGGAAAGCTTATAAGTGCAGAAGAGGCTTTAAGGCTTGGGATAATAAATAAGATTGTAGAAAAGGAAAGGCTTCTTGAAGAGGCAAAAAGTTTTATAGGAAACAAGGCACCAATTCCTATAAAACTTTCAAAGCTTATGATAAACAAGGCACTTGAGACTGATACGAGAAGTGGACTTGTGTTTGCTGTTCAGGCACAGAATATCTGTATAAAATCCCGTGATCATAAAGAGGCCCTTATGGCATATAAGGAAAAGAGAGAACCTAAGTTTGAAGGGAAATAATTATTTGTATTCAGCTGGTCTGCATCTTCTGCAAGGGCTGTATCCATTCCAGAATGCACTGTAGCAGTCTTTAAAGATAACTCTGTTTTCAGGTTTCATCCTCCTTCCAAAAGGACATCCTGGTCTGTGAAATACAAAAGAACGCTTGTTTCCAACATAATACTTTTCATCATTCTTAAAAGGTCTGCTCCATATTCCTATCCTTTTTTCCATTGCTTCTCTTTGAAGCTTTATAAAAAGATCCTTGTATTTGAGATTTGGTCTTCTTAGAAGGACATAAGCAAGACCTTTTTCTATAAGAAGTGCATTTACCATTCTTCCATCAGGAAGATAGACATATGCAAGAAGGCGACCGTGTCTGTCTTTTTTCTTTTTGTCAAACTCAAGCCTTACGATCTTTCCTTTTACAAGCTTTATGTTGTATCTTCTTGCCTCAAGTGCCATAAATTCATGTCTTTCTCCTTCAGGATCAATCTCAGGTGCATTTATGCCTATGTATCTTACCTTTTTCCCTCCGCTTACGAGAATGGTATCTCCATCGTAGACAAATCTTACTTTTACTATTTTTCCGTCAGGATGAGCAAATCTTAGGACTGAAAACGAAGTTATGGCAAGAATAACAAATAAGAATATTGTTCTCTTTGAAAACATAAGCTAAAAGATTTTTTATTGACTTTGGATATAAAACATCTTATAATTACAGCAGAATTTTTCAGATTATTCAAGAAAAACAAAGGGGTGAGGAAAATGCCACAGATAATGACGACAAAAGAGGTTGCTAAGTATCTAAAACTACACGAAATTACAGTATGCAAATATGCAGCAGAAGGAAAGATCCCTGCAATAAGGATAGGAAGGGTATGGAGGTTTGATAAAGAACAGATAGACAAGTGGCTTGCTGAAGAATCAAAAGCTCCAAAAACTAAGGCTAAAAAAAAGTCATCCTAATATAAATGAAGTTCTTTTTTTAGCTTAATATATGGTTTTAGCCTGTTTTTTCAAAAGAGAGGTATCTGTCATTAAAGGAGATAAAAGCTTTTCCTTGTTTGAAAAGATATACCAGGATTATGTATCACAGATTAGGAAAATAGACTTAAAAGATTTTGCAAAAAAAGCAGGAGTAAAATGGGACGGAAATAACCTGATTATCCCTCTTTTTTCAAAGCCGTTCTATGTATCAAAAGACGGAATAAAGAACAGCTTTTTTAAAAGACCAAGTCACATGGAAGTTGTTGTTCTTTCAAGATATATCATAAGTTATCCAGAGAAGGAGGTAAAAGAAGGAGAATGGTGTCATTACAGAGATTTCAAGGATTCTAAACCACTTCTTGATTCATTTTACAATAATGTAGAGAAAAAGATTGCAGATGCATTTAAAGGAAGAAAGGCTCTTCTTGAAAAAAGCTGTAAAAGACTTAATGGAATCCCATATAATGAAGGATGGAGCTGGGAACTGAGCTTCCTTTTTCATGCTCTTCCAAACATCCCAGTAGTTCTTCTTTTTAATGACGAAGAGGAGGGATTTCCTTCAGAATGCAAACTTCTTTTTAGGAGATCTGTTGAAAGATATCTTGACATGGAATCTGTAGCAATACTTGGAATGATCCTTACTGAGTATCTTCTATCTCTGCAAGAATCCTTATAATTGGTGGTGTTATGTATTCAGCAATGTCTGACCTTGATCCACCACCAAGACCTACGATATATCTTCCACTGCATATTTTTTCTGCAAGTTCCTTTACTTCTCTTACGAGTCTTGGGAAAAAGTCCCAGCTTAAGCCTCTGTCCCCATAATCTCCTCTTGCACAGTCATGTCCAAGGATGTGAAAGATAAAGTCTGGTTTGAATTCTTCTGCCTTTGGGAAAAATACTCTCCTTACCTTTTCCAGATACTCCTCATCTGTAGTATTGTATCCGACATCTACATCTATCTTATACCCATCTCCTTCTACCCTGTCTGTAGAACAGAAACAGACATGAAGTATTTCTCTGTCATTTAAAAAAAGTGCCCTTGTTCCATCACCGTGATGTGAATCCGTATCAATTATTGCAAACCTTCTTACATTATACCTTTCCCTCATATATACGACCATAGGTCCTGCACCAGAAACAGTGCATCCTCCCCATGCATAATCTGGTCCTGCATGATGACAGCATGTAAGTGTAAGGAAGGCATTGTCTATTTCACCTTTCCATATCTTTTCTGCTGCCCTGACACATCCATCAGCAACCCTTATTCCTGCTTCATAGTTGTGATAGTGCTTTACTGTCTCAAGCATGCTTTTTGTATGAACCTTAAGAAGAAGCTCTTCATCTACTGGCTTTTCTTCATAAAGGAATATGCGATCAGGATATCTTTTTTGAAAATCTCTTACGATCTTTCCAAGATTTTTAAGCTTGTCCAGGATTATATCCCATGTCCTTTCTGAAAGGAGCTCATGATGGAATATTCCTGTTCTTTTCATATCAGACCTCCTTAACAAAGTTTACTGAATCCCCTTACCATAAATTCTACTGCAATAACAGAAAGAAGAAGTCCCATAATCCTCGTTATTACCCTTATTCCTCCTACTCCAAGAAAGTCTGCTATTTTTTGTGCAAAACAGAATACAAAAAATGTTATACCGCATGCACAAAGAATTGCTATAAGAAGTGATATTGGATCTGTGTGATACATTGGCTGATTCTGCCATACAAGAACAGCAGTAATTGCTCCAGGACCTGCAAGAAGAGGAGTTCCAAGTGGAACAAATGCTGCACTTTCCTTTTCTTCCCCTTCCTTTTCCTCTTCACTGCTCGTTTTCATTCCTGATGGAATAAGACCTAACATCTGAATAGCATACATAAAGAAGATGAATCCTCCTGCAATCTGAAATGATCTTATGCTTATTCCAAAAAGCCTGAGTAAAAAATCACCACTGAATGCAAAGATAATGAGGATTACTGCTGCTGTAATGCAGGAAAGGGCAGCTATCTTTATTTTCTCAGAAGAGGTATTATCTTTTGTAAACATGAGAAAAAATGGAAGATTTCCAACAGGATCCATTATTATAAGAAGTGGTATAAGAAGTCTTAGGATTGATTTTACCTCTTCCATTTTTTTATAGACAATAGCTAAGTTAAAGTTTAAAGTAAAGAAAAATGAGGTTTGTGATCCAGGAACATCATGCAAGAAGACTCCATTATGACCTGAGACTTGAGATGGAAGGAGTTCTTAAATCCTGGGCAGTTCCAAAAGGTCCTCCTGAAGATCCAAGTCAAAAAAGGCTTGCAATAATGGTAGAAGATCATCCACTTGATTATATAGACTTTGAAGGAGAGATTCCTGAAGGACAATACGGTGCAGGAAAGGTAATAATATGGGACAGAGGAGAATACACTCTTCTTGAAGGAGATGATCCTGTAAAAGAAATTGAAAAAGGAAAGCTTGTATTCAGGTTAGAGGGAAAAAGACTAAAAGGAGATTTTGCACTTATAAGGATGAAAGGAGACAATTGGCTTTTTATAAAAAAGAAAGGAGAAAAAAGATGATACAGAGTTTTTTGGATGCTTTAAAGGAAGGTATTGTCTTCATAGACAAGGAAAAGAAGGTTTTTCTTACGAATTCTAAAGGAAGTCTTTTTTTAAAGATACTGTCAGGTGCAAAAGAAGGAGATGTTCTTAAAAAGATAGGCAACATAACAGTTAACAAGCTTATAAGACAGAGAAAACCTGTGGAGATAGAGGTAAACAATAAGACATTTGAGATAAAGTCATATAAGGCAGAAGATGGTTGGGTTCTTGTAATTCGTGACATTACAGCAGAAAAAGAAGAAAGAAACAAGCTGGAGGCACAAGAAAGATTAGCAACTGTCGGAAGGCTTGCTGCAGGAATTGCTCATGACTTTAATAATCTTCTTACACCAATAGTAGGTTATGCGCAGATGTATATGAACAACGAAAAGATTCCTAAGGAAATAAGAGATGCTTTCAAAAGTATATATAGACAGGTAAAAAGGGCATCTGAGCTTATAGCCCAGATACTTGATTTTAGCAGAAAGTCTGTTTTTCAAAAGCAGTATCTCAATCTTGTTCCTTTCATGAAAGAAATAGTAAAGATGCTGAGAAGGACAATAAAGGAAAATATAGAGATAGAATTTGAATTTCCTCCTGGAGAAGACCTTATAATAAAAGCAGATCCAACGAGAATAGAACAGATAATTATGAATCTTGCAGTAAATGCACAGGATGCAATGCCAGAAGGAGGGAAGATAAGGATAAGGCTTTTTAAGAAGAAAATAAGGAAAAAGGATTCTCCTTTCCCGAACATGGGAGGAAAGGAATGGGTCATTATTTCATTTAAGGATACAGGAAGCGGTATTTCAAGAGATGTCCTTCCTCACATATTTGAACCATTCTTTTCTACAAAAGAATCAGGAACAGGACTTGGACTTTCACAAGTTTATGGAATCGTAAAACAGCATGATGGATATATAGATGTAAAGACAAAAGAAAAAAAAGGAACAGAGTTTATTATATATTTTCCACTCGTAAAGAAAGCTGAAGAAAAAGAAAAGAAAGAAGAGACAGAAGTTCCTGAAGGAAAAGGTGAGACAGTGCTTATTATAGAAGATGAAAAAGAGGTAAGAGAGATTGTAAAAGAGGTTTTAGAAAATGTGAACTACAGAGTTATAACAGCACCTGATGGAGAAAAAGGTCTGGATATATATTCAAAGAAGAAGGATGAGATTTCTGTTGTTCTTATGGACATGGTCATGCCAAAACTTTCAGGAAATAAGCTTATAGAAAAACTCAGGAAAATAAATCCAGAAGTAAAGATTATAGCTATGAGTGGTTATCCTTTTGAAAAAATAGAACAGAACAACATATGCGCGTATATAAGGAAACCACTTGATTTTTCAGAGCTTCTAAATGAGATCAAAAAAATAACGGGGACGACGAGACTCGAACTCGCGACCTCCGGCGTGACAGGCCGGCGTTCTAACCAGCTGAACTACGCCCCCGTTAGAAGATAGGCGGAACGGGACTTGAACCCGTGACCCCCGGCTTGTAAGGCCGATGCTCTCCCACTGAGCTATCCGCCTATCTTTTTTAAAAAAATAACAATTTAACTTTCTGTTGTCAAGAAAGATTAATGTGCTCTTATTTCTGATTCTTTCTTCTCGTCCTTCTTAAAGAATTCCTCTATGCTGAATGGCTGAACCTCATCTTCAGATGCAAATATGCTCTTTCCTTTTTCAACTACAAGACTGTGTTCAAGGACCTGATCCATGTGTTCCACAAGGATAATTTCTACCTTCTTGAGGATATTCTTTGGAATCTCTTCAAGATCCTTCTTATTTTCATAAGGAATTATTACCTTCTTTATTCCACCTCTGTGAGCAGCAAGTATCTTTTCTTTAAGTCCTCCTATAGGAAGAACCCTTCCTCTTAATGTTATCTCACCTGTCATTGCAATGTCTTTACTTACTGGAATCCTCGTAAGAGCTGAGACAATAGATGTTGCAAGTGTTATTCCTGCAGATGGTCCATCCTTTGGTATTGCACCTTCAGGGATATGTATATGTATGTCTATCTTTTCATAAAAGTGATCAGGAAGCCTAAGCTGTCTTGATCTTGAACGGACATAGCTTAGTGCTGCCTGTGCAGACTCTTTCATGACATCTCCAAGCTTTCCAGTAAGGACAAGATTTCCTTTTCCTGGCATTATTGTTGTCTCTATCTGGAGGAGCTCTCCACCTGTCTCTGTCCATGCAAGTCCTGTAGCAACACCTATAAGGTCTTTTTCTTCTGTCTTTCCATAACGATATCTTGGAACTCCAAGATATTTTGGAACAGATCTTGCCGTAACAAGGACCTTTGTATCCTTTCCTTCTTCTACAACCCTTTTTGCAACCTTACGGCATATAGAAGCTATCTCTCTTTCAAGATTCCTTACTCCTGCCTCCCTTGTATAATGTCTTATTATTGTAAGGATTGCATTATCAGTAAATCTTATGTTTTCTGGTTTAAGTCCATTCTGTTCTGTCTGCTTCCTTATAAGATGATACTTTGCAATGTTTAACTTTTCATATTCAGTATATCCTGGAATCCTTATGACTTCCATTCTGTCAAGAAGTGGAGCAGGAATTCCATGCAGGCTGTTTGCTGTTGTTATGAAGAATACATCTGAAAGGTCATAGTCAAGGTCAAGATAATGATCGTTGAATGCATAGTTTTGTTCTGGATCAAGGACTTCAAGGAGTGCTGCAGCAGGATCTCCTCTAAAGTCCATTCCTATTTTGTCTACCTCATCAAGACAGAAGACAGGATTGCTTGTCTTTGCCTTTCTGAGACACTGAATGATCTTTCCAGGAAGTGCTCCTATGTATGTCCTTCTGTGTCCTCTTATCTCTGCCTCATCCCTTACTCCACCAAGTGAAAGCCTTACAAAGTTTCTTCCTGTTGCCCTTGCAATTGATTTTGCAAGGGAGGTCTTTCCTACACCAGGAGGTCCAACAAAGCAAAGTATTGGTCCTTTATTCTTTTTTGTAAGATGCTGGACAGCAAGATACTCAAGTATCCTTTCCTTTGGTTTTTCAAGACCATAATGGTCTTCATCAAGTATCCTTTTTGCCTCTTTTAGGTCAAGCTTTACCTGTGACTTCTCATACCATGGAATAGAGAGTATCCAGTCTATGTAGTTTCTTACAACTGTTGCCTCTGCTGACATTGGAGGCATAAGCTTAAGTTTCTTAAATTCCTGCCATACCCTTTCCCTTGCCTCTTTTGGAAGTCTTTTTCTCCTTATCCTCTTTTCAAGCTCCTCAAGATCACTTGCAAAGTCATCCTTCATTCCCATTTCTTTCTGAATAGCCTTCATCTGCTCGCTCAGATAATAGTCCCTCTGGTTCTTTTCCATCTGCTTCTTTACTCTCTCTTTCAGTCTCTGCTCAAGCTTCAGTATCTCTATTTCTCCAACAAGCTTTTCAAGCAGCTTTTCAAGTCTTTTATTTAGATCCTGGATCTCTAAAAGCTCCTGTTTGTCTTTTGTCTTAAGTGTTACATGTCCAGCAATAGTATCACAGAGCTTTACAGGATCTTCTATTGAAATAACGGTATTTACTATCTCTTTGTTTATCTTGTTGCTAAGTGATGCATATTCCTCAAATGCTTCTCTTAGGTTTCTTACAAGAGCTTCTGTCTCTTTTGTGATCTCATACTGATCAGGAAGTTTTACGACTTCAACCAAGAAGAAGGATTCCTCATCCAGATATCTCTCTATCTTTCCTCTCTGCTTTCCTTCTACAAGTGTCTTTACTGTTCCATCAGGAAGTCTTAAAAGCTGAAGAACTGTTCCTATTGTTCCAAATGCATATATCTCCTTTGGAGAAGGATCATCTATCTTTGCATCCTTCTGAGTTGCAAGAAAGATCTCTTTTTTGTGAGCCATTGCGTATTCAAGTGCTCTTATGGACTTTTTCCTTCCTACAAAAAGAGGAACAACGACATTTGGAAATACTACTACATCTCTTAGAGGAAGAAGAGGATATTCTGCTTTTTCTGCACTATTCTTTTTTATTATCCCAAACATAGTTCTCCCTTATGCATATTCCATTTTTTGTTTTTCATATACATAAAGTGGTTTTTCTCCTTTCGTAATTACTCCTTCATCTATTATACATTCCTTTACTCCTCTCTTTGAAGGAAGCTCATACATGACATCAAGCATAATTGACTCCATAATAGCTCTCAGACCTCTTGCACCAGACTTCCTCTTCTTTGCCTCTTTTGCTATTGCAAGAAGTGCCTCATCTGTAAATTTCAGCTCAACTCCTTCCATCTCAAAAAGCTTCTGATACTGTTTTACAAGTGCATTCTTTGGTTCTGTAAGGATCTTTACAAATGCCTCAAGATCAAGTTCTTCAAGTGTAGCAATTATTGGAAGCCTTCCTATGAATTCAGGAATCATTCCAAATTTTATAAGATCCTCTGGCTGGACCTGTGCAATTATCTTGTTATAGTCTTCTTCTTTGCTCTTTGCTCCTATGTCTGCCTCAAATCCAATAGACTTTCCACTTATCCTTTTTCTTATAATGTCTTCAAGTCCAACAAATGTTCCTCCACATATAAAAAGTATATTCCTTGTGTCTACTTTTATGAAATCCTGCTGTGGATGTTTTCTCCCTCCTTTTGGAGGGATGTTTGCTATTGTCCCTTCAAGTATCTTAAGAAGTGCCTGCTGAACACCTTCTCCAGAAACATCTCTTGTTATAGAAGGGCTGTCTGTCTTTTTTGCAATCTTGTCTATCTCATCTATGTATACTATTCCTTTTTGAGCTGCTTCTATGTCATAATCAGCATTCTGAACAAGACTCAAAATTATGTTCTCAACATCCTCTCCTACATATCCTGCTTCTGTAAGTGTTGTTGCATCTGCAATCGTAAATGGAACATCAAGTATCTTTGCAAGGGTTTGTGCAAGGAGTGTCTTTCCACATCCTGTTGGTCCTATAAGAAGGATATTGCTTTTTTCTATTTCAACATCATCTGTATCCACATGTGAATTTATCCTTTTGTAATGGTTGTAAACAGCAACAGAAAGGATTTTTTTTGCCCTTTCCTGTCCAACTACATACTGATCAAGTATCTTCTTTATTTCATGAGGCTTAGGAAGACCTTCTGTCTCAAACTCTTCTGCCTCCTTGCTGTATTCTTCAGCTATTATCTCATTGCAAAGTTGAATGCATTCATCACAGATGTAAACAGATGGACCTGCTATCAGCTTTTTTACCTCATCCTGACTTTTTCCACAAAATGAACAGAAAAGCTCATTATTGTTGTTATTATTGTTTCTCCTCCCCATGACCAACCTCTCTATTTACTTATTTTTGACAATTCTCTCTTTGTAATGATCTTATCTATGATTCCATATCTCAAAGCCTCTTCTGCATCCATAAAGAAGTCCCTTTCTGTATCCCTTTTTATCTTTTCCACATCCTGACCAGTATGATATGCAAGGAGTTTGTTGAGTCTATCTCTGAGTTTCTGAATCTCTCTTGCGTGTATGTCTATGTCTGTTGCTTGTCCCTGAACACCACCTACTGGCTGGTGAATAAGTATCCTTGCATTTGGAAGTGCATATCTTTTTCCCTTTGCACCTGCAGCAAGAAGAAGTGCAGCCATACTTGCACCTTGTCCTATACAGATCGTAACAACATCTGGTTTTATATATTGCATTGTGTCGTATATTGCCAGTCCTGCTGTTATATGTCCTCCAGGTGAGTTTATGTAGAGGTGGATGTCTTTGTCAGGATCTTCTGATTCTAAGAAAAGGAGCTGTGCTATGACTGTGTTTGCAACAGCATCAGTAATTTCCTGTCCCAGAAATACGATCCTTTCTTTCAGAAGTCTTGAGTATATGTCATAGGCACGCTCACCTCTTGGTGTCTGCTCTATCACTATCGGAATCAGCATCCTTTTCCTCCTTAGCTTCCTTAATTTTAGCATTCTGAAGTAGGTAGTTCAATGTTTTTTGATCCCTTAGTCTTATTCTAAGGTAATCAATAATCCTTCTTTCTTCATATATCTTTTTAAGCCTTTCTGGTTCTTCTCCAATAGCTTGTGCAGTCTTTTTTATCTCTTCCTCAACCTCTTCATCAGATACACTTATCCCTTCTTTTTCTGCTATTTTCTCAAGTATAAGCATCTCTTTTACCCTTCTTTCTGCAGCTGGTCTAAAATCCTTCCTTATCTTTTCTTCAGTAAGACCAAATTCTTCAAGACTTGATCCTCCTTTTTTAAGATCATTCTTAAAGCCTTCTACCATCTGCTCCAGCTCTGCATCTACCAAGACCTTAGGAAGTTCAACCTGAACTTTTTCCACGAGTTTATCAAGGATTTGCCTTTTTAATTCAAATTCGGCTTTTTTCTCTTCCTGTTCAATAAGTCTCTTCCTTATGTCTTCCTTAAATTTTTCAACGGTTTCAGCCTTAAATTTTTCTTTTACAAATTCATCAGTAAGTTCAGGAAGTTTCATTTCTTTTATGTCAATAATCCTTACATCAAACTTTATGCTTTTTCCTGCAAGATTTGGATTTGGATAATTTTCTTCAAAGTCAACACTTATCCTTTTTTCTTCTCCTTTCTTAAGTCCTACAAGGGCTGCTTCAAAAAGAGGATGTGTATCTCTTCCTCCTATCTTTATTATCGCATTTTCCTTTGTTAACTCTTCCATTGGTTTTCCTTTATAAAATCCACGATAACTCAATACTACATAATCTCCCATCTTTATAGGTCTGTCTTCTTTTACAGAGACAAGTTCACCGTGCATCTCTCTTAACTTATCTATCTCTCTTTTTATCATATCTTCTGTAACCTTAACCTCTGGCTTTTTTAACTCTATACCAATATAGTCACTGACCTCTATATCTGGCTTTACTTCAACCTCTGCTTCATATGTAAAAGGAGAACCTCTTTTAAATGAATCCTTATCAAAGTTGAGTGAGGGGATACCCAAAGGAAGTCTGTCAAGTTTTTTTGTTGCTTCAGGAAGTGTATCTCTTATTATGTTCTGTATTACTTCTTCCTTTACAAGATTCCCAAATCTTGCTTCAAGTATCCTTATAGGGACTTTTCCTGGCCTGAATCCTTTTATCCTTACCTTTTTCCTGAGTTCTTGATAAAACTCATTCAGTCTTCTTTCAACCTCTTCTGGTTCTATTTCAACAGAAAGCTTTCTTTTTACCTGACTTATCTGTTCTACTTTTGTTTTCATAAGCTCCTCCTTGTGAAATATAATTCATTTTCTCCTGTCTGTAAACTAAAACTGATGAACAGCACAATAAGGACCAACTATAAGCATATTGTTTGGAAGTTCACTCTGTATTAGCTCCATCTTGCTTCCAAAGAGTATATCTCTTATAGGTCCATGACCATAAGCTCCAACAATAACAAGACTGTCATGTGGAACTTCGTATAGGTTTTTTCTGAAATCACCTTTTTCAAAAAATAGCCATTCAAAACTTAGCTTTTTCAAAGGTTTCAGAAGTCCTTTTTGATCAAGAAGTTCTTCATAATAAGACTTTGGTTTTCCTTCTGATTGAGTAAAAAGAAGGAGTGGGAAACCTGATTTTCTGCTTATCTCTATACCGAATCTTACTGCCTTTCCTGCATTATTTGATCCTCCAAAAAATACTGTTATGTTTTTCCAGGGTTTAAATACAGAAGCAGGAATAAGGACAGGGAATGTTGAGTTTTTTATAATCCCTCTTACCTTTGGACCAATGTATCCAAGACTTATCTTTGTAGAAAGATCACTTATGCTTCTTGGACATGTCATATATTTAAAGTCAACTGGAAGATCAGGAAGGGTTGAAGCTGTATAGCTTTTTGGTTCAATGAACCTTGGAATAAGTCCTTCCATCCTGATTATCTCTTCTGCATGAATCTTTGCTGTTTCAGGGTCTCTAAGATATGAATCATCAAGATCTACTGTAACTACTTCATTCTCAAAATACATGAGAAATTGTTTGGAAACAGGAATGTAAACCCTGAGAGAAGTATCTGTCTTTTTGCAGAAATATATTGACTGGAACAGGGTTTCTCTTCCAAGAGGAGTATTTCTGAATACATGAAGTAGTTCATTCCTCATTATATCTCCTCCTCTACCATAAGTTCTTTTCTGTAATGGTCAAGGATCTTTGATTTTGATATAAGTCCAAAGAATTTTCCGTCATGAACTACTGGAAGAACAGAATTATGACTGTAATCAAAAATTTCCATAACTTCTAAAAGTTCGTGATCTAAGGAGACAGTAGGGATATTTGGATCTATAAGCTCTTCTACAAGGATTGTGTCATAAAGATTTGGATCAAAAAGATAAGATCTTATGTCATCAAGATGCACAAGACCTATGTAATGTCCATCTTTTGGATCTATCACAGCAAAGAAATCAGACTTTGTCTTCTTTACAATCTCAACGAATTCCCTAAGCCTCATATCAGATCTTATCTTCTGACAGTTTTGATCTATAAGCTCAAGTATGTTTAGTTCTGAAAGTATATATCTGTCTGTTCTTGGTCTTAAGAATTCTCCTCTTGCTATAAGTTCTTGATGATATACAGAAAAAGGTTCAAATATACGACTGAGACATACACTTATAACAGAAACAAGGACAACAGAGATAAGGACCTGATATCCTCCTGTAATCTCTGTTATGAGAAATATTCCTGTCATTGGTGCCTGAAGAACACTGCTTAATACTCCTGCCATTCCTAAGAGTGCAAAGTATGACTCACCTGCCCAGCTAAAAGAAGGAGCAATAAAAAGGAGGAGCTTTTGATAGAAAAGACCTAAGAAACTTCCAATAACAAGACAAGGGGCAAAAAGCCCTCCTATTCCTCCTGTTCCTATTGTAAGACATGTTGCAAGTGTCTTTCCTAAGGTTATAAGACCTGCAAGTAGAAGTCCATACTTGCTCTTTCCATGTATTATCTCCCTTACAAAATGATATCCTTCTCCTAAGACCTCTGGAATAAATATTCCTATTACCCCTACAATAAGACCTCCTAAGGCTGCTCTGATACAGGGAGAAGAGACGATTCTGTTTGAGAGACTTCTTATGAATCTCAGAAGTTTCATAAGAAGGATGGCAGAAAGGCAAGTAAAAAAAGAAAGACCTATGCAGGCTAAAAGGTCTGCATTGCTTATTGTAAAAGTTCCACCTTTAAAAGGAATCTGATTTCCCTGAAATATCCTGCATACTTCTGCACCAACTGCAGCTGATACAGCAATAACGATGAGATTTGTAGATGTCCATTCTCCTATTATTGCCTCAAGACTAAAAGCCATTCCTGCAACAGGTGCATTGAATATAGCTGCAATTGCAGCAGCAGCTCCTCCTCCTACGAGTATTATTCTCTGTCTGTCTTTAAGTCTGAAATGACAGGCAATATTTGATGCAACAGATGCTCCACTTATCACAACAGGACTTTCTGGACCAGCTGATCCACCACTTGAAATAGTAAGTGCACAGGAGATAATTCTTGAAAAACTGGATCTGAGTCTTATAAGCCCTCCTCTTTTTGTAACACTGTATATGACTTCAGGAACACCATGACCTCCCACATCTTTTACGATGTATATCAGAAATACAGTAGAAAGAAATGCTCCTATTGCAGGAAAGATAAAAGAATACCAGCTTCCTCTGTATGGAAGGAGTATCTCTCTTCCAATCTCTAAAGCCTTGTTTAAAAATACAGCAGCAGTTCCTCCACCAACCCCTGCTACAGCTCCAATAAAAACAAGCTTAAGCCTTTCGTCCATATAAGGCAATCTCATTCTATATGTGCTTCAAGATCTTTTATCTTTTCTAAAAGTCCTTCCTTGGATTTACATTTTCTCAGAAAACTTAAAAAATCCTTCTTTCTCAAGATAAAACTCAGTTTTGAAAGAAGTTTAAGATGAAGTCTTGTAGATGGACAGAGGATAAGAAAAAGGACAAATACTTTTTTTCCATCAAGTGCATGATAATCTACTTCATTTTTTAAAAAAAACACTCCTATCATCGGTTCAATATCCTTTACAGGCTGTCTTGGATGAGGAAGAGCAACCCCTTCTCCTATTCCAGTAGAGCAGAGTTCTTCTCTTTGAAGGAGTTTTTCAAGAAGTTCTTCTTTGTCTACATCCAGGTCAAGCAGATTTAATGCATTTCTTAAAACCTCTTCAACACTTCCTCCTTCCAAATCAAAAAAGACCCCTCCTTTTTTTATAGCCTCATATAATGATATGTCTTTTTCTTCAACCTTTTTTCTTTCTTCTTTTAGAGGTATATTGTGCAGATTTGCCCAGTTTATAAGCTGTTTTTTATCAAATACATATCTTCCTTCCCTCATCTGAAAAGGTATCTTTCCCTGTTTTATCCATCTCATTATAGTAATTTCTGGAAGGTCAAGAAGTTCTGAAACTTCTTTTATAGTTAACTGTTCCATATTATTCTGAAAGCTTTATAAGCATTCCATTTCTTTTTGCTTTTTTTATTGCCCATTTCATCAGGACAGATTCACAGAAAAGATAAAAAAATATCATAGTGTATCCTTTCAGAAGCAGATTATCATAACATGGCTGAAAACCATAGAATTTCCTGTAATACTCTAAGAAATATGTAAGAGGAAGAAGTTCTGCAAGATTCCTGATCCAATCTGGCAAAACAGATACAGGATAATATATTCCGCATACGAGAAACATAAGACTTACAAGTGACCATGCTGCAACTTCTGCTTTATAGCCAACTGTAAGAACAAGTATGGATACAAGTATCCCTATGATTGCTGAATTGAGGAAAAGGGCTAAAAGGAAAAGGAAGTTGACTTTAAAGCTTGGGACAAGAGCATCAAACTTAAATATGATCTTGCTTAAAAATGAAAGTATAAAAAATACTGCTCCTCCTCTTATTATTCCCACAATTGTAGATCCTATAAAAAGATGTCTCATTCCTATTGGAGCAACAAAACTGTGTTTTAAAGCCTTACTCCACATGTCATAAAGAAGGACATAGGCAACATCCAGTTGACATACCTGAATAGTGCTCATTGCAATAACACCTATAAGTATAAAACCTTTCATAGAAGGTGAAAGATTTATAAAGTCAGAAAGAAGACCAACTGAGAGAAATGAGATAAGAGGCCAGAAGATTACTTCAAATATTGCAAAAAGATTCCTCTTTGCCATTATCCAGTTTTTAAAGATAAAGGCTTTTGTCTTTATAAGTTCATCTTGAAAAACTGATAAATACATCTTCAAGGTCTGCTTCATCTATCTCTATCCTCTCTACAGAAGTTCCATTCTTGAGGAATCTCCTTATGAGTTCAGGGATTCTAAGCTTGTGGTCATCCACGATAACTCTCATATAAGAATCAGAGATCTCTATTTCTATTATACCTTCTATATCTCTAAGATCTGGAGCTTCTCCACTGAACCTTATGTGAACAACATCTCCCAGCCTTAAGATCTTCTTTAAATCTTCTGGTCTTCCCTGAATCTTTATCCTTCCTTCAAATATAAATGATACTTCATCACACAGTGTTTCTGCTTCTGCCATATTATGTGTAGTAATTACAACAGTTGCTCCTTTTTTCTTGTGAAACCAAAGGATTATCTCTCTTATGGATATAGCAGTATCTGGATCAAGTCCAACAGTCGGTTCGTCTAAAAGAATAAGATCAGGATCATTTATAAATGCTTTTGCAAGAGAAAGACGCTGTTTAGTCCCAGTAGAAAGTTCTTCAAATCTTGTGTCTCTATATTCTCTCAGTGAAAAGAGATCTAAAAGCTGATCTATCTTTTTTTCTCTTTTTTTTCCAGAAAGTCCATAAAGCATAGCATAAAAATCAAGATTTTCTTTTACTGTCAAGCTCCAGAGGAAATTTGCATGACCTGAAGAGATGTTGATCTTTTTATATATCTGATCCAGGCAAAAAGGAAGTTCTTTTCCAAGAACATAGACTCTTCCCCTGTCTGGATAAATAAGTCCAGCAATTATGGATATCAGAGTAGTTTTTCCAGCACCATTTGGACCAAGTATTCCCCAGATGCTTCCTGAAGGTATCTTCAGATTTATACCTTTTAAAGCTTCTTTCTTCTTTTTTTTAAATATCCCTTGAACATATGTCTTGTAGATTTCCCTTAGTTCTACTGCCGAATCCATATTCTATTTTATCCTCAAAAGATATCTTTTCAGTCTTTCTTTCATGCATTCTGTTCTTTTTATAAGATCTTCCCATTCTTCTTTTACTTTAAGAAAGTGCATAAAAGGATCTTCCTCTTTTTTCATCTTCAAAAATTCTATATTCCTTAATGCTTCTTTTTCATCTCTTTCCATCCCTTTTTTCCTGTAATATTCTGCTAAAAGAAGGCTTGTCTTAAGGACCTTTTCTTCCAGATCATCCTTTAGAAAAGCTCCTGGATATGGATCAAGTTCTTCAGGTTTTACATAATGCATTCCTTTTATCTTTCTTTGACTCCTTATTTTTTCCCTTTCATATACAAATCTACATATATCCTCTCTTATGATCCTCCATACAGGATAAGGCTTTTCTGGAGGGAGGTGTTTTATAGAAAGCAGGTTATCCAGATAAAATTTGTATCCAAACATCTTTGCCCCTATAAGATAGTCAATATCTTCTCCTCTATTTATATAAGGATCAAAAGGGATTTTTTCAAATAGCTTCCTGTGAAGGATCATATTACCTCCAAATGCAAATGTTGTCTCTTTCAGTCTTGGTCCTCTTCCAATTGTTATCTCAAATGCCTGATTCATCCTTTCGTATATGTCCCAATATGTCTCCCACTTTTCTTTTTTTCTTTTCAGCTTCCATGATCCATCTTCCTGAATATAGTATCCTGCAATGGCATAAATCTCATCTTTTCCTATGAATTCTGAAGCCTTTTCCATAAAATACGGATCTTCAAATACTTCGTCATCATCAATAAATATACAGATTTCAGAAGATAAAAGATGTGCAAGAAACAGACACACATTCCTTACATTTGGATATCCTTTTAGACTTAAAACACTTGTTTCTTTAAAAGCAGAAGACATATCTTTTAGACAGGAATGGCTAAAAAAATAGATAGGCACATCTTTAAGAGCAGTCTTAGAGACGATATCTTTTACCTTTCTTTCAACATCACTTTCTATTTCTGAACAGTTAGCAACTGCAACAACTACAAGTAAAAAATCTTTATCATTCAGGATATTCATGCTGTCAACAGTCCTAAGGATTGTCCCTTCTTCATCTAAAGGAGTAGGATGATCATAAAAGATGTCCTCTTCCTTTATCCCTTCCTCTTTTTTCCTTCTCCAGTAGGATGGAATAAAGACTGCTTTTTTCATTTTTTAACTTGAAACAGCAGCTTTTCTTTTTTATCCTATATCTAACCAATAAGCAATAAAGAAAAGATGAAGATACCAGAAGATATATTAGAAGATTTTGTAAAAGCAGTTCATAAGATAGCAAAACTAAAGCTTATCCTATGTAGCAGTGGAAATCTTTCACAGAGGATAGATGACAAGTTTATGCTTATAACATCTACTGGAGCATGGATGGAAAGGTTTACAAAAGAAAACATAGCAGTATGCAAAATAGAAGATGGAAGTCCAGTAAATAATGTGAAACCTTCTGTAGAGATTGGATTTCATGCTGGTATTTTGAGAGAAAGGAAAGATGTGAATATGGTTCTTCATTTTCAGTCTCCTTATGCAACTGCAGCATCTTGTATTGATCCTCCATTTGAAGACTATAATGTGATTCCAGAAGTTCCTTATTATATAGGACCTATAAAGAGAGTCCCTTTTTATCCTCCAGGAAGTAAAGAACTTGCTGAAAAAGTAGTAGATGCAGCAAAGTCTCACAACATGATACTTATGCAAAATCATGGACTTGTTACAATGGCTGACAGTTTTGATCTTCTTATAAAAAGAGCAGTATTTTTTGAATTTGCTTGTAAAATATTGTTTATAGGAGGAAAAAGAATAAGGCTTCTTTCAAAGGAAGAAATAAAAAAGATGGAGGTATAGATGAAGAAAGAAAAAAGGGAGTTTATAAAAGATGTTGATCCTGAAAGATTAGAAGTGCTAAGAGCATTTCCAAAATCAGTTATAGAAAAGCTTACAAAAGAAGAAATAAGGGCTTTTCTTTATAAAGATGTCTGGCCAGATTCTCTTAAGGAAAAATTAAAAGAATATCTTGAAGATGTATAATGAAGCCTATCTTTCATGCAAGGCTTGTAAATGGTCCTTTTTATGATCCTGTTCTTTACATAAATTTTCTTTATCAAAGCAGAGCAATCCTTTTTGACATAGGAGACATATCTTCTCTTTCTGCAAAGGAGATCCTTAAAATAACACATGTATTTGTAACACATACACATATGGATCACTTTATAGGATTTGATATGCTACTTAGGATAATGCTTGGAAGGAATAAAAGAGTTGTTTTTTTTGGACCAGAAGGATTTTTAAAAAACATTGAAGGAAAGCTTTCAGGATATACCTGGAATCTTGTTTCAGAATATAAGACAGATTTCAGGATAGTTGCAAATGAGGTTCAGGAAGAAAGAATCATTACAAGGGAATATCCTTGCAATAAGAAGTTTTTGCCTGAATGTGAAAAGGTATCCTTGTTTGATGATGTGATCCTCAGAGAACCTTCCTTTTTCGTAAAGACAGTAATACTTGATCATAACAGAATTCCATGTCTCGGGTTTTTTATAAAAGAGAACTTTCATGTAAATATAAACAAAGAAAAGCTGAAAGAGCTTGGACTTCCTGTAGGACCATGGCTTAGCAGGTTTAAGGAGGAGGTATATAAAAACAGAGAAAAAGATATGGAATTTGTTGTGACATGGGAAGAAAAGGGAAAGGTTGTAAAAGAAGAGAGATTTTCTTTTCAGAAGCTTGTAAAAGAAATAGCTATAATTACTCCTGGACAAAAGATTACATATATAACGGATGTTACTGGAAGCAGAGAGAATATAGAAAAGATTATAGAATTTGCTAAAGGATCTGATATTCTGTTTATAGAAGCAGCATTTCTTGAAAGAGATAGAGAACTTGCAAAAAAGAAGTCTCATCTTACTGCAAAACAGGCAGGCATGATAGCAAGAGAGGCTAAGGTAAAAAAGATTGTCCTGTTTCACTATTCTCCAAGATATTTTGAAAATCCTTCTGAAATTGAAAAGGAGGCTATTTCAGAATTCAAAAAGGGGGAAAAAGAATGTATGGATTTGAGCTTATAAAAAAGGAATACATAAGAGAGATAGATACAGAAGCCATTCTTTACAGACACAAAAGAACAGGTGCTCAGCTTCTTTCTCTAATAAACAGAGATGAAAACAAAGTCTTTGGTATTACATTCAGGACACCTCCTTCAGACTCAACAGGACTTCCTCATATCATGGAACATTCTGTTCTGTGTGGATCAAGAAAATATCCACTGAAGGAGCCTTTTGTTGAGCTTTTAAAAGGTTCTCTTAAGACATTCTTAAATGCATTCACATATCCTGATAAGACCTGCTATCCTGTTGCAAGTCAGAATGTAAAGGATTTCTATAATCTTATAGATGTATACCTTGATGCAGTATTTTATCCAAGGCTTCTGAAGTATACATTCCAGCAGGAAGGATGGCATTATGAACTTTCTTCTCCTGATTCTCCACTTACGATAAAAGGAATCGTTTACAGTGAAATGAAAGGAGCTTATTCTTCTGCTGATGAGATCCTTAACGATCTTTCAATGAGAAGTCTTTTTCCTGATACAGTTTACAGATATGATGCAGGAGGAGATCCAAAAGAGATACCGAATCTTACATATGAAAGGTTTTTGGAATTTCACAAAAAATTTTACCATCCATCAAACAGCTTTATATATTTTTACGGTGATGATGATCCAGAAAAAAGACTTTCTTATATAGATGAATTCATAAAGGACTTCCGTGAAAAAAAGATAGATTCAGAGATTCCGTCTCAGCCATATATTGGAAAGCCAAGATACATAGAAAAGCCATTTATGTCAGAGAAAGAAAAAGGGATGATTACAGTAAATTGGCTTCTTCCTGATACATTTTCTCAAAAAGAAAGACTCTCATTTATGATATTGGAACAAATACTTATTGGTATGCCTGGCTCTCCTTTAAGGAAGTCACTTATTGAATCAGGTCTTGGAGAAGATATTGCAGGTGTTGGTCTTGAAAAAGAAATAAAACATCTTTTCTTCTCTGTTGGACTGAAAGGTGTCTTTCCAGAAGATATGAAAAAAGTAGAAGAAGTGGTATTTGATACACTTAAAAGACTTGTAAAGGACGGAATAGATCCTGATACAGTAGATGCAGCTCTGAATACTGTTGAATTTAGACTGAGAGAAAACAATACAGGAAGATTTCCAAGAGGACTATCACTTATGTTAAGGGCTTTGAGTTTTTGGATATATGGTGGAGATCCCATTAAGGCTATCTCATTTGAAAATGATCTGAAGCTCATAAAAGAAGAGGTAAAAAGAGAAAAGGATTATTTTGAAAGGATGATAAAGAGACATTTTTTGGAAAATATGCACAGGACTGTTATTATGCTAAAGCCTGATCCAAGACTGAAAGAAAAAGAAGAGGAGGAAGAAAGGAGGAGATTAGAGAGGATAAAAAGAGGGATGAAAAAAGAAGATCTGGAAAGGATAATAAAGGAAGCAGAAGAACTGAAAAGGTATCAGCAGAAACCTGATCCACCAGAAGCAATATCAAAGATCCCTGTCCTGAGCCTGGATGACATAGAGAAACAGAACAGGAAGATACCTATAGAAGTGGAAGAAAAAGGATCTGTAAAGATTATCTGGCATGAAATATTTACAAATGGGATATTTTACATAGACATAGGATTTGATCTTCACAATCTTGAAGAAGACCTGCTTCAGTATGTTCCTATACTTGGAAGGGCATTTGTAGAAGTAGGAACAGAAAAGGAGGATTTTGTAAAGTTAAGTCAAAGGATAGGACAGAAGACAGGAGGTATAGTTCCACATGTATTCATTTTTCCTGTCCTGGGTAAAAAAAGATCTGCATCTTTTTTATTTTTAAGAGGAAAGGCTCTTTCGTCAAAAACAAAGGATCTTATTGAGATCCTTAAAGAGATTTTACTTTTTCCTAAATTTGAAAACAAGGATAGACTTTTGCAGATACTTTTAGAAGAGAAGGCAGGATATGAGAAAAAGCTTATTCCTTCTGGACATGAGATCCTTAGCATAAGGTTAAATTCAAACTTTGATGAATCGGGATGGCTTGAAGAAAGGCTAAAAGGGATAAGCTATCTTTTCTTTGTAAGAGGTCTCATAAAAGAAGTTGAAAAGGACTGGGAAAGTGTTCTTTCAAAAATAGATTCTGCTTACAGGTCTCTTATAACCCAAAAAGGTATGGTTATAAACATAACTGCTTCAGAAAGAGATATAAGAGAAAATATGCATCTTATTTATGAATTGATTGAACTTTTTCCAAAAAGAGAAAAGAAGGAAGAAAGATGGAGTATGGAAAAGATTCCTGAGTTTGAACTTCTTCTTATTCCATCAAAGATAAACTTTGTAGGAAAAGCCATAAATCTTTATGATCTTGGATATGAATTTCATGGATCAGCTCTTGTTATAACAAAATTCCTGAGAAATAGCTTTCTCTGGGATAAAGTAAGAGTTCAGGGAGGAGCATATGGAGCATTTTGTATATTTGACAGAATTTCAGGGACACTTGATCTCGTCTCTTACAGAGATCCAAACATAGATGCTACCATAAAGGTATTTGACAGTGCTTCTGATTTTCTAAGGAGTGTATCACTTGAAAAAAGAGAAATAAAAAGAAGTATAATAAGCACGATTGCTGACATAGACGCTCCTTTACTTCCAGATGCAAAAGGCTTTACTTCAATGAGATATTATCTTACAGGTGAGACTGAACAGTTAAGACAAAAGATGAGAGAAGAAGTCCTTGGAACAGAGGAAAAGCACTTCAGAAAATTTGCAGATTTTCTGGATTATATGAAAGATAAAGGAATACTGAAGATAACCACATCTGAGGAATCAGCAAAGATGTTTTTCCCTGAAAAACCAAATATCTTGAGGGTATTGTGATGGAAGTAAAAATAGATGGAAAGGTATATAAGGCATTTCCTGGAGAAAAGATAATAGATGTATTTTTGAGAGAGGGGATATTTATACCAAATCTATGTTATGAAAAGGATCTGGAAAATGTAGGATCGTGTGGACTCTGTCTTGTAAAAGTAAAAGGAGAAGGGATAGTAAAAGCATGTGAAAGAGAGGTTGAAGATGGAATGGAGATATTCTCAGAGGAAGAAAAGGTTATAGAGCTAAGGAGGTCTGCTTTTCTTTTTCTTTTAAAAGCAACATCCCATCCAACATACTGTCTTTTTTGTGAAAAGTATTCTGAGTGTAAAAGTATTCATGATTGTCTTAAGGGTCTTAAGCTGGAAAAAGGATGTAAGGCTTGTGCAAAAGATGGAGATTGTAAGATTCAGGAGATTGCAGAAAAATTAGGGATAAAAGAAGGGATAAGGAAAGAAGGAAGAGGTTTAAAGAAAATAGAAGAACCTCTTTTTGTAAGAGATTATGACTACTGCATACTCTGCAGCAAGTGTATAAGAGTGTGTTATGAAAGGAGGAGTCAGAATTCGTGCATAGGTTACATTACAAAAGAAGATGGAGAACCAATAAGTCTCCTTGAAACAGATTGTAAATTCTGTGGTTCATGTGTTGACATATGTCCAACAGGTGCTCTTTACTGTCCAGATGAAGAAAAGCCAGAAAGATGGGAAGAGACAGTCTGTCCTTTTTGTGGAGTTGGATGCAGGATAGAGGCAGGGATAAAGGATGGACGTATAGTAAAAGTAAGGGGAAAGAGGGAAAGGAGTGTAAACAGAGGAGAACTTTGTGTAAAGGGAAGATTCTCTGTTGATTTTGTTCAGAAAGAAGAAAGACTTAGAAGTCCTCTTTTAAAAAAAGGGGATACATTTGTTCCTATATCCTGGGATGATGCAATAAGGATAATCTGTAAGGAGTTTGAGAAATATATGGGAAAGACAGCTGTTATTGGATCTGCAAAATGCACGAATGAGGAAAATTATCTTATCCAGAAATTTGCAAGAATTGTTTTAAAGACGAATAATGTTGATCACTGTGCAAGGCTGTGTCATTCTCCTACTGCACATGCACTTTCAAAAAGTCTGGGATATTCTGCAATGACAAATCCTATAGAAGATATTCTAAATTCAAAGACGATAATCCTTATAGGATCAAATCCAACTGAAAACCATCCAATTGTTGAACTTTACATAAAAGAGGCAAAGAAAAGGGGAGCAAATCTTGTTGTAATAAATCCATTGTGTATTGAACTTTGTAAGATTGCAGATGTCTGGATAAGTATTAAGCCTGGAACAGATATATCATTCCTTTGTGCTATGGCAAAGGTCATTATAGAAGAAGGAATTGAGGACAGAAGTTTTATGGAAAGTTATACTGAAGGATATGCTGATTTTATTGAATATGCAAGATCTTTTGATCTGGAAAGACTTTCAGAAATATGTGGAGTAAAGATTCATGAGATAAAAGAGGTTGCACATCTTTATGCAAGACAGAAGCCATCAGCAATAATATATGCAATGGGAATAACTCAGCACCTTAATGGAACACAGAATGTATATGCTATCTCAAACCTTTCTCTTCTTACTGGAAACTTAGGAAAAGAAGGATCAGGAATACTTCCTCTAAGAGGACAGAACAATGTTCAGGGTGCATGTGACATGGGAGTTTTGCCTGATCTTCTTCCAGGATATAAGAGCTTAGATGAAAAGGAGATTTTTGAAAGTGTATGGAAAGGAGAGATTCCTTCTGAAAAAGGTCTTACATTAATAGAGATGTTTGAGGGAGCTATTTCAGGAAGGATAAGAGCAATGTACATAATAGGAGAGAATCCTGTTATAAGCAATCCAGATGTGTCAAAGACAAAGGAAGCCCTTAATAGACTTGACTTTCTTGTAGTCCAGGACATATTTGTTACAGATACTGCAAGGTTTGCAGACATTATACTTCCAGCAGCAAGCTTTGCAGAAAAAGAAGGAACATTTACAAATACAGAAAGAAGGGTCCAGAGAATAAAAAGACTCATAGATCCAATTGGAAAGCCTGACTGGCAGATTATATGTATGATAGCAAAAGGAATGGGAAGATATGATTTTTCTTACAGAAGTTCTGAGGAGATATTTGAGGAAATAAGGAAAGTTGTTCCTTATTACAGAGGTATAACATACAGGAGACTGGAAAAAGAGGTCCTGTTTTGGCCATGTGAATCAGAAGATAAGCCTGGAGAAAAGATTCTTTACAGAAGAGGTTTTCCAAAAGGGAAGGCTGTCTTTTTTAAAGTAGATCCAATCCCAAAAGACCCTTCTTCAGATAAAGAATATCCTTTTGTTCTTATTACAGGAAGATCTCTTTATCATTATCACACAAGAACAATGACTCAAAAGATGGACAGGCTCTGCAAACCTGAGATTGAAGTAAACAGAGAAGATTTTAAAGAAGGTTTGCCAGATGAAATAACAGTTGAATCAAAAAGAGGAAAGATAAAAGGAAGGGTAAAGATTTCAGAAAGGGTTCCAAAAGGTGTAATCTTTTCTACATTTCACTTCTCTGAAATACCAGTAAACAGTCTTCTGGGATTAAAGGTTGATCCTGATTCAAAGATTCCTCATTTTAAGAAGATTCCTGTAAAAGTAAATTTTCCTTGTTTTTTTCAAAAAAAATAAGTTATCATCTTTAAAAAAAAGGAGTTTCTTATGACAAAAAGGATCTCTTTTACAAAGCATCTTCACAAGATCACTCCAAAATTCAGGGAAGAGATGAATCTTGCAGAATCAACAGAGGATGTAAAAAAATTCTTTTCTTATGCTGTGAAAGAGCTAATAAAGGAAATTCTTCTGGAACAAAAGCCAGAAGAAGAGATATCAATAAGTGAAGAAGATATAATCTTTGTTCCTGAAAGACCTCCGTATTTTGAAATATCAGAAAGTCTTATATCTAAAATAAAAGATCTGTGGGAGGAATCAGACCTCCCACAGATTATTGAAAAACTTGCAGAAGGAGCTTTGGGCAGATATAAGCACCTGGAAAGGAATCCAGAAAAGACTGAACAGAAGATCAGGATGTAAAACTATTTCACTTCTTCATAATCTGCATCAACTACATCATCTCCTCCTTTTCCACCTCCACTGCTACTGCTGCTTGATGAAGAAGATCCTGCTTGCTGCTGTGTAGCTCTTGCATACATCATCTCTGCAATCCTGTGAGATACCTGTGTAAGGGCATCCATCTTTCTCTTTATCTCATCTATGTCATTTCCTGCCATAGCCTTCCTGAGCTCTTCTATAGCTCTGTTTATTTCTGATCTTGTAGCCTCATCTATCTTGTCTCCAACCTCTTTCAGGGATTTTTCTACAGAATAGATAAGGCTGTCAGCAGCATTTCTTGTTTCTGCAAGCTCCTTCTTTTTCCTGTCCTCTTCTGCGTGAAGCTCAGCTTCCTTTATAATTCTCTGTATCTCCTCTTCTGTAAGTCCACTTGATGGCTTGATTACAATTGACTGCTCTCTTCCTGTTCCAAGATCCTTTGCTGATACATGAAGTATTCCATCTGCATCTATGTCAAATGTAACCTCTATCTGTGGAACACCTCTTGGTGCAGGTGGAATTCCAACAAGCTGGAATCTTCCAAGTGATACATTGTCTTTTGCCATTGGTCTTTCACCCTGAAGAACATGAATCTCTACTGTTGTCTGGTTGTCTGCAGCAGTAGAGAATATCTGACTCTTTCTTGTAGGAATTGTAGTATTCCTTTCTATGATCTTTGTGAATACTCCTCCAAGTGTCTCTATTCCGAGTGAAAGTGGTGTAACATCAAGAAGAAGGACATCCTTTACTTCTCCAGCAAGGACTCCTGCCTGTATTGCTGCCCCAATTGCAACTACCTCATCAGGATTTACACCTTTATGTGGTTCTTTTCCAAAGATCTCCTTTACCTTTTCCTGAATCTTTGGCATACGAGTCATTCCACCAACAAGGATTACCTCATCAATGTCCTTAGGAGTAAGACCTGCATCTTTAAGTGCAAGCTCACATGGTTCAACGAGCTTTTCTATAAGGTCTTCTACAAGAGATTCAAACTTTGCCCTTGTAAGTTTCATTACAAGATGCTTTGGACCAGATGCATCTGCTGTTATGAACGGAAGATTTATTTCTGTTTCAAGCATTGTTGAAAGCTCTTTCTTTGCCTTTTCTGCTGCCTCTTTTAGCCTTTGAAGTGCCATCCTGTCTTTTCTGAGGTCTATTCCGTGCTGTTTCATGAATTCATCAGCAATGTAGTTTACTATTCTCATATCAAAGTCTTCACCACCAAGGTGCGTATCACCATTTGTTGCCTTTACCTCAAATACACCTTCTCCTACCTCAAGTATTGATATGTCAAATGTTCCTCCTCCAAGATCAAATACCGCAATCTTTCTTTCACCTTTCTTATCAAGACCATATGCAAGTGATGCAGCAGTAGGCTCATTTATTATTCTTCTTACATTCAGTCCTGCAATACGACCTGCATCCTTTGTTGCCTGTCTTTGGTTGTCATTGAAGTATGCAGGAACAGTAATTACTGCATCTGTTACCTTTTCTCCAAGATATGCCTCTGCTGCTTCTTTTAGTTTTTTCAAGACATATGCAGATATTTCAGGAGGACTGTATCTTTTTCCTTTTACCTCTACATGTGCATCACCATTTGGTGCTCTTACGATCTTGTATGGAAGTGTCTTTATGTCTCTCTGGACTTCAGGATCATCATATTTTCTTCCCATAAGTCTTTTTACTGCAAATATCGTATTTTCAGGGTTTGTAATTGCCTGTCTTTTTGCTGTTGAACCAACGAGTATCTCTCCACTTTCAGTCCATGCTACCATTGAAGGAGTTACTCTTTCTCCTTCCTGATTTGGAATGACTACTGGTTCTCCTCCTTGCATTACAGCAACACAGCTATTGGTTGTTCCAAGATCTATTCCTATTATCTTTCCCATGTTATCTTCCTCCTTTATTCTTGTTTTTTCTTACTTACAACAACCATAGCAGGTCTTATAAGTTTTCCGTGAAGGAGATAGCCTTTTTGAAGCTCTTCTACAACTGTTCCAGGTTCAACAGAGCTGTCTTCCTTTTCTCCAACAGCATGATGAAATTTTGGATCAAACTTTTTTCCTAAGCTTTCAAATTCCTCAAGACCTGCTTTCTTAAGTATGTCCTTCATGCCTTTAAGTGTAAGTTCAACTCCTTCCCTTAATGCTTTCAGAGATTCTTCTGATTGCTCTTTTTGAGAATGAGATATAGCTCTTTCAAGATTATCAAGAACTGTAAGAAGCTCTTTTATAAGAGCTTCATTTGCAAATTTCACAAATTCCTCTCTTTCTCTCCTGAACCTTTTTTTCAGATTGTCTATCTCTGCCTGTGATCTCAGGTATAGATCAAAGTATTTTTTTACTTCTTCACTGAGCTGATTTATCTTTTCTATAAGCTCTTCCTTAGGAAGTTCCTCTAAGGGAACTTCCTTTTCTTCTGCTTCCTGCTCAAGTTTCTCTTCTTTTATCTCCTTCTCTTCTTTTGTCTCTTCCTTTTGTTCTTCTTTTGCTTTTATCTCTTCTTCATTCTGTTTTACCTGTTCCATCTGGATCTCCTTTTTCTTTTTTGCTCAATCAAAAGCTAAGCATCACCTTATGAGTTGTCAAGATAGCCTTTCTTCTGATTATCTTCTTGAGTTCAAGGATGAGCCTTGGAGCAAACTCCTTCGTAAGTCTTCTTGTTTCTTCATCATCTTTTCCCGTAGGTTTTATAAATATTCCATCTGCTCCTGCATTAAACACGGCTATTGCATCAGAAATAAGAGATTTTCTCGTATATATAACAGCAGCAGCTTCTGGATAATGTTTCCTTACGAGCATAAGATTTTCCAGACCATATTTTCTGTTCTGTCCTGCCTTAGAACATGCAGCTTCAAATATCTTTCTCCATCCATCTACTATTGTAAAAAGCCTTCTTAAGAACTCATTTATGTCAGGTTCTCCTTCATATACCTGATCTAAGGTAGGGAGTCGTGAAGCCATCTTTTCTATTTCTTCTTTTTCTATTATACTCGGATTTTTCACCTCTCTGTCCTGTCCCCAAAGGTCAAGTAAAAACAAAGAAGGTCTTTTTTCATTAAGTCTTTCCCTTGCTTCATCAAATGTATATGCCTGAATAAACTCAAGGTCAGGAGCAGAAGGTGCAATGATGTCTCTTACGAGCTCGTGCTCAAATGGTGAATCATCTATAAAACAGACTATTTCTTTCATAGCTAAACCTCCAGATTTTTTCCTGTAATCCTTCTGAATGCTTCCAGATACCTCTTTCTTGTTTTTTCTATTATCTCAAGAGGAAGCTTTGGAGGAGGAGGCTCTTTTGACCAGCCTATTGATTCAAGATAGTCTCTCAGGAACTGTTTATCAAAACTTTTTTGAGGTCTTCCAGGAGTATACTCTTCTTTTGGCCAGAATCTTGAAGAATCAGGAGTAAGGACTTCGTCAATGAGGATAAGCTTTCCATCACAAAGACCAAATTCAAACTTTGTATCAGCAATAATTATTCCCCTTTCTTCTGCAAATCTGCTTCCTCTTTTATAAATCTCTATGCTTATCTCCCTTATCTCCTCTGCTATCTTATCTCCTACGATCTTTTTTGCTTCATCAAATGTTATGTTTTCGTCATGACCCTTTTCAGCCTTTGTAGAAGGAGTAAATATTGGCTCTGGAAGTCTTTCTGCCTGCTTTAAACCACCAGGAAGCTTTATCCCGCATATACTTCCCTTCTCTTTGTATTCCTTCCAGCCTGATCCTGCAAGATAACCTCTTACTATGCATTCAATCTTAAGAGGAACTGCCTTTTTTACAAGCATGCTCCTTCCTTCAAGCTCCTTCTTGTATTTTTTACATACATCTGGATACTCTTCTGGATCACTTGTAATTACATGGTTTTCTATAATGTCCTTCAGAAGATCAAACCAGAAAAGAGACATCTGATTCAGGATCTTTCCCTTATCAGGGATCGGATCATCCATAACAACATCAAATGCAGAAATCCTGTCAGTTGAAACTATAAGAAGACTCTCTCCAAGATCATATATGTCTCTTACTTTTCCTCTTTTTACGAGCTTCAATTCAGGAAAATCAGTCTTGAATAAGACCATCTCTTTTTCCTCCAAAGTATTTTTTTACCTTATCCAGGGATGGTATCGGTTCTTTAAGAAACCTCTTTTTTACATCTTTTATCCTCTTATATGAAGAAAGCAGATTCTTATAAAGCTTCTCATTTTTTTCTATCACTTTTTTCAGCTCTAATATAGCATCTTTTGCCTTTTGCTGACTCCTAAAAAGAATCAGGTCTACTCCTGCTTCAAATGCCAAAACAGCACCATATAAGGTTCCAAATTCTTTTATTGCTCCCATCTCCATATCATCTGTTATTATTAGTCCTTTAAATCCAAGCTCATTTCTCAAAAGATTCACGACATTTGGAGAAAGAGATGCTGGAAGATCTGGATCAAGACAGCTATAGATTCCATGAGATAGCATAATAGCTTCTGCATCCTCTTCTATTATCTTTCTGAATGGATATATGTGAAGGCTTAGCTCCTCATAATCTATGTCTATGTATGTAACAGAATAGTGTGGATCAGTCTTTGCCATTCCAAGACCTGGAAAGTGTTTCAGGACAGGGATTATTCTGTTTTTTTTTAGACCTTCTGCTATTTTCTTTCCCAAGGTATATACCTTTTCAGGATCAGAGCCTATAGTTCTTCCTTTAAGAAAATCAGGACACATAGAGCATATGTCAAGGACGGGAGCCATGTCCATATTTATTCCAACAATTCTCATCTCATATCCTGATATCTCAGAAAATCTTTCTGCATTAGTCAGTTCTGATATATCTGGAAACTGCGTAAAAGGAGGCTTAAGTCTTGAAACCTTTCCTCCTTCTTGATCTATGCTTATAAAAAGAGGAATTCCGGTTTTATCTATGGAAAACTTTTGCAGTTGTATGCAAAGCTCTGTAAGCTGATAAGGATCTTCTATGTTTCTTGAAAAAAGTATAATCCCTCCTATGGAGAATTTTTCTATTAGGTATCTTGTTTCCCTGTCCAGGTATTTTTCTGGTATTCCTGTAATAAAAAGAGAGCCTATCATTTTTTTGTAACTTTTAGTAGAATTTTCCTGTAAAGGCAATTATAAAAAAAATACTGTTGCATAAAAAAGGATTATCGTTTAAATAATAATGCATTTAAAGGACTGGGGAGGGAAGATGAGTATAAAAATAAGTCTTAAAGGAGATGGTGAGAAGATATTTCAAGAGCCTGTTTTGGCAAAGGATGTCTTTAAAGAATTTGAACTGAAAAGGAAAGAAGACATCGTTGCTGTAAAGATAAATGGATCCTTAAAAGATCTTTCTTTCAAGATAGAAGAAAGTTCAGAGATAGAGCCTGTGTATATAGATTCAAAAGAAGGGATTGAAATATTAAGACACAGCACAGCTCATGTCATGGCAGCTGCTGTAAGGAGGCTTTTTCCTGGAGTAAAAATAGCCATTGGTCCTGCAACAGAAGATGGATTTTATTATGACTTTGATTATGAAAGACCTTTTAGAGAAGAGGATCTGAAAAAGATTGAGGAAGAGATGAAAAAGATCATAGAGGAAAATCAGACATTTATAAGGAAAGAAATGGACAAGGAAGAAGCAATAAAGTTTTTTGAATCTCAAGGTGAGAAATATAAAGTGGAGATACTGAAAGAGATACCTGATGAAAAGGTATCTGTTTATCAGAATGGAGAATTTATAGATCTATGCCGTGGTCCTCATATTCCATCTACTGGGATGATAAAAGCCTTTGCACTTACAAAGGTAGCTGGTGCATACTGGAAAGGTGATGAAAGGAATCCAATGCTAAGCAGAATTTATGGAACTGCATTTCCTGACAAAAAATCCCTTGAAGAATATCTTCAAAGACTTGAGGAGGCAAAAAAGAGGAATCATGTTCAGCTTGGACAGAGACTAAAGCTTTTCAGCATGCATGAAGAGATAGGAGCAGGTCTTATACTTTGGCATCCAAATGGTGCACTTTTGAGATATATACTTGAGACATTTGAGGTTGAGGAACACTTAAAAAGAGGATATGAGCTTGTAAGAGGACCAGAAATCCTCAAGGCAGAGCTTTGGGAAAGATCAGGTCATATGGAAAATTACAGAGAAAATATGTATTTTACAAAAGTGGATGATCAGCTTTATGGAATAAAGCCAATGAACTGCATCTCTCACATCCTTATATACGCATCAGAGCTTAGAAGCTATAGAGATCTTCCTAAAAGATACTTTGAACTTGGAACAGTTCACAGACACGAAAGATCAGGTGTTCTTCATGGACTTTTGAGAGTAAGGGAATTTACTCAGGATGATGCACACATATTCTGCACACCAGAACAGTTAAATGATGAGATAAAAGGAGTTCTCAGTTTTGTTCAGGATATGATGAAAATATTTGGATTTCAGTATGAGCTTGAGCTTAGCACAAGACCAGAAAAATCTATTGGATCTGATGAGGACTGGGAAAGGGCAACTGGTGCACTTGTTCGTGCAATGGAAGAGCTTGGTCTTTCGTATGACATAAATGAAGGAGAAGGTGCATTTTATGGACCAAAGATAGATGTAAAGCTTCAGGATGCACTTGGAAGAAAGTGGCAGTGTGCAACAATTCAGTGTGATTTTGCACTTCCAGAAAGATTCAATCTTTATTATATAGGAAAAGATGGAGAAAAGCACAGACCTGCAATGATACATCGTGTTGTCCTTGGAGCAATAGAAAGATTCATAGGGATACTTATAGAACACTATGGTGGAGCATTTCCTGTATGGCTATCTCCTGTTCAGGCAATAGTCCTTACAGTTACGGACAGAAACATTCCTTTTGGAAAAGAAGTGCTTGAAAGTCTTGTAAGGAATGGAATAAGGGCAAAGGGAGATTTCAGAAATGAAAAGCTTGGATATAAGGTAAGGGAGGCACAGCTTCAGAAGATCCCATATATGCTTATCATAGGAGACAGGGAGTGTGAAAAAAAGAAGGTTACTCCAAGACTGAGAACTGGTGAGAATCTTCCTTCCATGTCTGTAGAAGAATTTTTGAGGCGTATAAAAGAAGAAATAAGAGAAAGGAGGTAGGGATTATAGCAAAGATAGAAGAACCACGTGTAAATGAAAGAATAAGAGCAAAAAGGGTAAGGGTAATATCTCCTGAAGGAAAACAGCTTGGGATATTTCATATAAAGGAAGCACTTAGACTTGCAGAAGAAGAAGGACTTGATCTTGTTGAGGTTGCTCCAAATGCAGATCCTCCTGTTTGCAAGATAATGGATTATGGGAAATACAAGTATGAGATGAAAAAGAAGCTTCAGAGTGCAAAGAAGAAACAGCATCAGCCACAGCTAAAAGAAGTAAAGCTTAGACCAAATACAGAAGAGCATGACCTGAAGGTAAAGATAAAAAGTATAAGAGAATTTCTTGAGGATAAGGACAGGGTAAAAGTAACTGTATTTTTTAAAGGAAGAGAGGTCGTATATATGAACAAAGGATATGAGATACTGAAAAGGATTGCAGAAGAAGTAGCTGATCTCGGACAGCTTGAAAAAAAGCCTATGCAGGAAGCAAGCAACAGACTTACGATGATAATTACACCAAAATAAGGAGGAAAAGATGCTTAAAACAAACAGATCTGCTGCAAAGAGATTTAAGATAACTGCTTCAGGAAAGATAAAGAGATTTAAGGCAGGAAAAAGCCATCTTCTTACAAAAAAAGAAAGGAAAAGGAAAAGACAGCTCAGAAGACCAGATCTTCTTGATAGTTCAAATAAGAAGCTCGTAAAAAGACTTCTTCCATATGGAGGATAAAGGATGAGGGTAAAAAGGGGTTTTAAGGCAAGGAGAAGAAGAAAGAAGATAATGAAGCTTGCAAAAGGATATAGAGGTGGTCTTAGCAGGCAGTATAAGACTGCTGTTGTTGCTGTAAAAAGGGCTCTTGCATACGCATACAGAGACAGGAAGGTAAGGAAAAGAGAATTTAGAAGGCTATGGATCATGAGGATAAATGCAGCAGTAAGGCAGTTTGGTCTTTCTTATAGCAAGTTCATGGGAATGCTTAGGAAAGCAGGGATAGGATTAAACAGAAAAGTCCTTGCTGATATGGCTGTAAATGATCCAAAGGGATTTGAAAAGCTTGTAAATATGGTTAAGGAAAAAGCAGCATGAAGCAGGAGATATTAGAGATAAAAGAAAAAGCACTTGAGGAGCTTTCAAAGATAGAAGATCCTGATTCTCTTGAAAAGTTCAGGATAAGGTATCTTGGAAAAAAAGGTCTTATTACAGCATTTATGAAAAGTATCGGAAAGCTTCCTGCTGAGAAGAGACCTGAAATAGGAAAGATTGCAAATGAGGTAAAGAATGAGGTTGTAAGAAGATTTGAAGAAGTAAAAAGAAGGGTTGAAAAGAAAGAGGAAGAAGAAAAGATCCTGGACATAACTCTTCCTGGAAGGACTGTAGAAAGAGGGCACATACATCCAGTAAGTGCTGTTTTGAATGAGATATGTGAGATATTTTCAAAGATGGGATTTAGGATAGTTACAGGTCCTGAAGTAGAACTTGATTATTATAACTTTGAGGCACTGAATATTCCAAAGGATCATCCTGCACGTGATATGCAGGATACATTTTACATAACAGAGAATATACTCCTCAGAACACACACGTCTCCTATTCAGATAAGAGTAATGGAGGTTGAAAAGCCTCCTGTTGCAATAATTGCACCTGGAAAGGTATACAGAAGAGATTCTGATGTATCTCATACTCCTATGTTTCATCAGGTAGAAGGACTTCTTGTAGACAAAAACATCACATTTGGAGATCTAAAAGGAATTCTTACACTTTTTGTAAAAAGGATGTTTGGGGCTGATACAAAGCTCAGATTCCGTCCAAGCTTTTTCCCTTTTACAGAACCAAGTGCTGAGGTAGACATACTCTGTATCATATGTAAAGGAAAAGGATGCAGGACATGTTCTTACACTGGATGGCTTGAGATACTTGGATCAGGAATGGTTGATCCAGAGGTATTCAAGTCTGTTGGATATGATCAGGAAAAGTATACGGGATTTGCATTTGGTCTTGGAGTAGAAAGGATAGCAATGCTCAAGTATGGAATAGAAGACATACAGCTTTTTTATAAAAATGAGATGAGGTTTCTGAGACAGTTTCTATGAAGATAAGTCTAAACTGGCTCAGAGAATTCATACAGATAGATATAGAACCAGAAAAGATTGCAGAGCTTCTTACACTTAAAGGAATAGAAGTAAGTGATGTTTATCCTGTAGGAAGGGATCTTCAGAAGATAATCTGTGCAAAGATAATAAGGATAAGAAAGCATCCAAATGCAGACAATCTATACATATGTGATACAGATACAGGAGAAAGGATAATTCCTGTAATCTGCAGTGCTCCAAATATAAAAGAAGGTCTTGTATCTGCTCTTGCACTTCCTGGAACAGTCCTTCCTGATGGAAGGAAGATAAAGAAGGCAAAGATAAGAGGAGAGATTTCAGAAGGGATGTTTCTTGCAGAAGACGAACTTTCTCTTACAGATGATCACACTGGAATCATAGAGCTTCCAGATGATACAAAACCAGGGACTCCTCTTCCAGATGTCCTTCCAGTAGAAGACTTTGTCCTTGATGTAGAGATTACACCAAACAGAGGAGATTGTGCTTCTGTCCTTGGAATTGCAAGGGAGATTTCTGCAGCTACAGGAAAAAAGATCTCTTTTCCTGAGATAGACTATGAAGAAAGTGAAGAAGAGGCTGAAAAGATAGCAAAAGTAAAGATAGAAGAGCCTGAAAGATGCAGACGCTATTGTGCAGGAATAATAAGGGATGTAAAGATAGCTTCTTCACCATTTCTTATAAGATACAGGCTTTATCTTTCAGGAATAAGAGCAATAAACAATGTGGTTGACATAACAAATTATGTCATGCTTGAGCTTGGACAGCCTCTTCATGCATTTGACCTTCAGAGAATAAAAGGAAGAGAGATAATTGTAAGATGTGCAAGGGAAGGTGAAAAGATAAGGACACTTGATGGAGAAGAAAGAGATCTCAGCAGTGAAGTTCTTCTTATATGTGACAGAGAAAGACCTGTTGCTGTTGCAGGGATAATGGGAGGACAGGAGACAGAGATACAGGAAGGGACAAAGGATGTCCTTTTGGAAGCAGCATTTTTTGATCCTATAACAATAAGAAGAGGATCAAAGAAGCTTTGTCTTTCTACAGAAGCTTCTTATAGGTTTGAAAGAGGGGTTGATATAGAAAATGTCCCTATGGCTTTAAAAAGAGCGATGTATCTTATGCAGAAGCTTGCAGGAGGAAGGATTGCAAAAGGGATCATAGACAATTATCCAAGACCGTATAAGCCAAAGAAGATAATTCTCAGGATAGACAAGGCAAACAGTTTTCTTGGAACAAGCCTTTCTTCTGAAAAGATAAGCTCATATCTCAAAGCACTTCATATGGATGTAAAAAAGATAGACAGCAAAAACATAGAGGTCATACCACCATCATTCAGGATGGATATAAAAAGAGAAGTTGATCTCTTTGAAGAGATTGCAAGACTTTATGGATATGAAAACATCCCTGTAACACTTCCATATATAAAACCATCTGAAAAAGAAGAAGATACTTTGCTTAAGCTTGAGGGAAAAGTAAGGGAGATAATGATTGGTATGGGATTTTCTGAAATAATCACATACAGTTTCATTTCTCCAGAATATAAAAATCTCCTCAGTCTTTCTGAAGATCCTATAAAGCTTGCAAATCCTCTTTCAACAGAACAGTCTGTTATGAGGACATCTCTTATTCCAGGAATCTTAGAGACGATAAGGACGAATATAAGCTATGGTGAAAGGGATCTTAAGCTTTTTGAAGTTGGAAGAGTCTTTATAAAGAAAAAAGAAGATGAACTTCCAGAAGAAGTTCCATTCCTTGTTGCTGCACAGATAGGTCTTTCAAGTAAAAAGACATGGTATTCTGAACCAAGAAAGGTGGACTTTTATGACATAAAAGGATGTGCAGAATCTTTTTTAAAAAGCATCTCTCAGAAAGATTTTTCCTTCAGAAGGGATAATAAAATCCCTCCTTATTATGAAATGCACGAATATGCAGGAATATATACAGGAGACCATCTTATAGGACATGTTGGAAAGATCTCTTCTCGTATAACAGAAAAGCTAAATATAGAAGAGGATGTATACATTATGGAGATAAATCTAAGAGATCTTTCAGAATACTTTATAGAGCCTGTAAGATTTAAGCCATTTTCAAGATTTCCTGCAGTGTATAGAGACATTTCAGTAGTTGTAAAAAAGTCAACTGAAACAAAGCTTATAGAAGACATAATAAGGAAGATAGGAGGAGAACTTGTTGAATCTGTTCATCTCTTTGACCTTTATGAAGGTGGAAAGATAAAAAAGGATGAAAAGGCTGTTGCTTTCAGAATATGGTTTAGATCAATGAAAGGGACTCTTGAAAAAAAAGATGTGGATGTCATTTATGAGAAGATGATAAAAGAGATAATTGAAAAAACAGGAGGAAGGCTGAGAGAAGCATAAATGTCTGTGTTTCCTCAGGAAAAAAAGTATTTTCGTATAGGAGAAGTAAGTAAAATTGTTGGTGTAGAACCGTATGTTTTAAGATACTGGGAAAAGGAGTTTCCACAGCTTAGACCAAGAAGATCTGATTCAAGACACAGGACATATCAGAAAAAAGACATAGAGCTTCTTTTAGAGATAAAAAGGCTTCTTTATGAAGAAAAGATGACAATAAAAGGAGCAAAGAAGAAGCTAAAAGAGAAAGAAAAAAAGAAAGAGGCAGCTTCTTTATTGAGTGAAATAAAAAAAGAACTAAAAGAGATACTTGACTTACTCAGCTAAGTTTAAAATTCCTTCTATTTCAACAAGAAGGCATGGTCTGCATATCTCTGCTACAAGATATATCTTTGGAATGTCTTTAAAATATCTTTCACATATTTCTCTTACTTCTTCAAAGTCTCTCTTATCTTTTATGTAAACCCTTACTGATGCAAAATCTCTCAATTCAGCCTTTAGCCCTATTCCATACCTTGAAAGATTCTCTTTACTTATAAGCTTCTGAATGTTCTCTATTGTTATAAAAGTCTGCTTTCTTACATCTTCCTTTGCAACTACCTTTTCTCCTCTTATACTTGCTGTTCCTGAAACAAATATAAGACCTGAGCTTGAATCTCCAATAAAGACAGCCCTTGAAAATTTTGGTCTTTTTTCAAAGGGTATATTGTATTGAAAAGAACTTATCTGAAGAGGATTTTCTATCCTGATTATCTTTTTTCCTCTTTTTGGAACAAAAGCAATTCCATCTAAAACAACACCTTCCTCAGACATTCCTATTCCAGTGCTTGCTGGATATTCATTTTCCTTCCATATCTCTTTATAGAACCTCGTCCTTATCTCATTCAAAAGATCATACCTTGTCTCTTTCCCTTCCTTTTTTAAGATACCTCCTACATAATACCAGGTCCTTATGAGATCTGAAACACTGAATCCATTTTTTTTTAAAATACCTTCTGCTTTTCTGAAAATGCACTCTGATCTTTTTTCAAATATACCAGAAAGGAAAGCAAATCTTCCAAGATCTGTATCTAATATTGAGATGTGTTCTTCAGAATAGAAGTCTTCAGAAGAAGTGCTCCAGACTTCTACTGCAACCTCCATATCATCTGCAACAGGTTGACATATAAAGCTTGTGCTTGGGATCTTTTCTGAATAAATGTTCATGACGGTTTTGTATAAGGATAGTTTGTTTATGAGGGGAGAATAAAAAAGAGTCTGTTTTACAGGATTCTTTATTTTTTTTAATGTCTCAGAAAGAAGATCTATCTTTGTTGAAAAGCTGTAAAAAGATAGTTTATTCTTTTGTTTCAGAAAAGATTTCTGGGGTAATGTTGTATTTTTTAAGGAGTTTCTGGAGTTCTGGTTTGTCTTTTGCATAATCCAGAAGATCCCTGAAGAGATTTTGTTCTACCTGATACCTCATCATCATCTCATGAACTCTTCCTACATAGAGATCAAGTGCTGTATTTAGTCTTTTATTCTGAAAAGCAAGATATATGTTAAACGACACACTCAGAAGAAGCACAAGAAAGACCAAAGAATAAAGAACCCTTTTTATTATTGTAACAGTTGACACTATCTCCTTGTATTCCCTTTCTTCTTCCATGTCCTTCCTCCATGAATAAATATTTTATGTTTAACTAAAATGTCAATTTGTTTTTTTCGGATATCCTTCTATCAGTATGTCTTCCATAAAACGCCTTACTTTTACATCAGTCAAACTTAATGAATCCCTTATCCTGCAAGGACCTTTTCCATATGCCATAGGAATTCCATCAGATCCTCCCAAGATCTTTGGAGCAAAAAAGATAAAAAATTTGTCAACAAGACCTTCATTTATAAACGAACCTATTACCTTTGATCCTCCTTCTACGAGAAGAAACATTATGTCTTTTTTTCCAAGAATAAAAAGTAGCTCTTTAAGATCTATTTTTCCATTTTTTGTTCTGCACAACAAGACATTTGCTCCTGTTTTTTCCTCAAATCTTTTTGCTTTTTCTTCAGAAACAAAATCTTTTGCAGCAACTATAACTGTATTTGAAGGACATTTTCTTATTACATTTGCATCTTCTGGAATCCTCAATCTTGAATCCAATATGATCCTTACAGGATCTTTTCCTTTTACATGCCTGACTGTAAGAAGTGGATTATCACTTATTACTGTATCTATTCCCACAAGAACTGCATCTGAGATTGACCTAAGCCTATGAACAAATCTTCTTGACCTTTCATTTGTTATCCATTTTGAATCCTTAGTTGCTGTTGCAATCCATCCATCAAGTGTCATTGCAACTTTTACTGCAACAAAAGGAAGATGTGTTTTTATAAATTTTACATAGTGTTCATTTAGTCTGTAACACTCATCTTCAAGAATACCTACTTCTACTTCTATTCCTCTTTCCTTCAGAAATTCTGCCCCTCCTCCTTTTACATGAGGATTTGGATCTTTCATTCCTATAACCACTCTTTTTATTCCGCTTTTAAGAATTGCTTCTGTGCATGGAGGAGTCCTTCCCCAATGATTACATGGCTCAAGTGTTACATAAAGTGTTGCTCCTTCTGCCTTCCATCCTATCTTTTTCAGTGCTTCTATTTCTGCATGAGGAAGACCAGCCTTTTTATGATATCCCTTTGAAAGTATCTTCCCTTCTTTTACTATAACAGCTCCTACTGCAGGATTTGGAGATGTTTTTCCAAGTCCTTTCTTTGCTTCTCTAATAGCAATTTTCATAAACTTTATATCAAACTCTTTCATCTTCTTTCTTTTTGCTCCTTATTATCTCCTCCAATTCTTTCATAAATTCCGTTACATCCTTAAACTGTCTGTATACAGAAGCAAATCTTACATATGCCACCTCATCCCATTCCTTAAGTTTATTTATTACCATTTCCCCTATCTCAGAGCTTGGAATCTCCTTTTTTCCAAGCTCTTGAAAATGAAGTTCAAGTGAATCAACAAATTCTTCTATCATCTCCATACTTATTGGTCTTTTCTGACATGCCTTCTGGATCCCTGCAATTATCTTTTCCCTGCTGAATGGCTCTCTTCTTCCATCCTTCTTTATTACCATAGGAAGACTCAATTCTACTTTTTCATATGTAGTAAACCTTTTTCCACAAAAATTACACTGCCTTCTTCTCCTTACGACTTTTCCATCCCTTGTAAGTCTTGAATCTATGACCTTGCTTCCTATCTTAGAACAATAAGGACACCTCATTCTTCAGGTATTCATTCTGACTACCAGATGAACTGGCAGTCAGAAGAATCAACCCTGCTTAAAAGCGAACTACTACTCCCTATCCCAATAAGGG
>CAZEOQ010000012.1:0-50860 GCA_964513995.1 uncultured Desulfobacterales bacterium | reverse complement strand
CCTTAAAATGCATTGTTTTTATAATCAGGAAATGAAACTCAACATAGGAGCTTCTGTAACATATCTTCCAGGATTCATTAACATTGACATATCAGAAAAGGCTGACATCTGCTTAGATCTTAACAGAGAAAAGCTTCCTTTTGAAGAAAACAGCGTAGATGTAGTATTTTCATACCATACTCTTGAACACATAGAAAACTATCTTCATGTCCTTTCTGAGATATACAGAGTCCTGAAACACAGAGGAAAGCTTTTTTTAGGACTTCCTTATGTTTCTTCCACGAGATACCACCTCGTAAATCCATATCATCATCACAACTTTAATGAATACTCATTTGACTTTTTTGATCCAGAAAAGCTTAAGGGTTCTGCTGGTGAGAAAAACCAGATCTTCTTTAAAAAAGTCTTCTGTAAATTTCACTATGTTGGCATCTTCAAGTATCTTCCACCTCTTATAAAAGACTGGTGCAGAATGCATCTTCTGAATGTTGTAAGGAAGATGGACATAGGGCTTATTGCCATAAAGGATCTGAATGATCAGCCTGTTATAACAAGAAGGTTGAAAAAACAGATGGAAAAAGAGTTCAAAACATATCTGAAGCTAAGAAGGAAGTATAAAAATTGAAGCTTCTTTTTTACATAGAACACTTCAGAAACATAGGAGGAGCAGAAAATCTTGCAATTTCTGTTTGTAAAGAGCTAAAAAAAAGGGGATACAGGATAAGTGTTGTTTCAAAGGATGGAGAGGATTTAGAAGGAATAAGGATTTACAGGAACTTTTCTGAGATAAAGGAGATTATAAAAAAGGAAAGACCTGATGTTACATTTGACTGGGGTCTTTTTGAAAGAGCAGATATTTCAAGGCTTGGAGGAAGTATCCACAGGATATTTCTTCGTTATAGCCTTTATTCATATCCCATTTTACTTAGACCTGTTAAATGGCTCTACTACAGGCTTAGCAAAAAGCATCAAGAAAAGATAAGGCATCAGGAATATGTCCTTTCAAAAACTGATACCCTGTTCATCTGTCCTTCACATTTCGTAAAAAAACACGCTTTAGAGTATGGAATTCCAGAAAGAAATCTAAGGGTCATCTATAATGGAGTGGATCTGGAAAGATTTTTTCCTTGTGAGGAGAAAAGAAAGAATTCTGAGAAGGAAAGATGGGGATTAAAGGATAAGACGGTCTTTGTTTTTGTAGCACATAATTTGAGGTTAAAAAACATAGGCTTGCTGAAAGCAGTCTTTGACGATCTTTACAGGAAATATCCAGAGATAAGACTTCTTGTTGTTGGAAAAAGAAAGCCTTCTTTCAGAAGACCATACCTTATGTGGACTGGCTTTATGAAAGACATAAGAAAAGTATATACTGTAGCAGATGTGCTTTTGCATCCAAGCTATTTTGACACATTTGGATCAGTTGTTATAGAAGCAATGGCATCAGGAATCCCTGTTCTTGTAAGTGAGTTTTGTGGTGCTTCAGAGATTGTTGAAGATGGAGGAAAGGTCCTTCCTGTTGTGGGAAGAGGTGTAAAAGATGTGTGGAAGGATGAGATAGAAAGGATTATGGATAAAGATGAAAGAAGGATTATTTCAGAGAATGCAAGAAGGATTGCAAAAAAGTATGACTTAATTTCTTATGTTGACAAAATAGAGGGGCTTTTTAAGTGAAAATCCTCATATGCGGATATAACCTTTATGGATATCTTGATTCAATTGCTTATGGATTCAGAAGGAATGGATGTCAGGTAAAGGTGTTTTCTCATCCAAATGTGAGTATAAGGAAGCTCAAAAAAGGAAGTATCATCAAAAAAGCTATAGCAAGGTTCAGGCTGAAAAGGATAAATGATGCTTTGAAAAATGAAGCCTTAAATTTCAGACCTGATCTTTTTCTGTCAATAAATGGAAGTTCAATCCTTTATGAAACAGCACTTTTTCTTTCTGAAAGATTCTTTACTGCAATCTGGCTTGTAGATTCCTTAGAAAGGGTTGCAACAGAAAAAAGGACGATAGAATTATTCAGGAAGGTTTTTGTCTTTGAACCAGAAGACAGAAACTACATAAAAGATGCAGAATATCTTCCGTATGGATTTGACGAAAGAATATACTTCAGAAAAGACTTAAGGAAAGTGTATGATGTGACATTTGTTGGAGCTGGACATGCTGAAAGGTATGAACCACTTGACTGTATTGCAAGGGAGTGTAAAAAAAGAGGAATAGGATTTTTTGTTTTTGGTCCATTTTCTAAGTTCAGAAAAGAAGGTTCATACAGGAAAAGATTCCCTTATCTTTATTCAGCTATTCAGCATAACGGAAGGCTTGCTCCAGAAAGGATATGTGATATATACAATATGAGCTGGATAAACATAAACATCCATCATCCACAGTCAAAGAAAGGGGTAAATCCAAGAGTATTTGAGATATTAGGGTCTGGATCATTTCAGATTACTGACGAAAAAGAGACTATAAAAGAGATGTTTAGGATTGGTGAAGAGATAGAGACATACTCAGATGTGAAAGATCTTATGAAAAAGGTTTCTTATTATCTTGATAAAAAAGAGAGGATAGAAGAGATTTCAAAAAACGGGATGAAAAGAGCTATTTCAGAACACACATTCTTTCACAGGACAAAAACACTCCTTGAAAGATTGTGATGGATACAAGGATTTCTGAAGTTACAGGAGAAAAGATTGATATTGAAAGGAGAAAGCTAAAAGAGGCTTGTAAACAGTTTGAAGCAATATTCATAGAATACATGCTTAAGACAATGAGGAAAACAGTTCAGAAATCAGATCTCTTTAAAAGAGAGTTTGCAGAAGAGATATACAGTTCAATATTAGACCAAAAGATAGCAGAAAAGGTTGCTGATTCTAAAGGATTAGGTCTTGCAGAGCTTTTGTATAAGGAACTTGAAAAATGGCTTCCTTCATGTGAACAAAAAGGAAAAAAAGACGATATTGAAAAAAAAAGATAAAGGGGTGAGATCATGAAGATTTCAAAGATTGGAACAGGAGGTGTATATAACATAGATCAGGTGAAAAACAAGCCAGAAGTAAAAAGAAGTCAGTATGAGAAGAAGGCAGGGGAACAGGTAAGGATATCCGTTAAAGGGGAGATTGAAAGATACAAGGAAATGATAAGGAGGATTCCTGAGGTAAGAGAAGAGAAGGTAAGGCAGATAAGAGAGGCTATACTTCAGGGAAACTATAGGATAGAACCAGAAAAGGTTAGCAGAAGAATGATAGAAGACTTCATCTTAGGAGCAAAGTAATATGCTTACAGGACTTTTTGACATAGCCCTGAACGGAATAAAAGTTGCACAGATAGGTCTGGAAGTTACTGGAAATAATGTGGCAAATGTTGAAACACCTGGTTTTACGAGAAGAACACCCGTTATAGACCAGCTTGTTCATTACAAGGGAGCAACTGTAAGGTTTATCAAAAGAGAATACAGCATATTTGTTGCTGATTCATTACAAGATGCCCTTTCTCCTTTGGGATACTATGAAGTAAAAGATCAGCTCCTTACTGAATTAGAAAGTATATTTAACGAGATATCTTCTGGTGGAATAAAAGAAGCCCTTAGCCAATTCTGGAACTCCTGGGAGATGCTTGCAGATGATCCTGCTTCTCTTTCTATAAGAGAAGTCCTGCTTCAGAATGCTAAAGTTCTGACAGAAAACTTTCACCTGAAAAAAGAACAGCTCCTTAACCTGAGAAGCTATATAAAGCCAGAGATAGAAAGTCTTGTAGAGGAAGTGAACAATCTTATTGAAAGACTTTCTGATCTGAATGTCAAAATAAGATTTGGTTCTGTTGCAAAGAAGGACATAAATGATCTCCTTGATGAAAAAGACAGAATTATCAGGAAACTTTCAGAATACATAGGAGCAAGTTCTATAAGGGACAAAAATGATCAGACTATCTTGATCCTTGCAGGACAGGTTCTTGTTACAGGAGGAGAATCGTTTAAGTTGAGTGTAAGGACAGATGAGAAAGGAAACATAAGGATAATGTGGAATGGAGAGATTGACATAACAGAGAGGATAATGTCCCTGAAGAAAGGGAAATTGAGTGCTTATTTAGAAGTAAGAGATGAGATATTGCCTGAATATATTCAGAAGATTGATGATCTGGCAAGATATCTTGCTGAAAAGATAAACGAAAAACACAAATCAGGATATGACCTTTATGGAAACCTGGGAGAAGATTTCTTTTTATTTGATCCAACAAATCCAGCAGGGACCATAGCTTTAAACATAACTGATCCAAAAAAGATAGCTGCTTCTGATTCTTCAGATTCCCTTCCGTCAAATAACAAAAATGCACTTGCTATAGCTAATCTGAAAGACGAAAAGATTCCTGAGCTTTCTGATTATACATTTAACGAGTTTTACAATAACATAGTTGTTACAATAGGAAATATCGTCAAAAATAACAGATCTTTTCTAAAACTTCAGTCTCAGACAGTTGAAAGCATAATGAAGGAGTTTGAGTCTATATCAGGAGTGAATCTGGATGAAGAAGCAGCAAATACATTGAAATTCCAATATCTGTATACTGCTTCTGCTAAGCTTATAACAGTTGCTGACAGGATAACAGAGACGATAATAAACATGGGAGCATAAGATGAGGATAACGCAACAGATATTGCACAGGAGCTTTTTGAGGAATCTGGAAAGGATTGAAGAAAACATAAACAGAGTATTTGAAGAAGTGGCATCTGGAAAGAAGATAACAAGACCTTCAGATGATCCTGTTTCAGCTGTAAGAATAATGGATATGAAGGATGAGCTTTCGGTAAATGAGCAGTGTGAAAAAAATATAGAATTTGCTATATCATGGCTTAATGTTACGGAGACAGCAATAAACAGCTTAGAAAACCTCGTAAATAGACTTGAAGAGATTGCTATATCCATGGGAAGTGATAATGCGTCTGAATATGCGAGAAAGGCATCAGCAGAAGAGGTAAGGAGATTAAAAGAACAGGCTTTTATGATAGCAAATACAAAATTCAGGGGATATTACATATTTTCAGGAGAAAAAACAGATACTCCTCCTGTATCCTTATCAGACGGAGAGTATAATTATCAGGGAGGAGATCCTTTGAGTATAAATTTAAAAGGAGAAGAATTTACTTATAGCCTTACTGCTTCAGAGATCTTTTTTACTTCAGACGATAACATATTTAAACTGATGGATGATCTTGCTGCTGCTTTAGAAGACAATGACTCAGATGCAATCAGGGACTGTACAGGGAGGATTCAAAAGATATTTCTTCAGATAAACTTGAAGCATACAAGTATTGGTTCCAGGACAAATACACTTGAGAATGTAAAAAATAGGCTTTATGATAGGCGTATAGAGATAAGTAAGATAATCTCTCAGAAAGAAGATTTAGATATGGCAGAGGCTATTCCTAAGCTATATATTTACCAGACAAGCTATCAAGCCCTTTTACATTCATTTGCAAAGATCACATCAGTAAGGCTTTTTGACATTATAACATGATAAGGTTTGGGCTTATAGGAGCAAATAGAAACTATATTTCTCTGTTTAAAGAAATACAAGATCTTGAGATCTTTAAACTCTGTCTTATATTTGAACCAGATCCTGACAGAGAACTTTTGGAATTTGCTGAAAAAAATGGAATACCTGTTACAGATAATCTGAAAGACATATTCAAACATGACCTGAGGCTTCTTGTAGATACAACAGGAAAAAAGGATCTTATCTATAAGATCATTGAGATAAAACCAGAATATGTGTCTGTTATTGATCTTTCTATATTTTACCTATTCTTAGACAGCATAAGACAAAAGCTTCACATGGAAAAAAGACTCACACTTGCTCAGAGATATGAGACAATAGGAACTCTGGTCTCTGGAATCTCTCATGAATTTAACAACATCCTCATGATAATAATGGGACATGCTCAGCTTGCAAGTATAAATGCTCCTCCTGAAATAGCACCTCACATAGAAGGAATAATAAACTCCTGTAAAAGGGCAAGCAGGCTTATAGAACAGCTTGCAAGCTTTAGCAGGCAATATGGTGTAGAAAAAAGGATAGTAAATATAGTTCCACTGATAAAAGAGACAGTAAAATTTATCAAATCTGCATTACCAGAAAATATAGACATAAAACTTGAAATAGAACCGAATATTCCTGAAATAGTAGCTGATCTTACTCAGATAAGACAGATGCTTCTCAATCTTGCTTCAAACTCTCAGGAAGCAATGCCATCCGGAGGTCAGATCTATATAAAACTTTCTACGAGGTATCTTGATGAAGATTTCTGTAAGCGTTATCCATTTGTAACTCCAGGAAATTATCTCTGGATTTTGTTTAAAGATACAGGAATTGGAATACCAAAAGAATATCTTCCTCGTATATTTGAACCTTTCTTTACCACAAAAGAGCTTGGAAGAGGCTTGGGACTTTCTTCTGTATATGGGATAGTAAAACAGCATAATGGTTACATTCTCGTGGAAAGTGAATATGGTAAAGGAACAGAGTTTAACATATATTTTCCAGCAGCAGGACAAAAAAAGAAGGAAGATAAGGGAGATTCTACAGGAGGAAAGATCCTTATAGCAGAAGATGAAAAGGAGCTTTTAGAGGTGACTTCAAAGTTTCTGGATAAGCTGGGATATAAAGTATTAAAAGCAAATACAGGAAAGGAGGCTATAAAGTATATTGAAGAAGAAGGAGAGGATATAGAAGTTGTAATAACAGATCATATACTTCCAGACATGTTTGGATATGTTATAGTCCATAAAGCAAAATTTAAGAATCCTAAGGTCAAGTCAATCCTGCTTACAGGATATAACAAAGAAGATGCTATTCTTGATAAAGATATGTTTGATGTGATAGCTCACAAACCTATCTCCATGACAGAGCTTTCTAAAAAGCTCGTTCTTTTGCTTAACAAATAAGGTCACTTCTTCTTTAAAAGCTCTATTATCTGTTTGTTTTGTTTTATAAGGATCAGGTTTGTTTTTAGCTGAAGTTTCAAAAGTTCTATAAGTTCTTTTATGAGCTGTTTTTCTGTTTCTGTAGAATATACCTTATAGTCCTTCTGAGCAAGATCTTCACAGTATTCCAGAAACTCCTTATCTACCCAGATGTGTATCTTCTTAGGTATGTATTCGTTTGAAAAGCAGTTTCCTGCAAAAAAGAGCATAAGTATGACAGCCAAAAATTTCTTCATCTTTCTCCTCCTTTTATCTTTTTTATCATCTCCTTAAGCCTTCTTTTTTGAAATTCAGTAAGATCCAGAAATCTTAATCCGACAAAAAGTTTCCCTTCCCTGTCAAATCTTCTCACAACCTCTGCCTTCACACCTCTTACAACATCATCCTTAAAGAGGATGTCCAGATTCAGTTCTTTTTGAAGTTTAAACCTGATTGGATTTAAAAGATCTTTACTACAAGAAAGTCTTATCCCTCCCTCTGACATGTCTTCTACCTTATACCTGTCTTCTCCTATGTTTACATAAACAGGAAGATCCTTGCATGAAAGTCTTTCATACTTTCTTAATGATGTCTGATATATTTTCTTTTCTTCTGGAATAAGAAAGATGGAATCAAGAAGTATTGATTCTCTTATTGGATAGATCCCTATTTTATCTATTATTGCTGGAAAGAAAAATCTCTTAGCTCCTTCTTTAAGCCTTACGACAAAACTTGCTTCTATCCTTTTTCCTATCATGTCTTTTGCCAGAGGAGGATCTGTTTGTGAGACAACAACAGTATCTTTTTCTTTCAGTATGTCATATATCTCTGCCTTCCTTATCTCTGTAACCTCACCCTTCCTTATTATAAGATCCAGGTCTTCCAGCATGTTAATTATCTCGTAAAACAGGTCTTTTTTAGTTTCTTGCATTATTAAAAATGTGCAGAAAGATAATTATACCTAAAAGAACACCAAGGATATCTGCAAAAAAGTCTAAGAAGCTCATCTGTCTTCCTGGAATAATTCCCTGTATAAGCTCACTTATAATTCCATAAGATCCTGAAATACAGAATGAAGACACTATCCTTAATTTTTTTCCTTCAACTGGATGAAAAGACCTGCATATGAACAGAGAAAGAACAGAGAATGCTATTATGTGTTCTGCTTTATCTTGCCAATAAAAAAGAGATGGCTGTTTTAAGGAAGGAGAAAGCATAGAGAAGTTGAGTATAAAAAACCAGAGAAAGGCAAGTAATCTATTTATTCTGTAATCATCAAAAATCTTTCTCACAAAAACTCCTCAAAGAAGAGGAAACCATTGTTTTTCAATATTCCTGAAATTCTCCTTAACTTCTTCCCTTCCTATAATCATATCTCCATGACCTGGCATAACATACCATACATCAAGCTCTGATATCTTCTTTATACTCTCTTTTAGCTTTTTGCTATCTCCTCCAGGAAGATCAGTCCTTCCTATTCCTTCTTCAAATATACAGTCTCCTGTAAAAAGGACCTTTCTTTCAGGCCAAAATATACAGATAGATCCAGGAGAATGTCCAGGAGTATGAATTATCTGAAATCTTTTATCTTCTACTATAAGTTCTCCTTCCTGAAATAGGATGTGAGGTGGAAACTTTTCTGAACCAAATACTCCATATCCCATTCCCTTTTTTATAAACTCCCATTCTTCCCTGTGCATGGCATAAATAGCAGGTTGATCCTTAAAAAGTTCAATAGCTTCCATGTGATCTAAGTGTCCATGTGTTAAAATGACGAGATCTATGTCTGAGATAGAAAGGGAAAGTTTTTCTAAATGTTCTTTTACATGGCTGAAAAGATGACTGTGTCCTGGATCTATGAGTATGTTCTTTTTTCCTGTAATGAGATAGCTGTTTGAATTGTTTTCTGAAATGTCTGTCCAAAAGAATGCATATAGATCGTCCATCACTCTCATATCTCTTCTCCTTCTTATGGTCTTTCTTCAAGGATTACATCTACCTCCATAGGATTTCCTTCACGATATATCCTTAAACTTACCCTTTGTCCAACCTTCATCTTCCTTATTACCTTCCTCAATGTCTTTACATCAGGTATTTCATACTCATTTATTGCTGTTATTACATCCCCTCCAGCAAGAAATCTTATTCCATTTACAACTACTTCCCTGTTTCCACCTCTAAGTCCAGCCTGATAAGCTGGTCCTCCTTTTATTACCCTTACAATTAAGACACCATTTTCTGTTCCAAGTCCAAGAACTCTGCTTATCTCTGGAGTAACAGTTATTCCTGAAATACCAAGCCATGGTCTTATGACCTTTCCTTTTGTTATAAGCTGTGTTGCTATCTCTTTTGCCTTATTTATAGGTATTGCAAAACCTATTCCCTGATAACCTCCAGAAAGTGTATATATAGCAGTATTTATCCCTATTACTTCTCCATTTGAATTCAGAAGAGGACCTCCAGAATTTCCAGGATTTATAGCTGCATCTGTCTGTATTAGTCCTTCAAGCCTTATTCCATTTTCAAGGACGATGTCTCTGTTAAGTGCACTTATTACTCCTGTTGTAAGTGTATGGGAAAGACCAAAAGGATTTCCAATAGCTATTACCTTCTGTCCACATCTCAGATTGTCAGAATCTCCAAGTTCTGCAACAGCTTCTACATATTCTGGAGGAATCTTTATAACAGCAATATCAGTCTCTGGATCTTTTCCTATAAGCTTTGCCCTTACTCTTTTACCATTTGCAAGTGTTACCATTATCTTTTGTGCTTTTTCAACTACATGACTGTTTGTAAGTATATATCCATTGTGATCTATTATGACACCAGATCCCTGACCTTTTTTTGGAACTATCTGAAGCCAGAAATTTATACTCAAAGTAGTTGTTACGATGTTTACGACAGCAGGCTTTACCTTCTCAAATACTTTTATGTTTATCTCCTCATCAGGAGAAATGATAATGGGTCTTGGTTTTCTCTTTTTGTTAAAATCAAGCTCTTCTTCAAGAGGTCTTTGAGGAAAGAAAAAAAGAAAGATCTCCCTTCTTTTTGTCCAGGCTGAGATAGAGATAAGCAGAAGGATGAGAAATATCAGTTTGGATCTTTTAAAGTTCATAAAAATACTGTAATTTTATAATAAAAAAGTGTCAACCTTGAATTATGTGTCTTATAGTCATTGCATATAAGGTTCATCCAAGATACAAGCTTATTATTGCAGCAAACAGGGATGAGTATTATGAAAGACCATCAGAATCTTTGAATTTCTGGAAAGAAAATCCGGATATCATCGGAGGAAGAGATCTTAAGTGTTTTGGGACATGGCTTGGTATTACAAGAAAAGGTCGTTTTTCTGCTGTGACGAATTTCAGGGATCCAAAGGCTTTTAAAGAAGGAAGACCTTCAAGAGGACTTCTTGTAAAAGAATATCTTGAGTCTGATGTCCCTCCAAGAAGGTATCTTGAGATGGTAAAAAAGAAGGCAAAGGATTATAATCCTTTTAATCTTATTGTAGGAGACAGAAGTGAGATATGGTATTACTCAAACAGGGCAGATCTAAAAAGACTTTATCCTGGAATATATGGCTTAAGCAATCATCTTATTGATACACCCTGGCCAAAAGTAAAAAAAGCAAAAGAAAAGATGAAGGAGATAATAAATAAAAGGAGAATTGATGTAGAAGACATGTTCTCATTTCTCAAAGACAGATCATTTCCTCCAGACAGCGAACTTCCTGATACTGGTGTAGGTTATGAAAAAGAAAAGATGTTGTCTCCTATATTTATTCAGAGTCCTGATTATGGGACAAGGTCTTCTTCTGTCATACTTTTTGAAGAGGATGTAGTTCACTTTTTTGAACTGAATTATCTCCCTTCTCCTTCTGGAATAGAAGAGAAACTTATAGAATTTCACATATTCCTTAACTGATTATCTTACGATCACTACGGGACAGTGTGCGTGAAGAACGACCTTTTCCGCTACACTTCCAAGAAGCATCCTCTTTAGTGTGCTCATTCCACGAGTTCCAACAACAATGTAATCATAGTTTTCTTCTTCTCCAATTCTTACAATCTCTTCTGCAACAGGACCTACTGCTATCTTTGTCTGTATGTCTTTTGCACCATATTGCTCTGCAAGCTTTTTCAGTTCATCTAAGAGGGCTTGAGCTTTTTTTGCCTTTTGCTGATGTGCCCATGTATCAGGTATTTCTCTGTAGCTTTTTGTATCTTCTATTACATGAAGAAGGGTAAGTTTTACTCCTGTTTTCTTTGAAAACTTTGCACTCTGAATAACAGCCTTTTTTGAATACTCTGATGGATCAACAGCTACTAATGCCCTGACTTCCTGACTCATACACCTCCTCCTTTATTTTGTCTTAAAATAAAAAGTTCACATTTTCATAAAATTGTCAATAAGTTTTTCAATTTTTTATTGAAATTTGTCTGTTTACTGATTATATAAGTAGTCACAGTTTGCTGGAGAAAGGAAATGAAGATCTTGATGAAGAAGAAACAGATAGAAGAAAAGATAAGTCAGATTGTAGAAGAAATCCTAAAAGAGGATCTTGAGGATATGGTCCTTATAGGAATAAGGACAGGTGGTGCTTTTCTTGCACAAAGGATAAAAGAGAAGATAAAGCAGAGGACAGGAAAAGAGCTTCCAATAGGAATTCTGGACATCACACTTTACAGAGATGACTGGACAAGAATAGCTCCTGCTCCTGTTGTGAAAAAGACAGAAATTCCTTTTCCTGTAGACGAAAAAACAGTTATCCTTATAGATGATGTCCTTTTTACAGGAAGGACAGTAAGGGCAGCAATGGACGCAATACTTGATTATGGAAGACCAAAAAAGATAAGACTGGCTGTTCTTATAGATAGAGGAAAAGAACAGAGGGAACTTCCAATCTGTGCTGATTATGTAGGAGAGACTGTAAAGATACTAGCAGATGAAACAATAAGTGTCTATTTTGAAGAACAGGGAAAAGAGGATATCGTTATAGTAGAAAAAAGAGGTGAAAGATGAGCAAGAAAAGCATAGAAAGACTTACAGAAAAGGAAAAGAAGGTCCTTGAAGATCTTCTGAAAAAGGCAGAATCTGGTTTGAGTGAAAAGCTGCTTGAAGGTATTTCTGCTGTATTATGTGCAGCTTTTATTGAGTCCTTGAGTAAAAAATTACTTGAAGATCCAAATCTTTTACCTTTTTTAAAAAGCATAAAAGAAAGGTTTCCAGAAGATAAAAACATAAAAAAGGCATTAAAAAGGATAAGCTATAAGCTAAGGCTAAAAGGGATAGACACAAGTCAGATAGAAGAAAAAGAGGAAGGTTTTGTTTTTAAACTGCCAGAAAGGGGAAAAAACAGGGTGTATATAGGACCTATTGTTGGACCTTCCTGGAGAAGGCAGATCCTTTTTGAGCTTTATACAGGAAGCATAGGAGTTGATATGGGGGTAGGGATAATATCTGACATAGAAGGAGTTTCTGATTTTGCTTATACTCGTCTTGGAAAAAAAAGGTTTAAGGCTCTTAAAGAAGAGATTGTAAAGATAGCTGAACAGTCAGGAGAAAAGTTTGTAGAAACAACACTTCCTCATGGAAGAAAGCTTTTTGAAGAAGCTTGCAGTATATCTGTTTCGGATGATGCAAAAGGAGTTGAGGAACTTAAAGATTGGCTTTTAAATAATGTCCCTCCTTTAGAAAGACATCCTCTTGAGGAGCTTATCTCTAAAAAAGGATTGTCTGTTAAAAACATATCTAAACAAGAGATAGATGAGCTTTTTTCAAATGAGATTATAAGAACCTGGAAGATAGAAAACAGTGAAATGAAAATGTATTCAGAGGAGCTAAAAAAGATAGAAGAAAGTCCTATAATAGTAAGTGATTATACAAAGAAGGAAAGGATAAAAGAGCTTAGGGACAAATACAGAAAAAAGCTCTTTCCAGAAGATCTTTTTATAAAAAGATTCAACGAGATGGCATATTACTTCCTTTTAGCAGAAGAAGAAAAGACGGGTATCTTGTGTCTTAAGGCAGCAAATTCACTTAAAGATCCGGATCTGTATGTCATGATAACAGATAAGCTTTTTGAGATCTCAGAAGAAAGGAGAGGATAACATGCTGAAGACCATATCAGTAAGGACAAGCAGAAGGATGGAGACTGTTGATATAACAGAATTAATTCAGGAGGAAGTGTCAAGATCAGGAATAGATGAAGGGATATGTATCTGTTATGTTCCACATACAACAGCAGGAATAATCATAAATGAAGGAGCAGATCCAGCAGTATGTGAAGACATACTGGATAAGCTTGAACAGGTTATACCAAGAAGAGGAAGTTACAAGCATCTTGAAGGAAATGCAGACAGCCACATAAAATCAGCTATTGTTGGAAGTTCTGTAACCGTTATAATAGAAAGAGGAAGGCTTCTTCTTGGAACATGGCAGAAGATATTTTTCTGTGAATTTGATGGTCCAAGGACAAGAAAGGTTTATGTAAAGCTGATAAAAGGATGATGGAAAGGTATAAAGAAGCAGGAGTGGATATAGATAAGGCAAAAAGTCTTGTGGATCTTATAAGACCAATTGTAAACAGGACATTTAAACCAGGAGTAATAACGGATATAGGAGGATTTTCTGGACTGTTTTCTCTCAGAAACATCATTCAGGGAATGGAAGAACCAGTTCTCGTAAGTTCTACAGATGGAGTTGGAACAAAGCTGAAAATAGCATTTATGATGGACAAACACGACAGTGTTGGGATAGATCTTGTTGCAATGTGTGTAAATGACATAATTGTTCAGGGAGCAACTCCCCTTTTTATGCTTGACTATATTGCAATGGGAAAGCTTGATCTTGATAAAGTAAAGGAGATAATAAGTGGAATATGCAGAGGATGTCAGATTGCAGGCTGTTCACTTATTGGAGGAGAGACAGCAGAAATGCCTTCATTTTACAAAGAAGGAGAATATGATCTCGTTGGATTTGTTGTGGGAATAGTTGATAACAAAGAAATACTTGATGGATCTGAGATATCTTTTGGGAATCAGCTCATAGGAATAAGATCAAGTGGTCTTCACAGCAATGGCTATTCTCTTGTAAGAAAGATATTTTTTGAAGAAAAAAAGATGAAGATTGATGAATACATTCCAGAACTTGGAAGGACTCTTGGAGAAGAGCTTCTTGAACCAACAAAGATATATGTAAAGATCATAGAAAATCTGAAGAAGGAATTTAAGATTTACGGAATAGCTCATATTACAGGAGGTGGCTTTACTGAAAACATCCCAAGGATACTTCCAAAAAGGTGTAAAGCAGTGATAGATAAAAGTTCATGGGAACCTCATCCTATATTTGAGCTTATAAAGAAGCTGGGAAATGTATCTGAAACTGAGATGATGAGGGTATTTAACAATGGAATAGGTATGGTGCTTGTAGTAAACAGGGATGATACAGAGGAGATAATAGAAAGGATAAAAGGAATGGGTGAGGAGGCATATCACATAGGATGGATAGAAGAAAGGAAGGATGGAGAAGAAGCAGTTCAGTTTAAAAGCTAAGCTACATATACTTGTAAGTGCTTGTCTTTTTGGAAAAAGATGCAGATATGATGGAGCTGACTCACTTAATCCCTATCTTCTCCTTTTGAAAGATCTAATAGAATTTGTTCCTTTCTGTCCTGAACAGCTTGGAGGACTTCCTACTCCAAGACCTCCAGCAAACATATTTTTCGGTGATGGAATGGATGTCCTTATGGGAAGAGCAAAAGTAATAAATGCAGAAGGAGTTGATGTTACGGAAAATTTTAAAAGAGGTGCTTACAGGAGTCTGGATTTAGCAAAAAGATTCAGTATATCTGTTGCTATAGTAAGAAAAAGGAGTCCTTCATGTGGAATAAAAACTCCATACTGTGAGCATCCATCTGGATATGGAATAGGAGTCACTGCTGCCCTTTTCAGACTTTATGGAATAAAGACCATAGAGCTGGGAAAAGATGATTTTATAAGCTTGAAGGAAATCTTATGATAACAGCACTTGTGCTTATAAAGGTAGAAAAGGGAAAGATTCAGGAAGTTGCTTCTAAGCTTGGTGAATTTGAAGAGGTAAAAGAAGTATTTTCTGTAACAGGAGAATATGATCTTGTAGCAAAGGTTCAGGTAAAGGAATATGAGAATATGGCAGAAATAGTTACAGAAAAATTTCAGCAGATAGATGGAATTGTATCTACAAAGACAATGATGGCTTTTAAGACATATAAATTCATGGATCTTTCAGAAGAAATACCAACTTTTATGCCTTCCTTGAAAAAGATCTCAGAAGAGGGAAGAAACATTGCAAAAGCTGTTCTTTCAAAATTAACCCAGGGAATAGACCTTTCTGAAGAAGACATCTTTTCTTTTATAGATGCAATAAAAGATGGAAAAATTACAGATGCACAGATTGCAGGTTTCCTTGTTGCTCTTCTTACAAAAGGTCCAAGTATAAAAGAAGTTGCTCAGATTGCAAAAGCAATGAGGAAGAACTGCATTCCTTTAAAGACATCTATCCCAAAACAGAAACTCACAGACACATGTGGAACAGGTGGAGGATATCCTACATTTAATGTAAGCACAGCAAATGCAATACTTACTGCTTCAGCAGGAGTTCCTGTTGCAAAACACGGAAGCAGATCCATATCTTCTGCTTCTGGAAGTGCTGATGTCCTTGAGGCACTTGGAGTAAAAATAAATCTTACACCTAAGCAGGCAAAAGAGCTTCTTGAAAAGATTGGAATCTGTTTTCTCTATGCACCTAATTTTCATCCTGTCATGATGAAGGTATTTGTTCCAGAAGATCAGCTTGGAATAAAGACAATATTCTTTACAATCATAGGTCCTCTTATAAATCCTGCTGATGCAAAGAATCACATGATGGGGGTTTACAGACCAGAGCTTGTTTCAATGGTAGGAGAAGTCGTAAGACAGATGGATTTCAGACATGTAATTGTTGCACATGGGCTTGATGGACTTGATGAGATATCACCTGTTGGAAAGACATCAATTGCTGAGATAAAAGAAGGAAGGATGAAAAGGTATGAAATATCTCCTGAAGATTTTGGAATAAGAAGATGCAGATTAGAAGATATTGCAGGTGGAAGTCCAGAGTATAATGCAAAGATAATAAGGGATATATTTTCTGGAAAAGAAAAAGGACCTAAGAGGGATTTTCTCGTAATAAACTGTGCAGCAACACTTTATGTAAGTGGGGCAGTTCCAAGTATAAAAGATGGAATAGAAAAGGCAAATAGACTTATAGACTCTGGTGCAGCAAAGAAAAAACTAGAAGAACTTATTGAATATTCAAGAAGGGTCTGATGTCTCTTGTAGAAAATATAAGGAAGATTCAAAAAAAAGGTCTTTTTCCTGTTATATCTGAACTAAAGATAAGATCAAAAAAAAGAGGTGATCTTCTTAAAGGAAGAGATCCTTTGTGTCTGGTAAAGGAGATGGAAAAGTGTCCTGTGGCAGGGATAAGTGTTGTTACAGAAAGGAGGAATTTTGGAGGAAGTATTGAGCTTCTTAAGAAGGTTGTATCTGCTGTAAGTCTTCCTGTTTTGCATAAGGACTTTATAGAAGATACATATCAAATAAAGGAATCCTCAAAAGCAGGATCTTCTGCAATACTTTTAATCTCATCTATTCTCAGCAGAGAAAGGCTTGAGATTCTCGTAGAGGAAGCAAAAAGATGTGGCTTAGAAGTTCTTATGGAGGTTCATACAAAGGATGATATAGAAAAGATAAAGGATATGGATTTTGATCTTCTTGGAATAAATAACAGAGACATAAAGATCCTTGAAACAGATGATACAGGAGTTGAACATACAGAGAGGCTTATAAAAGAATGTCCAAAAAAAGTTCCAATAATAAGTGAAAGTGGGATAAGGGGAAAAGATGATGTTATAAGAGTAAAAAAAGCAGGAGCAGATGCTGTCCTTGTTGGAACAGCAGTTATGCTCAGCTCTGATATAGAAAGATTTCTGAAGAGTCTTATTTTCATATGACAAAGGTAAAGATATGTGGAATTACGAATACTGAAGATATAAGGATATGTGTGAATGAAGGAGCAGATGCACTTGGATTTGTTATAGAATATCCTGTTCCTGTTCCATGGAATCTTAAAGTGGAAGAAGCAAAAAGACTTATGGAAGCTGTTCCTATTTTTATCTCAAAAGTTGCCGTTGTTGGAGATGAATTTGAAAAGATTATGGAAATTGCTGAAGATCTAAAACCTGATGCTATACAGCTTCATGGAAATGAACCTCTTGATCTTACAGAAAAGATTATCTCTAAGATGAGATCTCTGAAGATAAAAGTAATAAAAGCTGTAAGGTTTTCTGCTGAGACAGGAGAGGTTATTTCTGAGATAAAAGATCCTATAGAGCTTTGTAAAACCTTAGAAAAGATGAAAGTTGATGCAATCCTTCTTGATTCAAAAACAAAGGATCTTCCTGCAGGGACAGGAAAGACACTTGATTGGAAAAAAGCAGCTCTGATAAAAGATTCTGTAAGTGTTCCTATAATACTTGCTGGAGGATTGAGAAGGGAAAATATACGAGATGCTATTTTGACTGTAAGACCTTATGCAGTGGATGTGATAAGTGGTGTTGAAAGAGAAAAAGGGAAAAAAGATCCAGTGAAGGTAAGGGATTTTATAAGAGAAGTTCATAATGCTAAGATTTAGTGAATGCCATATATGCCATCCAGATTGCTACGAAAATAAGAAGATAACCAAAATACTTCTTATGCCTTTCTTTTTCAATCCTTACTCCAAGTTTTGCTCCAATCTGCGCTCCTAAAAATACTGCAACTGCAAGGATAAGACTCAGTTTTAAGTCAAAATGTCCTACAAGTGCATGTCCTATAAGTCCTGTAAATGCTGTGATTCCTATCATAAGGCTTGAAGATCCAACAGCAATTTTCATTGGAACTTTACCAAGGAGGACAAGAGCAGGGACTTTAAAAAGTCCTCCTCCTACTCCAAGCATCCCTGCAATGAATCCAGCAATTATCATCATGGGTATGATTATAAGAAGATTCATGTAGTATTCGTATGGACCTATCTTTCTCTGTATCAAAAAGAAACTCTTTTTTTCAGGACGAAATTCTTTTTCTTTTACAGGTCTTATCATAAAGTATGCACCAATCAGAAGGATTCCAGAAAAGCAAAGCTTGGAAAACATTGGAGGAAAATGTGGAGAAAGGTATCCTCCCAAGAAAGAACCCAGATTTGTTGGTGGTTCAACAAGGAGTGTAAGCCACCAGTCTATCATTTTTGCTTTTTGAAAGACAAGTGTTGCTGAGATCGTTGCAGCTATAATAAGGAGCTGACTTGTGGCAGCAGCTTTATAAAGAGGAAGACCAGATGCAAGAAGTATGGGGACATATACTGCCCCACCTCCTTGACCAAACATCATAAATATGACTGATATAAGAAAAAAGATAAAAAAAAGTATTATAACTTCAGACATCTATTTCTTGTATCCACTGCAAGGAATACAGTATACCTTTCCATCCTTTACTCTTATCTTGCTTCCAAATACCACCTCACCACATTTTTCACAAAATTCAGGAGGTCCTTCCTGATCATATATGTATTCATAATCATAAATGTCACTTACCTTGAACAGTTTATCTTCTGGAAGATTAAGGACATTGTTTACAGCAGCTTCAGCAATTTCTGGTTCAATCTCTTCTGGAGGAATCCCCTGCTTTCTTCTTTCCAAAAATGGTGAATTTAAGGCCTGTTTTACGAACTCAGGTTTAACTGCCACCCTTATTGCCTTAGAATCTATGACATTTATAAGGACAAATGCCATTTTATTATAAAAAAGCTTTTCACAGTTTCCTTTTCCATAAGTGCATCCTGTTGCCATCATTACTCCATCCAAAAAGCACTGCATTAGATGACCTGTTCCTGATTCTGAAAGAAGCATAAGCTCTTTACTTTTTGCCCTTCCCACATTAAGTCTTCTTCTTGCAAGAAGTCCTGCCCTGAGTCCTAATGGCATTGCTGGACAGAGATGTCCGTGAAAGTAAACTCCATGTTCAAACATCTCCTTTAATTCAGGATCTTTTATTTCAATTGCCATGATATCCTCCTTTTTTCAGTATTATGTCCACTTCCTTAACCTTTATCAGCTTAGAAAAAAACAGATAAATAAATACACCTGTTGTTATCAAGTAACACAGGCGTATCATCTTTGTCAATATACCCATCTCTGAACTTATAGGAAGATAATTTTTATGGACGAGATGGACAGCTATTCCCATTATAACTGAACAGAAAAGAAACTTTGCTGAATTTAATGCAAGCTTTTTTATCTTAAGATCTGCTTTTTTCTTTAAAAAAAGAAGCAAAAGCAGAAACTGAAATGAGCTTGAAGAGGAAAGTGAAAGTGCAAGACCATTGTGTTTTAATGGATGCATGAGAATAAGTCCAAGTATGAAGTTAAGAAAAAGGGAAAGTGTTGCAACTTTTACAGGGGTCTTTGTATCCTGCATTGCATAAAATGCTGAAACAAGAACCCTTATACCAGAAAATGCCCAGAGTCCCAGACAGTAAAAAAAAAGGGCAGAATATGTGTTTTCTGTATCAGAAAAGAGGAATCTTCCTCTTTCAAAGAGTATCATTATTATAGGCTTTCCAAGGACTATAAGTCCAGCTGATGCAGGAATGGATATAAAAAATGTAAGACTTAGGGCTTCAAACAATGTCCTTTCAAACCTTTCCTTTTTACTTCTTGAAACATGATCAGAAAGTTCAGGAAGTGCTGCAGTGCTTATTGAAATTGCAAATATTCCAAGAGGAAACTGGACAAGTCTGTCTGCATAGTATAACCATGAAATGCTTCCTCTTTGAAGAAATGATGCAAGGAATGTGCTTATGAATTGATTCAGCTGATATACTGCAGATCCAAATATAGATGGTATCATAAGGAGAAATATCTTTTTTATAGAAGGATGATTTATCAGAGAAAAAGAAGGCTTAAGACTTAGACCATACTTTATTGCCCATGGAATTTGAAAAAGAAGCTGTAAGAATCCTCCAACAATTACACCTATTGCAAGACCAACAACAGGTGTCCTTAGGTGAGGAGATATGAGAAATGCTGAAGATATGATGCTGAGATTTAAAAGGACAGGAGCAAATGAAGGAGCAAAAAAATGTTTGAATGAATTCAGAACTCCCATAAAGAATGCTACAAGACAGATAAAGAATACATAAGGGAATGTTATTCTCGTAAGAAGAACAGCCAACTTGTAAGAACTTGAATCAAATCCATATGCCTGGATCTTTACTATTAATGGAGAAAGAACGATTCCTAAGATAGAGACAAAACAGAGGATAAGGGAAAGAAGTGTAAGGAAAGTATTTGCAAGTCTTAATGCTTTTTCCTTCCCTTCTTTATGAATAGACTCAGTAAATACAGGAATGAATGCTACTGTAAGAGAACCTTCACCAAGCAGTCTTCTTAAAAGGTTTGGAATTTTGAATGCAACAAAGAAGGCATCTGTAACTAAGCCTGAACCAAACTGCTTTGCAATTACTATGTCTCTTAAAAGTCCAAAGATCCTGCTCAATAAAGTGATTGAGCCTATCTGAAGAGCCTGTCTTTTCAATTTTTCTCCAATAGTCTGAGATATGCAGGCTTGAATTCTTCCCAGAGCTTCATACCTATCCTGTTTTGAACAGCTACTATTTCCTTAAGTATTTCTTCTGTAATGAGAGGATTTATAGGAACAGCTCTTAGAACAACTATGTTCTGTGGTCTGTATTTTGTTGATTCAAGTCTTGTTCTTGATACAAAGGTGGTATCGTCCTTTCTGAGCTCTTTGTGAAGCTTTACATTGAGTGCATTTATAAGACAGTTTATCTTTTTCACCTTATCTTCAAATCTCTTTCTTTCCTCTTTCTTTATCTTCCTTGACCTGCTCAGCTCAAAAAGTCTTTTCAGTTCACACTGGACTTCTTGTGGAATAAATCTGTAGATGAGGATAAAAAGTTCTGGAGAATTCAGAACCTCAAAGTTTCCACAATTTTCAAGTATCTCTTTCAGTTTGTCTGTTGAACTTTGAGCATGTTTAAAAAGAAGTCTGTATCCATTCTTTCCTATAATTTTTAGTGCTGCCCATGGTTTAAGAGAAGAAAATGGTCTTGATCCTTCAACAGTAAACCTTCCTATGTCAACAGAGTTCTTTCTTATGATATACTGCGATGTGTATTTTATGTAATTCAGGTCTTTCTCATTTCTAAAAAGAACGATTCCCATAGTCATTGGACAGTAAAGAAGTTTATGTGCATCAATAGTAACAGAATCTGCTCTCTCTATTCCTCTAAAAAGTGGTCTGTATTCATCCACGACAAGAGCTGCCCCTCCCCAGCACGCATCTACATGAAAATGCGTCCCTACCTCTTCTGCTATCTCACTTAGGGCTAAAAGATCGTCAATATTTCCTGTTTCTGTTGTCCCTGCAATACCTATGATTGATATTATCTTTACCTTCTTCTTCCTCAGGTTCTTTACCTTCCTTATAAGCTTCTTTATGTCTATCTTATGATTCTCATCCACAGGGATAAGAATAACATTTTCTTCTCCAATCCCGAGTATATTTGCTGCCTTCTTTATTGAATAATGCCCTCTTGCAGATACAATTATAACCCCACGAGAATATCCATAATATTTCAAAGCCTTTTCCATTCCAACTACCCTTACTCCAGGAAAATTCTTGTCAGGAGGAAATGCCTTTTCTCTTGCAACGAGAAGTGCAGTAAGATTTGCTATTGTTCCGTCAGATGTGACATTTCCAAGAGCAACTTTTGGATTCTGTATGTTCTTCTTATAAAACTGCTCTTTTCTTCTGAAGACGAGTCTGTGAAGCCATGCAATAAGTTCCCTTTCCACAAAACTTGAAGCCTTTGCAGTTTCTATCTTTACCTGATTCTGATTCAGTGCTGCTATTATCATCTCCAAAAGGATCATGAAGTATGGAATAGCACTTATCATATGACCTATATAGTAAGGACTTCCTACCTTTACTGAATGCTTTATAATGTTTTCCTCTATCTCCTTTAAGACATCTTTTATGAGCATTGGCTTTTCTGGCATTGAAGTATTGCTGAAGATCCTGCTCAATTCAGGAAGCTCTATACTGCTGTGTATTCCTCCTTTTTCTTGGAAAAAGTCATGGATGAGTTTCAAAAGCTCATGCCCAAACTCCATGAATTTATCAGGACTGTCTGGCATAATAAAGAGCTTTCTTAAGTGTTCAATATCAGTTACTGCTTCTTTCATACTGAAAGCATCCTTTCTACTGCAGATATTGCTCTCTTTCTTATGTCATCAGGAACTTTTACTTCTGGTTCAAGTGTCTCAAGTGCTCTTATTACATCAAGAAGTGTTATCTTTTTCATGTCAGGACAGATCATTTCAGGATCTGCAGGAATAAATATCTTGTCTGGATTTTCTCTCAGAAGAGGATATATAAGACCTGTCTCTGTCCCTATTATAAATTTCTTATGATCTGATTCTCTTACATATTTCAGCATACCAGAAGTGCTTGCTATAACATCTGCAAGTTTAAGAACTTCTAATCTGCATTCTGGATGAGCAAGAAATATGGCATCTGGATGCTCTTCTTTTACTTTCCTTACCTTTTCTGCTGTAAGCCTTTCGTGTATTGGACAATATCCATCCCAGAAAAATATGTTTTCTCTTTTTAAGCTGTGCTTTGCATATATTGCAAGATTTCTGTCAGGTGTCATAAAAATAGGTCTTTCTTTTTCTATTGACGAGACAACTTTAAGGACATTTGCAGATGTGCAGCATATATCACTTTCTGCCTTTACTTCAGCAGTTGTATTCACATAGCTTATTACAACAGCAGATGGAATCTCCATCTTTTTCCTTCTAAGCTTTTCAGCATCTATCATTTCTGCCATGGGACACCTTGCACTTTTTACAGGAAGAAGAACCTTTTTTTCAGGACAGAGTATAGAAGCTGTTTCTGCCATAAAATGAACTCCACAGAATACAATTATTTCTGCATCTGTTTTTGATGCCTTCATGGAAAGTTCTAAGGAGTCTCCATAAAAGTCTGCAACATCTTGTATTTCTGGACTCTGATAATTGTGAGCAAGAAGTATGGCATTCTTTTCTTTAAGAAGCCTTTTTACTTCCTTTTGAAGATCCTTTATTTCTTTCATTTTTCTTGACATTTCTGATGATAGAGCTAATAGTAAGAACTTAGAAGGCTTGAGTCAACTATAAATTATAGGAGAAAATATGCAAAAGATAAAGCTTGAAAAAGGTGATGCACTTATAATTGTAGATGTTCAGAATGACTTTATGCCGTGGGGTTCACTTCCTGTTCCTGATTCAGACAAGATAATCTATGTCTTGAACGATTATATAAATATTTTTTCTAAGAAAGGTCTTCTGATAATAGCATCAAGAGATTGGCATCCAGAAAATCACTGTTCTTTTAAAGAATACGGAGGAATATGGCCAAAACACTGTGTAAAAGGGACAAAAGGAGCAGATTTTCCAGAAGACCTAAGACTTCCAAAAGACACAATAATTATATCAAAGGCTACTTCTCCTGAAAAAGAAGCATATTCTGCTCTTCAGGAAACAGGGCTTTCTGATGTCTTGAAAGATGAAAATATAAGAAGATGTTTTGTAGGAGGAATTGCAACAGAATATTGTGTCTTTCATACCGTAGAAGATCTTTTAAAGCTTGGCATTAAGGTCTATATTCTTGAAGATGCAATAAAGGAAGTAAAAAAGGAGGATGGAGAAAGGGCTAAAGAAGAGATGAAGAGAAAAGGTGCAGTTTTTATTGTAAAGGAGAACATCTTATGAAGGTTTCTCCACTTCTTACAGACCTTTATCAGCTTACGATGCTTCAGGGATATTTTGAAAGTGGAATGAATGAAAAGGCGGTTTTTGAGTTTTTTGTAAGAGAACTTCCAGAAAACAGAAATTTCCTCATTGCTGCTGGTCTTGAACAGGTTATTTCATTTGTTGAAGAGCTTCGCTTCAGCAGTGATGAAATAGAATGGCTGAAAAGTCTAAGGATATTTAAGAAAGAATTTCTGGAATGGCTAAAAGAACTTAGATTTACAGGTGATCTTTATGCAATGCCTGAAGGGACGATATTTTTTCAGAATGAGCCAATAATACAGATATGTGCACCAATCTGTGAGGCACAGCTTATAGAGACAAGACTTATAAACATAGTGCATTATCAGACACTTGTTGCATCAAAGGCAATAAGAATGATCTTTGCTGCACCAGGAAAGCTTTTCATAGACTTTGGTTTGAGGAGGGCACATGGTGCAGAGGCAGGGCTTTTTGCAGCAAGGGCAAGCTATATAGCAGGTTTTTCAGGGACATCAACAGTTCTTGCAGGAAAGCTTTATGGAATACCAGTTTTTGGGACAATGGCACATTCTTTTATTCAAGCACATGAAAGTGAGATTTCAGCATTTAAGAATTTTGCCCTTTCTATGCCAGAAAATACTGTTTTTCTTGTAGATACATATGATACGGTAGAGGGTGTAAAGAATGCCATAAGGGTTGCAAAGGAGCTTGAAAAAGAAGGGATAAAAATAAAAGGAGTAAGGATTGACAGTGGTGATCTCCTTTCCCTTTCAAAAAAGGTAAGAGAGATCCTTGATAAAGAAGGATTTTCTGATGTGAAAATACTTACAAGCGGGAATCTTGATGAATATGTCATAAAAAAACTGTATGAAAGTGGTGCTCCTATAGATGGATTTGGTGTAGGAACACTTATGGTTACATCAGCTGATTCTCCTTATCTAAACTGTGCATATAAGCTTATGGAATACAAAGGAGTTCCTAAGAGAAAAAGATCAGAAGGAAAACAGACACTTCCTGGAAGAAAGCAGGTATACAGATACTATAAACATGGAAAGATGGAATTTGATGTTATAGCACTTAAAGAAGAAAGGCTTGATGGAAGACCTCTTATAGAACAGTTTATAAAGGACGGAAAAAGGGTAAAAGAGCTTCCATCTCTTGAAAAGATAAGGGCTTATGTAAAAGAACAGATAGAAGAACTTCCTGAATACTTAAAGAAATTGAAAAAATCAGAAGAGTATCCTGTAAAGATATCAGAAGGGATAAAAAGATGGATTAAAAAGATAGATGAAGATAGCTGATTTTGTAAAAAGACTGAAGATACATCCAGATTTTAAGGACTCTATCGTATATCATCATTATATCCCTCCTGAAAAGCCTTTATATGTTAAGGAAGACCTTCCTGAAAAGATCTCTTCAGCACTTAAGGAAATTGGAATAGAAAGGCTTTTTTCTCATCAGGCAATGGCTTTAAGGAATATAAGAGAAGGAAGAGATGTCGTGGTTTCTACAAAGACATCAAGTGGAAAGAGTCTTATTTATAACATTGCTGTTTTTGAGAAGATCTTAGAAGAGCCAGATACAAGAGCATTTTATATATTTCCTTTAAAAGCACTGGAACAAGATCAGCTAAAAGGTTTTTATCTTCTTTCAGAAAAGATCTCTCCTCACATAAAAGCAAAGATATACGATGGAGATACAGGATCGTATGAGAGAAAAAAGATAAAAGAACTTCCTCCAAATGTAATATTTACAAATCCTGACATGCTTCACTTAAGTATCCTTCCTTATCACAAAAGCTGGGCAGATTTTTTTAAAAAACTCTCCTTTGTCATAATAGACGAGATACACACATATAGAGGAATTTTTGGTTCTCACATGAGCCAGATAATAAGAAGACTTAGAAGGATTTGTAACTATTATGGTTCAGATCCAACCTTTATACTTCTTTCTGCAACAGTAAGCAATCCAAAAGAATTTGTAAAAAGGCTTATTCAAAAAGATGTCGTCGTTATTGATAGAGATGGTTCACCTTCTTCAGGAAGGCATTTTCTTATCTTAGATCCTGAAATAAGTCAAAATGTATTTGCTGCAAGACTCCTTGTAGAATGCATAAAAAAAGGATTCAGAACAATAGTATTTACTCAATCAAGAAAGACAGCAGAGCTTATATACATCTGGGCAGGACAGTTTGCTCCAGATTTAAAAGGAAAAATAAGCTCTTACAGAGCTGGATTCCTTCCAGAAGAAAGAAGGAAGATAGAAAGAAGTCTTGCAAAAGGAGAACTGTTTGGAGTCATATCAACAAGTGCACTTGAGATGGGGATAGATATAGGATATCTTGATGTGTGTATACTTGTTGGATATCCTGGGACGATAATAAATCTATGGCAAAGAAGTGGAAGAGTTGGAAGGTCAGGAAAAGAAGCTCTTGTTATTCTTATAAGTGGAAAAGATGCTCTTGATCAGTATTTTATAAAACATCCAAAAGAACTTTTTGAAAGACCTTTTGAATCAGCCATACTTGATCCAGAGAATCCATACATAGTAGAAAAACATCTGATCTGTGCAGCTGCAGAACTTCCCTTAGATGATAAAGACATAAGATACTGGAAGGACTTATTTTTTTACATTTCATCACTTGAAAGAAAAGGACTGCTTTTTAAGGATAAAAAAGGATGGTCTTCAAGAAAAAGATTTCCTCATCTTCAGATAAACATAAGATCAGCTGGACAGAATTATGAGATCTTTGAAAAAAATACATCACAGATCATAGGAACAATAGACGAGATAAGAGCATTTTCAGAATGTCATCCAGGTGCAATATATCTTCACAGAGGAGATCAGTATCTGATTCACAGCATAGATGTTGAAAAGAAAAGGATAATTGCAGAAGAGACAGAAGTAGCGTATTTTACAAGAACATTTACAGAAAAAGAGATACAGATAATAGATGAAATAGGAAGCAGGGAATTTGAAAGATTTAAGGTAAAAAAGGCAAGACTAAGGGTTAAGGAAAAGGTTATAGGATATGAAAAAAGAAAAATAAAAGGGCAGGAACTTCTTGGAATATATCCTCTTGATCTCCCTCCAAATGTATTTGAAACAAAAGGGATCTGGATAGAGATACCTGATGAGATAAAGGAAAAGATAGAAGAAAAAAGAATGAGTTTTCTTGGAGGAATACATGCAGTAGAACATGCAATGATAGGGATGTTTCCATTTTTTGTCCTCTGTGACAGAAATGACATAGGAGGTATATCTTACAGCTGGCATCCACAGCTTAAAAAATCTGCTATATTTATCTATGACGGATATCCTGGAGGAGCTGGTCTTTCTGAACATGCATTTGAGATAATAGACAAGCTTTTGAGAAAAACACTTGAGCTTATAAGAGGATGTGGATGTGAAGATGGATGTCCTTCATGCATACATTCTCCAAAATGTGGTTCAGGAAACAGACCTTTGGATAAGAAAGCATCAATAGAAATTTTGAAAATGCTTTCTGAAGACATGAAAGAAAAAAAAACTTCAAGGACAAGGATAACATCTGATCCAAAACTCATCTTCTTAGATCTTGAAACACAAAAGACAGCACAGGAAGTTGGAGGATGGAAGAATGCTCATCTCATGAAGGTATCTGTTGCAGTCATATATGATAGCATAGAGAAAAGATATTATGCATTTGGAGAAGATGATATAGAATTCCTTATAAGGATTCTTGAAAAAGGAGATCTCATCATAGGATTCAACATAAAAAGATTTGATTACAGGGTTCTTTCAGCATATACAGAAGAAAAAAGGATCTTTGAGCTTCCAACATTTGACATACTTGATGATGTCTACAGAAGGATTGGTTTTAGATTGAGTTTGGATCATCTTGCAAGAAATACATTAAATAAAGGGAAGATAGGAAATGGACTTCTTGCTGTAAAGTGGTTTAAAGAGGGAGATATGGAAAGCTTAATAAAGTATTGCATGCGTGATGTAGAAGTTACAAAGGATCTTTTTTATTATGGTTTAGAAAAAGGCTATCTGGTATATAGCAGAAAGGGAAAAAAGATAAAAATACCTGTAGACTGGAAACTTGAGGAGATGTTAAAGAGATGAAAAGTTTTGAGTGCAAGATGTGTGGAAAGTGCTGTTATGGAAAAGGGATAAAATTAAAAGATGAGGAAATAAAAAGGATAGCGGATTTTTTGAAGATGACTGAAGATGAATTTAAAAAAAAGTATTGTGAAGAAAAAAGAGGAAGATATGAACTGAAGACAGACAATTCTAATTTCTGCATATTTCTGGAAAATAACAGATGTAAGATACATCCTGTAAAGCCTTATGTCTGTAAACTTTGGCCATTCTTTCCTGCTCTTCTTTCTGATAAAGAAGAATGGGAAATGGCAAAATCAGCATGTCCTGGAATAAACAGAGAATGCTCATTTGAACAGTTTGTAGAAGAAGGAAAAAGGTTCATAAGTTTGTTTGGACTTGATTATGGAAAGGATATTTAAAGCAATACAAGAATTTGAAAAACATTCTGTTCTTGTCTTAGGAGACATCATGCTTGATGAATACATATATGGAGATGTAGAAAGGATCTCACCAGAAGCCCCTGTCCAGATAGTGGACATAAAGGGAAAGAGCCATACACTTGGAGGTGCAGGAAATGTCGCAAAGAATCTCGTAGAACTTGGAGCAAAGGTAGCTATATGTGGGGTAATAGGAGATGATGAAAGTGGAAGGATAGTAAAGAATGAATTAGAGGAGAGAAAGATAGAATCTGAAGCTGTCTTTGTAGATCCTGAAAGACCAACTACGAGAAAGACAAGGATAATAGCAAACAGTCAGCAGATCCTAAGACTTGATTATGAATCAAGAGAAGAGATCTCTGATTATTTAGAAAAAAAGATAATCTCTTATGTCTTACAAAATAAAGAGAGTTTTGATGCCATTATAATCTCAGATTATGCAAAAGGGGTCGTAAAAAAGGAAATAGTTCAGAAAATAACTAAATGTGTAAAAGAAAAGCTGATAGTTGCAGATCCAAAAGGAAAGGATTTCAGCAAGTATAGATGTGTTACTGCTATTACACCAAACAGAAAAGAGGCAACTTCTGTATCTGGAACAGAAAATCTGGAAGAGACAGCAAAAAGACTTTTATTTGATCTCAGACTAAAGTCAATATTTATTACCCTTGGAAAGGAAGGGATATATGTCCTTGAAAAAGGAAAAGATCCTGTTCAGATTCCTTCAATGGCAAAAGAGGTATATGATGTCTCTGGAGCAGGAGATACGGTAATTTCAACTATATGTCTTTCAATACTTTCAGGTCTTTCCTGTCAAGAAGCAGCATTTCTTGCAAACATAGCTGCTGGAGTTGTTGTTGGAAAGCTTGGAACAGCTACGGTATCAAGAGAAGAGATTGTAAATAACTTACTTTTAGAAAGATCAAGGATGTTTCACAAAATAGTAAGTCCTTCTGAACTTATCCAGATTGTTGCTCACCTTAAGTCTCAAGACAAAAAGATTGTATTTACGAATGGCTGCTTTGATCTTCTTCACATAGGTCACATACATCTTTTGAGAGAGTCAAAAAAACTGGGAGATGTCCTTATTGTAGCAATAGATGATGACAGTTCTGTAAAGAGGATAAAAGGAGAAGGAAGACCAATTTTAAATCAGTATGAAAGAGCTCAGATAATTTCAGCTCTGGACTGTGTTGATTATGTGATTATGATTGAGAGGGAAAAGCTGAAGGAGGTTATAGAAAAGATAAGACCTGATTTTCTTACAAAAGGAGAGGATTATCTGGAAAAACAGATAGAAGAAAAAGAGATAGCTGAAAGATATGGTGGAAAGTTTGTCTTTATTCCTTTCTTAGGAAAAAGATCAACTTCTCAGATAATAGAAAGACTAAGAATTCAGGATAGCTTCAATAAGTGAAGCTATATCATATCTTTTTGGCATAATGTCTACTTTTATCCCTTTTTCTTTTAAAAAACTTGCTGTTACAGGACCTATACAGGCTATCTTTGTCTTTGAAAAATACCTTTTTTCATCCCCTTCTATTTCCAAAATCTTCAGGAGATTTCTAAAAGTAGAACCAGCAGTAAAACAACAGATGTCTATTTCTCCACTTACAAGCATATCTTTTATCCTTTCTTTCTTTTCTTCATCCACTTCAGGAATTATATTTCTGTATACTGAAACAACATCTACAGAAGCTCCTAATTTCTTTAGTTCTTTTTGAAGATAATCAGGAGCATTTTCTGCCCTTGGAAGTAAGATCTCTTTTCCTTTTATTCCTTTTTTCCTGAAACAGTTTATAATCCCTTTTGAGCTGAATTCTTCTGGAATAAGATCTGGCTTAATACCTAAGGAATTCAGCATTTTTGCAGTTTTTGATCCTATGGCACAGAATTTTATCCCTTTAAGGTCTCTTATGTCTCTGTGTCTTAAAAATCTGCTAAAGAAGTATCTTACTCCATTTGAAGAAGTAAATATTATCCATTCATATCTCTCTATGTTTTCTATAACCTCATCTGTCTGAGACCAGCTTTCAGGAGGAACTATTTTTATCGTAGGAAAAAGTATGACTTCTGCTCCATTTTCTATAAGAGGATAGATGAGTTCTTCTGCCTGATTTTCTTCTCTTGTTATAAGGATTCTTTTTCCAAAAAGTTTCTTTTTCTCAAACCATAAAAGCCTTTCTCTAAGCCTTACGACATCTCCTATAACGATTACAGAAGGAGGACTTATGTTTTCCTTTTCTGAAATTACATCTATTTCTTTTAATCTTCCTGAGACTGTCTTCTGTCCTGGATGTGTTCCGTTTTGTATAATTGCAAAAGGTGTATCAGGAGAGATTCCTTCTTTTATAAGTCTTTCTTTTATCTTCTTTATGTTCCCAATACCCATAAGAATCACAATTGTTCCTGAAATCTTATCCCATCTTATAGAAGAATCTTCTTTCTCAGGATCTTCATGTCCGGTTATAACTGTTATGGATGAACTGATCTTTCTGTGAGTCAAAGGTATCCCTGCATATGCTGGAACAGCTACAGCAGAACTTACTCCAGGAACGACCTCAAAACTTATTCCCTCTTTTGCCAAAGCCTCTGCCTCTTCTGCTCCTCTTCCAAATATGAAAGGATCTCCTCCTTTAAGTCTTACAACAAAAAGACCTTTTTTTGCAAAATCTACAAGGAGTCTGTTTATTTCAGACTGTTTTAAGGTATGCTCCCCTTTCTTTTTTCCTGCATATATCAGAAGGGCTTCCTTTTTTGCATGTCTCAGGATCAGAGGATTTACGAGGTTATCATATACTATTACATCTGCTCTTTCTAAAAGCTTTTTTCCTCTGATTGTCAAAAGTCCGGGATCTCCAGGACCTGCTCCAACAAGAAATACTTTACCTTCCATAGATTTCCTCCAGGATCTTTCTTGCTCCTTTTTTTATAAGCATTTCAGCAAGTCTTTTTCCCAGATCTTCAGCTTTCCCAAGATCCCCTTCTATCTTTTCTTCAATATACCTTTTCCCTTCCATATCAGAAATCATTCCTCTTATCAAAATGACATTGTCTTTTATCCTTGCATGTCCTGCAATAGGGATCTGACAGCCTCCTCCAAGTTCTTTCAGAAACGCCCTTTCTGCCTTTACTTCAATCTCTGTTTTTTTGTGATTCAGAAATGATACTATCCTCCTTATCCTTTCATCATCTCTTCTTATCTCTATTGCCAAAGCCCCTTGACCAATAGCAGGGATCATAACATCTTCTGGAATCTGCTGTCTTATCTTTTCTGAAAGGTTAAGTCTTATAAGTCCTGCACATGCAATTATTATTGCATCAAGATTCAGTTCCTCAAGCTTTCTTAATCTCGTATCAACATTTCCCCTTATAGGAACTACTTCAAAACTTGGATTTATCCTTTTTATCTGCACTTTTCTTCTAAGACTGCTTGTTCCTATCTTTGATCCATCAGGAAGATCATCAATTTTCTTAAATCTGTTTGAAACAAATGCATCAAATGGATTCTCTCTTTTTGGATAAGAAGCAATTTCAACCTCTTCTGGAAGTTCCACAGGAACATCTTTCATACTGTGAACAGCAATGTCTATGTTTCCCCTTATAAGCTCTACTTCTATCTCTTTTACAAAAAGACCTTTTCCTCCAATTCTGCTAAGAGGAGAATCAAGTATCTTGTCTCCTTTTGTCTTTATCTTTACAATTTCTACCCGTATGTCTTCACACAAAGACTCAATCTTTTCTTTTACCCAGATGCTTTGTGCAAGAGCAAGCTTACTTCCTCTTGTCCCAAGCCTTATCAGCATCTTCTATAAAGGAAAGAGCAGATAAAAACTGATGCAAAAACTGCTGTAATATCTGCCAGAAGAGAAGCTATAAGTGTATGCCTTATTTTTTTTATCTTTACTGAACCAAAATATACTGCAATTACATAAAATGTGGTCTCTGTGGAACCCTGCATGGTTGAAAGAAGATATCCTGTATAGCTATCAGGATTTACCTTTTTCAGCATGCTTGCAAGATATGCAAAAGAACCTGATCCTGAAAGTGGTCTAAGGATTGCCATAGGGATTGCTTCTGCAGGAAGTCCTATCTTTTCTGTAAATCTTCCAAAAAGGCTTTTCATAAGATCCATAGCACCACTTGCCTGAAACATCCCAACTGCAACAAATATGGCAACAAGATATGGAATAATGTTTATAGCAACACTGAATCCTTCTTTTGCACCTTCTATAAATGTCTCATATATCCTTACACCTTTTATTATTCCGTAAAAAAGGAAAAATACGACAATTGCTGGAATTATCCATTCTGAGATATCTTTTCCAAAAAGTATAGAAAAAGGGATAAGGGAAAGGAAGAGAAAAATTTGAGGAAGTGTCTTCCAAAAAGGATAGCTTTCTGAATATACTGTAATTCTTCCCTCATCTCTGAATATCCTTTCTAAGAGCTTTGCAGAGATTATTGCAACAGCAGTTGAACATGTTGTTGCAAAAAGCGTTGTGGGAATGATGCCTGCAGGATCTTTTGAACCAGCTGAAATCCTAAGTGCTATGACACCTGTTGGAAGGATTGTTACATTTGATGTATTTATTGCAAGAAAAAGTGCCATAGAATCCGTTGCTTTTCCTGGATGTGGATTCAGATCATTCAGATCTTTCATTGCTCTTATTCCAAAAGGAGTTGCAGCATTTCCAAGTCCTAACATATTTGCAGAAATATTCATGGTCATGCTTGCAATGGCAGGATGATCTGGAGGAATGTCAGGAAAAAGTTTTATCATAACAGGTCTTATAAAAGATGAGATAACTTTTAGAAGTCCTCCTTTTTCTGCTATTTTCATAATTCCCAAAAAAAAAGACATTATTCCTATAAGCTCAAAACACATATTTACAGCATCTTTTGAAGAATCTATTATTGCCTTTGAAAGGACATGCATGTTATTTTGAAAGATGGCACATATAAACGAAAAAGTGATAAGGACGAAAAATACTGTGTTCATGGCTCAGTTTCTTGTAAAGTTTTAACGAGAATGATAATATATAATTGGCTAAAAATAAATCTTTCATTGGAGGTAAATTTGTGAATCAAGTTTCAAGAAACATACTCCTTTGGTCAGTTATCATACTTATAATGATAGCACTTTTTCAGGTCTTTAACAGACAAGAAGCAAGGACTCCTAATATAAGCTACAGTGATTTTTTGGATCTTGTAGAAGAAGGAGCTGTAGCAGAAGTTACGATTCAGGGAAATAAGATATTTGGAATTTCTGTAAAAGGACCTTTTAGAACCTATGCACCACAGGATCCTGATCTTATAAGGCTTTTGAGAGAGAAAAAGGTAAGGATAAATGCAAGACCAGCTGAAGAGAATTCATGGATTCAGGTCCTTCTTTCCTGGATTCCTATGCTCCTTCTTATAGCTATATGGGTATTCTTTATGAGACAGATTCAGATAGGAGGAGGAAGGGCTCTTTCTTTTGGAAAAAGCAGGGCAAGGCTTATAAGTGAATCAAAAGAAAAAGTAACATTTGATGATGTTGCAGGAATTGATGAGGCAAAGGAGGAGCTTAAGGAAATTGTGGAATTCCTGAAAGATCCTAAAAAGTTTACGAGACTTGGAGGAAGGATTCCAAAAGGAATACTTCTTGTAGGATCTCCAGGAACAGGAAAGACACTTCTTGCAAAGGCAATTGCAGGAGAAGCAGGAGTTCCTTTTTTCAGCATAAGTGGTTCTGATTTCGTAGAGATGTTTGTTGGGGTTGGTGCTGCAAGAGTAAGGGATCTATTTAATCAGGCAAAAAGACATGCACCTTGTATAATCTTTATTGACGAAATAGATGCTGTTGGAAGACACAGAGGAGCTGGTCTTGGTGGAGGTCATGATGAAAGGGAACAGACCTTAAATCAGCTTCTCGTTGAAATGGATGGATTTGAGTCAAGTGAAGGTGTAATAGTCATTTCTGCAACAAACAGACCAGACATACTTGATCCTGCACTACTTAGACCAGGACGGTTTGACAGACAGATTGTTGTTCCTGTTCCTGATATAAGGGGAAGGGAGGAGATATTTAAGGTTCATCTGAGGAAGAAAAAGGTTTCAGAAGATGTGGATGTAAAAGTCCTTGCAAGAGGAACACCTGGATTTACTGGTGCAGATATAGAAAACATGATAAATGAAGCTGCACTTATTGCAGCAAGAAAAGGAAAGGACAAGATAGAGATGGAAGATCTTGAAGAGGCAAAGGACAAGGTCCTTATGGGAATAGAAAGAAAGAGTATGATAATAAGTGATGAAGAAAAAAGGATTACTGCATATCATGAAGCAGGACATGCACTTGTTGCAAAACTTCTACCAAATACTGATCCAATACATAAAGTTACAATAATTCCAAGAGGAAGGGCACTTGGAATAACACAACAGCTTCCAGTAGATGAAAGACACACATATTCTAAGGAATATCTACTTTCAAACCTCTGCGTCCTTCTTGGAGGAAGGGCAGCAGAAGAGATAGCTCTGAACACTCAGACAACAGGAGCAGAGAATGACCTTCAGAGAGCAACAGAGCTTGCAAGAAAGATGGTGTGTGAATATGGAATGAGTGAGAATCTTGGACCAGTGACATTTGGAAAAAGGGAAGAGCATATATTTCTTGGAAAAGAGATAGCAAGACATAAAGACTACAGTGAACTTACAGCACAGAAGATAGATGAAGAGATAAGAAGAATAGTAATCTCTGCGTATGAAAAGACAAAAAAGCTTCTTGAAGAAAACAGAGAAAAACTTGACCGTCTTGCAAAAGCACTTCTTGAAAAAGAGACACTTACCTCAGATGAGATAGACAAAGTTATAAATGGAGAAGAGATTCCTTCTTAAGTGGAAGGGATATACGCTGGATCTCAGCAAAAGGACTCATATAATGGGAATCCTGAATGTTACTCCAGACTCTTTTTATGACGGTGGAAGGTATTTTGAAAAAGAAAAGGCAGTAGAACATGGAATAAGGATGGTAAAGCAGGGAGCAGACATAATTGATGTGGGAGGAGAATCAACAAGACCATATTCAAAGAGGATATCTGCTCAGGAAGAGATGGAAAGGGTTATTCCTGTAATAGAAGCTCTTTCAAAGGAGATAGATGTTCCTATAAGCATAGACACATATAAAAGCACTGTAGCAGAAGAGGCGATAAAGGCAGGTGCATCTATCATAAATGACATAAGTGCTTTTAGGTTTGATCCTGAGATGCCAAAAGTTGCAGCAAGGGCAGGTGTCCCTGTTATACTCATGCACATGAAGGGAAGACCAGAAAACATGCAGGATAATCCGTGTTATAAGGATGTTGTAAAAGAGGTAATAGGTTTTCTTAAGGAAGCAAAAAAAAAGGCAATAGAAGCTGGAATAAGAGAGGATCTCATTATAGTTGATCCTGGTATAGGATTTGGAAAAAAAGTAGAACACAATCTTGAGATTATAAGATCACTTAATAAGTTTTCAGTCCTGAATTCACCTATCCTTATAGGTCCATCAAACAAGTCCTTTATAGCACACATAGTTGGAGAAGGATGGGAAGAAAGAGAGACGGGGACTATGGCTGTAATTTCATATGCAGTTATGAATGGTGTTCACATAGTAAGGGTTCATAATGTAGAGAAGGCTGTTCAGACAGTAAGGATGATAGAGGCTATAAAAAAAGGAGAAAATGCTTCTTTGTATTGATATAGGAAATACGAATACCGTTATAGCAATAACAGAAAAAGAGGAGATATTAAAGAAATACAGGATAGTTACAAAAGAAAGAACGAATGACGAGCTTGAACTTTTTTTTACCTTCATGTTATCAAAACAAGGGCTTTCTCCTTCACAGATAACTGATGTCATAATTTCCTCTGTTGTTCCTCCAGCTTCTGAAAACTTTATCTCTTTTTGTAAAGCATTTTTTAAAAAAGATCCCATCTTGGTAAATCCTGAAATGAAGCTTGGTATAACCATAGCTTATGAAAATCCAAAAGAACTTGGGACAGATAGAATCGTAAATGCTGTGGCTGCTTATACGAAATATAAGAAAGCCTCAATAATAGTAGACTTTGGAACTGCTATAACATTTGATTATGTTTCAGGTGATGGAAGATACTTGGGAGGGGCTATATCTCCTGGTATAATCACAGCTTCTTCTGCACTTTTTGAAAAGGCATATAGGCTTCCTAAGATAGAAAGATTCTGGATTCCAGAGACTGTTCTTGCAAAAAATACCTTAGATAGCATGAATGCAGGAATCATATTTGGATATGCATCACTTGTGGATGGTATGGTAAAGAGGATAAAGGATGAGACAAAGGAAGAAAGTCTTGTAATTGCAACAGGAGGACTGGCTTATCTTATGAAAGATGTTGCAAAGAGCATAGACATAATAGATGAAATGCTTACTATATATGGTCTTATAAAAATCTATGAACTGAATTCATGAAAACATGATTACAGAAAGACCCTGGTTTCCATACATATCCAGACCAAGCAGATATATAGGAAATGAGATAAATGCAATAAGAAAAGATCCAAAAAATGTAGAGGTTTCCGTTGTCTTATGTTTTCCTGATGTATATGAGGTTGGGATGTCTCATCTTGGAATAAAGATACTTTATGAGATACTTAACAGAGAAAAGTGGATAGCTGCAGAAAGGGCATTTTGTCCCTGGATAGATCTTGAGGAAAGATTAAGAAAAGATTCTCTTCCACTCTGTAGTCTGGAGACAGGAAGACCTCTTTCTGAATTTGACATAATAGGTTTCAGCATCCAGCACGAACTCTGTTATACAAACATCCTTACAATGCTTTCTCTCTGCAACATTCCTTTTTTTTATGAACAAAGGGAAGATCCTTTTCCTCTCGTAATTGCAGGAGGACCAGCCTGTTTTAATCCAGAGCCTTTTTCAAGATTCTTTGATCTGATACTTATAGGAGATGGAGAAGAGGCACTTTTAGAGATATGCAAAAGAGTAAGAGAAGCAAAAAGACACAGAATAAAAGATAAACACCATATTCTGGATTCACTAAAAGACATCCAGGGAGTATACATCCCTGCTTTTGGAAAATATCCTGTAAAGAGAGCAATTGTCTCTGACATAGACAAATATCCTTATCCTACTTCTCAGATAGTCCCATATACAGAACTTATACACGACAGATTGTCTGTGGAGATATTTAGGGGATGCAGCAGGGGATGCAGATTCTGTCAAGCAGGATATATATATCGTCCTGTAAGGGAAAGGAGTCCTTATTCTGTTATAGAAAAGGTAATGAATGGATTAAAAAATACGGGATACGAGGAAATCTCTCTCCTTTCATTAAGTTCTGGAGACTACAGCTGTATAGAAGAACTCTTAGTAAAACTTATGGACATACTTTCTGACAAAAAAGTAGCAATAAGTCTTCCTTCACTCAGGATAGATACGATGAGTCCAGTGTTTTTTGAACAGATAAAGAGAGTAAGAAAAACAGGTTTTACCTTAGCACCTGAAGCAGGAAATGAAAGGTTGAGAAAAGTCATAAACAAAAATATCTCAGATGAACAGCTAATAAGAACAGCAAAGCTTGTATATGATTCTGGATGGAATCTCTTAAAGCTTTACTTCATGATAGGTCTTCCAAAAGAAAAAGAAGGAGATCTGGATGACCTCGTAAGGATCTCAAAAGAGATAGCAGATTATGCAAAAAGGAAAAAAAGGAGAAATAGGCTTAACATAAGTATTGCAACATTTGTTCCAAAGCCCCATACTCCATTTATGTGGGAAAGACAGCTTACAGTAGAAGAAGCAAAACATAGGATATTTGAAATAAAAGACAAACTCAAAGCACCTCATATAAAAGTAAAATGGAATTCACCAGATCTGAGCTGGCTTGAAGGAATATTTTCAAGAGGAGACAGAAGGCTTTCAGAAGTAATAGTTTCTGCATGGAAAAAGGGAGCAAGATTTGACAGCTGGACAGAGATGTTCAAAAAAAAGATATGGGATGAAGCCTTTTATGAAAATGGAATAGATCCTGATTCTTACTTAAAAGAAAGAGACCTGTGTGATAGGCTTCCATGGGAATACATAGATTGTGGAATAAGAAGGGATTTTTTTATTGAAGAACTGAAAAAGGCATACAGGGAAGAGGTAACTTCAGACTGTAGAGAAAAGTGTAACAGGTGTGGAATATGTGATTTTAAAAAAATAAGACCTGTATCTTATGAAGGATTTCCAATAGACATCCAGGTCGTAAAAAAAAGAGAGACAGTGTTTCTTATAAAGAAATACAGGGCAGTATATACAAAGATAGATGTTGCAAGATTTTTGAGTCATCTTGAGACGATAAGAGCAATTATAAGGGCTTTAAGGAGAGCAAATATAAATCTGCTTTATTCAGAAGGATTTCATCCTACTCCAAAGATATCTTTCTCACAGGCTCTTCCCGTAGGAGTAGAAAGCATGTGTGAGATAATGGATATACAGGTAAAAGGAGAACTGAATATATCGGATGCAAAAAGAGCTATAAATAAAGAGTTGCCAAAAGGAATTAAGATTATCTCCATGTATGAAGTTCCTTTAAAAAGCAGGATAGTCCCTAAGGAGACACATTATATGATAGTTTTAAGAAATGGAGCAATTAAGGAAGATGCTATAAGGGATTTTCTGGATTCAGAAAGCTTTTACATAAAAAAGCAGAAAAGAAAAGAGGAAAAGGAAGTGGATATAAGGAGAATAGTAAAGTCTATATCTGTTGAATCTGAAGAAAGAATAAACCTGGTAATAAAACATGGATATGAAGAAGTAAGGGCATCAGAGATAGTAAAGGCTATACTAAGTATAGAAGATCAGGACATCCTTAGGATAATAAAGATGAGGCAGGTGATCTGATAAGTGAAAGAAGTTGTTATAAATTGCAGACCATACGAAAAAAGAGTTGCTCTTTTAGAAGACGGAAAACTATGTGAGCTTTATTTAGAAAGGAAAGATTCTGAAGAGCTTGTGGGGAACATATATAAAGGAAAAGTGGTAAAAGTTCTTCCTGGAATGCAGGCTGCTTTTTTGGACATAGGGATAAATAGAACAGGATTTCTCAGCATTCAGGATATGAATCCTGATCCAGAAATTCCTGCACATATAGAGGAGATCCTCAGTGAAGGTGATCAGATAATGGTTCAGGTAGCTAAGGACTCTGTAGGAAACAAAGGTCCCAGACTCAAGACAAATATTACTCTTCCTGGAAGAAGACTCGTCCTTCTTCCTTTTACAAAAGGAATTGGGGTTTCTAAGAAGATAAAAGAGAGAAAAGAAAGAGAGAGATTAAGGAATATTGTTGAAAAGATAAGACCAGAAGAATTTGGATTTATCGTAAGGACAGTAAGTGAAGGAGAGACGGAGGAAAAGCTAAAAAGAGAAATGGAATTTCTTTTGAGACTGTGGGATGAAATAAAGAAAAAGATGGAAACTTATCCCTGCCCTTCTCTTCTTTACAAGGAAGTTTCTCTTTCACTAAAAGCAGTAAGAGATCTTCTTACAAAAGATGTGGACTTTCTCGTTATAGACTCAAAGGAAGAGTATTCTGAGATTATGAGATTTATAGATTCACTTTATCCTGGTCTCAGAGATTCAATAAGACTTTACAGTGGAAAAGAGCCGATATTTGATTATTACGGAATAGAGGATCAGATAAAGGATCTTTTTGAAAAAAAGATTCAGCTGAAGTCAGGAGGATACATAGTCATAGAAAAGACAGAAGCACTTACTGCAATAGATGTAAATACAGGAAGTTATGTAGGAGAAAAAGATCTGGAACAGACAGCACTAAAAACAAATCTTGAAGCAGCTGAAGAAATAGCTCGTCAGGTAAAAGTCAGAAATATATCTGGTCTTATAGTTATAGACTTTATTGACATGAAAGATAAAGAAAATAGAGAAAAGGTATTTTTGGCTTTAAAAGAGGCTTTTTCAAAAGACAGAGCAAAGACAAATATTCTTCACATGTCAGAACTTGGAATTGTAGAGATGACGAGAGAAAGGGGAAGGACAGATCTGAATGAAGTCCTTTTAGAAGAATGTCCGTATTGTAAGGGAAAAGGAAGTGTGAAGTCAAAGCAGACTGTCTGTTATGAAATATTCAGAGAAATTGAAAGAAGAAGTTTTTCCAAAAATCAGATAACAGTTTCTGTTAATCCTGAAGTTGCATTTTTTATGAGAGAAAGAGAAAAGGAAAGCATAGATTATCTTGAAAAAAAGCTAAATAAAAAGATTTCTATTCTTCCAAAAGAGGAGTTCCATATAGAAAAGTTTGAAATATCTTAAACTTCTTCCATTTCTGCAAACATGGATTTTGATATAGCCCTTGCAATACTCTCGGCAGACAAATTTTGTGCCTTAATAATCCTTCAACAGTAATTTCTGGCTTATAATGATGAAAGTTTAAGAAAAAGAAGACATGTTATGATTCCTGCAAAAGCTATTCCCAGAGTTAAAATAGGAATAGCTCTTCTGTAAGGTATTCCAAAAAGGAATGCACAGAGAGCTCCTGTCCATCCTCCTGTAAAAGGAAGAGGAATTGAGACTATAGTTAAAAGAGCAATATCTTTCAAAAGTAAGAATCTTTTTTCATACTTTTTTCTCGTTCTTTCAAAAAGCCATTCAAAAAACCTTTTCATTATTTCTGACCTGCTTAAAAAAGCCGTTATCCTTTCAAGAAATATCAGGACAGAAACTGTTGCAAGACTGTTTCCAAAAAAGGATATGAGAAAAGCTTTTTTTAAAGGCATGTGAAATACAGCCAAAGCAACAGGAATAGAACATCTGAGTTCTCCAAAAGGTGTCATGGAAAAGAGAAAGACTTTTAACTCTGGACTCATTATCCTTTAATTACTCTTGGAAGAAGCATATGATGAAGAGGACAGAACGACTTTGGATTCTGATATACTGCATTTACAAAGGCTTTCAGATACTTTCTCAAGTCTTTAAGTTTAACTATCTCATCTACCAAACCCATTTTTGCACAATACTCTGGTCTTGATGTCTCATAATATTTCCTTACAAGCCTGTTCATTGCTTCTATTATAGGCTCAAGATCTTCTCCTCTGTCTTTTGCCTTTACAAGCCTTCTTGCATATGTTGCAACAGCAGCAGTCTCTCCGTGCATCACATATATCTCTGTTGTTGCTATTCCAAGTGTAAATGCATTATTGTTGTTTGCCTGAGGTCCTCCCATGATATAATGAGCTGCTGCTGTCCCTTTTCTGAGAACTATACACATCATTGGAAGATCACTCTGTTCTATTGAATAGATAAGAGCCTGACCAAGTGCAAGAAGCTCTGCCTTTTCAGCATAGTCTCCCACATCTATTCCAGTTGTATCCTGAAACCATATCATAGGAATCCTGTCTCTTCCACAAAGTGTAACAAATTCATTCATCTTTATAAGACCTTCTCTGTAAAGCTTTCCACCTATTCCATCATATGGTGCATAGCTTGGATAGCCTTTTGGAAGGAATCCTGTTCTGTTTCCAACTATTCCAACAAGATATCCATCAATCCTTGCAAGACCACAGTATACCTCTGGTCCATAGTCTGGTTTAAACTCCATATGTTTACTTCCATCTACAAGTCTTGCAAGGACCTGTTCAAATGAATAAGAAAGTTTCTGGTTGTATGGAATAAGATAATAGAGATCATCAACAGGATATTTTGGCTCTTCTGGAGGAGCTACTCTGAAAAAATCAGGATCATATGCAGGAATGTATTTCATATATCTTTTCAGGGCATCAAGAAGTTCTTCCTCTGTTTCATAAACCTCTCTGAAGAATCCTGTTTCGTCATAATGGATCTCTACTCTTCCTGGAGGAGCTTCTCTGTATTTTTTTGTTTCAGATATTATGAACTCGGCAAATTCTCTGTCAAAATATCCCTTTGGACTCATTCCACTTACAATCCCTGCTCCACCAACAGCAATATTTGCATTCTTGTGTGCAAGAAGTATCGTAGGACTTATTCCCTGATATCCTCCTCCTGCAGGATTTGTTCCCCATATTGCAGAAAGGACAGGAATACCCATTTTTTCAAGTTCTGCATGTCTGAAAAAGGTCGTTCCTCCTCCTCTCCTGTTTGCATAAACCTTTTCCTGTTCTGTAAGCTTTACACCTGAGCAGTTCACAAGCCATACAAGTGGAACATGAAGCCTTTTTGCCATATCCGTAACTCTTAAGATGTTTTCTGCCTGACCAGGAAGCCATGCACCTGCAAGGACCTTATTATCAAATCCAATAATTACCGCCCATCTTCCATTTATCCTTCCAAGACCATCTACAACTCCTGTTGTTCCTGATTCCTCGTCCATTGGATCAAAAAGTGTGTGAAGTGGACACCATGTTCCAGGATCAACAAGGTAGTCAATCCTTTCATATACTGTCCATTCTCCTCTTTTGTGAAGGACCTCTTCAGGAAGTCCTGCTTTTTTTACTTTTTTTACAAGCTCGTCTATTTTATTTTCTACTTCTATGATCTTTTCAGCATTTTTCTGATTCTGCTTTTTGAATGATTCAGTAAGGGGGCTTCCAAGATCTTTTGTATAGAAAAAACAGGTAGGAGTCTTTTTTCTTTTTCTTTTAGCTGCTTCCTTCTTTTCCTTATACTTAGGTATCAGCTGTTCCAGCCATCTCGTATTTACCTTTCCTTCTTTATACTGATCAACCTCCATAACAAATCTCAAAAAAGGAACATTCGTCTTTATGCCTTCTATCTGAAATCTTTCAAGTGCATTCTTCATCCTTTCTATTGCCTCTTTTCTGTCAGCTCCCCATACTATAAGCTTTGCTATAAGTGAGTCATAGTATGGTGGGACCTTGTATCCCTGATAACAGTGGGTATCAATCCTTATGTAATCTGCCTTTGGCTCAACCCACTTTTTTATCTCTCCTGCTGAAGGAGTAAAGTTCTTTTCAGGATCTTCTGCTGTAATCCTGCACTCTATTGCATGTCCTTTAAAGCTTATCTTTTCCTGTTTTATTTCAAGAGGAAGACCTGATGCAATCTTTATCTGCTGCTCAACAATGTCTATTCCTGTTATCTGCTCTGTAATTGGATGCTCTACCTGAATCCTTGGATTTACTTCAAGGAAGTAAAATTTCCCTTCATCCTGATCAAAAAGAAATTCTACTGTCCCTGCATTTACATATCCTGTCTCTTTTGCTATCCTTATTGCACTTTCATAAATCTTCCTCCTCGTCTCATCAGATATACTGTATGAAAGAGCTTCTTCTATGATCTTCTGATATCTCCTTTGAATGGAGCAGTCTCTTTCTCCAAGGTGTATGACATTTCCATAAGTGTCTGCAAGGATCTGGACTTCTATATGACGGGCATTTGGAAAGTATCTTTCTATGTAAAGGGTGTTATCTCCAAATGCACTCTTTGCCTCAGCAGATGCAGAATCAAATGCAAGCTTAAGTTCACTTATATCCTGAACAATCTTTATACTTTTTCCTCCTCCACAGAATACCCCTTTTAGAAGAACAGGGAGACCAATCTCTTTTATAACTTTTTCTGCTTCATTTACATCCTTTACTTTTTCTGATCCAGGTATAACAGGAACACCACATCTTTTTGCAATGAGTTTTGAATTCAGTTTATCTCCAAATGTTTTTAGATTTTCTGAAGTTGGTCCAATAAATATAATCCCGTTTTCTTCACACATCCTTGCAAAATCTTCATTTTCTGCAAGAAATCCATATCCAGGATGGATTGCATCACAGCCAAAAGACTTTGCTGTCTGGATCAGTATGTCTTTTCTGAGATAACTCCACCTTGCAGGAGCAGGACCAATACATACGGTTTTGTCTGCAAATCTTGCAGGAAGACTATCACGATCCGCTTCAGATACTGCAAGGACAGTTTCTATACCAAGCTTTTTACATGTCCTTATTATCCTGAGTGCTATCTCTCCTCTGTTTGCTATGAGTATCCTTGAAATCATTCCAGTTTCCTTATCAAAAATAGTGCCTGACCATATTCTACGGGTTTTCCGTCTTCTGCAAGGATTTCAACAACTTCTCCCTTTACTTCAGAAACAACAGGACCAAATGATTTCATAACTTCTATAAGTCCTAATGTATCACCTGGATTTACCTGAGATCCTACCTCAACATAAGGAGGAGCATCTGGTTCAGGTCTTCTGTAAAACACACCTGCAGATGGTGCAGTTATCGTTATTATTTCTCCTTCCTTTCTTTCTTCTTTTTCTTCAGCCGGTATTTCTTCTATGGGATTCAGTTTAAATATCTTTAATCCTTCTTCTTTTCTGAACACAGCCAGGATATCTCCTGCCTGAACCCTTATTTCGTCTTCTGCATTGTTTTCTATTATCTCTATCAACTTCCTCAATTCTGGATTTTGTTCCATAAGATTCCTCCCTCAATCTTTCAGCTATATTTTGACTTGAATTCTTTTTTTTTTCAATATATACCACAAAAAGTTTAAAGAAAAAAGGAGGAAAAAAATGGAATGCAAAAAGGAAAGGAACATAAAAGAATGCACATGCACTTATGAACCATGTGAAAAAAAAGGGATCTGCTGTGAGTGTTTGAGGTATCATTTAAAAAGAAGGGAACTGCCAGGATGCTGTTTTCCAAAAGATGCAGAAGCTACATATGATAGATCTTTTGAACACTTTGCAAGACTTGTAAATGAAGGGAAAATATAAAGTAGCTGTTGCAATGAGTGGAGGAGTAGATTCTACAGCAGCTGCTATAATTCTTAAAGAAAAAGGGTATGAGGTAATAGGTCTTTTTATGAAGCTTTATGACAGATCTTTTCCTTCTGTCAGAGCATGCTTTGGACCAGATGAGGAAAGGATAGAAAGGGTTGAAAGGATCTGCAGGATCTTAAGAATACCTCTTTATGTAATTGATCTTTCTGATAAGTTTAAAAAATATGTCATAGAGTATTTCAGAAAGGAATATCTTTCAGGAAGGACACCAAATCCTTGTATAAGATGTAATTCAAAGGTAAAATTTGGATTTCTCGTAGAAGAAGCAAAGAAGAGATTGGAATTTGAAATTTTTTCAACAGGACATCATGTAAGAGTTGAGAAAAAAAAAGGAAGGTATCTTTTAAAAAAAGCACATGATACTTCAAAAGATCAAAGCTACTTCCTTTATGCTCTGAGTCAAGATCAGCTCTCTTTTTCTGTATTTCCTGCAGGAGATTATCTGAAAGAAGATCTGAGAAAGCTCGTAGCATCTTATGGAATAGAACCAATAAAGGAAAGTCAGGATTTTATATCTGGAAAAAGCTACAGCATCCTTTTTAAAAAAGAAGAGATGAAGGAAGGGATCATTGTGGACAAAGGAGGAAGGGTTCTTGGAAGACACAGAGGAATAGTAAATTATACGATTGGACAGAGGAGGGGTCTTGGAATATCTTCTTCAAGACCACTTTATGTAATAGATATTGATCCAGAGAAAAACAGGATTGTTGTTGGACATAAGGAGGAGCTTTTTTCAAAAGGTCTTATTGCAAAAAAGGTAAATCTCGTATCTATACCTGAAATAAGAAAGCCTATAAGAGCAATGGTAAAGATAAGACAGCAGCATAAAGAAGCTCCTGCTACCCTCTATCCTGAAAAAGATGCAGTAAAGGTAATATTTGATAAACCACAGATGGCAGTAACTCCTGGTCAATCTGCTGTCTTTTATGATGGAGACATGGTCATTGGAGGAGGTGTTATAGAATCAAAAATATAAGGAGAGGAAAAAATGGCATCTGTAAGGATAATAGGAACAGGTTCTTATGTTCCACCTAAGGTTCTTACAAATTTTGATCTTCAAAAGATGGGACTTGATACGACTGATGAATGGATTGTTCAAAGAACAGGAATAAAGGAAAGAAGGATTGCTGATCCAGATGTATGCACATCTGATCTTGCATATGAAGCAAGTAAAAAGGCACTTGAGGCAGCAGGAATAAAGCCAGATGATCTTGACCTAATTATTATGGCAACAATTACACCTGATACATGCTGTCCTTCTGGAGCAAACTGGCTTGAGGCAAAGCTTGGAGCAGAAAAGGCAGTCTCCTTTGATGTAACAGCAGCATGTTCAGGATTTATCTTTGCACTGAACATAGCAGAGAAGTATCTGAAGACAGGAGCTTGTAAATACATACTCGTTACTGCAGCAGAAGTCATGAGCAGGACCTTAGACTGGACAGACAGGACAACATGCATCCTTTGGGGAGATGGTGCAGGTGCTGCAGTTCTTACAGTTGGAGATGAAGGAGCAGAACTTCTTTCCACTCACATACATACTGATGGAAAAAACGGACAAGATCTTCTTCTTCCAGGAGGAGGTTCAAAGACTACTCCTATATCTCATGAAAGTGTTGATAAAAAACTTCATACACTTAAGATGATAGAAGCAAGTGCAAGCTTCAGGGTTGCTGTAAGGAGATTTGTTGAGTCAATAAAGGAGGCTGCAGATTACAATAACATAGATGTTCATGACATAGACTGGTTTATACCACATCAGGCAAATCTCAGGATGTTTCAGGCAATTGCAAAGACACTTAATATTCCTATGGAACGCTTTTATATAACAATTCACAAATACGGAAACAGCTCTTCTGCATCATGTGCAATAGCACTTGATGAGGCAGTAAGGGATGGAAGCATAAAGAAAGGACAGCTTATATGCATGCCTGTTTTTGGAGGAGGTCTTACTTGGGGAAGTGCACTTATCAGATGGTAAGTCCTAAAAGTGTTCCTTCATATATTGCAGCTTTTGCACTTCTTGGCTCAATACAATCCCCTATCTGATAAACCTCATATCCCATGTTTTTTATTTTATCATACAGTCTTCTGTCTGGTCTGTTTCCAACACTTATTATAACTCTTTCTGCAGGAACAAATACCTCTCCATTATTTGTCCTTACAACAACTCCGTTTTCTTCAACCTTCTCAAGCACAGAATCTGTCATAAGTCTTACATTGTTTTCCTTTAGTTTTTTAAGAAGGACTTTTCTCGTTATGCTTTCAAGACCATTTCCAATCCTTGAAAGCATCTCAACAATTGTTACATCTGATCCTGATTCTGCAAGATGAAGAGCTATCTCACATCCTGTTGGTCCTCCTCCAACAATAACCGTCTTTTTTGCTTCAGGTCTTTCCTGAAGAAGGACTTCTGCTGCAGGAACGACTATGTCTTTTTCCACTCCTGGAATATCAGGAACAATCGGATATGATCCTGTTGCAAGGACAACGACATCTGGATCTTCTTCCTTTACTGTTTCAGGAGTAACTTCTTTATTCAGGATACATTCAACACCATACTTTTTTATCTGCTTTTCCTGATACCTTATAAGATTCCTTATCTCCTTTTTATACGCAGTTGCACTTCCAAGAACGAGCTGTCCTCCAAGAAATGGATTCTTTTCAAAAAGCCTTACCCTGTGTCCTCTTTTTGCAGCAATCCATGAGAAGTTCATTCCAGCAGGACCACCACCAACTACCATAATCCTTTTTCTTTTTTCTGCTGGACGAAACTGAAGCTCTTTTTCCCTTCCAACAAAAGGATTTACGAGACACTCAATCCTTCCTCTTCTAAATATAGACTCCATACAGCTATTGCATGCAATACAGTAGTTCAGTTCATCAAGTCTTCCTTCTTTTGCCTTCTTAGGAAGTTCTGGATCAGCAATGATTGCCCTTCCCATACAAACAAGATCTGCCCATCCTTTCTTTATAATCTCTTCTGCAACAGAAGGATCATTTATCCTTCCAACACTCATCACAGGAATACTTATCCTGCTCTTTATCTTTCCTGCTGAATCTGCAAGACATGCCCTTTTCATATACATAGGCTGACAGATCCATTCAGGTGTTGCATCACATCCTGCAGATACCTGAACTATGTCTATCCCTGCTTTTATAAGTATCTTTATAATCTCTATGCTCTCATCCACTGTAAGACCATTTGGAACAAACTCCTGTGCACTTATCTTAAATGAAAGAGGAAAATCCTTTCCTATCCTCCTTCTTACCTCCTCAACGACCTCCTTTGCAAATCTTGCTCTGTTTTCAAGACTTCCACCATATTCATCATTTCTTATGTTTGAAAATCTTGAAAGAAACTGGTTTATAAGATATCCGTGTGCTCCGTGTATCTCTATAAGATCAAATCCTGCCTTTACTGCCCTTTCAGCAGCATCTCCAAACTTCTTTACTATTTCTCTTATCTCCTCTTTTGTAAGTGGCTTTACATCTCCTCTTATGGTAGGGCATGGAAGAGGAGATGGTGCAAAAGGCTCTCTTTTTATCACTCTTGGAGAAGTCTGACGACCTGCATGATGTATCTGAATTCCTGCAATTGCTCCTTCCCTCTTTATCGTCTCTGCAAGCCTTGAAAGTCCTTCAATAAATCTGTCGTCAAATATCCTTCCCTGATGTCTTGACACAATTCCTTCAGGAGATACAGCACATGCCTCAACAATTACCATTGCAACACCACTTGAAGCCCTTCTTCTGTAGTGTTCAAGCAGATGTTCTGTTACATTTCCCTCATCATCAAAGAGAAAAGAAGCAAGAGCAGGCATAACAAGCCTGTTTTTAAAATAAAGGTTCTTTAGTCTAAAAGGAGAAAAAAGCCTTTCAAGCATAATCCTCTCCTTTTTTGGTTTATCTTAGAAGGACAGCACCTCTGTCTGCACTTGAAACAAGTCTTGCATATCTTGCAAGATAACCATGTTTTACCTTTGGCTGAAATTCTGGAAGGGAAGAAAGCCTTCTTTTTATCTCCTCTTCTGAAATCCTCACATTTATCTTCTTTTCAGGTATGTCTATCTCAATTATGTCTCCATCTTTCAGTGCTGCAATTGGACCTTTTTCTGCTGCTTCAGGTGATATGTGTCCAATACATGCACCTCGTGTTGCACCAGAAAATCTTCCATCAGTAATGAGTGCAACATCCTTTTCAAGTCCCATTCCAACAATTGTTGCTGTAGGAGATAGCATCTCTCTCATTCCAGGACCACCTTTTGGTCCTTCATAACGGATTACAATAATGTCTCCTTTTTTTATCCTTTTTTCCATCATTGCACTTATTGCCTCTTCTTCTGAATCAAATATCCTTGCAGGTCCTTCTCTTTTTAGCATACTTGGATCTACTGCTGACCTTTTTACAATAGATCCATCAGGAGCAAGATTTCCAGTAAGTATAGCAAGTGATCCTTTTTCAGAAAACGGATCTTCTATAGGTCTTATTACATTCTTGTCTTTTATCTTTGCATTTATCTGCTTTAGAGTTTCAGCAAGAGTTTTCCCTGAAACTGTCATCTGATCTCCATCAATAAGTCCTTCTTTGAGAAGCTCAGAAAGGACTGCTGGTGTTCCTCCTGCAAAATAAAAGTCAACAACATGATATGGTCCGGATGGGACAAGGGAAGCAAGCTGAGGAATCTTTTCACTGAATCTGTCAAAGTCTTTAAGTGTAAGTTCTATTCCTGCATAATATGCAATTGCAGGGATGTGAAGAGCAGTATTTGTAGATCCTCCAAGAGCCATATCAAGTGCAATTGCATTATAGAGTGCCTCTTTTGTTATTATATCCCTTGCCTTTATCCCTTTTTTTACAAGCTCTACAATTCTCATTCCTGTTTCTTTTGCAAGCCTTATCCTTTCTGAAAATACTGCAGGAACTGATCCATTATATGGAAGAGCAATACCAAGTGCTTCTGCAAGATTGCTCATAGTATTTGCAGTAAAAAGACCTGAACAAGATCCTGCACAAGGACATGCAACCTCTTCCATCTCAGAAAGATCCTCTTCTTTTATCTTTCCTTCCTTTAGGCTTCCAACTGCTTCAAATACCTTATCAAGTCCTATATCCTTTCCTCTGAATCTTCCGGGAAGCATTGGTCCTCCAGATATGAATATAGCAGGGATATTTAATCTTACAGCAGCAATAAGCATTCCAGGAATTATCTTATCACATGAGCTTATAAGAACTATTCCATCAAATGGATGAGCCATTGCCATAAGCTCTATTGAATCTGCAATAAGCTCTCTGCTTGGAAGGGAATATTTCATCCCTTCATGATTCATGGCAATTCCGTCACAGACTCCTATTGTGTTAAACTCAACAGGTGTTCCTCCAGCAGCATATACTCCTGCCTTTACTGCTTCAGATATTCTGTCAAGAAGGATGTGACCAGGAATTATCTCACTGAACGAGTTTGCAATCCCTATAATTGGTCTTTGAAGCTCTTTTTTTGTAAATCCACATGCAAGAAAGAGAGATCTGTGAGGAGCTCTTTCAGCTCCTTCTAACATAGAAGAACTTCTTTTTTTCATAAGCCCCTCCTTTCTGAACGAGTTCTATAACACCAAATCATTTCATAATCAAGAGTGTTTTCTTATAAGCCAGAAATTTTACTGTTGAAGGATTAAGGCGAAG
>CAZEOQ010000011.1:0-52460 GCA_964513995.1 uncultured Desulfobacterales bacterium | reverse complement strand
AATGCTTACAAAAGAGGATCTTTATAAGATGAATCCAGATCTTACACCAGATGTTATGGAAAAGATAGACAGAGTAATTGAAGAAAATAAAGGAAGACAAGGATGCCTTATTCCTGTCCTTACCTCATGCCAGCAGATCCTTGGATACATTCCACTTGAGCTTCAGGATTATCTGAGTGAAAAGCTAAGAATTCCTGGAAGTCAGATATATGGAGTAGTAACATTCTATTCATTTTTCTCACTTGTTCCAAAAGGAAGACATACAATAAAGGTATGTGAAGGAACAGCATGTTATGTTCAGGGAGGAAAAGCAATAAGAGACTATATCTGTTCAGAATATGGACTTGAGCCTGGTGGAACAACAAAGGACAGGCGTTTTTCTCTTCAGGTTGTGAGATGTCTTGGTGCATGCAGTCTTGCACCAGTTGTAATGATAGACAATGATACATATGGAAAGATGAATCCTGAAAAGTTAAAGAAAATTCTGGAAAAATATCATTAAAAAGCTATCTCCTCTGAAGGAGAAGCTTATGTTTTGCTTGTGTATTCAGGGAAGTCCAAGAAAGGATGGAAATACTTCTATACTTATAGAAGAATTTGCAAGCTGTGTAAAAGAGCTTGGTGCAGAAGCTGAAGTTATTAATGTAAGTGAAAAAAATATCTCTCCTTGTATTGGATGCAGGGTATGTGAAAAAGAGGGAGTATGTCCTATAGAAGATGACATGCAGGAGGTATATAGAAAACTTTTCAAAGCAGATCTTGTAGTAATAGGGACTCCTATATTCTTTTATGGTCCAACAGCACAGCTTAAAGCACTTATAGACAGGGCTCAACTTTTCTGGTCAAGAAGATATGTATTTAAGCTTTCTGATCCAGGGAGACTCTGGAGAAAAGGATTCATGATTACACTTGGAGCAACAAAAGGAAGAAATCTTTTTGAAGGAGTAAATCTTATTGCAAAATACTTTTTTGATGCAATAGGAGCAGAATATACGGGATACTTAGGCTACAGAAAGATTGAAGAAAAGGGAGATATTTTAAAACACAAGTCTGCTATTTTTGACATAAGGAGGAAAGCAGAAGAGCTTGTAACTCCTTTTTTAAAAAGAAAAAAAGTCCTTTTTGTAGGAAACAAAAACCTGATTAAAATTGCTTATGCATTTACGAGACTATATTTTGGAAACAAGGTAGATGCAAAGATTGCTGAAGAAAGCCCTGATAAAAGGATTGATCCTGGTCTTATAGAAATTATGGCTGAAAAGGAGATAGATATAGCCTATCTGTGTTCAGAATCTATGGCTGATGCAACAGAAAGCTGGAAACCTGATCTCGTTATTTCAATTGGAGAAGCAAAAGATCTTCAAGGAAATGTAGAAAAATGGGATTTTCCTAAAAAAGACATAAAGCTATTAAGAGATGAAATTGAAAGAAAGGTAAAGGAAACCTTTGGCTTTTAACTCCTCTATAACTTCCCTAAATGTAACTTATCAGTCAGGATTTATTGAAGTGGGATTCAGCAAAGATCTTGACTGAAAAATATAAGGCAGTATATGAAAGAAAAAAGTGAATTTGGTTCTGATAAGAAGAAGGAGATTATAAAAGCAGCTCAGAAAGTATTAGCTACAAAAGGAATTTCTGATAGCAGTATTTCAGAGATTGCTAAAATTGCAAAAGTTACAGATTCTGTGATCTATCATTATTTCAAAAACAAAGAAGATCTTCTTTTCTGGGCATTAGCAGACAGGATGCTTGAAATAACAAATGAATTAAAACTTCATCTTCAAGGAATATTAGATCCAGTTTCCAAACTTGGAAAGATGATCTGGTATCATCTTTATATATATGATCTTGATCCAGAAGATACGAGGGTTTTGAAAAACCTCTTATTTGAGTGTCGTTCAAGAAAGAATTTTTACTTTCACGAAGGATACAAGGTAATAAGGAGCTATACAAGAATACTTACTGACATTATTAAAGAAGGAATAAAGGCAGGGGTTTTTAGTAAGCATATAAATCCTGTCCTTGTAAGAGACATGATATTTGGGCTCTTGGATGAAGAATCTCTTTCATGTTATGCAGAACATAAAAAAACAATACCAGACTTCCCTGACATAATTGAACTTGTCCTTGCAATGATACTTAATTCATCAAGAGATAAGAAAGAACAGGATAAAAAGATAAGGATAATGAGGGCTGCTGAAAGGGTATTTGCTGAAAAGGGATTTGATGCTGCAACGATGTCAGAGATAGCAGATATTGCAGGAGTTGCTGAAGGGACTATATATACATACTTTAACAATAAGAAGAATCTTCTTTTCAGTCTTCCAGTAGAAAAATTCAGGTCTTTTAGAGAACATACAAAGGGACTTTTTGAAATAAAAGATGCACTAAAAAAACTCAGACACTTCATCAGATATCATTTTGCAATCTTCTTGACTAACAGAAACTTCCTGAAGACTTTTCTCTTAGACATAAAACTTAACAGACAATTTTATAAATCTGATGCATATCAAGAACTTCAAGAATATCTGAAAGTGATAGATCCTATATTGGAAGAAGGAAAAGAGAAAGGAATCTTCAGAACTACTATAAATAACAGAGTATTTAAGAACCTGTTCTTTGGAGGATTTACGCATCTTACAACGAGATGGTTTATTCTTAACAAAGCAAAAGCAACGGACATGATGGAAGAAATAGACCAGTTTGTCCATCTCCTCTGTAATGCAGCAGGAAGAAAAGATCCTCTTATATATGAACTAAAAAACAAGCTAGGTTTTGCTTGAATTCTATTCAAAAATGACATAAAAATGAATAAAGTTCAGACATGCTAAAGGAGGAATACATGAGAGAGGTCGTTATAGTAAGTGGATGCAGAACAGCTATAGGAGCTTTTGGAGGCTCTTTGAAAGATGTTTCAGCAGTGGATTTGGCAGCAGCAGTAATAAAGAATGTATTGAAGAAAGTAAATCTCAGACCTATTCCCAGTGAGGAGATGAAACAGACATATCCAGAAAAACTGAAAAATCAAGGTTTGATAGAACTTGAAAAAAGGTATGCTGACTGGAATGAGGATGCAGTTCCTGTTGTAGTAGATGAAGTAATTATGGGAAATGTGCTTCAGGCAGGTCAGGGACAGAATCCTGCAAGACAGGCAGCAATAAAGGCAGGGATTCCAAAAGAAGTTCCTGCAATGACCATAAATAAGGTGTGTGCATCTGGACTTAAGGCAATAGCTCTTGGAGCAATGAGTATAATGACAGGAATGGCAGATGTCGTCATAGCAGGTGGAACAGAGAATATGAGTCAGGCTCCATTTGCTCTTCCAAAGGCAAGATGGGGACACAGATTAGAACTTACTGGAAAAGGAGAGATTATTGATCTTATGGTATTTGATGGGCTTTATGAGATATTTTATGGGTATCACATGGGAGTTGCAGCAGAAAACATAGCAGAACTTTATGGAATAACGAGAAGAGAGCAAGACGAACTGGGTTTTCTGAGTCATAGCAGGGCTGTTAGAGCTATAAAACAGGGTCTTTTTAAGGAAGAGATAGTTCCTATAAAAGTAAAGGTAAAAAAAGGAGAAAAGATATTTGATACTGATGAAAGACCAATGGAAACATCACTTGAAAAGATGGCAAAACTTCCTCCTGTATTTAAGGAAGGAGGGACTGTAACAGCAGGAAATGCTTCTGGAATAAATGATGCAGCTGCAGCAGTTCTTCTTATGAGCAAGCAGAAGGCAAAAGAACTTGGACTTGAGCCAATAATAAAAATAAAAGCATTTGCTACAGCTGGACTTGATCCTGCTTATATGGGACTTGGTCCTGTGCTTGCTATAAAAAAAGTCCTAAGGAAAACAGGTATGACTATAAATGACATTGACCTTATAGAGCTGAATGAAGCCTTTGCTGCTCAGGCAATTGCATGTTTCAGGGAGCTTGGAATAGATATGGAAAAGCCAAATGAGCTTGGAAGTGGTATTTCTCTTGGTCATCCTATAGGATGCACTGGAGCAAGAATAGTTGTTACGGGAATGTATCAGATGAAAAGAAAGGGTTATAATACTGGTCTTTTTGCACTTTGCGTAGGTGGTGGAATGGGAATGGCTATGCTTGCTGAAAGAGAATGAAGTTAATAAAAAGAAGTCTTGCTATAATAATGGATGTAAAGGAAGTTGGAGAATCTGATCTGCTTGTAACCTTCTTTACTGAAGAAAGAGGAAAGCTTAGAGGAATTGCAAAAAATGCAAAAAAAAGCAAAAGGAGATTTCTGAACTGCATAGATCTTTATTATCTTGTTCAGATGGAATATGAGTCAAAAAAAGATGAACTTTATTTTCTTCATTCATGTAAGCTGATTGATCCTTTCAGAAGAATAAGGGAAGATTATAGGTGTTTTTTGCTTTCAAGTTACATGATAGAGCTTGTAAGTATCCTTTTTCCTCAAGAAGTTCCAGAAAAAGACATATTCAAAATCCTGGTAGATTCTTTTAAGTCATTTGAAAAAATAGGGCTTGATGTCGTTAGAGTAAACTTTGAAGCAAAGGTTATGAAAATAGGAGGATATGGGATAAATCTTGAAAGATGTCAGATATGTGGAAGAAGGTATGAAGGAAAGGGAAAAGGTGTTTTTTTGCCACAGAAAGGAGGAATAGGTTGTCTTAAGTGTGTAAAAGATTTTCCATCTTCTTTTTTACTTGATCCAGATGAAATAAGACTTCTGAAGATTCTTCAAGAAAGCCTGGATATAAAAGAGGTTACAAAGGTATCTAAATTAAAAGAAATCTTAGAAGCTCACATAAGATACATCCTTGGAGAAAGACTTAAGAGCCTTGATCTTCTTGCTCAAGCATTCTAAGAATTCTTGCATTTTCCTGAATCCTTCTCATATATTTCTTTAAATTCTCCTTATTAGGACTTCTTTTATTCTTCCTTATTCTCCTTGTCTTTCTGGTTGGAGATGCCATGATCTTTCTCCTTTTTTTGTTTAAAATACATCAGCTTTCTGAAATTTTCAATCCCAGGTCTTCTATCATCCTTATATCATCCTCAATATTTCTTCCTTTTGTGGTAAGATAATCCCCTATCATGATCCCGTTTGCTCCAGCAAGAAATATCCAGGACTGCAGATCTCTCAGAACAACTTCTCTTCCTCCACATATCGTTATATCCTTCTCAGGATTGATTATCCTAAATATTGCTATGGTTCTTATTGCTTCAAGAGGATCTAAAAGAGGCATATCTTTTAGTCTTGTTCCAGGGATAGGAATTAGAAAATTCAGTGGAATAGAATCAACATCCAGTTCTCTTATAGTAAATGCAAGCTCCAGCCTTTGATCCCAATTTTCTCCAAGTCCAATTATCCCTCCACAGCAGACCTCAAGTCCACTTTCTTTTGCCATTTTTACAGTCTCTATGTCTTCATCATAGGAGTGTGTTGTGCAGATTTTTTGAAAGTAACTTCTTGCAGTTTCAAGGTTGTGATGATATTTGTCAAGACCCGAATCTTTTAATTTAGAAGCTGTATTTCTGTCAAGCATTCCCAAAGATGCACAAACCTTTATTCCTACTTCTTTTTTTATAAGCTCCACAGCTTTGCAGACCTTTGAAATTTCTCTATCTTTCAGCTTATATCCACTCGTAACTATAGAAAACCTTGTAGCTCCTTTCTCTTTCATCATCTTTGCTCTTTCAAGGATTTCTTCCTCATCCATAAGAGGATATATCTTTATGTCTGTCTTGTGATAAACAGACTGAGCACAGAATGCACAGTCTTCTTTGCATAATCCAGACTTTGCATTTATTATTGAACAAGTAAAAACTCTGTCTTCCTTGTATTTTTTCCTGAGCTTATAAGCCTCTTTTATGACATCAAGTATATCCTCTTTTACAAGTTCTCTTGCTTTTTCCAGAGATATAGGATAATCAATTTTCATAAGTTTACTCCTTTTGCAAGATGCTTCTGCTTATTATATACGGAATAATAAACAGCTCAATCATACTTCTTCAGACAATTGGTTTTGGTCTTACTTTTAGTATATCAGGAATTCCAAATCTTTCATATGGAGCACTTTACATCCTTGGAGGTATCCTTAGCTGGACATTTTTAAAACACGGCTTTCCTCTTTGGCTTTCAATCCTTCTTTCCTGTGCAGTTGTTGCATCCAGTGGTTTTTTCATATACTGGATCTTTCTTTACAGGATAAGAGGAGCTGTTCTTTTGGAAGTTATCGTAAGTTTTGCACTTGGAATAGCTATAATTGAATTTTTAAGATGGAAGGGATTTGTAACTTATGAGTTTTCTCTTCCTGCACTTCTAAAAGGATCAACTGAGCTTTTTGGAATTCCAGTAGACTTTCAAAGAATACTGATAGTTCTTTCTTCTTTTTTCCTTATTATACTCCTTTATCTTTTCTCACATTATACGAAATTAGGACTTGCTTTAAGAGGAGTAGCACAAAATGAACAGACAGCCCTTTCTGTTGGGATAAATTCAGATCTTGTCTCTTCTGTCTCAATGATGATAGGCTCTGGAATCTGTGCTTTTTCAGCTTCTTTGATACTTCCTCTTGGAATTATCTCTATGGAAACAGCTTATGATGTCCTGCTTGTTTCTATCTGTGTAAGTGTTGTTGGTGGACTTGGAAGTATTCTGGGAATGCTTTTAGCAAGCCTTATATTTGGATTTATAAAGACTGCAATAAGTATTTATCTTTCATCAAAATGGATGATGCTCATATATTTTATTTCTATCCTTTTTGTGCTTATGATAAGACCATCAGGACTTTTTGGAAAACTAAAGCAAATAGAAGAGAGAATCTGAGATGGAATACAGGATAGAAAGGATTGACAGGGGAATAAAAGCAAGATGTGAGGATATATACGCACTGCTTTCATTAAAAGAAATAGCCTATCTTGTTTTTCCCAGATTCTTTCCAGTATTTGCAATACTTATTATCCCTTTGCTTAGGTCAGTTATAGGAGAATACTGGGAAAAGGTATTTTTTTTAACCTGCAACCTTGCAATACTTTCAATTAGTCTTGAACTTCTTCTTTCTATAGGACTTATATCCCTGGGACAAGCCCTTTTCTTTGGAGCAGGAGCATATTTTTCTGCAATATTTAACAATTACATGCATCTTCCCGTAGCTTTATCCATAATAGCAGCTTCTGTTTGTGGAGGAATCTTTTGTAGCATACTTATTTTTCCTGCTTCAAGGCTCAGAGGCATATATTTTACGATAATAACTCTCTGTCTTCCTCTTTTTCTTTTCAGAATAATAGAAGTTACAAAGATCCTTGGAGGAACACAGGGAATAAGTCTTTCTCCTATAGGAAACTATTATCTTGAAATGTATATCCCTTCTGTTTTTATGCTAACTTTTCTTTTTGGTATAAGAAGACTTATGGGAACAGATTGTGGAATCATAATCAGGGCAATAAAAGACAATGAATTTTCTGTCATGGCTTCAGGAATAAATGTATATGCTTATAAATTTGCTGTTATTTTGATATCAGCTACAATAGGAAGCTTTTCAGGAGCATATACAGCTCATTTTTATCAGTTTGTTGGAATGTCTGTCTTTTCTCTTGACTACTCCATTATTCCTCTTACTTGTGTCCTTCTTGGTGGATCTTCTACATTTGGAGGATCTGTTCTTGGAGCATTCCTTATAGTTCCTGTCTCAGAAGCATTGAGGATTTTTGGAACATTGAGAATTGTAATATATTCAGCTTTTCTCATCCTCGTTTTACTTCTTCTTCCAGAAGGAATCTTTCACTACATTCAAAGGAAATATCACAAGATTGAAAGATGGAAGAGGATATAATCCTTAAGGTTGAAGGGATAAGTAAGTTTTTTGATGGGATAAAAGCTCTGGAAGATGTAAGTTTTCATGTGAAAAAAGGAGAGATCCTTGGAATAATAGGACCTAATGGATCAGGAAAAACAACTCTTATAAATATAATCACAGGCTTTTTAAAACCAGACAAAGGAAAGGTCTTCTTTAAAGGAAAGGAAATAACAGGGATGAAGCCATACAAGATAGCTGATCTTGGAATAGTAAGATCTTTTCAGTCTGTAAAGCCGATATATCATATTCCAGCATATAAGAATGTCATAATTCCTCTTTGTTCAAAAAGGATAAAGAGATTAAAGGGAGGGAAGTATGGAAGGAGAGATGAAGTTGCAATAGACATATTGGAAGAAGTTGGATTTGAAAGGGATTCAAAGATTCCGTATAAGAATACAGATGAGCTTACTCATGGATACCTGAAAAGACTTGAGCTTGCAAGATGTATAGCTCTTCAGCCAGAGATTCTCATTCTTGATGAAATACTGTCTGGAATGTCAGATGCAGAAGTTTCTTCAACTGTTCCTATAATTGAAGGATTAAACAGAAGGTCTGTAACTGTAATAATGATAGAACATAGGATAAGAGAGCTTTTTCAGATTGCAGACAGGATCATAGTTCTGAGTTTTGGGAAAAAAATAGCAGAAGGGCATCCTAAGCAGATAATAAGGAATAAGGAAGTAAAAAGGGTATATCTTGGTGCTTAGTTTATTTACAAAGAGATTTTTTTGTTTTAAAAAAAAATAAAAAAAGGTGGGTAAAAAGATGAAGGAGAAAAAATTAGGAATACTGGATCAAATAGTTGCAAAGGATAAGGTAAGGCAAAAGATAATTAATGCTGCAAGTGAGCTTTATGTAAAAAAAGGTTTTAAGGCAACATCTATAGAAGAGATTGCAGAAAAGGCAGGTGTAACAATTCCTGTTACTTATCAGTATATAAAGAGCAAGTCAGATATAATGAGAATGATAATGGAGGACATGTTGAGTATTCTTCAGGAAAACCTGGTATCGCACCTTCAGGGAATAGAAGATCCAGAAAAAAAGCTTGAAATAGCAATGTCTCTTTATTTCAGACTGATAGATAAACAGCAGGACAAGGCATTGCTTATGTATCAAAAGTCAAGTTCTCTTGATAAGCCTTCAAAGGCTAAGATAATGGAAATGGAAGAACAGTTAAGCAGGATATTTGTGGATATTATAGAAGAAGGGATAAAAAAAGGAGTATTTAAGAAGGTAGATCCTGATATAACGGCTTTCAATATACTCCTTCTTGCTCATATGTGGGCTTTAAAAAGATGGCATTTCAGGAAAAGACTTTCCATAGATGAATATGTAGATCATCAGGTAAGGTTTATAATGGATGCTCTGAAGAAATAAGATATAGATAATTTTTAAAAACATCTTCTGGGCTTATATTTAAGCATCTCTGATCTTTGCAGTTTTCGTCTTTTATCTCAAAACACGGCTCACAATTTATATCAGCTCTCATAACCTTTACCTTTTTTCCCAAAGGTCTCCATCTTACAGGATCTGATGGACCAAATATTGCAACTGATGGAATACCTAAGAATGCACAGAGATGAGTTACTCCTGAATCATTTCCTATAAATCCAAAGGATTGTTTAAGAAGAAGTATAAGATCAAAAGGATCATCTAAAAGGTGAATCTTTTCAGAAGGAACATAAAGTCTGAGTATGTCATAAAGATCCTCTTCTGCTGGTCCTATTATAAAATCAGTATCAATTCCTTCTGAAGAAAGCATTTCATAAAGCCTGATAAAGTTATATATACTCCACCTTTTCCTTTTGCTTCCTGATCCTGGATGTATAAAAGTCTTCTTTTTTTCAGTTGAAAATTCTGGAAATACGAATTTTACATTATCAGCTAAACCTTCCTCTTCTATCTTCTTCCTTATGTAATCTGCTACATGAATCTTTTCTTTTGGATCTGGTCTTGGAGGAATCTGATATATCTTTGAAGGGACTAAAGAAGAGAGTCTTTCTTTTAGATATCCTGAAAATGAAAATATAAGGATTTCAGAAAAGCTTCTGAATTTTTCCAGAGCTTCAGAAGGTGGTCTTTCAGAAAAAAGCAAGGAAAAGATCTTTGATTCTATGGGAAATGTATCAGCAAGGTCAAAGTATGAGACGATCTTTCTGTTTTTTTCTGAGCAGAATATCCCTATCCTGGCATAATAATTTTTCAGGAAAAGTAAAGAAGGAAGGAAAAGAACAAAGTCACCCAAAGCTCCCTGATGTATTATAAGAAGTGATTCTTTCATGTTGCTATATGATTTTACAGATGTTATAGTTTTAAACAAGATGAATCTTTTACCATTTTTTCTAATCTCTGAAACATCTGTATCTTTAAAAAAGATTGAGGCATCAAGACTTAAAGAATGCATAGCTCCAGAATGTGAAATATCCTTCAAAGATGCAGAAGTAATCCTTCTTCCCGTAAGATCCCTTAAAGGAGTCTTTACATGGATTACATCTCCAGAAAGGATAGATAACTTTAAAGAAGACATGAAAATTGCAGGAATAAAGCTTCCTTTTGAAAAAGCAAGTCCAGGAAGGATAGCAGGAAGAAGTATAACCTTAGGGAATGAGGTCGTCCTTGAGGATATACCATTTAAGGTTGAATATGATCCTGATACTTCAAAGATTGCTGAATGGTTTTCAGAAAAGGTATTCCTTTTGGAAGATGATGCTTACTGGTATTGGAGGGAAAAGCTAAAAAGTGATCTTGTTATTCTGAATGAAAAGGAATTTGAAGAAATCCTTTCAAAGATAGGTCATCTTCCTCAAAACACGATACTTTATTCAGTAGCAGAGATGTCTCATCCAGAAGTAAAAAAGAAGATGGAAGGAAGGGTATTTCAGGTAAAGGAAAAAGAGATCCTGAGGATAAGGATACTTATTTGACAATAATTCTTTCTTGAAATATATCATTTCTCAGGCAACCAAATGCCGCCTGCTGGGATGTGGTTGCCTTTATAAAAAGGCGGGGTATAAATATCCCAGCCCAGACCTAAAAGGTCTGGTTAAAAAAGCTGTTATGCTCAAGGTAGCATTTGTTGGATGGCGTGGAATGGTAGGTTCTGTTCTTATGCAGAGGATGAAGGAAGAGGGGGATTTTAGAGGATTTGAGCCAGTATTCTTTTCTACATCAAATGTAGGTGGAAAAGGTCCTGAAATTGGCATAGAAATCCCTCCACTTCAGGATGCATATGACATAAAACTTCTTTCTACATTTGACATAATCGTTACATGTCAGGGAAGTGAGTATACAAAGAGAGTTTATCCTGAACTCAGAAGATCAGGATGGAATGGATACTGGATAGATTCATCTTCTGCACTGAGACTTGAAAAAGACAGCATAATTGTCCTTGATCCTGTAAACAGGCATGTGATAAACAATGGGCTTTCTTCTGGAATAAAGACATACGTTGGAGGAAACTGCACTGTAAGCCTTATGCTCATGGCTCTTTCTGGTCTTTTCAGAGAAGACCTTATAGAATGGATATCCACGATGACATATCAGGCTGCTTCAGGTGCTGGAGCAAAACACATGATAGAGCTTATAAAGCAGATGGTTTTCATATCAGAAGCATGTAAGGATGCAGTAAAAGATCCTGCAATGACTGCAATAGAACTTGACAGGATTGTTACAGAAAGGCTGAGGAGCAAAGATATTCCTTGTGAAAACTTCTCTGTCCCCCTTGCAGCAAGTCTTATCCCATGGATAGATGTTCCTATGGAAGGAGGACAGACAAGGGAGGAGTGGAAGGGATTTGTTGAGACAAACAAGATCCTTCAAAGAAAAGAACCTATTCCCGTAGATGGGATATGCGTAAGGGTAGGTGCAATGAGATGTCACAGTCAGGCATTTACGATAAAGCTAAAAAAGGATGTTCCTCTGAAAGAAATAGAAGAGATAATAAGAAGTGGAAATGACTGGATAAGATTTGTCCCAAATGAAAGAGAACAGACCATAAAATATCTTACACCTGCTTCTGTAAGTGGAACTCTTGATATTGCTATTGGAAGGGTAAGAAAACTTCGTATGGGAAATGAATATCTCGGTGCATTTACTGTAGGTGATCAGCTACTTTGGGGTGCAGCAGAACCTATAAGAAGGATCTTGAGAATAATAATAGAGTATCTTTCTGGATAATGGCAAAAGCCATAATGATACTTGGGACAGGAAGCAGTGTGGGAAAGTCTCTTGTCGTAACTGCTCTCTGCAGTGTCCTTAAAAGAAGAGGAATAAAGGTATGTCCTTTTAAGGCACAGAACATGTCAAACAACTCTTTTCCTGCAGCAGAAGGAGGAGAAATAGGAAGGGCACAGGTTGTTCAGGCAGAAGCAGCTGGTCTTCTTCCTTCTGTTCACATGAATCCTGTTCTTCTTAAGCCTTCTGGAGGTGGAATCATACAGGTAATTGTTCATGGAAAGGTATTTGGGAACATAAGAACAAAGGAATATCCAAAGTTAAAACCAAGACTAAAAGAGGCAATCTTGAGTTCATATAAGAGGCTTGAAAAAGAATATGATGTCATAGTCATAGAAGGTGCTGGAAGCTGCTGTGAGATGAATCTGAAGGCTCATGATATAGCAAACTTTCCGCTTGCAAAACAGATTGGAGCAAGCTGTATAATCGTAGGAGATATTGACAGAGGAGGAATATTTCCACAGCTTATAGGAACATATCATCTTATGGATGAAGAAGAAAGAAGGATTACGAAAGGTTTTATTGTAAATAAGATGAGAGGAGAAATCTCTCTTTTTCTTGATGGAATAAGATTCATAGAGGATTATACATCTATTCCTGTTATTGGAGTTTTGCCTTATGTTGATGATCTCAACATAGACCCTGAAGATTCTGTAGAAGTTCAGAAGGAAAATTTAAGGAAAAAAGAACCAGATCAAGGAAAAATAAATATTGCTGTTATAAGGCTTCCTTCTATCTCAAACTTTACAGATACAGGTATACTTTTTTATGAAAAGGATGTTATCCTGAATTATCTCTTCAGACCAGATGAACTAAGTGACTTATACGATATGCTTATCATACCAGGGACAAAAAATTCTATTGAGGATGCACTGTGGATAAAGAAATCTGGATGGGAAAAGAAGATAAAGGAGTTTGCAAGAAAAGGAAAGATTGTTTTTGGGATATGTGGTGGTTTTCAGATACTTGGAAAAAGCATAAAAGATCCTTATGGGGTTGAGTCTGAAAAAGGAGAAGTAAAAGGAATAGGGCTTCTTCCTATAAGGACGGTTATCTTTAAGGAAAAGACAGTGAGGAAAGTAAAAGGAAGGTGTCTTTTGAACAGAAGAAAAATAGAAGGTTATGAGATACATATGGGAAGGACAGAAGCTATAGAAGAAAAGGGAATGCCGTTTTCAAAGCTAAGGTCTGATGGAGAAAGCTGGTTTGATGGATGGATCTTGGGAAATGTAATGGGAACATATGTTCACGGAATAATGGATTCAGCAGGATTCAGAGAGGACATTCTTAACAGGATAAGGTTAAAAAAAGGACTTAAGCCAAAAAAAAGAAGGATAAACAGGATGTTAAGATTTAGGGAATACGAAAGGCTTGCTGATATATTTGAAAAATATTGTAACATGAGAAAGATCTTAGAGATTATCTGAAAGGAGGAAAAGATGAAAAGCGTTGCTGTTGTTGTAGAACACAGGATGGGAAAGATTAGAGAAATTACATTTGAATTGCTTAATCTTGCAAAAGAAATTGCAAAAGGTAATGAAGTTATAGCTATCTTGCTTGAGGGAGAAGAGGACTTTTCTGAAGAAATAAAAAACTGCTGTGATAGGATAATAAGAATAAAAGACAGAAGTCTTAAAGATTACAGTCCTGAAAGATATTCAGAAGCAATAAAAAAAGCTCTTTCATCATCTTCTCCATTCCTTATCATTTTAGGACATACGAGTTTTGGAATGGATCTTTCTCCTTTTTTATCTTCCTATCTTTCCATTCCACTTATCACAGACTGCATAGACATAAAAATAGAAGATGGAAGATTACTTGTAACGAGACAGATATATGGAGGAAAAGTAAATTCAGAGCTTCTGATAAAGCCACATGAAAGGTATATGATTACTGTAAGACCAGGAACATTTGAGGCAGTTAAAGATCTTGGAAAATCAGCAAGAATAATAGACATTCCTGCTCCGGAATGGATAGAAGAAAAAAGGAAGTTCTTGGAATATGTTGAGGAAAAGATAGAGGACATAGATATAAGCTCTGCTGAGCTTATTGTGTCCATAGGAAGAGGAATAGGAAAAAAGGAAAACATTCCTATTGTTCAGGAATTTGCTGATCAGATAGGAGCAGTTCTTTGTTGTTCAAGACCTGTTGCTGATAAAGGATGGCTTCCAAAAAGCAGACAGGTTGGAACATCAGGAAAGATCGTAAAGCCAAAACTTTATATTGCTCTTGGAATAAGTGGAGCTTTTCAGCATCAGGTAGGTATGAAAAATTCAAAAACTATTATTGCTATAAACAAAGATCCAAAAGCACCTATATTCAAAATTGCTCATTATGGAGTTGTTGCAGACATGTTTCAGGTCCTTCCTATACTGAAGGAAAAGCTAAAGAAATAATGGAAAGAAAGGTTCTTGTAATAGAAAGAGATGAGGATATTCTGAGGCTTTGTAAAAATACATTGGAGGAAAGGGGATTTGAGGTAAAAGGTATAACAGATCCTCGTGAAGGAAAGGAGATTATAAAAAGGGAAGAATTTCAGGTCGTCATAATAGACCATTCCTTAGATGGAAGACTCTTTGAAGACTTGAAAAAAGAGAAATCTGATCTTACAGCAATTCTGACAGTAGGAGATGAGCCTATAAGTGTTGCAATAGAAGCTATAAATAAAGGATTCAGTGGACTTTTAAAAAAGCCATTTTCTAAGGAAGAACTTCTGTCTGTGGTTGAGGACTGTTTTAACAAGGCATCCATCTTAGAAGAGAACATAAAACTAAAGACACTCATCCCTCTTTATGAGCTCATAGAGAGATTTATCAGGGCTGAGACTGAAGACCAGATCTTAAAAGAGCTTTTAAATGCAATAAGGGAGTATGTTGGAGCAGAAAGGATATCAATAATGTTATATGAAGAAGGTGAAGGAGTTTTAAAGATAAAGGAATCAGTTGGTTTAGAAAAGGAGATAATTGAAAAAACAAGACTAAAACCAGGTGAAAGAATAGCAGGATGGGTATTCAAAAATAAAAAACCTGTTATCCTGAATAACAGAAAGGCTGAATATTCAGAACTTGAGCCTTTTCTAAAAAAGAAAGAGATCCTCAGTGCAATCTCTGTCCCTATGATCTCTGTGCCAGTTTATGCTAAGGAAAAGGTTATAGGAGTTCTTAATGTAAGCAAGATAAAAGAAGGAAGACCTTTTACAAAAAGTGACTTAGAAATGGTCTTTGTCATATGTAAACAGGCTGCAATGGCAATAGAGAACCTCAGATCAATGAATGAAAAGGCAGAAAAGTTGAAAATAAAGGCTATACTTGAACAATATATGGCACCTGAAATAGCTGAATTTCTTATATCTTCAAGAGGAGATCTTTCAGAACTTGGAGAAATAAGAGATGTAGTAATACTTTTTGCAGACATAAAAGACTTTACTCCTCTTGTTCAGGAAATTCCCATTCAAAAAACAAGGCTTTTTATGAATGAATTCTTTGGTGTCTTGGCTGATACTGTATTCCAGTTTAAAGGGACGATTAATAAATTCGTAGGAGATGCAGGACTCGTTATATTTGGATTTCCAAATCCTATGGAAGATACAGAAAGAAAAGCAGTTTCCTGTGCTATAAAAATAAGAGAAAGCTTTTTTGAGCTAAAGGAAAGGTGGCAAAAGGAAGAAGAGGCTTTTAAAAAAATAGGTATAGGGATAGGGATAAGTAAAGGAAAGGTCTTTATAGGAAATGTGGGATCTAAAAAGAGATTTGATTTTACGGTAATAGGACCTGATGTAAATCTTGCTCAAAGACTTGCTGCTGATGCAGGATCTGGAGAGATTCTTGTTTCAAGAAGTATAAAAGATTGTCTTAAAGGATTTACTATAAAAGAAAAAGGAGTTTATCAGCTGAAAGGAATAAAAGATCCTGTTTCTGTCTATGAAGTAATATAATAAGGAGGTAAAAAAATGGATCTTTTTAAAGCAATAAATGAGAGAAGAAGCATAAGGGCATACTTGAAGAAACCAGTAGAAAGAGAAAAACTTGAAGAACTTCTTACACTTGCATCAAAAGCACCTTCTGCTATAAATCTTCAGCCATGGGAAGCAGTTGTGGTAGCAGGAGAAGAAAAAGAAAGGCTTAGCAGACTTTTGGTAAAAAGGATGAGAGAACTCAGGGTCTCGTGTGCTCCAGGTGCTTTAAGTAAACTTCCTGATCATTTTATAGAAAGACAAAGAGAGCTTTTTGAAACACTTTCTCCAGGGATTCCTGAAGGCATAAATTTTCAGGATTTCATAAATGAAGGAAGCTGTAATTTTTATGGTGCTCCAGTAGCTATTATAATCAGCATAGATAAGGTATTTTCAGAAGCAAGACTGACAGACATAGGGATATTTGTAGGATATCTTCTTCTTTCAGCACATGCACTTGGACTTGGAACATGCCCAATAGGACTTATCAATGCATTTGAAGATGAGATAAAAGAAGAACTGAATATAAGAGAAAACAAAAGGATCGTAATAGGAATTGCAGTAGGATATCCTGATCCTGATGCCCCGATAAATAAGGTAAAATCTAAAAGGATTCCTATATCAGAATTTGTAAGATGGAGAGGGATATAATGGAGTTTACGACAGTAAAAGGATTCAGAGACATCCTTCCAGAAGAGATTCCATATTGGAAGTTTCTTGAAGAAGAAGCAAGGAAGATCTTTGAGAGATTTGGTTTTAGGGAAATAAGGACGCCTATTGTTGAAAAAACAGAGCTTTTTAAAAGAAGCATAGGACAGGAAACAGATATAGTCTCTAAGGAGATGTATACATTTCAGGACAGTAAAGGAAGGAGTCTGAGTCTTAGACCAGAGGCAACAGCATCTGTTGTAAGGGCATATATTCAGAACAGACTATATCAAAAAGGTATAGTTCAGAAGCTTTATTCAATAGGTCCTATGTTTAGACATGAAAGACCACAGAAGGGAAGACTGAGACAGTTTCATCAGATAAATGTGGAAGTATTTGGTGATCCTGGTCCAATGATTGATGCAGAGATTATGATAATGATAATGAAACTTTTTGAAAAGATAGGATTAAAAGAAGATGTATCTCTTAACATAAATTCCTTAGGCTGTCCTTCTTGCAGGAGCAGTTTTAGAGAAAGACTGAAGAAGTATCTTTCTGAAAAAAATGATAAATTATGTCCGGACTGCCAGAGAAGAAGCAAGGTAAATCCTTTAAGAGTATTTGACTGCAAGATAGAGTCGTGCAAAGAAAGTCTTAAAGATGCACCTGTTATTTCTGATTATCTTTGTGAAGATTGCAGAAGACATTTTTCTTCTGTTCAGGAAATTCTGAAAAGATTCAATGTGGAATTTTATGTAAATCCCAGACTCGTAAGAGGACTTGATTATTATACAAGAACCACTTTTGAGCTTCTTACAGAAGGGCTTGGAGCACAGAATGCCGTTGCAGGTGGTGGAAGATATGATGGTCTTGTAAAACTCTTAGGTGGTCCTGATCAGCCTGCAATAGGTTTTGCAATAGGGATGGAAAGGACTGTAGAGCTTCTGAAAAAAAAGAAAGAGGTTTCAGAAAAAACACCTGATCTTTTCATATGCACAGTTGGAAGTAGAGCTAAGGAGATCTCTTTTTCATGGATGCTTTATCTTAGAGAAAAAGGGCTTTGGGTAGAGATGAATTATGGAGAAAGAAGCCTTAAATCTCAGATGAAGCTGGCAGATAGACTTAAAGCAAAAAAAGTCCTGATAATAGGAGAAGATGAGATTAAAAGAGGAAGTGTGATTTTAAGAGATATGAAAACAGGAGAACAAAAAGACATAGAAATGAAGATTGAAAGCATATACTCTCATATAACCTCTATGTCAGCTTGAAGAGCACCTGCCTCTTTTATTGCCTGAAGTATTGCAATAAGGTCTCTTGGTGTCCCTCCTATTGCATTCAATGCCTTTACAAGATCTGATATAGTTGCTGACTTAGGAACAAGGAAAAGTGGTTTTCTTTCTTCTTTTATCTCTATCTTTGTCTCAGGAGTTACGATCGTTTCACCTACAGAAAATGGCAAAGGCTGACTGACCTCTGGTTTCTCTTTTACGACAATGCTGAGTCCTCCATGAGCTATAGCAACAGTAGATATCCTTACATCCTTTCCTATAACAACTGTCCCTGTCCTTTCATTTATTACTACCTTTGCTCTTGTATCAACAGGGACATCTATGTTTTCAACCTTTGCCAAAAAATTAACCAGATTATTCTTTTCTATAACCCTGACTTTTACGGTAGTAGGATCAACAGCTTTTGCTATGTTCAGTCCAAAGGTCTCATTTATCCTTCTTGCTATATTATTTGCAGTTGTAAAGTCAGGATTTTTTAGAACTATTGATATAGAATCACTGCTTAGGGCAAGATGAAATGGAAGAGGTCTTTCAATTATGACTCCATTTATAACCCTTCCTGTAGTCGTTATATTTTTTGCTACCCTTGCTCCTGCTCCTCCTGCAAAAAATCCTCCACCCACAGATACAGGTCCTTGTGCAATAGCATATACTTTTCCATCTATTGCCCTGAGTGGAGTAAGAAGGAGAGTCCCTCCCTGAAGACTCTTTGCATCTCCAATAGATGACACAATTGCATCAACCCTCATACCTGGTCTTGCAAAAGGAGGGATTTCTGCAGTGACCATGACAGCAGCAATATTCCTTACTCTTATCTTTGAAGGATCTACATTTACTCCGTATCTTCTGAGCATATTTGCAAGAGACTGGATACTGAATACTGTCTGTTCTCTGTCTCCTGTTCCAGGAAGTCCAACAACGAGTCCATAACCTATAAGCCTGTAACTTCTCACTCCATATATCTGAGCAATGTCCTTTATCCTTGCAGGATATGAATATGTTGCAAGAATAAGGATTATAAGAAATACCTTTTTTAGCATATACCTTCACCTCCTTTAAAACGGAAGAAGTATGCTAAGGAGCCATATTCCCCATCCAGGCCCCTGTCTTCTTGCAATGACACCCTTTCCTTTATATATGACCTCTGCATCTGCTATCTTTGTTGAAAGGACTTCGTTATCAGGAGAGATGTCTTCTGGTCTTACAATTCCTCTAAGGATTATATACCTGTGTTCGTTATTTATGATAAGATCCCTTCTTCCTTCTATCCTTAGATTCCCATTTGGAAGAACTTCCACGACCCTTACAGTAATCGTTGCTGTAAACTTATCACTCCTTTCAGTTTTTCCTTTTCCTTCAAATGTCATCTCACTTTTTCCTGCAATTTCATTATGTCCATGAAGATCAAGTCCAAAGAATTTTTCCAAAGCACCACTGAATACATTTTTCCTTGAAGCAGAAGTATTTGCTTCTCCTGTAGCAGAAGCCCTTTCAACAATCCTTACAGTAAGTATATCACCTACTTCCATGGCTTTTGTATCTGAGAAAAGACTTTTTCTTGAATATGGATCTTGAAGAAGGGAGTATCCTTCGTAATGAGGCTTGGAAATAAGTGTTTGCTGAGGTTTTGGTATAGTCTGTAAAGTAGTCTCTTTTTTGGTTGTTGCACAGCTCAAAAAAGCAAGTATTGTAAAAATCAGAAGGTATCTCATAAAAAACACTCCTTTTTTAAAACTCTACTTTTACAGTTTCGCTATCAACTACTTTTCCCACAACAATCTTTTTTGAAATAAGATTCTGAACCCTTATCATATCTCCCAATCTTCCATCTTCCTTTGCCATTCCAGGAGCTGTAATCCTTAGAGTATCAGATTCAGCAACAATTTTTACCCTTTGCCCTCTTTTTATAAGAGGAGGAATCTCTACCATTGTCCTGTATATGACTCTGTTTGCCCTTATGTTTATCCTTGCCCTTTTTCCTATGATCTCTTTTGGATTCGTAAATATCTCAGCAGGTATATCAGTCATCATTTTCCTTATTACCTTTATTTTATCCTCTGTAATAATCTCTCCTCTTCTTATAGGACAGGACGAGATTACTACAGGAGTAATCAGAGCTGTCTTTGCCATTACCCATGTTCTTGCCTCTATCTTTCCGTTAACTTTGAATATTATTGGAACTGAAAAGCTTCCTAATGGAAGTCTCGTAAGATCACAAAGATAGGAAAGTCTTCCTTTTGGAAGAAGTAGGTCATTTATTGCCTTAAGATTCAGGATCCTTAGTCTTTTTCCCCAAGGATTATTTCTCTGGATACAGTGTCTTGCTATGTCTTCTAAGTCTTTTTTTGTTAGTCTTATAGCAGTCCTTTTTATCTTTACCTTCTTAGGAACAACAAGTTTTACCTTTTCTAAAGGGACTCCACCTAATCTAAGCCTTGCCCTTATATATCCTTCTGGAAGTTCAATACATGTTCCAGGATAAAGGATATGTGCAAGAAGGACTCTTTTCCATGAAGGATTACATCCCTTACATGAAGCAATATCTTCCAGGTATATCTTCTCTTTTGAAGTCACTACATACTCTGGTATCTTTATTTCAGCTGCAAAACAGAAAGAAAATATTGTAAGGACAAGTATTAAGTATCTCATGGCTCTTTATCTCTTTATGTTATTTGCCATCTGAAGCATCTCATCAGCAGTCTGAATTGCTTTTGCATTTATCTCATATGCCCTTTGAGCAATAATCATGTTCACCATCTCTTCCACAACACTTACATTTGACATCTCCAGATATCCCTGAGCTATTGTCCCAAATCCATTTTCTCCAGGAATTCCAAGAATAGGCTCTCCTGAAGAATCTGTAGGAACAAAGAGATTCCTTCCAATGCTTTTTAGCCCTGCTGGATTTATAAATCTTACGAGCTGGATCTGACCAACCTGAGTAGGAGCCGTATTTCCTGGCTGAAGGACAGAGACTGTTCCGTCTTGACCTATGGTAATTGATATTGCATCTTGTGGAATGGTTATCTCTGGCTGAAGAGGATCTCCATTGGATGTAACTATCCTTCCGTCTCTGTCAAGCTTAAAAGCACCTGCTCTTGTATAAGCAAGCTCTCCATTAGGAAGAAGTATCTGGAAGAAGCCATCTCCTTCTATAGCAAGATCAAGAGGATTATTTGTCTGTTTATAATCCCCTTGAGTAAATATCTTCTGAACAGAAACAGGTCTTACTCCCTGACCAATATCCAGACCTGTTGGAATCTGTGTCTGTGCTGTTTGAGGAGCACCAGCAAGTCTTATTGTCTGATACATGAGATCTTCAAAATCTGCTCTGCTTCTTTTAAAACCAGTCGTATTTACATTTGCAAGGTTGTTGGCAATAACGTCTATGTTCAGGTTCTGTGCCTCCATTCCTGTAGCAGCTATCCATAATGCTTTTAGCATATCAGATCACCTCCTTCCTATATTCTTACACTTCCTACTTCATTTATAAGCTTTGAAGTCATTTCATCCTGAGACTGAATAGACTTCTGAGATATTTCATAATTTCTGAGACAGCTTATCATCCTTGCAACTTCTTCTACAGGTCTTACATTGGAAAGCTCCAGATAGCCTTGCATAATCTTAAAGCTTTCTGATTCTTTTGGTCTTATGTTTCCTTTTAGACGAAAAAGTGTCCTTCCATATCTTTCAACTTTATCTAAAGGAAGTTCTACTATCTTTATCTTATCCACAGTTTTTCCATCTGCTATAATCCTTCCATCTTCTGTTATTGTTATCTGACTTCCTTTTATTACGATATCCCCTTTTTGTCCCTGAACAAAAAATCCATTTCTCGTAATAAGCTTCTTTTCTCTGCTTAGAGAAAAGTCCCCTCTTCTCGTATAAAATATCCCTTCAGGAGTTCTTACGACAAAGAAAGCTCTTTCATTTTCACAAATAGCTACATCAAAAGGATTTCCTGTATGAGTTATATCACCCTGAGAAAAGTCTGTTTTTATTCTTTCTATTACAGTAAGATAGTATCTGGAAAATGCTATCCTTTCTTTTTTATAACCAGGAGTCATGGCATTTGACAAATTTTGAGTTATGACTGCAAGCTCCTTCTGTCTTACTATTCCAGCTCCAGTATTAAAGTATATCCCTGGAAGCATAAATCATCACCTCCTTATCTCTTAAGATTTACAAGCTCATTTAGAAGTTCATCACTTGTTGTTATAATCCTTGCATTTGCCTGAAATGCCCTCTGACTGAGGATAAGATTCGTAAACTCTGTAGCAAGATCAACATTTGACTGTTCCAAGTAACCTGAAAGTATCTTCCCTCTTCCTCCAGTTCCTGCATCTCCAATAATGGGCTCTCCAGATTCATTTGTAATTCCGTATATGTTATTTCCAAGCTCTTCAAGATTCCATGGGCTTATGAAGTTTGCAAGAGGGATCTTATAAAGAGGTCTTATCTGTCCATTTGAAAATATCCCATATATGTATCCTTCTTCGTCAATTGTTATGTCCCTTGTAAGAGATCCTGGCTCTTGTCCATCCTGTGAGATAAAGGTTACATTGAAGTCCTGAGCAAACTGTGTTGTTCCGTCATAATCAAACCATATTTCTAAATTCCAGTCAGAAAATGATATAGGTGTATCACTGTTATCATCTTCTAGAAAACCTGCAGGATCTGAGCTGAATTCAAGATCCTGTTGACCTGCTTCTATGTATTTTCCTTCCTCATTTTTATATACATAGTGCACAGTCCATTTGTTTTCATCTGTTGTCTTTACAAAGTAAAGACTTACAACATGAGATCCTCCATAAGCATCATATACAGTAACGTTTGTGGAAAAGTTATATGTTTCTTCAGAAGGTGGTTCTTCACTAGGAGAAGTGAAATTCCATTCCTTTACATCTGCATTCTTATCAAGATTCAGATTTATCTTTACCTCTGTTGTTTGTTTTGGAAGACTTGCGATATTTGCAAGATTTATGTCTTCAAGAACACTTCCTACATTTCCATTTTCATCTACCTTCCATCCCTGAAGGATGTATCCTTCTGGAGTAGATACATTCCCTTCTTTATCTATTATGAAATTCCCTACTCTTGTATAATAATTCGTGTTGCTCAGAGGATCTTTGACTATAAAGAATCCATTTCCATCAATTGCCATATCCAGAGGATTTCCCGTATTCAGAACAGATCCCTGTGAAAAGTTTGGAGTAATATTGCTCAGCTTTGTTCCTCCTCCTACCCTTAGATTTCCTATGGATGCACCAAGGATGTCAGCAAATGAATAGCGCTGTGCCTTAAATCCCCATGTATTTATATTTGCTACATTGTTTCCAATAACTCCCATTGCAAGATTATTTGCTCTAAGTCCTGTAATAGCTGTAAACATTGACTTTATCATAGGCTATCTCCCTCCTTTCCTTCATTTTTTTCTTGAACATCCTGTTTTATTTCTCTGACCTCATCTATGTCCAAGGTTGAACCATCCTCAAGCTCAAGTATTATCTTGTTATTAACGCGATCTATTTCTACAGCCTCAACTTTCTTGAACTCATCATCTTCTCCTCCTCTTACCCACTTTCCTATAAATCCAGCACACAGAAACTTCATGTATTCTTTGAGTTTTCTTACTTCTTCAAGCTGTGTTAGCTGTGCTAACTGTGCGGTAAAATCTTCTGGATTCATTGGAGAAAGAGGATCCTGATTTCTGAGCTGTGTTATAAGAAGCTTGTAGAATACACTTTCATCTAAAAGCCTTTCAGGCGTTACTCTTTTGTACTCGTGATAGATTGGTTCTCCTATTTTTTGAATTGGCACATTATCACCTCCTTATGCCCAATATTCCAAAGATTCAGAATTTTCTATTTCACTTACTCTTCTGTAAGATGGATCTTTCAGATAGATCCCTTTTGAAAAAACCTTTTTTGGACTGCTATAAACACCTTTTCTTTCATCATAGCTGACAACAAGACTGATCCTGTTTACAGCAATCCCTTGATTTTCCAGAAGCTTCTGGATAAGAGGAATATGAGAGCTTATTGTCTCTTTTACAAAATGATTGTCTGTTATAAACTGAACATCTATCCTGTTGTGTTCTGAGATGAATCTTATCTTTACTTTTCCTAAAAACTCAGGTTTTAGCTCAACTGTTATCTGTTGTCTTTTTTCATCTGCCTGATAAAGCTCTATCTTTTGAACAATCTGTTTTATTATCTCAGACCTTACTTCTTCTTTTCTTTCTACAGTCTGAACATCCTGAAAGTTCTCAATCTTTCTAAAAGGCTCAATCTGATTTACAGGATCTTTTTCAAAAGCTACTTTATTTTCATCCTTTTCAGGCAGTCTTTTTACTCTCAAAAGCTCTCCTTTTGATAAAACTCTTTCTTCTGAAATATCTTTAGAGCCAATTTCACTGAAATCTTTTCTAATCTTAGATCCTTCTAACTTTGAGTCTTCCTCCTTTATATCTGTTTTTTCAGGACAGAAGACCGCCTCTTTTTCTTTTGCAAACTTTACAAAAGAACTATCTTCTTTTTCCTTTTCAGCTAATCTTTTTAATGTCAGAAGTCCTTCTTCTGGAATATCTTTAGAACCAATTTCACTGATAGCTCTTCTAATTTCAGATATTCCTAACTTAGACTTTCCCTCCTCCATATCTGTTTTTTTAGGACAGGAGACTTCCTTTTCTTCTTTGGCAAACTCTTCTGTCTTGCTTTCTTTAGAAGACTGAACAATATTTTCTTTAACCTCTTTTTCTTTTACAACTTTTAATTCTTTTTCCTTTAACTTATATTCCTTATCTTTAACTTTATCAGTCAAAAGGCTGACCTTTACTTCAGTCTTTCTTACAGACAGATCTTCTGTCTTATTTATGTTTTCTTTTATCTGCATCAGAAATGCCTGAAGAAGCATCTGAAACAGTTCTCCTGTTACATTATTAAGCTTTTTTTCAATGTCCTTAATCAGTTTGATAAAAGAGACTTCCAAAATCATCTCAGAATATCCAAGGTTTTAGAAATCATCTCTTTTGTATTGTTTATCACTGCAATGTTTGCCTCATATGCCCTTACAGCAGAGATCATATTTATCATTTCCTCTAAAGGATTTACATTTGGCATCTTTACATATCCATCCTTGTCTGCATCAGGATGTGAAGGGTTATAAACGACCTTAAAAGGTCTTGGATCATTTATAATAGCCAGAGGAACAACACTGTATATCCCTTCTTTAACAGGAACTCCCATGACAAGAAGGTCTTTTCTTCTGTATGGCTGTCCACTTGGAGTCCTTGTTGTTTCAGCATTTGCAATATTGCTTGCTATTATGTTCATCCTCAGTCTTTGAACCATAAGACCAGAGGCTGCTATCTTAAATGTAATGAAAGGATCCATAAGATTCACCTCCCTTCAGATATTGCAAACCTATATTCTTCAAACTTTTTTGCTATAAGACGAGCAGCTATTTCATATTCAATGGTATTCTGGGCAAGCTGACTCATCTGATATTCTATGTCCACCCAGTTTCCATCAAGCCCGGCAGTCAAAGGAGGAGTGATTATGAGTTTTGGAGATCCAGGAAAAGGAGGACTTCCTTTTATGTGTTTTTTATGTGTTGTGCAAAGTTTTATTAAGTCCTTCTTTTCTTCAAATACCTTTTTGAATACAAGATCAAATGGCTTATAATTTGGTGTCTCTGCATTTGCTATGTTTCCTGCAAGGATCTTATGTCTCAGATTTGTAAACTCCAAAAACAATGCAAGCTTATCTATTATCCTGTCCATATTCTTTTCCTCCTAATCTTTTCTTAAGTCTTGCCCTCAGTTTAAGAAGGGTCTTTGTATGGATTTCAGAGACTGTGGATTTTGCAAGATTCAGTATCTTTGCTATTTCTGTTATCGTAAGGTCTTCATAGTAGTAAAGTGTTATGATTATCTTTTCTCTTTCTGGAAGCTTTTCTATTTCTTCTGCAAGGATCTCTGAAATCTGTTTCAGCTCAACCTGCTGGTCAGGATAAGGAAGATCGCTTTCTAAGAGAGGTTCAAGCCCTTCCTGATCTTCTTCTTTTATCTTCAGGCTTTTAAAGTCATCAAAGTTTATGACAACTGCTCCCTTTATTTCATGAATGAGCTTGCTGTATTCTTCTTCTGTAATTCCAAGCTCATCTGCTATTTCTCTGTCTGTTGGAGAACGACCAAGTCTGTTTTCAAGTCTTGAATATGTCTCTTCTATTTGTTTTGACTTCTGCCTCATAGACTTGGGGATTATGTCCAGGGATCTGAGTTCATCAAGTATTGCTCCTTTTATCCTGAATCTTGCATATGTGCTGAATTTACAATTCCTTGAAGGATCAAACTTCTCTACTGCATCTATGAGACCAACTATTCCTGCTTCTATGAGGTCTTCCTTGTCTACAGAAGGAGGAAGATACACGCTTATTTTATCAACTATGTGCTTTACAAGAGGTAAGTGCTCCAGAATAAGTGCTTCTTTTTGGGATTCATAACTCTGTTTGTATGCTTTGATTGAATCCCTTAACATCATTCTCTCTCCTTTCCTAAAAGTTTATTTAGGAATCTTTTTATTGCCGAACCTTTTTTCTGAGGTAAGACATTACAAAGTCTGTTTGAAATCTGCTGGAAACATCTACTTGATTTTGAATAAGGATAGATCTCAACAACAGGTCTCTGCTTCCTTACTGCTTCAACAAGCTTCTCATCTTTGAATATGAATCCAAGATACTCAAGTCTTACATCCAGGAATTTCTCACATACAAGATTCATCTTCTTGAAGATATCCTGTGCCTGCTTTTCTGAATCCACACAATTTACAACTATCTTGAATTCCTTTACTCCATACCTTACAGAAAGGACTTTCATAAGGGCATATGCATCTGTAAATGATGTTGGATCTGGTTCTATGACATTAATGATTTCTGATGCTGCAAGGTTAAAGTAGATGACATTAGATGAGATACCAGCAGGAGTATCAATTATTACAAAGTCATATACTTCATTTAACAGAGCAAATTCCTCTATCAGTCTCTTTTTCTGAAACAGACTGAGATTTGTAAGCTCTTCTACTCCTGAACTGCTTGGAAGTATGTCTATTCCTTCAGGAGTCTTTATTATGACTTCAGAAAGCCTCTTTTTACCTCTTATTACATGCTCCATTGTGTATTCTGGAGTAATTCCAAGAAGTATGTCTATGTTTGCAAGACCAAGATCTGCATCAAATACAAGAACACTTTTTCCTGCCTTTGCTAAGGTAAATGCAAGGTTTGTCGCAATATTTGTCTTTCCAACCCCTCCTTTTCCACTCGTAACAGAGATTACCCTCGTATCTTCACTTTTTGCAACTTTTCTAAGGTATCCTGAAGGAAAAAGTCTGTTATCAAGAGGAGTAGACCTTTCTAACCTCAACATAACTTTCGCTCCTTTGATTTATAATTAGTTCCATAAGTCTGTAAGGAGTAACGATTTCAAGATCATCAGGAACACTTTTTCCTGTTCCCAGATATGAAAGAGGTTTCCCTGTATAGATCATCTGATTGAATATAGTTCCTACAGACTTTGCTTCATCTATCTTCGTAAACAAAAGTGCAGTTATATCTATGGGCTTAAATTCCTTTATGACATTAAGTATCTCCTCATCTTTCATTGTCACATCAAGGACAATATAGGTTATAAAGCCATGATTTAGCCTGCTTATGTTCTTCATAAGCATCTTCTTTCCAAACTTGTCATAAGGACTAAGTCCTGGTGTATCTATGAGGATAAAGTCCCTGTCAGAGAATGAATTTATCTTTTTTACAAGGTCAGAAGGATCTTCTGCCCTGCAGACAGGAATCCTGAACATATCAGCATAGTATTCAAGAACAAGATTGCTTGCATCTTTTCCATCAAGTGAGATTATTCCTACAGATCCCTTCTTAGAAAGATTTCCTGCTATCTTTGCCAATGTAGTCGTCTTTCCTGTCCCTGATGGACCGATAAATATAGCAATCCTTTTGTCTGTCTGCTCAATTGGAGGATAGACATCTACGAGTTTGCATAGAAGCTCATACAGGAGATCTTTTATGGTTATATTCCTTTCCAGCCCTTCCTTAAGTATGCCTTCTTCAAGAGCAGCTATAAGCTTCATGGCAATCTCTTCAGATATCCCTCTTTTTCTGACTTGCTGAAAGAAAGGAAATACTCCTTCTGACAGCGTATTTGTAGGAATAAATGATCTTATGATCTCCTTTATCTCCTTTATTTCATCCTGGATTATACTGAGATCAGTAACTTTTTCGTCCTTTTCTTCTTTCTCAAAGGATTCATCTACAGCAGCAGTAACTTCTATGTATTTGTTTATAAGACCGTGCTTTTCAACAGAAAGTATAAGTGCATCAGGTCCTAAAGCTTTCTTTACTTTGTCCATAACTTCTTTAAGATTCTTTCCCTGAAACTTCCTTATTTTCATAGCCCTTTACAACTCCTACAGAATGTATTTTCAGCTCTTTTGGAATTTCCGTATAAGAAAGAACTACAAGTTCAGGCAGATTCTTTTCCGTAAGCTTCCTTACAAATCTCCTTACATTTGGAGAACAAAGCAGGATTGGAAGATGTCCTTGCATTGAAAGTTTCTTTATCTTTTCATTCAGATCTCTGTAAAATCCATCAAGGATATCAGGAGGAATTACTGGATATGATCCCAGGTTTGTCTGCTCTATTGAATTTTCTATTATCTTTTCAAACTCATGATCCAGTGTAGCAACATATATCTTTCCATCCTCTTCATATTGTTTTACGATATGTCTTCCAAGTCTTTCTCTCACATATTCAGTAAGAAGTTCTGGATCCTTTGTAACAGCTGCATAATCTGCAAGTGTTTCAAGTATGGTTACCATGTCAACTATAGGGACTTGTTCTTTCAGGAGATTCTGAAGGACCTTTTGAACAGCTCCTAAGGTAAGAAGATTTGGAATAAGTTCTTCTACAACTCTTGGATGTGTTCTTCTTATGTTGTCTATGAGTGACTGAACCTCATCTCTGTCCAGAAGCTCATGACAGTGTGACTTTACCACTTCTGTAAAGTGCGTCATGAGAACAGTAGGAGGATCAACAACGGTATATCCAAGCTCTTTTGCTGAATCTTTATCCTGTTCCTTTATCCATTTTGCTGGAAGACCAAAGACAGGATCTTTTGTAGGAATTCCTGGAATATCACCTTTTACACTTCCTGGATTTATTGCAAGGAAATGTCCAAGCAATATTTCTCCTTTTGCAACATCAACTCCTCTTATAAGTATCCTGTATTCATTAGGAGAAAGGTCAAGATTATCTCTTATTCTTACAGGAGGAAGGATAAATCCCTTTTCTTTTGCATACTTCTTCCTTATCATCCTTATCCTTTCAAGAATATCTCCACCCTGTTCAACATCTACAAGTGGTATAAGTCTGTATCCTATTTCTATTGCTATTGGATCAGGAGGAACAACCCTTATCTCCTCCTCTTCTTCCCTTTCCTCCTCTTTCTCCTGCTCAGGAATCCTTTCCTTCATCCTTTCTTTTATGTATCCCAAAGCACCCATAATGATTCCAAGGATAAGGAATGGGACATGAGGAAGTCCTGGGATAAGTCCAAGACCAAGAAGGATAAAGGATGCAGTCGTTATTGCCTTTGGATATGAGAAAAGCTGAGTTCCCATTTCCTGTGGAAGATTAGAAGTATAAGAAGCTCTTGATATGATTATTCCAGCAGCAGTGGATACTATAAGTGCAGGAATCTGACTCACAAGTCCATCTCCTACTGTAAGAATGGTATAAGTCTTTGCAGCTTTTGAAATAGGCATACCTTTTTGAAATACTCCTATTATGAATCCTCCTACTATGTTTATCAGTGTTATTATGAGACTTGCTATTGCATCTCCTCTCACAAATTTACTTGCTCCATCCATAGCACCATAAAAGTCTGCTTCTTTTTCTATAAGCTGTCTTCTCCTTTTTGCTTCTTCTTCGTCTATAAGACCTGCATTTAGATCTGCATCTATACTCATCTGCTTTCCTGGCATTGCATCAAGAGTAAATCTTGCTGCAACTTCTGCAATTCTTCCTGCTCCTTTTGTTATGACTATAAAGTTGATCACAACAAGGATAAGAAACACGATAAATCCAACTACATAGTTTCCTCCAACAACAAACTGTCCAAATGAATGAATAACCTTTCCTGCTGCAAGTGGACCATGATTTCCGTGAAGAAGTATAAGTCTTGTGGAAGATATATTCAGAGAGAGTCTAAAAAGTGTTGCCATAAGAAGTATGGATGGAAATGATGAGAATTCAATAGGATTTGGGACATACATTGCCACAAGAAGAAGTATAAGAGAAAATGTGATGTTGAATGAAAGGAGAAGATCTAAGAGAAAAGGAGGAATAGGAACTACCATTACAATCAGGATAAGGACAAAGCATAGGGCTGCAGCTATGTCCATTCTTTTAAGCCACCTCATTCAGCTTCCCCCTTAACTGATAGACATAAGCCAGGATTTCTGCTACAGCTCTATAAAGTCTTGTTGGAATATAGCTTCCTATCTCTACTCTTATAAGAAGCCTTGCAAGCTCTCTGTTTTCAATTATTGGAACTCCAAACCTTCTTGCTATCTCTTTTATCTTTTCAGCAATAAATCCATAACCCTTAGCTACTACCTTTGGTGCAGCCATTGTCTTTCTGTCATATCTTAGTGCTACAGCTATCTTTGTAGGATTTGTTATTACGACATCAGACTTTGGAACCTCTTTCATCATCCTTCCCATTGCAAGCTTCCTTTGCAGACTCCTTAATCTGGCCTTTACTCTTGGATCTCCTTCCCTTTCCTTTATTTCCTCCTTTACTTCCTGTTTTGTCATCCTTAAGTTCTTTTCATACTGATATCTCTGAAAGAGATAATCTCCTAAGGATATGAAAAGAAGAGAAATTCCAGAATAGAGGATAACTTTCAGAGAAAGTCTTGAAAGCCAGAAAAGCATACTTGAAAAAGAAGTAAGACTGTTTAATGAGGACATCTCTGAAGCTATAACCTTGTAGCAGATAAAACCTATAATCAGAAACTTTATTACTGATTTCAGAAACTCTACGACAGAATTAAGTGAAAAAAGTCTCTTTATTCCTTCTGCTGGATTTATTCTTGAAAGATCAGGGATTATAGGATCAAAAGAGAAGATAAAACCAAATTGTGCTATGTTTGAAAGTATGGATACGAATACTGCTGAGATAAAGAAAGGTGCTGTTAAGATAAGTATGTATTTAATCACAGAAGCAAAGATCTTTATCACTCCATTTATATCTGATGGATATACCTCAACAAAAAGCCAGTATTTGTAGAATGAGTTCATAAGGAGTTCGGCAAATCTTGATCCATATATGAAGAAGACTATTCCTGAGGTAAGGATAAGAAGGGCTGAAGAAAGCTCCCTTGTTTTTGCTACATTTCCCCTTTTCCTTGCCTCTTCTTTTCTTTTCGGGGTTGCCGGTTCAGTCCTTTCTTCTGCAAAGACAGGCATGACCTATACTCCCATAAGCTGAATGTTTCTGTAAATTTCAGCTATCATAAAATCTATGGATTCTTTTATAAGCCTTACAAAAAATGGCATAAATATTCCCATTATCAAAAGACCAAGTCCTATGTATATCGGGAAAGAAAGGATGAATATGTTTAGCTGAGGCATTACCTTATTCATTATTCCCAGAGCAATATTTACGATGAACATCGTTATTATGACAGGGACAGAAAGTCTGAAACCAAGAAGAAATATCTTGCTTGAAAGCTTTATGATGTTTTCAAATACTCCTTCACTGAACACAGGCTTTCCTAAGGGGATATACTTGAAGCTTTCAAATATTACCTTTATCAGGAGATAGTGTGCATTTATTCCAAAAAATACAAGGATTGCTATAAGCTGTTTTAGCTGGGAAAGAAGAGATACCTGAACATTTGAAAGAGGATCTATTATGTTGACAACAGTAAATCCCATTTCATAAGAAATGAACTCTCCTGCAAGCTGGATCCCGTCAAATATAAACCTGGCTATAATTCCTATGGATAGAGCAACAACAAAATCGCTTATAATACTCAGAAAAAGCATACCATTGCTTAAGGTTTCAATGTTTACATTCATGGAGCTCAAGATGCAGATGGAAAGAAGAAGACTAAATCCTGCTTTTACGATCCACGGTATCATAGGAGATCCAAACATCGGTATGAACATAAGGATCAAGCTTACTCTTATGAAGACAAGTAGAAAGACTACAGGATCAATCATCTTCTCACCTTATAAACACAGGTATTCTTGATATAAGATCTGTTGTAAAATCCGTAAGTTTTCTGAGTATCCATGGACCAAACAGGATCATAGTGATAAAGACTGCTATCAGCTTTGGAACAAATGTAAGAGTCATCTCTTGAATCTGCGTTATAACCTGAAATATGCTTACGATAATTCCTACAATGAGTCCTGCAAGGAGCATAGGCATTGATATCAGAAAGATTATCTTCAATGTTTCATATGAGATCTTTATAACAAATTGGCTTTCCATACCCCTCATACCCCAAAGCTTTTTATAAGTGACTCTATTATAAGATGCCATCCATCAACCAGGACAAATAGCATCAGCTTAAAAGGAAGAGATATCATTACAGGAGGAAGCATAAGCATTCCCATAGAAAGAAGCACAGAAGCTACTACCATATCTATGATCAGAAAAGGGATGTAGATAAGGAATCCTATCTGAAAAGCTGTCTTGAGTTCACTTGTTATAAAAGCAGGGATTATAACTCTCATAGGAAGATCATCCACTGTCTTTGGTCTTGGAAGATTTGCAATGTCCAGAAAAAGAGCAAGGTCAGATTCTCTTGTCTGCTTTAACATGAAACTTCTAAGTGGAAGAATAGCCCTTTTATATGCTGTAGCCAGAGTTATTTCTTTGTTCATATAAGGATTTATTGAATCCTGATAAATCTTGTTAAAAACAGGTGACATAAGGAAAAATGTCATAAAGAGTGAGATTCCTATAAGGACCTGGTTTGGAGGCATCTGCTGAGTTCCTAAAGCCTGTCTCAGTATAGAGAAGACTATGATTATCCTCGTAAAAGATGTAAGCATAATGATAATAGCAGGAGCTAAGGTAAGAAGTGTAAGTATGCCAGCTATTTTCATCAGTGAACTTACATCATAGGAATACATGGCTCATTTCTCCTTTTGCAAAAAAAAATTTCAAAAACCGTGCCAAAAAAATCCCTCTTTTTTAAATGCAGGTATGTGACCTATTGTGTCATTTTGACACAGATGAGACTCAAAGGTGTGCTTAAACTTTCCTGAGTTGAGAGAGGCTTTTTCTTAAAAGATCCACTGCTTTTTCTTCTATATCCTCTTTTGACTCAAGATGTTTCACATCTTCAAAAGAGACCTTTGTAAGGAAGGAGATGTTTTGAGGGGTTATTCCTATAAGGAACCTTTCTTCTCCTATCTGAAGAACAGCAACAGCCTGTCTTGATCCAAGATAATGAAGGTCAAGTATTCTGATAATGCCTTGTCTTTTCTGATATCTCATAGAGATGAACTTTTTCCACAAAAAAAGTGTTACAAGAATGATCCCTAAAACTATACTGAGTCCACTTATAAGTCTCACTATGGAAAACTCCTTCAGAATATCTTTCTCTTCTTTCTGTTCTTTTTTCAAAGGCTTTTTTTGAACTTGAGGATTTTTCTTCTTTATGTCTCCAAGAAGCTCTTCGTATTTTATAAAAGGTATCTCTTCTTTTTTCTCTTCAGCTTTTTCCTTAAATCTTTCAAGATACCCATTTGTAAGCATAATTCCTAACATGTTTGGATCTTTTGTAAGAAAGGTAAGCTCTTTTTTGGATATGAGATCTCTTATGGGTTCTTTTAGGAGAAAAGATATCTTTACGGCATCTTCTTTCTGAGAAAGAGAGAAGTCTTCAACTCCTGGAATCTTTAAAAAAGAGATGTCATTTATCTTAGAAGAGAAGCCATAAAGTTCAACAGATATCCTATTTTCACTAAACTTTATCTTCCATTCATTCCTTTTTACGGGTTCTTTAAATATGAATACAATTGCCTTTCCATCCTTTTTTGAAAGGACTCCAACATCTAAAAGGACATTTGAGAATACATAATCTGGAAAAAAGAAAAAGACAAAAAGGAGGAAAAGCCTCATTTAAGCTGCTCCAGCCTTTCAGCTTCACTTATTATAGAAAGTATCCTTACACCATATTTTTCGTTTACAACAACAACCTCACCCTTTGCTATAGGCTTCTGATTTACGAGAATGTCTAAAGGATCTCCAGCAGGAACAGGAAGTTCAATAACAGAACCTTCTCCAAGTCTCAGGAGATCCTTTATCGTCATCTTCGTCCTTCCAAGCTCTACTGTTACCTGAAGAGGAATGTCAAGTATAAGGCTTAAGTTAGGAGACACTACCTCCTGCTCTGTTATGTTCTTCAGTATGCTCCTGATCTTTTCCTTTGGTATTGATTGATTCATCTTCTTCCCCTCCTATCCTATTTGTTATCTTTATCCCTTTACTTCCTTTTACCTGAACAGGATAACCTTCAAAACAAGGAATTCCTTCAATTTTTAAAATTATCCTGTCCGAGATCTTTTTGTTGAGATCTATCATATCACCTTCTTTCAAAGACAGAAGTTTGTCAATAGTAATGTCCACAGATGCTAATTCAACAGTAACCTCAACTTCCACATCAAGTATGTTCTTTAATATCTCCTCCATCCATCTTTCACTTACCTGTCCTGTCCTTGCTGTTGTAAGCATCTCTTTTAAAGGTCTTAATGCAGAATGAGGAATAGCAAATATCATATTATTGCTTACATTCTCTATGCTTACCTTTATTGGAAATACTATCATGAACTCATCAGGAGAAAATATCGTGAGTAGCTGAGGATTAAATTCCACTCCCTGAATTGATACATCTGTCCTTATTATTGAATTAAACGCTTCTTTGAAATCATTAACAGCAAGTTCCACAACCTTTCTGATCAACGACTGTTCAAGAAGGGCAAAAGAGGTAAAATTAGATCTCTTTATCCGAACACCTGTTCCTCCACAGAGAAGATCTACTAAGGAAAGAGCCAGATCAGGTTCAAGAAGGAAAAGGCATGATCCATTAAGTGCACTTATATTCAGTATATTTATCCAGCAGAGAGAAGGAAGACTTTCTGTAAATTCACTAAATGTAAGTGTATCGCTTTCAAGAAGTTCCATCCTTACAACTCTTCTAAGCTTAAGAGAAAGTGAACCCCTGAAATTTAAGGTAAATCTGTGAAATATCATGGTAAGTATGGTAAGGAGTCTTGGAGGAAGATGCTTCTTTGCAATGAAGTCATAAGGTTCTATCTCCTTCTTCTCTTCCCGTTTCTTTACTTCTATCTTTCCTTCCTGAAGTGCCTCTCTTAAAGTTTCTATCTCCTGATCTGTAAGGATCTTTGTCATGGCTTTCTCCTACTGAATGACGAATTCAGTAAAATATACTTTGAGAACTTTTCCAGAAGTTAATACCTTATTAAGATTTTCTTTTATCTCTTTCTTTAACCTCATCTTTCCTTCTATTCCTGCAACATCACTGAATGTCTTACCACTTAGTGTCATAATTATCACATCTCTTATATCTGGATCTTTCTTCTTTATTTCTTCCTCTGTCTCCTTTGAACTTACTATAAGATCCATTTTTACTTTAAGATATCTTCTTCCTGCATTATCCATAAGATTTACAATAAAAGGTTCAAGACTGCAAAGGATTTCTTCTTTCTTCTTTTCCTTTTTTACTTCCTTTTTCTTTTCTTGTGCAGGATTTGTTTTTACTGGAGAAGAAGAGATCTTCTTCATGTTGACAAATACAAAAGCACCTAATCCAATAAGGGCAAAAAGGGTGACTGCCTGAAGTATAATAAGCATAAGGAATAGCTTATTTTTTCCTTCTTTTTTCTCTTCTTCCATAAAACTAACTCCTCCTTTCTATAAAAATCTCTACTCTTCTGTTTATCTTCCCCTCACATCTTCTTGTATCAGCATATCCCATAATACACATCCTTGAAGGATCTATCTTTTTTTCCTTTAACATAAAATTTAATACCTCACTAGCCCTTTTTATAGAAAGCCACCACTTTTCTTTCTCATCTGAATCAGCATATCCTGTTATCCTTACCTCTCCCCTTGTTTTCCATATAAGAAGTGCTATCTTTTTCAGATAAACTTTTGCATCTTCCTTTATCCTGTAACTGTTCTTAGAAAATATAATCTCTCCAGGAATTTTTATCGTCCATCCCTCTTCTGAAACCTCTATGTCCAGATCTTTTGTAAGCTCTGAAAGAACTTGTCCTGTTATCCCCTGCTTTGCTCTAAGGAGAGCTTCTTTTCTGCTTACAATCTTTCCTCCTCTTTTGAAGACTCCTGCACCACCTGCTGTAGAAATAAGAGATTCTTTTATGGAACCTGCCATATCTCTGAATGTTTGAGTGTCAAAAGATGACATAGATATGAGCATCACAAAAAATGTCAGCATAAGGGTGTTCATGTCAGAAAAGGTAAGCATCCAGAAATTTGGATCCCTTTTCACTTTAATCCTCCAATCTTAAACTCAAATCCCTTTACTTTTATCCTATCATAAAACATCCTTTTTGGCTTTCCTTCAAATATTATCCATACCCTTCTGTTCCTTGCTCTGTGCTCTTCTGTATCATTTGGAAAAAGAGGTTTATACTGACCACAACCTACAGCATAAAGTCTTTTTTCAGGAATCTTTTCTACTTCTGTAAAATATCTGAGAACTGAAAGAGCTCTTGCAGCAGAAAGTTCAAAATTTGTTTTAAATCTTCCTCCTCTTACAGGAAGATCATCCGTATGTCCTTCTATCCTTATCCTGTTCTTACAAAGCCTTATTACTTTTGCTGCTTCATGAAGGAGCTTATAAGCCTCAGGTTTAAGATGAACACTTCCTTTTGGAAAAAGTATGTCACTTTTTAATGAAAGGACTAATCCTCTGCTTATAACTCCTAAGAATACATCATCTCTCAGACCTAAGGAATTTATAGTTTCTGTAAGTCTTTCTATGACTTCCTTAGATATCCCTTCAATTGAATATAGCTGAACTGGCATTGGTCTTTTTCCAAGACTAAGAGACATACTTCCTGGAAGTATTCCAAAAGCTGTCTTGACTGAATACATCCCTTTTTGAACCCTTTCTTCTGTAAGGGTTGCCATTGAATTAAGACAGATGAAAAAAGCAAGAAGGATAAGTGAAAGTGATGTATAACCTACTATAAAAAGGTCTTTTTTTGCCTCTTCTTCTTGTCTTTTTTTCTTCTTCATTTAAGCACCTTTTTCAGCTTTTGCCAGTTCTCTGAGTTTTGGTTCAATGAATGCATGAAGCTTGCTTTCTATTACCCTTGGATTAAGTCCCTGACTTATACAGATAATACCTTCCAGGATCATCTCTTTTATAAGACATTCGTGATTAGAAAGGACCTGAAGCTTTCCACTTATTGGAAGAAATATGACATTAGCAAGTATAGCTCCGTATAAGGTCGTAATAAGAGCAACTGCCATTGCAGGACCAATAGAGCTTGGATCAGACATATTTTGAAGCATCTGAACAAGTCCTATAAGTGTTCCTATCATTCCCATTGCAGGAGAAACTGCTCCCATAGCACTGAATATCTCTGCCCCACTTTTGTGTCTTTCTCTTAAGTATTCTATCTCCTTAGAGAGTGTATCATCAATTACTTTTGGATCTATTCCATCTACAAGCATCTGGATACCTTTTGCGAGGAATTCATCATTTATGTTTCCAAGTTCTGACTCAAGTGCAAGTATCCCTTCTTTTCTTGCCTTATCAGCCAGTTTTACAATCAAGTTTATGTATTCCACAGGAGATTCAAGCTTGTTAAAGAACGCATTCTTTACGACATTTACTGCTCTTAGAACTTCTTTTAAAGGAAAATTGATCAATGTAACTCCTATAGTTCCTCCAACAACTATGAGAAATGAAGGTATGTCTATGAATATAGTAAGACTTCCTCCTGAAAGGATAGCCATTATCATAAGACCAAATGCTGCTACCATTCCTAAGATTGTTGCAATGTCCATGGCTACCTCAGCTTCACCATCTCTTTTGTTATCTGACAAGCTTTCTTAGGATCCATGAATCCCCAGATAAGACCTGCTTTCTTTTTATCCATATAAAGCATTATCTTTGCAGCAATCTTTGGATCTAAATTCTCCATGATCTTTCCTGCTCTTTTAGGAGGAATAGAGGCATAAAGGTTTGCAAGTTCCATATATCTTTCTGTTTCCATCTTTTTTATCTCTTCAAGCTGTCTTTTTATTATCTCTTTTAACTGACTTATCTTTTTCAGCTCTTCTTCAATCCTTTTTTGAAGAAGAATAAGCTCTTTCTTTCTCCTTTCTATCTCAAGTTCCTGTTCCTTTAGTATCTTTTCTCTTTTTTCAAAAAAGGAGATGTCCTCTATCTTTCCTTGAGAAAAACAGACTGATCCAAAAAAGACAAGGATCAAAACTACCAGATTACATGTTCTTATAAAAGAACCTGTTGTTTGATATCTCATCCAGGAACCTCTGCTCCTGTTTTTCTAAATTATACCTCTGTTCAGAAAGGATCCTTTCTCTAAGCTTCTCTATAATCTTTCTCTTTTTTCTTTCTTCTAAAAGCTCTGATATCTTTTTTTTGTATTCAGAATGCATCTGAGCCATCTGATTCTGTAACTCAGATATTTCCTGATTTATCCTTGATATATTCTGACAGATACAGGTTATCTTCGGTATATCCAGAGAATTAATTTGAATTTTCCTGAGTTCTTCTAAAAGCCATTCTTTTTTGTTCAACAATAACTTAATTTCCTCCTTTTTTACATTCAACCTATTCAGGATACCGTTAGCCTCTTCAGCTATCTTTTTTTCCTTTATCCTTCTAAGTTCTATAACCAACTCAAGATTTTTCTTATTCATTGAAAAGCTCCTTAAGCTGTCTTTTACTCTCCTCAAAACTTACTTTTTCATTTATGTCCTGTCTCAGATATTCTCTCAGTCTGTCAATCATAGATATTGCATAGTCTATTTTTGGATTACTTCCCTTAGAATATGCTCCTATGTTTATAAGATCTTCAGCTTTTGCATATGTAGCAAGACAGTCTCTAAATCTATTTGCAAGCCTGAAATGATCTTCTGAAGTAATGTCATACATAAGCCTGCTTACACTACTTAGAACATCTATAGGTGGATATTGATTCTGTCTTGCAAGATCTCTTGAAAGAACTATGTGACCATCAAGTATTGACCTTACTGCATCAGCTATAGGATCATTCATATCATCACCTTCTACAAGAACAGTATAAAATGCAGTAATACTTCCATTTTCCCAGTTTCCTGCCCTTTCAAGGAGTTTTGGAAGGATGGCAAATACTGAAGGTGTATAGCCTTTTGTTGTAGGAGGTTCTCCTGTAGCAAGTCCAAGCTCTCTTTTTGCCATAGCAAATCTTGTTACGGAATCCATTATAAAAAGCACATCCATCCCTTTGTCCCTGAAATATTCAGCAATTGCCGTAGCAACAAAAGCTCCCCTCATCCTTACAAGAGGAGACTGATCAGATGTAGCAACGACAACTACTGTTCTATCAAGTGCATCCCTTATGTGTTTCTCAATGAAGTCCCTTACTTCTCTTCCTCTTTCTCCAATAAGAGCAACTACTTTAACATCAGCTTTTGTATTCCTTACCATCATACCAAGAAGGGTAGTCTTTCCTATTCCACTTCCAGCAAATATTCCTATCCTTTGCCCTTTACCTACTGTAATAAGCCCATTTATTGCCCTTATTCCTACATCTATAGGCTCTCTTATAGGAGCTCTGCTCAGAGGATTTAATGGATTTCCATATATAAGATATTCTTCTTCTGCATCTATAGGACCTTTTCCATCTATTGGCTGACCAAGTCCGTCTATAATCCTTCCTAAGATCCCCTCACTTACTTTTACAGTAGCTTGTTTTTTCAGATAAATGACCCTGCTTTCTGGAAGAATCCCTTCTGTCCCTTCAAATGGCATAAGGATTACATGACTGTTTTTAAAACCTACGACCTCAGCCTTTATTCTTCTTCCTTCTGTAACTATTTCACATATGTCTCCAATTGCACACTTTATTCCAACTGCCTCTACAATAGTCCCTACTACCTTTGTAACCTTTCCTGCTACAGTTATTGTATTCAGCTTTTCAAGCCTTTTTATAAGCCCCAGTCTAATCATTTCCTTTTATTGCATCTTCTATAATCTTAAACTGAGACTCTAAGGTAGCAGATATCTCACAGAATTCTGTCTCAACAATACAGCCTCCTTTAGATATATTTTCGTCCTTTTTCAGAATTATTTCTTTAACACCCAAAATGTCCCTCAGTTCTTTCATTCCTGAAAGGACTGAATAATCTTCTGGATTCAGCTTTACTATGATCTTGTCTTTTATAGGAGTGTTTTCTAAAGCTGAAATTATGTTGTTCAGGACGACTTCTGAGCTTTCAGATGCCTCTTTTTTTATTACTTTCTTAGCAATAAGAAGGGAAAGTTCTCTTATGTCTTCTTCAGCCTTTAATATTATGTTTTTCCTGAGAGAAGATATCTCATCTATTACCTTCTCCAGCTTCTCTATTATCTGAGCCTTTATCTTCTGAATCTCTTTCTTGTAGTCTTCCTCAAGTTTCCTTATTCTTTCATCTGCTTCCTTTTCAGCAGAATTTCTTCCTCTTTCAAAACCTTCCTTTACTCCCTGCAAATATGCCTCTTTTTTTATCTTCTCCAGATCAACCTCCTTTTTCTCCTCCTTCTTTTCCTCCTTTTTCTTTCTTTCTTCTACCTCCCAGGGAAAGACTTCTCCAAAAAGTGGTTTTATCTGTATGTCATTATACAAATACATCACCTTCACCTCCTTGCTGCAATATGATCTTTCCTTCACTTTCAAGCTTCTTTGCTATGTCCACGATCTTCTGCTGTGCATTTTCCACATCCTTTACCCTTACAGGTCCCATTGCTTCCATGTCTTCAACGAGCATCTGTCTTGCTCTTGCTGAAAGATTTTTGAGGAATTTTTCTTTAAGCTCATCACTTGCCGTTTTCAGAGCAACTGCAAGATCTTTCATGTCAACTTCTCTTAGAAGTATCTGGATGCTTCTGTCATCAAGATTTACGAGATCGTCAAATGTAAAAAGTTGAGCTTCAATAACAGATGCAAGATCAGGATCTATTGCCTGAAGCTCATTGAGAATTGCTTCAAGTGTCTTAAAATCAAGACTTTTTGCTATCTCCACGACCTTATTTACTCCTCCTCTTTGTCTGCTTTGAGATGAAGCAGAACTTGCTATCTTTTCCTTCAATGTCTTCTGAACTTCTTCTATTACCTCTGGAGGAATACTCTGCATCCTTGAGATCCTATACATGACCTCGGCTTTTACGGGATCAGGAAGTTCAGAGATAATCTCTTTTGCACTTGCAGGATTCAAAGAAGAGATGATAAGGGCTATTATCTGTGGATGTTCGTCCTGAATAAGTGTAGCAAGCATTCTTGTATCAAAAGCTGCTTCTATGTTTTCTGGATTAAATGCATCTATTACCTGACCAAGCTCTGCACTCTTTTTCTCTCCCAAAACCTTTGAAACAACCTTTTGCAAGAATTCTTTTGCCTGATAAATAAGAGCTACATTTTCTATCTTCTCCTTAGCCTCCTTTAGGATGTCTTCAACAACTTCCTTAGAAACCACATCCAGATTTGCTATAGCCTTTGCTATGGTCTTTATTTCATCTTCACTTAAGTGTTTCATCACCTGGGCAGCTGTTTCTGGATCAAGTGTAAGAAGGAATATGGCAGCTTTTTGTGATCCTTTAAGTGTTCTCATAGTCCTTTCTCCTCTTCCTTGAGCCACAGTCTTGTAAGATATGCTACTTTTTCAGGATCTTCTTTTGCTATCTTTCTTATCTCTTCATGAACAGGAAGAGCCTTTATCTCTTCTGCTTCTGCAAGCTCTTCTGCTTTTATTCCTTTTTGTCTTTCAGTTTCTTCAGGTTTTGGAAGCTCTTTTCTCTCTTCTTCTTTTGGAAGAGCTGGAGGAAGGATCTCTTTTACGGTTTTCCTAAGGGCTATAATTAAGATAAGCATTATGACAATAGCTACAATTCCTTTTATGACAGGACTTATGATCTTTGATATAACGACTGCATTCTTAAGTATGTCAACCATTCCTCTTTCAGGAGTCATCACCTCTATTTCCTTAAAAGGCATACTTATAAGCTCTACCTGATCTCCTCTCTGCTTAGAATATCCAATAGCTCTTTGAACGAGGGACTTCAGTTTTCCTATGTCTGCTGGACTGTATTTTCCATCTACAAGAACAGCTGCAGATATCCTCAAGATCCTTCCTACAGGTTCTTTTATAGACTTGACCGTTTTTCCTATTTCATAATTAACGATCCTGTTAGTTTCTTTTTGACTGCTTTTAGGAAACTTTGTCTGTGTTGAGATGTTTGTATCAGGTAAGTTTGAAAGAACACCAGGAACTCCCATTGGAATAATCTGAGTTCCTGTGCTTTGCTTTTGTATGATCTGCTCACTTCTTACAGCAACATTGTATGGATCATAAGATTCAACTGTCTCTTCTACTTTTGAAAAATCCATATCTACTGAAACCTTTGCTATTACTTTCCCTTTTCCTGTAACTTTTTCTAAGAGCTTTACAATCTTGTCTTCCAGATCCTGCTCTATCTGATTTTTCAGTCTTATCTGATTTCCTGTAAGAAATTCCTCCTTTTTAGCACCAGCCAGAATATTTCCTTCTGAATCAACAACCACGACCCTTTTTGGACTCAGTCTTGGAACAGCTGAAGCCACAAGATATACTATTCCCTTTATTTGATCTTCAGTAAGAAGACTGTTAGGTCTTAGCTTGATAACTACAGATGCAGAAGGCTCTTTCTCCTTGGAAATAAATATAGACTCTTTTGGCATAGCAATGTGAACTCTTGCCCATTCCACTTCTTTAAGAGATTCAATAGTCCTTTCAAGTTCTCCCTGAAGTGCCCTTATGTAATTTATCCTCTGAGCAAAATCACTTATAGAAAAGCTCGTCTTGTCAAAAAGCTCAAATCCAACTTTTCCTCCTTTTGGAATCCCTTCTGAAGCAAGTTTTATCCTGAGTTCATAAATCTTATCAAGTGGGACATATATCCTCCCTCCTTCTTCTAACTTATACGGAATCCTCATTTCCTTTAGCCTCTTTACTACCTGTGCAGCATCAGAAGGAGTTAAGTTAGAATAAAGAAGTCCATATTCTGGAGATCTTATCCAGAGGGCAGATACAAGAGCCGTGCTTATAAGAAGGGCTACTATTACTCCAAGCGCTATTTTCTGAGGAGGAGACAGTTTATCAAGTCTTTCTTTTATCTTTTCTAAAAACTCCTTCATATCTGCATTCTCATTATTTCTTCATAAGCTTCTATAAGCTTGTTCCTTATCTTCATAAACAATCGGAATGAGATGTCTGCCTTTTCAACCATCAGGATCGTCCTGTGAAGTTCTCCTTTTCCTTTAAGAAAATCCTCTATTGCCTTATCAGCCATCTTCTGATCTTCATTTACCTTCTTCAGATAATCCTTTATAAGCTCCAAAAATGACTCTTTCTTTTTTTCAATCTCCTTAGGAAGACTTACTGAAAAACTGTCAAAACTTACTCTATCAACCATTTCAGATCCCTGTATTCGTTTTCTAATTTCATTATCTCAAGCTGAAGATTTGATACCAATCCTATAAGCTTATCATCCTTTACTTGCTTTAGTATCTCTGATGACTCTTTGTATCTTCCCATTTCATAATAACAGTTAGCTATCTGAAGCTTTATAAAGTCAAAGTCAGGACAGCCTTTGCATATCTTTTGTGCTAAAAGATAGTATGAAAGAGCCTTTTGATATCTTTTTCTGTCAAAATAGAAGTTTGCCAGGTATAAGCATGCATTTAGTCTATATTCAGACTCAATCTCTGTAAGGATCTCGTAGTAGTTTATTGCTTTGGTGTATCTCTGAAGCTTATCATAAGCCTCTGCCAGAAGATAGTATGCCTTTGGATCTTTTATGTTTTTAAGGACCTTTATAACATCCTCATATCTTTTTTCCTTAAAATAAGCCTCTGCTAAGATAAGAGCCAGTTTTTGAGAAGGCTTTGAAGACTTAAGAAGAGATATAGTCTCTCTGTATCTTCCAAGACGGTTGTATATCTCTGCAATTCTGAGGAGGTTCTGTTTAGGATTCTGAATAAAGAACTTAAGAGCATCTCTGTATAAACCAAATCTATAAAGAGAATCACCTATTTTCTTAGCTGTTTCATACTTAAGTTCAGAAATAATTATCTCATCTTTCAGTGAATCATAAAGCTTGCATACTTTAAGGTAATCCTTTTTTTCATAAAGCACATCAACATATTCTGAGACAGCCCTATTCAGAAGCTTTTTTGCATATCTTTTCAGGATGCTTGAAGGATATCCTTCTAAGAATTTCTTTATCCCTTCTATTGCAAGATCATATCTTCCCTTTTTCATGTAAAATGAAGATATCCTGAGATGAGCAAGCTGTTTTAGCTTTGACAGAGTTTCAGGAGCATTCTCTATTATCTCCTTGTATGCCTTTACTGGATTTCTGTAATCTTCGTATTCAATACTTTCTGGTATCTTTATACCAGGATAAAATACACCTATGTCTGCCATCCTGAATCTACTTATCCAGTATTCATCTGTTCCTTCATATAACAGGATTACCTTTGAATATAGCTTCAAAGCTCTCCTGTATTTTTTAAGATTAAAAAGGCTGTCACCTGCTTTTACCAGGACAAAAGGAATAAAGGATCTGTTTTTGTATTTCTCCAGTACTTTCAGATAAATGTTTGCTGCTTCTTTGTATTTCTTAAAGTCAAAATAAAGGTTTGCTAAGGTTATAAAGAGCCTTGGATGTGATATTAAGTATTCTTCTGCTTTTGGATTTCTTAAACCCTCCTGATAAAGACTAAATGCAGCTATTGAATTATCAAGTTTGCTATAACAGTATGCCATCCTGAAGTATATCTTCATACGAAGATCCTTATCTTTTGAGCTTTCAAGAGCTTTTCTGTACCAATCTATTGCTTCTGAAAACTTCTTTAAGGCTTCTGCCCTTTTTGCATTTGAAAGATAAAGGCTTAAATCAGAAGCAAGTCCTAAGGAAAACAGAGCCAGAACAATGATAAGGCTTCTTAAGACCATCTTTCTCCTTCTCACAGGCTTTTTAAAGACTAAAGAAAAATCTGTGCCAAAAAAAAGGAAGGAAAAATCTGGAAGGAAAAAAGAATGATGTGTCAGAATGACACAAAAGTGTGCTATTTAATGTGTCAATTTTTCAGAAATACAATTTAAGTCCACTCTTCCCGACTCAAGATAGATGACAAATATGTATCTTTCTCCAATGTATCCTGCTTTTGTCCTTATTCCTTTAAGTGTTCCTGTTTTGTAATAAACATCTCCTTTTTTTCTCATAAGAGACCTATATGGAAAAAAAGCTTTCAGGATCTTTGCCATCTGTTTACAGGTAACTCTGTTTTTCCTGCATATTCCTGATCCTTCAAAGATCTTCATTCCTTTTATACAAAGCACCTCATTTGCATATCTCCTTATAGCCATTACCCCTTTTTTCAGTTCTGCTGGAGGACCAAATAGCCTTGCTCCAAGAAAGAGCATTATTTGGTTTGCAATAAAGTTATTGGAATACCTCATCATCTTTCTTATAACCTCTTTTAAGCTGAATTTAGAATAATAAGTATAAACGATCCTGTCTTTATCAGTTATCTTTCCAAACCTTACTTCTCCTTTTACCTTTACTCCGTGTTTCTCTAAGAAATATCTGAAAAGCTCACCTGCATATCTTTCAAGATCCCTTACATTATGAGAAAAGACGCATCTTCCCTGAGGAAGCCTTTTTATAAAGTCTATTACGAAAGGGACAATAGGAGTTTGAGGTTCTGCTGAAACGATCTTCCCTTTTTCTCTTTTGAAATAAACCGTATTAAAATTTGCACAAAAAGCTCCTACAGGAGCATCATAGGGATTTAAAGAATTTCCTAATCCTGGAATTTTTATGTCTTCTGAAAAGAAGCTATCATCAATGATTATGTCATCTATTACAGAAGGAAGTCTCTTTGAAAGCTCATCTGTTATCTCGTCAATAATTTCAGAAACGAGAAGAGGATCTCCATATGCCTTTATTTTCAGGTCATTCTTTCCCATGTAAAACTCTGTTTTAAACCTGAATCCTTCTCCAAGATAATGCAGTGCAGAAAGAGCAGTAAGGATCTTTAAAATAGATGCAGGAGTAAAAAATTCCTTTTCATTTTTTGCACATATAACCTTCCCTTCAATTGTCTCTATGAGAAAACCTCCTTTTACTTCTTTCAAACATCTGCATACTTCAGAGCAAAAACCGTATCTTGCAAGTAATAAAAAAATAATCAGTGTTTTTCTAAACAGAAAGGCCATAACAGCTCCATCTTTATCTTTGCCCTGCTTTTTAGCTTTCCATCAGATGCTATTCCATATCCTATAGGATGTCCTTTATAGAGAACTATCTGCTGTCCTTTTCTGTTTTTTTCTACAGAAAGAGATTCTTTCTTCAGATAAACCAGAAGCTCTGAGACATCTTCCAGATTAATAAAGTTCCTTTTTGCTATACGACCCAAAAACTGAGCTCCCCAGGTAGTAAGTATGGGTGGGATTCTTCCAGGCTTTGCTATAGGAAGCCCTCTGTGAGAGTAGCTTAAAAATGGAAGCTTAGATGCTTCATGAGAAAAGATCCTTATCTCCTTTGCAACTTCAAAAAGGAATCCTTCAAAGAATTCTTCTGGAATTCCAAAATGATCTTCAAGTGCTCTTATCATGTCCTTTATTGAATGATGCCCTTTATCAACCAGTGGAAGAAATTTCATTTCAGGAACATCTAAGGGTCTTTTCATAGTGTCAATCTTTCTGAGCTTTGCTATGAAGAAACCTTCTCCTATGTTTTCATGAGGATAAAGTCTCAAGGTCTTGACCATATCAGGAGAATACTTTTCTCCGTGAAATTCTTTAATCCCTTCCCTTACTTTTATCCTTTTCCATCTGACATTAATCTCTTCCAGTCTCACAGGATATTGCTTTAGAGCCTTATCAATAATAGCCTCATTTTCATCAGGGACAATAGTGCATGTGGAATAAACAAGAATTCCTCCAGGCTTTAAAGCCTTTATTCCACTTACTACAAGATCCCATTGAAGTCTCGTAAACTTTTCTGACTTTTTCATCCTCCACCATTTAAGCACTTCAGGAGATGCCTTTATTGTTCCAAGAGCACTGCATGGAGGATCAACAAGGACTTTATCAAATGTCTCAAAATAAAGCCTTCCAAATCTGTTTCCCTGAAATATCGTAACAACACTGTTTACAGATCCTATTCTCATAAGATTAAATGCAAGAAATTTTATCCTCTTTAAAGAAGGATCATTAGCAACGATAAGCCCCTTGTTGTTCATAAGAGAAACCAGCTGTGTGGTCTTTGAACCAGGAGCTGCTGCCATATCAAGGACTAATTCTCCTTCCTTAGGATCAAGCACTATAGGAGGGATCATTGAGCTTAGGTCTTGTATGTAAATATTACCGAGGTAATGAGAAAGGCTTTTTCCTAACTGAAATGGTTCATATCTGGATATGTATGCATAGGGAATGTCAGATATTGGCTCTACCTTAAAACCTTCTTCTTCCAGAAGACTGACAGCTTCCTTTTCACTCGTTTTTAAAGGATTTATCCTGAAAGTAGTTCCCTCCTTTACACTGTTTAATATCCTTTCTACTGCATCTTTTTCACCAATAAGATCATCTATGAGCTTTTGAAAATCAGGATTTACAGCTTCCATACCTATTACCTTATACCGAAAATGCATTCTTCCTACAAGTTTAAAACTTGAGTTTTCTTTTCTTTTTTTATAGGCTTATAGCAACAAATAGAAAGGAGGAAAAAAAATGAGGTTAATAAGAGTTGATATGAGCAATTTAAAAGTTAACATTGAAGATTCTAAGGAATATGAGAACATGGGAGGAAGATGGCTTACATCTTCAGTGATCTCAAAAGAGGTAGACCCTTTATGTCATCCATTAGAAGAAGGAAACAAGATAGTATTTGCTCCTGGAATTGTTACAGGAACAGCAGCTCCTTCAAGTTCAAGGATATCTGTAGGGGGGAAGTCTCCTCTTACAGGAGGAATAAAAGAATCAAATGCAGGGACAAAGTTTAGTCAAAAGCTTAAAAGACTTGGGATAGATGGAATTATAGTTGAGGGAAAAGCAAAAGAGAAGATTCCTTATGTTCTTGAAATAAAGAAAGATTCAGTAAAGCTTATTCAAGCAAAAGAGCTTTCTATGAAAAAGACATCAGAGACTGTAAAGATTCTTACAGAAAAATATGGAGAAGACATAGGGATATGCTGTATAGGTCCTGCAGGTGAAATGAAGATGGCAATGGCAGGAGTCTGTTTTAATGACTTAAGAAACAGACCAAGCAGATATTCTGGAAGAGGTGGACTTGGTGCTGTTTTAGGGGCAAAAGGTCTTAAGGCAATAGTTGTAGATGATAAAGGGGCTTCTGGAGTTCAGATAAAAGACAAGGAGCTTTTTGAAAAAGGAAGGAAAAAGGTTATAGATGCATTACAGAAACATGACATTACAAAACCAAAAGGAGCTTTGAATACATATGGAACAGCAGTCCTTATGAACATAGTAAATAATGCTGGTGCACTTCCTACAAGAAATTTTTCTTCAGGAAGATTTGAAAAAGCTGAAAATGTTTCAGGAGAAAGGATATTTGAGGAAATAAAGAAAAGGAAAGGAAAAGAGATATATAATCATGCATGCAGTCCTGGCTGCATCATCCAGTGCTCTAATACATGGTATGGAAAGGATGGGAAAGAGGTCGTTTCATGTCAGGAGTATGAATCTATATGGGCATTTGGTCCAAACTGTGAAATAGATGACCTTGACATAACTGCTGAGCTTATAAGACTCTGTAATGAACTTGGATTAGATACAATAGAAGCTGGTGTAACAATAGCCGTTGCAATGGAAGCAGGTCTTTTGAATTTTGGTGATGGAAAAAAGGCTATAGAGCTTTTGAAAGAAATAGAAAAGGGTTCTCCTCTTGGTCGCATCTTAGGACAGGGTGCAGCTTTTACAGGAAAGGCATATGGAGTTACAAGAGTTCCTGCTGTAAAAGGACAGGCTCTTCCTGCATATGATCCAAGAGCAGCAAAAGGAATAGGTGTTACATATGCAACAAGCACGATGGGAGCAGATCATACAAGTGGATATACTATTGCTCCTGAGATACTTTCTGTTGGTGGAAAACTGGATGGTCTGAGAAAGGAAGGAAAGGTTGAGCTTTCAAGGAACTTCCAGATAACAACAGCTTTTCTTGATTCAACAGGATATTGTCTGTTTATTGCATTTGCTATCCTGGATATTCAAGAAGGGTTTGAAGGAGTTATAGAGACATGTAATGCAGTTCTTGGAACTAAGTGGAAACAAGAAGATGTGATAGAGATTGGAAAAGAGATCCTTAAGAAAGAGCATGAGTTTAATCTGAATGCAGGATTCAGCAAATCAGATGACAGACTCCCTGAATTTATAAAGAAAGAAGAACTTCCTCCTCACAAAAGCAGATGGGATATTACGGATAAAGAGATTGACGAATTCTGGAATTTTTAGACTATCTTAGTCTAAGAGCTATCTGTATTAGGCTTTGAACAAGGAAGGTCTGTAAAAAGACGATAGCAAAGATTGCTATAAGAGGAGAAAAGTCTATTCCTCCAAAAAGGGGGATTCTTTTTCTTATAGGATAAAGAACAGGTTCTGTAACAGATACAAGGAATCTTACGATGGGATTATATGGATCTGGATTTACCCAAGATATAAGAGCTCTTATTATTATAAGCCACATATATATTGAAAGAGCTGTATCAAGGACCTTTGCTATTGCCATAAGAAGATTTCCAAGGATAAACATCCCTATTCTCCTTAGAGGAAGATGCTGCTGGAGCAGCCCATAAGCCGGGTTCTGTTCCCCTTTCGGGGCGATGGCCATTCATCTTGGCCAGATGTTTCCATCTGGCTCAAGCGACCTACCCGGGAGCTCGGGCGGGCAACCCTCAATCGCTCCCCTATTCGGTCTTGCTCCGGGTGGGGTTTGCCTAGCTCCCGCTGTCACCAGCGGGACTGGTGAGCTCTTACCTCACCCTTTCACCCTTACCAGGCAATATGCCTGGCGGTCTCCTTTCTGTGGCACTTTCCTCCCCTCACGGGGACTGGGCGTTACCCAGCACCCTGCCCTTTGGAGCCCGGACTTTCCTCTGCCCTGCAGATTGCAGGACAGCGGCCATCTGTGCTACTCCAGCGCACCTTCCTCTTTTTCACTTTTCAGTCTTGCGTCATCTCCCCAGTATATTATTCTCAAGCAATGAGGACATGTCATTATGGTTTCACCTTTTATAAGCTCATTAAACTTCTGTGGTGGAATACCTAAGTGACATGCCTGGCATACTCCTTTTATAACAGGACTTACTGCAATTCCTCCTTTTTTCATCCTCAAAAAGTCATACTTCTTCAGAAGATTCCCATCTACCTGTTGTATCTTTTGAGCAAGCTCTTCTCTTTTCTTTTTCAGGATCTTTATCTTATCCTCAAGCTCTTTTTCCTCTTTAAGGATCTCCTTTTTTTCCTGTTCAAAAAGCCTTTCTTCTTCTTTTATCCTTTCCTGAATCCTCCTTGTCCTTTCTTCCTCAGATTCTATAGTCTCCATTATTTCCAAGAGTCTATCTTCTATCTTTGCCTTTTCTTCCTGAAGCTCGTCTATCTCTTTCAGGGCAGCTCTGTATTCTTTGTTTGTCTTTATGTTAGCAAGCTTTTCATTGCTTCTCCTTATCTTTTCCTCTATGTCATCCAGATCTCTTTCTGCCTCTCTTCTCCTTCTTTTTAGAAGTTTTAGATTTGCTGAAGCTGTCTCAAGCTCTTCTTTTACTTTCTCAAGCTTTTCAGAAATAGCTCTTATCTTTTCAGGAATCTTTTCCTTTCTCTTCTTTATCTCGTTTATCTTAAGGTCATAATCCTGAAGCTCAATAAGGAGTTTTATCTTATTGTGCATCTTTACTCCTCTCACATCTGAGAGGATTTTTAGATTCAGAATGAGACATCTTGAGAGGACCAAAAAGATGTGAAAAAAAGAATTTTTTACAAAATAAATGGGCCCACCTGGAATCGAACCAGGGACCTACCGGTTATGAGCCGGTGGCTCTGCCAACTGAGCTATGGGCCCTTTCTTTTTTTATAAAATGCAACTCGTTTAAAAAATTGTCAAGAGAAAAGTTAACCAGTTTAGGAGAATATGTTAATAAACTTTTATGGAAAAAAGAAAAAAGGGTTTTTTATATTCCCTGATAGGAGTTTTTCTTGTCTCTACGAATTTTATAACGGCAAAATATGGACTTTCTCAGTTTAATCCAGAATCTTTCTGTGTAATATGGACCACTGCATCCTCTTTTTACTCCTTTCTTATATGCCTATTTTTTAAAGAAAGCAGAAAAGAGGTCTTTACTCTCAGACATATAAGACCTCTTACAGCTATTGGTATTTCAACAGGAATTACAATGATCTTTGGATGGAAAGGACTTTCTTTACTTGACCCAACATTTACCTCATTCCTCTGGAGGATGTTTCCAGTAGCAGTGATCCTTGCAGGGGTTATTTTCTTAAAGGAGAAACTTAAGAAAGAGGAAATTGCTGCAATAGGCATCATGCTTTTTGGAAGCATATACAGTGTTCAGGGAAGATGGAATATTGTAGGAAAAGGTGTTCTTTTTATATCTTTTGCCATACTCTTCTGCACCTTACAGTTCATACTTGCAAAGATTTACATAGACAGAATACATCCAAATGTCATGGTTGCATATAGAGCAGCAATAGCAGCCATATTTGTTACACTATGGGGGCTTTTTTCAGGAAAGCTCATGTTTAATGCTGAACCAAGATACTGGCTCGTTACCCTTCTTGGAGCATTTTTAGGACCATGTGCGAGTTTTCTTTTTACATTCAGGGCATATCGTTATTGGGAGCTTTCAAGAGCAAGCATGCTTCTTATACTTCAGCCAATAATAGTCCTTCCCATGGCATATGTATTTCTTGGAACAATTCCAGAAAAAGAAGAACTCATAGGTGGATTTATAATACTTGCTGGTGCTTTTTGGCTTGGAATAATTCAGCTAAGGAAATGATTTATATCCATATCCACCATGAAGCTGAACAGCTTCATCAGCACACATAACCGCCAC
>CAZEOQ010000010.1:38258-53233 GCA_964513995.1 uncultured Desulfobacterales bacterium | reverse complement strand
GTTTTCAAAGAGCTGTTTTCTATTTTTTCCGCTTTATATAATAAGCATTTGTTCAAGAGATGTCAAGAGAGAAATTTTTTTAATTGTGAAATAGCTTTTATTTCTGTAGGTATTTTAAACTATTTTTTTGAAATTGTCTATATACTTTTAATGATAACTTCTTCTAAGGGTTTCCTTTGTCCTTTTCCTCCTGATTCTGCAGGATATCCTAAAGCAACAACTGCCATAAGTTCTAATTCAGAAGGAACTTCAAGCAATTTCTCAACTTCTTCTTTTCTGTTAAGAATTTCTCCAAGCCAAACTCCTCCAAGACCAAAGGCATGGACAGTGAGTAACATATTCTGGATACAGGCACCTATTGCTTGTATGTCTTTAACTCTATCATAACTTTGGCTGTTATCTAAGAATACAGCTATACAGACAGGAGCATTTTTTATTATGTGTGAATACCTTGTCTTTTCTGCTAACTTATCTTTCATCTCTTTATCTTTTACAATTACAAACTTCCAAGGCTGATTATTTAAACCAGAAGGAGCCCATGTTCCCATTTCTATTATCTTCTTTATGGTTTCCTCGTCTGGCTGTTTTTCTTGAAATTTCCTAATACTCCTCCTTGTCTTTATTACTTCTATAACTGTTTTAGCTTTTTCCATAACTTATTCTCCTTTCACAAAAATGGATTGACATAACTTTCAAGTTATTTTAATTAAGTTTAGTCCAAAAGAAAAGATGGACTTTTGTGAAAAAGCAAAAATAAGACTTCAACACTGGCTTTCTCATAATCTCCACCATATTGAAGAATACAGAAGTTTCTTAGAAGAGCTGGAAAAACAAGGACAAGTTGAAAGTGCAAAACAGCTAAGATATGCAATAGATCTGATAGAAAAAAGTAATGAATATTTACAAAATGCTATAAAATCACTTAGGAGATGAGCTATCATGTGTGAAGCTCATGTCTTTGTTATTGAAAATGGAGAAGAAAAAAAGGTTCTTTCAGATGTGGATGTAATAGAATTTGAAGGGAATAAGGTAATTCTGAAAAATATATTTGGAGAACAAAAGATCCTAAGTGGTGTAGAATTCAGATCTTATAACAATCAAGAAAGAAAGATTCTTTTTGAAAGATAAAATGGATCTGTTTGAGAAAGCTGCCGATATTATTATTAGATCAAAGTATACTATAGCACTTACAGGAGCAGGAATTTCTGTTGAATCAGGAATTCCTGATTTTAGGAGTAAAGGTGGACTCTGGACGAAATATGATCCTTCAGAATATGCGACAATAGAAGCCTTTAGAAGTGATCCTGAAAAGGTATGGAAAATGATAAAAGAAGTAGATGACCTTATGGAAAAAGCTCAGCCTAATAAAGCTCATATTGGTCTTGCAGAGCTTGAAAAAATGGGACTTCTTCAAGGGATAATAACACAAAATGTTGACTGTCTTCATCAAAAAGCAGGTTCAAGTAATGTAGTTGAGTTTCATGGAAGCTCAAAAACTCTTTCTTGTCTTTGGTGTGGAAGAAGATATGAAAAAGAAGAGAAAAAAGGAGAATATCCTCCAAGATGTATATGCGGAAAGATCCTAAAACCAGATATTGTCTTTTTTGGAGAGCCGATTCCTCAGGAAGCAATGAGAAAAGCTTTCCAGATGGCTTCAAAAGCTGAAGCTGTTCTTATAATAGGGACTTCTGCTGTCGTTGCACCTGCTAATACTATTCCAAATATTGCAAAACAGAATGGAGCAAAACTTATAGAGATAAATAAGGAAAAAACTTGGCTTACTGACTCAATCACTGATGTGTTTCTTCAAGGAAATGCAGGAGATATAGTATCTGAATTAGTTGAAAGAGTTAGAAGAAAACTTTCATGATAGATATAGATAAAGAAATTCTGGAAAAAGCTTGTAAAGAAATAATTGAAGCAATTCTTTTATGCCTTCAAGATGCATATAAAGGAACTGTATATCAGATAGGACCTCCTCCTGATCTTTTAGCAGTAAGAGTCGCTTCTGGAATAATTGATGATAAAAAAGAAAAGATAGAATGGGAACTTAAAGGAAGCTCTGATTTTGATCCTCCTGGAAAAACATGGTGGGAATACAGGGATGAACCAGGAAGACCTTTAGAAGCAATGGCTTGGTGTGTAGAAAAGCAAAAATCTTGGACTTCTGAAGATCCTGAAAATGACATAAGGAATGAAAGATATAAAAGAGAAGGAATATTAAAGGATTATCATCACATGGAGCCTGTTTTAATAAGGAAAAGTGATCTCTTTTTAGACGAAGATTCCAACATAGAATATCCTACAAATTACAGAGGTGAAAAGATTTGGAAAGACAGCAAGTATATTGTAGTAGCAGTAATAAAGATCAATTTTAAAAAGCCTATAAAAATAAATGGTCCAGAAACAAAAGTCATAAAAAAGCTTTCCAGAATATTTGGGACAGAACTTCTTTCATATCAGCTTATGAAAAGAATGACGAAAGAAAGGCTTAAAACTTGTGATATGTTAGCTCATACACTGAGAAATACTTTAGCAAAATTTGGTCTTATTTTTTCTCTTATAAGGCTTGAACTTGGAACATTGAGAGAACAGTGGGAAAGGAAACTTTTAGAAAATTCAAAGAAAAGACAGCTAAAGAAAGAAGCTATAGAAGAATTAAACAAGACCTTAGAAAAGATGGGGGGTTCATCTGATGAATTAAAAAGAAGTTTAGCCGAAGTTCAGAGGAAATTTCTTGAGATGTCTCTGCCTCCGAATATAGGAGAAAGATGGGTAAAAACTCAGATAGAAGAAAGGTGGAACAGGATTCTTTATGAAAATGGTCCTGAAAGTAAGCAATATGAAAATGAAGTAAAGAGAGGGATAGAAAAGCTGAAGAAATCACTTTACATAGGAAAAGATCCAGATCTTTTGTCTAAATATAAAGGTATTCCTGAGAATCTGAAGAAAGAATGGACAGATCTTATATACAGAGACATAGAATATCCTGATCCAGAATTTCTGGAAAAAGTAAGTAAACTGTTGGAAGATAAAACTTTGAACTTGCCTTATCAAGAAAAAGCAAGAAAGAGTCTTATAAGGTTAAAAGCACTACTTGAAATTATTTCCGAATTAGAGCATAATATAAATGTAATTTTGAAACAGGTAATGAATGCGCCTGTAGCTCAGCTGGACAGAGCAGCGGACTTCTAATCCGCGGGTCGGGGGTTCGAATCCTCCCAGGCGCATCTTTTTTTGCGAGAGTGGCGGAATTGGGAGACGCGCTGGACTTAGGATCCAGTGGGCTTTAAGCCCGTGTGGGTTCAAGTCCCACCTCTCGCATTTTTTTACTTATTAGTTATATACTGGGATTGTCTGCATTTTACAGATAATCTCCAGGTATTTTTGTAAATGTTCTATAGCAACAGAAAGTCAGATTTAAAAGTTCAGGAAAACTTAGTGAATAAAGATCAGAAAATTAATGAAATATTTTTTACCCTTCCTCAAGTAGAAGAAGTCATTATAGAAACATTCTGTGGTTTTGCAATTATACTCAGTTTTGGTCCTTTATTTTTGCATCTATCCAGAGGGACACCTATTCCTAATCCTTTTGCTGCCTATGGTGAATTTTTTATACTCATTTTTAATAAATTAAACATATCAGCTCTTTTTATTACAGGTATTGCTGCTCCATCTTTAGGTTTCCTTTCAAAACCTTTAACTATGATATGTGCTTATATTGTGTGTAGGTCATTGAGAAAATGCAAACCTTATTATTTATTGTGTAGAGTTCATGGAGTTGATTTGTGTATCTTTAAGCAAGCATTAGAAAAACTTCACAATCATAAACTATATCACCCTATTGAGCATCCTAGCTTTGGTCATCTAGGAACAAAACTTCATCCACCTTATAGAATTTGGCTTCTTTCCTCCAATATTTCCCATTACTGGCGATGGGAACATTTTCTCTTTAGATTTTACACCAGAGCAACTGGATTAACCTTTATAGCTCTTATTGCTTGGATAGCAGTATTTATCATAAGTTATCACAAAATTCAGTTAGCTTATTATTCCTTATTCATCTTTTTGCTTCTGATTTCCTTATATTTTTTTGCAGGAGCTCGTTTTTTTCAGGAAGTTATTTTTTGGGTAACAGATCTTTATATGTTTGGTGAGTTTATAAAGACAACTGATATAAGAAAATTTGCTGAAAAAGAAATTGTTAATAAATTAGAAGAAATAACAAAAGAGAAATTAGAATCAGCTGAATTTTATCAGTCGAATTATGAAAGGAACAATAACAGAAAAGATCTTAAAAGAACATCTTGTTGAAGGAAGGCTTGAAAAAGGAAAAGAGATCGGGATCAAAATAGATCAGACACTTACACAGGATGCAACAGGAACACTTGTATATCTGGAACTTATAAGTCTTGGAATTGATAGAGTAAAAACTGAAGTATCTGTTTCTTATGTTGATCACAACATGCTTCAGACAGGTCCAGAAAATGCAAATGATCATATCTTTCTGAAGGATGTTGCTAAAAGGTATGGAATATATTTCTCAAGACCAGGAAACGGAATCTGTCATCAGGTTCATCTTGAAAGATTCTCTGCTCCTGGAAAAACCCTTCTTGGATCAGACAGTCATACTCCTACATGTGGTGGAGCAGGAATGCTTGCAATTGGTGCAGGAGGTCTTGATGTTGCTCTTTCTATGGCAGGAGCTCCGTTTTATATGAAAGTCCCTTCTGTTGTTCTTGTTCTCCTTAAAGGAAAGCTTCCTGAATGGGTAAGTGCAAAGGATGTTATACTCTATCTTTTAAAGAAGCTAACTGTAAAAGGGGCAGTAGGAAAAATAATAGAGTATGGAGGAGAAGGGATAAAGGAGTTTTCTGTTCCAGAAAGGGCAACAATAACGAATATGGGAACAGAACTTGGTGCATGGACATCTATATTTCCATCAGATGAGATAACAAAAAGATTCCTTAAGGCACAGGGAAGAGAGAAAGATTGGATAGAACTAAAAGCAGAAAGAGAAGCAGAATATGAAGAGCTGATAGAAGTTGATCTGAGCAGTCTTGAACCATATATCGCATGTCCTTTTAGTCCTGACAATGTAAAGCCAGTTGAAGAAGTTGCTGGAAAAAAAGTAGATCAGGTCATAATAGGAAGCTGCACAAATTCCTCATACAGAGATCTTAAACTTGTTGCAAGTCTTCTTAAAGGAAAAAAGGTTCATCCTGATGTAAGTCTTGCAATTGTCCCAGGATCAAGACAGGTTCTTCAGATGCTCGCAAAAGATGGCTCTCTTTATGATCTTATAGAATCAGGAGCAAGAATACTTGAGACTTCATGTGGACCGTGTATTGGAATGGGACAGGCTCCTCCAAATGGTGGAGTAAGTCTCAGGACATTTAACAGGAATTTCAGAGGAAGATGTGGAACATATGATGCAGAAGTATATCTTTGCAGTCCACAGGTTGCCGTTGCTTCTGCAATATGCGGTGAGATTGTTCATCCAAAAGTCCTTGGAAAAGAGCCAAAGATAGATCTTCCAGAAAGGTTCATCACAGATGATAGCATGATAATAAAGCCAGAGGAGAAAGCTGAGATAAAGATAAGGATGGGACCTAATATAAAGCCTCTTCCAGAGTTTGATCCTCTTCCAGAAAACTTAAAAGCTGAAGTCCTCCTTAAGTTAGGAGATAACATAACAACAGATGATATACTTCCTGCAGGAGCAAAGGTTCTTCCTTTAAGATCAAACATTCCTGCTATTTCAGAATATACCTTTTCAGCAATTATGCCTGATTTTGCAAAAAAAGCTATAGAAAAAAAGCCTATTGCAATTGTTGGAGGAGAGAATTATGGACAGGGATCAAGCAGGGAACATGCTGCAATTGCACCAAGATATCTTGGAGTAAGGATTGTCCTTGCGAAATCTTTTGCAAGACTCCACAGAGCAAATCTTATAAACTTTGGAATTGTTCCTGTTATTATAGACAATGAAGCATATGAGATTCTTGACCAGGGTGTTCATATTGAGATAGGGAATCTAAGAAAAGCTGTTTCTGAAAAGGAGAAGATAAGGATAAAGGTAACAGAAAAAGGTGAAGAGATAGAAGGGAAGCTTGTTCTTTCAGAAAGAGAAAGAAAGATTCTTCTTTCTGGAGGAAGCATAAACTATTATAAAAAAGGATGATTAAAAGACTTGAGATAAAGAATTTTAAATCAATAAAAGATCTCTCTTTGGACTGCAGAAAGATAAATCTTTTTATTGGGGAACCAAACACTGGAAAATCTAATATTCTTGAAGCATTAGGATTTTTATCCTTTCATGCTTACAGTGGAGACATAAAGGATTTTGTAAAACATGAAAAAATTTTTAATCTGTTTTTTGGCAATGAAATAACCAAATCCATAAAGATTATCTGCTTTTTTGATGAAAACCACTATGTCTTAGAGATTAAATTTGAAAACAGAAAAGTAGTTAAAAGTTTACTGTTCATTAAAGAGAAAAGGATAGAAATAGAGATATTTAATGAAGATGGTCTAGGAGGTCGTTCCTTAGTTCCAGAACTCAGATTATTCAAATTTTACAGGTTTAAAAAAGAAGAACATAGGTTTAAAAAAGAAGAACCATTTATAAGCTCTGAATCAGATTTTTTGCTACCTCCTTCTGGAAGCAACCTTTTAACTGTTCTTCAAACTAACAGAGAAGTAAGGACAATAATTAGTGAGCTTTTAAGAAATTTTGATTATCAGCTTTTACCTGATGAGAACAAGATCAAACTTATCAAAAAAACTGGGGAACTTTCTGTTAGCCTTCCTTATGCTGTAATTTCTGATACCTTACAGAGAATCATATTTTATATGACAGCACTTCTTTCAAACAAGGATTCTGTTCTTATATTTGAAGAGCCAGAATCTCATGTTTTTCCATATTATACGAAATATCTTGCAGAATGTATTGCGTTTGATAAGACAAATCAGTTTTTTATTTCTACTCATAATCCTTATTTCCTTATCTCTGTTTTAGAAAAAGCAAGAAAAGATGAGATTCAAGTTATCATAGTTTACATGAAGGATTTTGAGACAAAAATTAGAGTTTTAACTGAAGCTGAAGTAGAGGAAAGTTTAAATGAAGGAATAGATCTATTTTTCAATATTGAAAGATTTCTGGAAAAATGAAATACGTAGTAGAATGCTTTCCAGATTTTCACTTTGTAAAAGTCCTAACAGGAGTATCTAGAAAACAAATAGATCATGCAGGAAACATTTCTGAAGTTATAAAAAGACTTTTAAAAACTGAAAATGCAATAGGACTGATAGATGAAGATCCTCAAGGATCTAAACCTAGCTTTTTTTATAGAAAATTTTCATTAAGTAAAGATTTTCAAAATTTTGCTATTTATGTTGAATCAAAAAACAGTAATCCTTTGATTGTCTTAAAGCCAAGACTAGAAGGATGGATTTTAAAAGCAGCAAAAAAAAGCAAACTTTCTTTAAAGAAATTTGGTCTTCCTGAAACTGAAGAAAAGTTACATAAAGTAATAAATCAGAAACTGAATCTGGAAAAATTTAAAAAAGTTTTAGAAGAGCTATTAAAGCGTAAAAATAAAGATCTTATAAAAATAAAAGAACTCCTAAAAAAAGGAGTTAAATAAAATGGAGGGATATTTATGGAAGGTGAAATTATAAGATGGAATAATGGAAGGCCTGTTACTCCGGAAAATCCTGTTATAGGATTCATTGAAGGAGATGGAATTGGACCTGATATATGGAAGGCAGCAAAAGGTGTATTTGACAGAGCTGTTCAGATTGCATATGGAGGAAAAAGAAAGATATTCTGGGAGGAGCTTTTTGCAGGAGAAAAGGCAAAAAAGATTTATGGAGAGCTTCTTCCAGAAGAGACACTCAGAAAGATAGAAAAAATAGGAATAGTGATAAAAGGACCACTTACGACACCTGTTGGAGGAGGATACAGATCACTTAATGTAACACTAAGACAAAGATTTGATCTTTATGCATGTATAAGACCTGTAAAGTATATACCCGGAGTTCCTGCTCCACTTAAAAATCCTGAAAGGGTGAATGTTGTCATATTCAGAGAAAATACAGAAGATGTATATGCAGGAATAGAATGGGAAGCTGGATCAGATGAGGCAAAGGAGATTATAAGCATAATAAATGAGAAGCAGAGGAAAAAGGGAGGAAACACAATCTCCCTTGAAAGTGCAATAGGAATAAAGCCTATGAGTGAGAGGAATACGAAGAGACTTGTAAGAAAGGCAATTCAGTATGCAATAGAAAACAAAAGAAAGGTCGTAACTCTTGTTCACAAAGGAAACATTATGAAGTTTACAGAAGGAAGGTTCAGAGACTGGGGATATGAGGTTGCAAAGGAGGAATTTCCGGATGTAACAGTAACTGAGGAAGAGGTAAGCAGAAGATATGGAGGAAAGATACCTGAAGGAAAGATACTTGTAAATGACAGGATTGCTGATGCAATGTTTCAGCAGCTTATCCTGAGACCAGAAGAATACGACATACTTGCCACTCCAAACCTGAATGGTGATTATCTTTCTGATGCAGCAGCAGCACTTGTAGGTGGTCTTGGAATGGCTCCTGGAGCAAACATCGGTGAAAGATGTGCTATATTTGAGGCAACTCATGGAAGTGCACCAAAATATGCTGGTCTTGATAAGGTAAATCCAAGTTCTCTTATACTTTCAGGTGTTGAGATGTTCAGATTTATAGGATGGAATGAGGCAGCTGATCTTATCCTTTCTGCTCTTATAAAGACTATAAAGAACAAAACCGTAACATATGATCTTGCAAGACAGATGAAGGACGCAAAAGAGGTTAAGTGTTCTGAATTTGGATTGGAAATTCAGAAGAATATGGAAGAGTGATGCTCTTTTCTGAAACAAAGATAGGGAATCTTAAGCTAAAAAACCGCTTTGTAAGATCTGCAACATGGGAAGGAAGAGCAGATGAGGATGGATCTGTAACAGAAGAGCTTGTAAGTTTTTATGAAGAGCTTTCAAAAAATGAGATAGGGCTTATTATAACTGGACATATGTATGTAAGGGAGGATGGAAAGGCAACACCAAGACAGATCGGGATATACAGTGATGGATTTATAGATGGACTTAAAAAACTTACTGAATCTGTTCACAAAAATGGAGGAAAGATCCTTGCTCAGCTATCTCATGCAGGAATCTTTGCTCCAAGAAAGCTTATAAAAGGTGAACCTGTTGATGTATCAAGGATAGATGAGAAAGAAGTTGAAAAGCTTATTGATTCATTTGTTATAGCTGCTTTAAGAGCAAAAGAAGCAGGATTTGATGGAATTCAGCTCCACTGTGCTCATGGTTATCTTATAAGTCAGTTCTTTTCTCCTCTCTTTAACAGAAGAGATGACAGATATGGAGGAAAAGCAGAAAAAAGGGCTTTTTTTGCAAAAGAAATAATAAGAAGACTGAAAAAAGAAGACCCGTATTTCCCTGTTCTTATAAAGATAAACTGCAGGGATTTTGAAAAAGGAGGTCTTGAGCTTGAGGATTCAGTAAGGATAGCAAAACTGCTTCAGGATGAAGGAGCAGATGCAATAGAAGTAAGTGGAGGACTTCTTACATCAAGGGAAAATGGACCTTGCAGAAAAAAGGAAGGACCTTATTTTAAGAAAGAGGCAGAAAGATTTAAAAAGGAGCTTTCTATTCCTGTTATACTTGTTGGTGGAATAAGGTCATATGGCATTGCAGAGTCTATTCTAAAGGAAGATGTTGCAGACCTTGTTTCCATGTCAAGACCTCTTCTTTGTGAGCCAGATCTTCTGAAAAGATGGAAGATGGGAGACAGAAGAAAAGCACTCTGCATTTCAGACAACCTCTGTCTTAAGACAGTAAAGGAAAAAGGGCCTGTAAGATGCAAAAGGCTATCTTCCTAAGAATTCCTCTACCCTTTTTGCAACCTTTTCTCCAGTAAAGCCAAATTTTTCAAAAAGAACCTTGTATGGTGCAGATTTTCCAAATCTTTCAACTCCTATGATCATTCCCTTGCATCCAACATATCTTTCCCATCCCATAGGATAAGCTGCCTCAATTGCCACTTTTGGAACATCATCTGGAAGAACTTCTTTTTTATATTCTTCATCCTGTTTTTCAAATATCTCCCATGATGGCATACTTACAATCCTTACTCCCAGACCTTTTTTTTCAAGGATTTCTGCTGCATCAATTGCAACATGAACCTCTGATCCTGTTGCAATAAGTATGACATCAAGCTTTTCCTTTTCTTTTTTAAGTATATAAGCACCTTTCAGGAGTCCTTCTGCTGAACTGAACTTCTTTCTGTCAATTATAGGAACTTTTTGTCTCGTAAAGATAAGTGCAACAGGACCATTCTTTTCAGATATTGCATACTTCCACGCATACACTACCTCATTTGCATCACACGGTCTTATTACAGTAAGACCTGGAATTGATCTAAGACCTGCAAGCTGTTCAACTGGCTGATGAGTTGGACCATCCTCTCCTACTCCAATGCTGTCATGAGTAAATACATATATGACTTTCAGTTTCATAAGTGCTGCCATTCTTATTGCAGGTCTCATGTATTCTGAAAATATAAGAAATGTTCCGCCATAAGGAATAAGTCCATTATAAAGTGCCATTCCATTAAGTATCGCACCCATTGCATGCTCTCTTACACCAAATCTTAAGTTTCTTCCACTGTAGTTTCCTGCCTGAAAGTCTGTTTCATTAAGAAGAAGTGTCTTGTTTGAAGGTCCAAGATCTGCTGAACCTCCAATAAGGTTCTTTATTCTTGATGCAAGGATGTTTAAGACCTTTCCAGAAGCACTTCTTGTAGGAATTCCCTCTTTGCTCGGCTCAAATGAAGGAAGATCTTTGTCCCATCCTTCTGGAAGCTCTTTTTTTAAGAAGCTTTCAAGCTCTTTTGCAAGATCTGGAAACTTCTTTTTATACTCACTGTATTTTCTGTTCCACTCTTCTTCCAGAGCCTTTCCTCTTTCTACTGCTTTTCTGAAGTGCTCAAGGACCTCTTCAGGCACATAGAATGGTTCAAGTGGCCATCCAAGATTCCTTTTTGTAAGTTCTGCCTCTTCAGGACCAAGCGGTTCTCCGTGAACCTTTGATGTCCCCTGTTTTCTTGGACTTCCATATCCTATGATTGTTCTTATAGAGATAAGTGAAGGACGGCTGTCCATCTGAGCATTTCTTATAGCCTTTTCTATTGCATCTATGTCATTTCCATCTTCTACTTCCTGAACATGCCATCCATACGAATCAAATCTTTTAAGGACATCCTCTGTAAATGTAAGGTCTGTGCTTCCTTCTATGGTAATCTTGTTGTTGTCATAAAGGAAGATAAGTTTTCCAAGTTTTAGGTGTCCTGCAAGAGATCCTGCCTCATGTGATATCCCTTCCATAAGATCACCATCACTGAGGATTGCATAAATGTAGTGATCTATGATCTCATATCCTGGTCTGTTAAAGCGAGATGCAAGAAATGCTTGTGCTATTGCCATTCCAACTGCATTTGCAAAACCCTGTCCAAGTGGACCTGTTGTTGTTTCTACTCCTGGTGTTGTTCCATATTCTGGATGACCAGGTGTTTTGCTTCCCCACTGACGAAAGTTTTTAAGATCATCAAGGCTTAAGTCATATCCTGTAAGATAAAGGAGGCTGTAAAGAAGAGCAGATGCGTGTCCTGCAGAAAGTATAAATCTGTCCCTGTTAAGCCAGTTTGGATTTTTTGGATTGTGCCTTAAAAATCTCGTCCAGAGAACATATGCCATTGGTGCTGCACCCATTGGCATTCCAGGATGACCAGACCTTGCCCTTTCTATACAGTCAACAGAAAGCATCCTGAGTGTGTTTATACAAAGCTCATCTATCTTTTTCATATATCCTCTCCCTCATCTTCTTTATAGTCTCTTTGTAGTCTTTGCTATAAAATATTGCAGATCCTGCAACAAATACATCTGCTCCAGCAGAGCTTGCTATTCCAATTGTCTCTATGTTTATCCCTCCATCTACCTCTATTTCACAGCTGAGACCTCTTCTGTCTATCTGTTCTCTCAGTGCCTTTATCTTAGGAACAACAGAATGTATAAATTTTTGTCCTTCAAATCCAGGGTTTACTGTCATAAGAAGGACGAGATCAAGATCAGGAAGTATGTATTCTAAGGTGCTAAGAGGTGTTGCAGGATTAAGAGATACCCCTGCTTTTTTCCCTTTTTCCTTTATTCTGTGAACTGTCCTGTGAATGTGTGGATCTGCTTCTATGTGGACCGTAACTATATCTGCACCTGCTTTTATAAATTCGTCTATAAATTCTTCTGGATTCTCAATCATAAGATGAACATCAAGAGGAAGATCTGTTATCCTTCTTACTGCTTTTACAATAAGAGGTCCAAATGTTATGTTTGGAACAAAATGCCCATCCATAACATCTATATGAATATAATCTGCTCCTGCTTCCTCTACTGCTTTTATCTCTTCATAAAGTCTCGTAAAGTCAGCAGAAAGTATTGAAGGAGCTATTTTTTTCATGCCTTTCTCCTTTTTTCAAAAAGTGCACAGAAGAATCCATCCATGTCATGAATGTGAGGATATGATCTGAAGAATCCTTTTTCATCTATGAGATCCTTTAACCATGGCACTTCTTTTTTCAGATCAACAAGGGTCATTTCAGGATGTCTTTCCAAAAAATACTCTACTGCCTTTTCATTCTCCTCCTCAGATATAGTGCATGTTACATAAAGCAGTCTTCCTCCTTCTTTTAGAAGATATGATGCCTGATCAAGCATCTTTTTTTGTATCTCTGAAAGCTTTTTTATATCCTCCTCACTCTTTGTCCACTTTATATCTGGATGTCTTAATATTGTTCCAAGTCCAGAACATGGTGCATCTATAAGTATTCTATCAAAAAGACACCTGAAGACATTGCTCAAACAGGTTGCATCTGCTGAAACAGGAAAGATCACCTTTTCAAAACCATATCTTGATAAGTTCTTTGCGAGGATTAACAATCTTTTTAAGCTTATGTCAAGTGCTATTATCCTTCCTTTTCCTTCTATAAGCTCTGCTATGTGAAAGCTTTTTCCTCCAAATCCAGCACATATGTCAAGTATCTCTTCTCCCTGTCTTGGATTTAGAAGATAAGAGCAGAGCTGAGATGCTTCATCTTGGACGAAGAAAAATCCTTCTTTGTAAAGTTCTAAACTGTCTATAGGTCTTTGAAGCTTTTCTATTTTTATTCCATCAGGTGAATATTTTGTAAAGGATGCTTTTATGCCTTCTTCTAAAAATGTATTTACAAGCTCTTCTCTACTTATCTTTTTTCTGTTTACTCTCAGGGTAATATGAGGAAGTCTGTTTTGTGCAGAAAGGAGCTTTTCTGTCTCATCTTCTCCCAGCTCTTTTATCCATTTTTTTACAAGCCATTCTGGATAGGAATAAAAAACAGAAAGAAACTTCACAGGATCTTTTTTTCTATCAGGATATCTTATCCTGTTTTTACCTCTCACTATACTTCTCAAAACAGCATTCACTGTTGCTGTAATATAGTCTTTTCTTTTTCTTTTTGCCTGATTTACTGCCTCATTTACTGCAGCATAATCAGGAACCCTGTCCATGAAAAATATCTGATAAACGGCTATACGAAGTATGTTCAGGACATCTGGATCAAGTTTTTTGAATGAAAAGTCAAGAAACTGCTGAATTATCCAATCAATCCTGAGCTTCCATCTTATAACTCCCTGAACAAGGTTTACAAAAAATGCTCTGTCTTTTTCACTAAGTTCTGGATTTTTGTCAAGATATGATCTTACAATCCTGTCAGAGAATGAAGGATTATGACTCAGCCTTCTTAGTGCCTTCAGACTCAGATCCCTTGGATTCATGACCTAAGAAGACTTCTATTCCTTTTTTTACAAGATCAAGGTCTACATCTGTATCATAACATGGACCATTTGGTCTTTTGTTAAGTATGCCAAAGACTGGAAGAGGATATACATCCTGAATTCCACTTGTAAGATCTCTTTCACATGCAACGGCAACAATAGCAGAAGGCTTTGTCTCTTTTACTATCTTCCTTGCAAGTGTTCCTCCTGTTGCAACAGATATTTGAACATTATACCTTTCAGCAAGTTCAATAAGGTCCTTTATTTTGCATCTTCCACATCTTTTGCAGTTTTTTATGTTTCCTATGATACGAAACTTGCATTCGTGATTTTGAAGGCAGTGTGGAAGAAGAATAAGCAATTTTTCTGGAGGAACCTTTTTTGCCTCTGCCATAACAAGCTCATTATTTACAGCAACAAAAGACCTCCTTACTCCATCAACACCTATTCCTATGATCTTTCCTATTGCAAGAAGAACAGGAAAAAGAAGCTTTATCACTATTCCTCTTATCTTTCCACTCAAAAAATTCTTTTTTTTCAGGATAGTCAAAAGAAGGATAAGTGAGCCAGAGATTCCAAAAAATGCCATAAAACCAAATAAGGAAATAAGGATTGCTGAGATATATCTGTTTGGTATTATCCATATAAGCCATACGAATCCTATGAGGAATATACAGGTAAAAATTAGAAGAAGGATAAAAGTGTTCCTTTTAGGAAGAGCTTCATTCATCAAATCTATCTCCTTCCTTTAAAGGAAATCCTTTTATGAATTCAGATACCTTTATCCTTCTTCTTCCAGAAACCTGAACCTCTCTTATAAGAACTATCCCTTTTTTTGCTTCTACAAAAAGACCTTCTTTATCAATCCTGAAGATCCTTCCAGGATCTCCTTCAAGATCTTCTCTAAGAACAGAAGAAGAAAAAAGCTTTATCTCTTTTCCTTTTATCCTTGAAAGTGCTCCTGGAAAAGGATCAAATGCCCTTATCTTTGCTGAGATCTTCTTTGCATCTTCATTCCAGACGATTCTCGTCATCTCTTTTTTTATCTTGGGAGCATATG
>CAZEOQ010000010.1:0-38248 GCA_964513995.1 uncultured Desulfobacterales bacterium | reverse complement strand
TTATCATCCTGTGGAATTTCCTTTATTTTTCCTTCAGAAAGACCTTCTATGGCATCAATGAGCAAAGATGCAGAAAGGACTGAAAGCCTATCATGAAGACTTCCTGCACTTTCATCAGGAAGGATAGGAAGTTTTTTTTGAAGAAGGATTGGGCCTGCATCCATCTTCTCTGTCATCCTTATTATTGTTACTCCTGTCTCTGATTCGTTGTTCATTATCGCCCACTGAATTGGAGAAGCCCCTCTGTATTTTGGAAGAAGAGAAGGATGGGCATTTATTGCTCCTAAATGTGGTATCTCAAGAAGCTCTTTTTTTAAGATCTGTCCATATGCAACAACTACAATGAGATCAGGTTTCAGACTCCTTATCTTTTCTATAAAATCCTTTTCAGAAGCATCTTCTGGCTGGATTACGGGAAGACCAAGTTCTTCTGCTAATACCTTTACTGGAGGAGGCTGAACCTTTCTTCCTCTTCCTTTTGGTCTGTCTGGTTGTGTTACAACTGCTAAAATTTCATATCCTTTTTCAAAGATTGCCTTAAGTGAAGGAAGAGAAAATTCAGGAGTTCCCATGAATACTATCTTCAAATCTCTCATTCTTCCTTCTTTATGTTCTTAAGCAATTTCTTTAATTTCTTCTTTAAAAGAGCCCTCTTTACACTGCTTATGTGATCTATAAAAAGGATGCCATTCAGATGATCAATCTCGTGTTGAAAGCAGACTGCTTCTATATCAGAAGCTTCAATCTCTACGGGTCTTCCATCCTTATCATATCCACGAACACCTACTCTTTTTTTCCTCGTAACTTTTGCAGAAAAATTTGGAATACTTAGACAGGCTTCCTCTATTGTTATGGTCCCATCAGACCAGACTATTTCAGGATTTATAAGAACAGAAGGATGCCCTCTTTTTTTTTCTTCTCTATGAAAATCAAATACAATGACCCTCTTTTTTTCACCTATCTGATTTGCAGCAAGACCAATCCCATTTGGAGTGCTATACATTGCAGCAAACATCTTTTCTATTATACTCTGTATCTCTTCGTCTATATCCTTTACAGGCTCTGCAACCTCTCTAAGGACAGGATCAGGATATATTCTTATTTTTGGTTCTTCCATGACCTTTCTCCTTTCTTAAAATCAAAGCTTCCTGTATGATACTCCTTTTCAGAAATTTCTACAAGCTTTCATTTTTTTCTTGACAGCAAAATCCTGCAGATCTAATCTTAAGCGAACTGGAGGTATCAGATGTATCATATCCTTTGTTTTTCAAGGATAAAAAACATCTATGTTGAGCAGATAAAAGAAGATCTTTTAAGTTCAACCTGTTATCTTAAGGACAATCTGAAGGAGATAATGATAACTGTTACTGTTGAACTTCCTGATCTGGAGATAAAAAAGGCTGAGGGAAAGATAAAAAATAGAGGAAGATTTGAAGACATAAAAAAAACCGTGTTTGATGGAATAATTGGAAAAAGGATAGGTCCTGGGATATTTAGGATTATAAAAGAGAGTGTAAAAACAGATGAGAGTCAGATTCAAATGATGCTTGAAGAATGCTGCAGGGGAATAATTCTTTCATTTACAAAAGAGGATCTTCTTAATTCTCCGAGACCAGAAGATGATGAAGAAGCAATAAAGTATTATGCTGAGATGGTAAAAAAGAATGTAAGGCTTTTGAACAGATGTGCAGCATTTTCTGAAGGAAGCAGGATTATAGAATATGCTAAAGTTCATGAGAAATAAGATAATAGGAATAGAAAAGATAAGACCAGACGAAGTCCTTGTTCACGGAATACTTGATGATGACATATACAGTCTTGAAGTAAAAGTAAGAATAAATCTTTCTGATCTCAGAGTAATATCAATTGATGGAAAATGGAAAAGATGGACAACACCTGAATGTCCAAGAGCAGAGATCTTTTTAAAGGATGCAGTAGGGATCTGTTTAAAGGAAAAGGATGTGTATGAGAAGGTGAGAAGAGAGATAGGGAAAAGATCATGCAGGCATTTTGCAAATCTTCTTATTGAATGCTTTGACAGTCTTCTTTCAGCAAAAGAAAAACTTTCTGAACAGACAAGACTTCAGAGAAAAGAAGAGGTTGAAATAGACATAAGGGATGTTTTTCAGGAATGCCCAAGAGAAAACTTCCTCATTGATCTTCATGTCCATACATATCCTGCATCATCCTGTGCAAGAAATTCTGTTGAACAGCAGATAGAAGAAGCAAAAAAGATAGGACTAAATGGTATCTGTCTGACTGATCATAACTTCATATGGGAAAGAGAATCTGTAGAAAGACTTAAAGAAAAACATGATTTTCTTATCCTCAGAGGAACAGAAGTTACAACAGATCAAGGAGACATACTCGTATTTGGAATTGAGAAAAGATTTTCAGGGATAGTAAGTATAAAAGAGCTTAAGGATGAGGTTGAAAAAAGTGATGGATTTATGATCAGTGCTCATCCATTCAGAGGCTTTATTATATCTGATTTTGAAAGCATAGGTCTTACACCAGAAAGGGCAGCAAAAAGAGATCTTTTCAGATATGTTGATGCAATAGAATCACTTAATGGAAGAGTAAATGACAGTGAGAATATATTTACTCACAGGGTTGCAGAGATCTTGCATCTTCCTGAAACAGGAGGAAGTGATGCTCATGAAACAAGTGAAATAGGCATATATGCTACATGTTTTGAAGAAAAGATAGAGGATGAAAGAGATCTTATAGATGCTCTTAAAAACAGAAGATATAGACCTTGCATATTCAGGGGGAGAAGATGAGGACAAAGGAAGATTGGGAAAAGATTGTAAGAAGGATGGAACAGCTTTTGAGACTAAAATCATTTCCTGTTGCATTTAAGCTTCTTGAAGATGAAAAAGAGCTTGATAAGATTCCATACATGAGAAGGCTTGATCATAAAGTCACACTCTGTCAGCTTATTACACTTGTAAGATATTTTGACTGGACAGTTGGTGCAACAAAGGATGATCTTCTGAGTGAAACATGTGGTTCAATAATTGGACTCTGTGATATTCCTGAGATAAACAAGGATGGGACATTTAGAAGTATTGTGTGGGTTCAGAAAAAAGAGGATGGAAAAAGGTATGAGCAGTCTATTCCAAGGATTCCTCTTGGAAGATACAGGGCAGTTGCACTTGCTCCACTTGTATATAATCCATTTGATCCTGACATTGTCCTTATATACGCAAATCCAGCACAGATGGCACTTCTCCTGAATGCATATCAGTTTGAAAAATACGAAGTCATGCAATTTTATTTTGTTGGTGAGACATCGTGTGCAGATGCAATTGCAAGATGCTATCTTACAGGAAAACCATCTCTTACTATTCCATGTTATGGAGAAAGAAGATATGCAAATGCACAGGATGATGAACTCGTAATAGGTATTCCTGCCTCTTTAATGAAAAGGATACTTCGTGGACTTGAAGCACTTTACAGAAGAGGAATAAGGTATCCTATAAGTTATGCAGGAGCAGAGCTTGATCCAACAGATGCATTTCCTGAAGCATACAGAAGGGCAAAAGATGAGGTATATGCAATAAGAGGGGATGGAAAGGATAATAGACTTGTAGTGGGACTTACAGGTGGAATAGGGACAGGAAAAAGCACTGTAGCAAAGATGATGCAGGATCTTGGAGCATATCTTATAGATTTTGACAAGATTGCAAGACAGGTAGTAGAACCTGGAAAGCCTGCATGGAAACAGATTGTTGATTATTTTGGAAAGGAGATCCTTCTTGAAGATGGAACAATTAACAGAAAAAAGCTTTCAGAGATAGTATTTTCAGATCTTGAGAAAAAAAAGAAGCTTGAAAGATTTGTTCATCCAAGGATATACGAGGAATTCATAAGGCAGATAAATGAGATAGTCAAAAAAGATCCTGATGCAATAATCCTTGCAGATGTCCCACTTCTTATAGAACTGAATCATCAGTATAGATTCCACAAGGTAATCGTTGTATATGCTTCAAGGCAGACACAGATAAAAAGGCTTATGCAAAGAGATGGAATAACAAAAGAGCATGCAGAAAATATAATAAAAGCACAGCTTCCGATAGATGAGAAGATTGGTTATGCAGATTTTGTTATAAACAATGAAGGAAGCATTGAAGAAACAAGGAGGCAGGTGATTGAAGTATGGAAGAAACTAAAGGAAATACAGGAAGATATGAAATTAAGGAAGCAGAAAGTATAGAGATCCTCATTATTGTTGACAACTATGTGGATCTCCTTCTTCCTGATTCAAGGTTTGCTCTCAGGGCATCTGTCTTAAAAGAAAAAGGTATTCCAGAAGGAACACTTCTTGCTGAACACGGACTATGTCTTCTTATTTCTGTAGATGGACACAGAATCCTTTTTGATACAGGATATACAGAAACTGCTGTTATGAATAACATAAAGATGCTTGATGTTGACCTTTCAAAGATAGAAGCAATCATAATAAGTCATTTTCACATGGATCATACAGGTGGACTGAGAAGGATAATTGATGAATGCAAAAAAGATGTATCTGTTTTTGTTCATCCAGATGCATTCATTTATCCAAGGTATGTAAAAGCTGATGGAAAAAAGCTTTTGTTTCCAAGAAAGCTTATAAGAGAAGAGATTGAAAAAAGAGCAAAAATAGTTGAAACTAAGGATCCTTCTCTTTTATCAGAGAACCTTATACTTGTTACAGGTCAGATAAAAAGAGAAGTAGAGTTTGAAAAAGCTCCTCCAAATCTGTTTTTTGAAAAGGATGGAAAGGAAGAAAAGGATCTTATCCTTGATGATCAGGCAATTGTCCTTCTTGCAAAAGGAAAAGGTCTTGTTATTATTTCAGGATGTGCTCATTCAGGGATAATAAATACTGTAAGATGGGCAAAAGAGATAACTGGAATAGAAGATGTTTATGCTATAATTGGTGGAATGCACCTTTCAGGACCTTTTTTTGAAAAGGCAATAGAGCCTACAATAGAAGAGCTAAAAAAGATAAATCCAAAAATTATCGTTCCTATGCATTGCACTGGATGGAAAGCAATAAAAAGGATCTCTGAAGAGTTTGAAGGATTTATTCTTGCTTCTGTAGGGACAAGGATCCTCATATGAAGGGATACATTCAGGTATATACTGGGAATGGAAAAGGAAAGACAACAGCAGCAATAGGACTTGCTATAAGAGCTGCTGGTGCTGGGATGAAGGTATTTTTTGCACAGTTTCTGAAAAAAGGAGAATACAGTGAGCATAAAGCACTTTCAAGATTCTCTGATCTTATAAAGGTAAAACAGTATGGAAGAGGACATCTCCTTTCTGGAAAACCAGAAGAAGAAGACATAAGACTTGCAAAGGAAGGACTAAAAGAGGTAAAAAAGATAATGAGTTCAGGAGAATATGATGTCGTGATTCTTGATGAAGCAAATGTTGCTGTCCATTTTGGACTCCTTTCAGAAGATGATCTCCTTGAGCTTATAAGATCAAAGCCATCTGAAGTAGAGCTTGTTATAACTGGAAGATATGCTAAAAAAAGGATAATTGATGAAGCTGATCTTGTTACAGAAATGAAGGAAGTGAAGCATTATTATAAGAAAGGGGTTCTTGCAAGAAAAGGAATAGAAAGATAGCAGGAGGAAAAAGATGGAAAAAAAGTATGAATGGATGGTAAAAGGAGATTGTGTTGAGGGATGCACATCTCCTCCAGTCTGTCCTGCAATGTGGAATTCTCCTCTTCAGGCACAGCTTCATGAAGGAAGAAGTGAGTGTGAGGGAGTTTGGACATTTAACATAAGGGAAGGATACTATAAGGAGACAGATCTGAGTGGGCTTTGCGTAATGTATGCATTCAATTCTCCTTCTCCATTTCCACCAAAAGAGCCAAAGCCATGGCTTTGTATTATATACATAGATGAAAGAGCAGATGATGATCAGGCAAAGGCACTTGAGAAGATATATCGTATGGCATGGAAGCATATGGGAGAGGTTCTTAAGGTAAAAAGGGCAAAGATCTCTTTTAAGAAGGAGGTTGTAAATGAAAAAGGTCTTGCAAGACATACTGTAATAAGCGAAGGACTTTATCATCTTGTTGCATCTCCTTTTAAGACAAAGGATGGAAGTCCAAGATACATAAATAGCCTTTATGGAGGACATATAAACATAGGGATATCAAAGGTAAACAAGTTTAATGATCCTGATCTTCCAAGAGGAAGCTGGGACAAACCAGGCATGAGTTCAACATATTATGAATTCATAATGCATCCTGAAAAACTATACTGGTTTCCATAAACAGGAGGGAAAGGATGGATGTAATTGTATGTGTAAAACAGGTTCCGGATACAGCAGAGGCAGAGCTTAAGATAAGTAAGGATGGAAAGGATATAGAAAGAGAGGATCTTGAGCTTGTTATAAACGAATGGGACAATTATGCAGTGGAAGAGGCTGTGAGGATAAAAGAAAAGCATGGTGGAAAGATAACAGTCATTACACTTGGAGATGAGCAGTCAGAGGATGTCTTAAGAAGAGCACTTGCAATGGGTGCAGATGAGGCTATTCGTATAGACAGTGAAGGATTTGAGGGATCTGATCCAAGAGGAATTGCACTTGCACTCTATCATGTAATAAAAGAAAGAGATTTTGATCTTGTCCTTACAGGTGCTCAAAGCTCTGATATTGGATGGGGACAGGTCGGTGTTCTTCTTGCAAGTATGCTGAGGATTCCTTATGCAACGCTTGCCATGGGAATAGAGATAAAAGAAGGAAAGGCAGTTGTTAAAAGAGAGCTTGAATCAAATACATTTGAGATGGTTGAAATTCCTCTTCCTGCACTTATAACTGTTCAGACAGGAATAAATCAGCCAAGATATGTTTCTGTTATGGGAATAAGAAGGGTAAGAAGGCTGAAGATAGAAGAAAAAGGAATAGATGATCTTGGAATAGAAGAAGAGAAGGTTGGAAGAAAGGGTTCTATTATTGAGTCAGAAAGGCTATTTTTCCCGGAAGAGGGAAAAGGTGCTGAAATAATTACTGGAAGTCTGGATCAGATATGTGAAAGGCTTGCTCAGATTATAAAGGAAAAAGGAGGGATCTAAGTATTCTATGAAGGATTATTACAAGATACTTGGAGTCTCTCCTGATGCAACTGAGGAAGAGATAAAAAAGGCATACAGGAGACTTGCCCTAAGGTATCATCCTGACAGAAACAGAGATCCTGAAGCAGAGGAGCGTTTTAAAGAGATATCAGAGGCATATGCTGTTCTTATAGATCCTGTAAAAAGAAGAGAATATGATGAGATGAGGAAAAGAAAGGAAGAGTTTTCTTATTCACAGGAGGAAATATTCAGGGAGATATTTCAGAAAGACAGATTCTTTCAGCTTTTTTATGATCTTATTCAGGAATTTCAGAGATATGGTCTTAGATTTGATCAGAAGTTCTTTCAGAAGGTCTTTTTTGGAGGAAAAGGATTCTTTTTTGGTGGAGTATTTATCTTTGGTCCATTTGATTTTGCTGATGTTTTTTCAGGAAGAAAAGAAGAGACTTCTAAAAAAACATCAGCATTTGATTTTATAAAGGCTGTTGGAAAAAGGATAAAGGAATTTATAGGAGGAGAAAAGAAGGCTCTTCCTAAGCCAAAAGATCTATTTTACAGCCTTACAATAAGCAAGGAAGAGGCAGAAAAAGGAACATGGGTAAAGATTGCTATTGAAAGAGAAGGAAAAAGAGAGCTTCTTAGAGTAAAGATTCCTGCAGGGATAAGTTCAGGAAAGAAACTGAGGATAAGAGGAAAAGGTGAAGGTGGAGATCTCTACATCACAGTAAATGTTTCCTGATGAAGATAGCTCTTATATCCTGCCCATGGCAGCTTTTTAACAGACCTTCAATCCAGTTAGCTTCTTTAAAGGCATTTTTAAATGAAAGGTTGCCTAAGCTGAAGGTTGATCTTTATCATTTTTACTTAAATATAGCAAACTGTCTCGGATATGAACTTTACAGAAAGATATCTGAAACAGTATGGCTTTCTGAACCAATTTATGGAGCACTGCTTTATCCTGAAAAAAAAGATGAGGTCAAAAGATTCTGGGAAAGAAATTCCAGAAAGATCCTGAAAGAAAAGATCTCTTTTGAAAAGATATGTGGGCTTATAAAGGAGGAATCAGAAAGACTAATAGATAGCATAGACTGGAGAAAATATATCCTTGTTGGTTTTTCTATATGTTTTTCTCAGCTTACAAGTTCTCTTTATTTTATAAGACAGATAAAAAAAAGAGCAGATGTAAAGATAGTGGTAGGAGGATCTTCATGTTCAGGTGATCTTGGAGAAAGTCTTCTTGATGTATATGACGAGATAGACTATGTTATTCAAGGAGAGGGAGAGCTTCCTTTATATCACCTCGTCTTATCTCTTATTGACGGAAAAAAGATAGAATTTCCAGGAATCCTTTCAAGAGAAAGCTCTTCAAAAGGGATTTCTCAAATTCAGGATCTTGATGAACTTCCCATACCAGATTATTCAGACTATTTTGAACAGATAAAGCATGTAAGACCATTTTATCCAAAGCTTCTTATGGAGATGTCTCGTGGATGCTGGTGGAGAAGATGTGCGTTCTGTAATCTGAATCTTCAGTGGAAAGGATATAGGAGGAAGTCAGCAGAAAGGATAAAAAAAGAGTTAAAGGAGCTTGTTGAAAGATATCAGATACTTTCTGTATCCTTTACGGATAATCTTATTCCAAAAGCAAAGGAGATATTTTCTGAGATAAAAGGACTAAAAAAAGATCTTCAACTTTTTGCAGAAATAAGAGCAGATACCCCACTTGACCTCCTTATCCTTATGGAAAGAGCAGGGGTAAAAGAGGTTCAGGTTGGAATTGAGGCTCTTAGCACGAGTCTTTTAAGGAAGATGAGAAAAGGAGTAACTGCTATAGAAAATATAGAGATCATGAAAAACTGTGAAGCAAAAGGAACTCCAAATCTTACAGGAAACCTCATCCTTCAGTTTCCTGGAAGTGATGAAAAGGATGTAGAAGAGACCTTGAAAAACATGGAATTTGTTTTTTATTTCAGACCTTTGAAGGGTATTCCATTCTGGCTTGGTTATAAGTCATATGTATGGAGAAATCCTCGTCTTTTTGGAATAAAAAACATAACCCTTCATCCAAATTACAGACATGTATTTCCAGAAAATATCCTCAGAAGACTTAAACTTATGATTCAGGGATATCACGGTGATATGAAAAAACAAAAAAGGATATGGAAGCCTGTAAAGGAAAAGATAAAAAAGTGGGAAAGCTTTTATAAAAAGCTTCACAAGGATGGAGAACCAATACTGAGCTATCAGGATGGAGGAGATTTTCTCATCATAAGACAGAAGAAAGAAGATATGAACATGATACATAAACTAAGAGGTGTTTCAAGGATGATATATCTTTTTTGTCAGAAACACAGGTCTATATCAGAGATAATTGAAAGGTTTAAGATAGATGAGGTTAAGCTTCTTCCATTTTTAAGGATGATGGAAGAAAAAAGGCTTATGTTTTCAGAAAAAGAAAAATTTTTAAGTCTTGCCGTTCCTTCTAAAGGATACTGATGGAAGGTCTTATCTATCAGTTTCCATCTGGTGTAAGGACATACATATTTCTTCCTTCTGCTTTCATGTTTTTCGTCTCTTCTTTTGTTTCTTTGGGAGGTTTATCAGGAGCTTTCCTTCTTTTGCCATTTCAGATGAGCATACTTGGATATACAAGTCCTGGTGTAACTGCTACAAATTTTATCTATAACATAGTCTCAATCCCTTCAGGCATATACAGTCACATAAAGAACAGAAGCCTTTCTCTGACAATCTTCTCTTCTATCATTCTTGGAACATTTCCAGGGATATTCTTAGGATGCTATCTTAGGACGGTGTATCTTATTGATCCAACGAGATTCAAGAAATTTGCTGGAGTAATCCTTGGGCTTTTGGCAGTAAAGGTTATAAAAAGTATATGGGGAAGAGAAGAAGATGAATTTAGCAGGATAATTGGAGAAAGATTTGGTCTTAAAGCAAAGATATATCTTGAAAAAAGGACATGTGAGTTTTCTTTTCCTCTTTTAAGCATTGTTTCTTTTTTTGTAGGAGCTGTAGGGACAGCATATGGGATAGGAGGAGGTGCAATCCTTTCTCCATTCTGTGTCTCTTTCCTTAGACTTCCTGTATATGTAGTTTCAGGGGCATGTCTTCTTTCTACATGGATAAACTCTGCTATTGCTGTAACTTTATATTCACTTCTTTCTAAGAAAACAGGAGTTGATTCCTTTCCAGACCTTCAGCTTGGACTTCTCTTTGGAATAGGAGGACTTTTTGGAATATACATTGGTTCATCAATTCAAAAAAAAGTTCCAGAAAGGATTATAAAAGTCATATTGGGTTTTGTCCTTGTGTTTATTTCTGTAAAATATCTTTTTTGAGAAAAGGAGGAGACTATGAAAAAGTTCTTATCTTTCTTAGCTTTTATCCTTATCCTGAATAATGCTTATGGACAAAAGCTTCTTATGGAATACGAAAAAAAAGGATTTTCTATCGTAGGTCCTATTCAGGTAGAAAAAGTAAATTCAGACTGTGTTTTTTTATATCAGTTTAAAAAGATCTGTAGAACAGAAAAGACGAAGTTGACGATTATAGATAAGGATGGAAAGTGTGCAAAGATAAGAGAAAATGACTGGGTATATGTTTTAAAAAAAGGAAAAGAGGTGGTTCTTATAAAGATCCAAAAAAGGAAAAGAAAAAATGATTAGCCTTATATTTCTCATCCTTTTTTCATCTCCTGTCTTTGCTATCATGACAGACTATTGCTCAAGTCCTCCATTTTTGACTGCTCCTGTAAAAAGCAATGTATTGCTTGTTATGGATTTTTCTGGAAGTATGCAGTTTCCTGCTTATTATAGCTGCCGATTTCATGGCTACTATGGAAGCAAAGTAGCAATGTGTGGATATGATGGTGAGGTCTATGCAGACTATGATCCAGACAGAGATTACTATGGATATTTTGATCCAGACAAGTATTACAAGTATAATCCATCTGGAAAATACTGGGAGGAGAATCCAGCCTGTAGGAATACAGACAGGATAGGTAAAGGAGATTGCATTTCAGGAAATCTCTTAAACTGGATTCTCATGACAAGAATAGATGCTGCTCTGAAAGCTCTTATTGGAGGAAAGGCTGAGTGTGATACAGACTTTTGTTATCTAAGACCACAAGGATCAAGGAGATATGTAAGAAGCTCAAACCTTCACTGTAAGTTTTACATAAGACCTGAAAGTTATTCATCTGGAACCTATTCAACAAAGGATATACTGATAAGTGTTTCAGATTATGGAGGAAGTTGTGCTATAGGGACTTTTTCAGACAGATATGCCAGAGTAAAAGTAGAAAGATCTCAGAGAAAAGGGATAATACAGAATAATTTTGAACTTGTAAGATTTGGTTTTATGGTATTTGCAAGTGATGGAAGATATGGAGAGATAAGATATGGTTTTAATGAAGAAGATCTTGATCTTCTTATTTCAAAAATCCAGAATGAAGTCCCATATTATGGAACACCTACAGGAGAAGCTCTTTGGGAAGCATATGATTACCTGAAGCAGTCAAATGAACATTATTATGAAAGTAATTCACTGTATATAAGAAAGGGAACATCAAAGGATCCTTATTATGAAGAGCTTGAGGATGGATCTGTTGTTCCTGTAAGATGCAGAAAAAACTTTGTTGTTCTTATATCTGATGGAGAATGGAATGGAGAAGTTGATCCTGTAAAGCCAGCATATTATATGCATACAGGAGATCTGAGGAGTGATCTTGAAGGAGAACAGACAGCAAAGATATTTTCACTTTTTGCATTTTCTTCGTCAAGACAGGGTGAACAGTCAATGAAGACAATATCTGCTTTTGGAAGCTTTGAAGATATAAGTGGGTGCACTTCAGACTGGCCCTATACCTTCAGCAATTTTCCAGAAAACAGCAGATATGTTTCATTTCCAAGATCATACTGTGATCCTTCAGGGACATACAGAGACTGCTGTAGAGAATGGGATAAAGACAGAGATGGAATCCCTGATACATACTTTAGTGCAAGCAGTGGAGAGGAGCTTCAAGATGCACTTACAAGTATTTTCAGAGAGATTGTAAAAGAGGCATCTTCTGGAAGTGCAGTAGCTGTTCTATCAAAGCAAGCAGAGACAGGTTCATGTCTTCTTCAGGCAGTGTTTTATCCGGAAAAAAGATTTGGTGAAGGAGCAGATGCAAAAAAGATAAACTGGATTGGCTATCTTTATAACTGGTGGCTTTATACAGGAAAGATAGGAGATGAGCCTATAAGTAACATAAGAGAAGATACGATTCAGAATAAGGCACTTGACATATGTGAAGAAGATGGATCTGCTGGTGGAGACTATATTATGGAATATCTATTTGAAGATGGAAAGCTCAAAATAAATGCCTTTAAGAGCGATATAAGTGGACAGAAAGCAGAACAAGAACCTTCCTTGACTTATGAAGGATTTGATCAGACTCATCCTGTCTGGGAAGCAGGAGAAAAGCTCTGCCTTCAGGAAGATCCTTTAAGTAGAAGAAAGATTTATGTTTATTTAGGAGATCTTGAGCCAAGCTCTTCTCAGAGCATGTCAGAACTAAAAAGTATAAGTTATTCAAAGCTTTTTGGTGATGATGACCTTGATGGAATAATAGATGAAGAAGGAGAAGCATATGTTGAAGGAAAACAGATAAGTTTTGAAGACCTGAAGAACTACATATATGGAATAGAAAGTTCAGGTTATAGAAGAAGGGAAACTGATCAGGGAAATACATGGAGGCTTTCAGATATAATCTATTCCACTCCAAAGACAGTGAACTATGATAATTTCTCAGTTGTTTTTGTTGGAGCAAATGATGGAATGCTTCATGCTTTTAGACTGGGAAAGATAAGGTATGACAATCTTGATGTATATCAGCAGGCAAAACTGAGAGATAGCAGTCAGGAAGATTCAACAGAAAGACTGGCAGAAGAGCTTTGGTCATTTATTCCAAAAAATTCTCTTCCATATCTGAGATTCTTAGCAGATCCAGATTACTGTCATCTTTACTATGTAGATCTTTCTCCTTACATTATAGAAGTTGATTTGAACAGAGACAGAAAACCAGACAAAAGAATCCTCATAGGGGGAATGAGATTTGGTGGTGCAGTAGGATGCCCTGGATGTATAAATCCTCCAAAGGATACATGTCCTGATCCTTCTTCTTATGATCCTGAGAATGATAGCTGCATTGGACTTTCTTCATACTTTGCACTTGATATAACAGATCCTGAATCTCCAAAATTCTTGTGGGAATTCACAAATCCTGATCTTGGATTCACATATTCAGGTCCTGCATTCATAAAAAGAAAAGACTCATTTGGGAACTGGCACTACTATATTATGTTCCTTTCTGGCCCTACAGACTACAGAGGAGAATCTTCACAAGATCTCAGAATATTTATCCTTGAGGTTGACAGAAACTTTTCTATTGTCTCGAAATATGTGATAGATGGAAACTCAACTTACAGCAGAAGAGATTTTGTTCATATAACAAGTTCAGTACTTTCTTCATTCAGGAACAGCTTTGGTGGAAGACTATTTACAGAAGGAATAGATTATGATGAGGATGGAAATACTGATATGGTATTTTTTGGAATAACAAAAAGAAGTGGAACAAAGTGGCAGGGAAATGTAGTAGGAATAAGAATAGCAGATTATTCTCCTTTAGACTGGGAAGTATTTAAGGTATTTACTTCTGCTACAAAACCTGTAACAGCAAAGATAGAATACATGAAATGCTTTAACATGAACTACATCTTTTTTGGAACAGGAAGATATTTCTTCAAACAGGATGATCCAGGACAAAATCAGAATGACAGAGAGGTGCTTTATGGAATAAGGATAGACAGATGTCTTGAAGGAGGAAATTGTAATATAAGCTATGCCCATTCAAGTAATGAATCATGCAGTGAACTTATGTCTGGAAACAGGCTGTTTTCGTGGTATCAGGAGTTAAATCCTAAGGAAGACGGATATTTTAAGGAAAGGAACATATCAGATCCTTCTGTTTCAGATCAGAATGTAGTATTTTTCAGCACAACTGAACCAACATCTGATCTCTGTGGTTTTGGAGGAAGATCTCGCATATGGATGTTCAACTGTGCTACTGGTGAGTCTCTTAAAAGCCAGAGCTGTCCTCCATATATAGTTCAGCAGATAAAAGGAACAGCTTATCTTCATACCTCTGTTGGAAAAATAAGTCAGTATCCTATAGTTATCATAGATGGAAAGATCCAGAAGTGTCCTTTTACTGAGGAAGGAGGAAAAGCTACTTCCTGGACATCAGGAATCACACCAGAAAGTCCAACACCATTCTGTTCTCCTTCAACAGAAAAGAGCAAAAAAGGAGAAATTCTTTATTGGATAGAGCATTGAAAGAAACAGGTCTTACTTTATTGGAACTTCTGATAGTTTTAGCAGCTGTAGGAATAATCCTTGGAATTTCTGTTCCAATATATAGAAACTGGATGAAAAAGGTAAGTATAGAAAATGATACGAAGCTGATATTTTCTGTCCTTGTTGAAGCAAAAGCTCGTTCCTTTTCAGAAAAAAGGATATGCGGAGTATTTATAAATGGAAAAAAAGTGTGTCTCAGGTGTGATACTGATTCAGATGATGAAGTAGATGATGAGACAGAAGACCTGAAATCTTTTTTGCTGAAAAATAGCTTTGCAAAGAACTTTTCCTATGTAAAGTTTGACAAAGATGGAATTGCAAACATTACAGGAACTGTTTATTCAGAAGATACTTCTGTAGAACCAGCTTATAGCTGTGTAAAAATAAGTAAAACAAGGATAAAGATGGGAAGATGGGATGGAAGTGAATGTCAGGCAAGATAAAGGCTTTACATTAATAGAGCTTCTTGTAAGCCTGCTGATTATTTCTGTAATATTTCTTGCTCTTCTTCATTCATTAATCCTCTGTATCCAGTATAATGTAGTAAACAGTATGAAAAATGAAGCAATAAGGATTGCTCAGGAATGTGCAGAACAGCTTAGAGTTGGAAAAAGCTGTCCAGAAAGTGTTGAAAAAAGATTCAGGAACTTTTCTGTAAACTTCAGTATAGAAGCTCCAGATCCAGCAAATTTTATTTCTGGAACAAATCAGGCAAAGATTACAGTAAGTTATACATACAAAGGAAGAGATTATTCTTATAGTCTGACGACAATAATTTACAGAGAATGAAAGAAAACGGCTTTACCTTAATTGAGCTTCTTTCTGTTATATTTATCCTCTGCACCGTCATAGTTATAGCATTTGAAAGCTCAACTTTTTTCTTTAGGCTTCAAAAACAGCAATCAGAAATAGCAAAATCTACCTTGGAGGAAGGTATAAGTCTTGAGATAATGAGAAAAGATATAGAAATGGCTGGATTTGGTCTTCCTTGGGAAATGAACGGAAAAGAATATGAAGAAGCAAGATCAGATTCAAATTACACACCTGATCCTTCAACTTTTAATGATTCACCTCTTTCTCCTCCAAGAGCTTTTGTCCTCAGTGATAATGGAAACATAGAAGCAAACAGCTCTGATGTCCTCGTCATAAAATCTTCGTTTGTTGCTATGAATGATATAGCTAAAAGATGGGGTTATATTGACGAAAGTGGAACATATAATCCTCTTAGTCCAGAAGATTCATCTTCTGGCTACTTCGTAGCAATTGACAGCAGCAGAAGACTTATAGATGTAAATGAAGTATCCTCAATTAGTCCTCCTCAAACAGGACAGATATATTTTCTTTTTGGAATAGGAAAAAAGATTCCAAGGATGCCTTTTAACAGAGTTGATTATTTTTTAAAAAGACCATCTGAAGGATTTCCTGAAAGATGCTGTCCTACAACATATGAACTTTACAGGGCTGTAATAAATCATGAAGATGGAAAAAGAAATCCACAGCCGATCTTAGACTGTGTAAAGGACTTTCAGGTATCATTTGGACTTGACACTGACAGTGATGGAGACATTGATCTTTGGACATCTGAAATTCCTGAGACAGCTTCTCAGATAAGAGCTCAGGTAAAACAGGTAAGAGTTTTTATACTGGTTCAGGAAGGTTCTAAGGATATTTCTTTTAATTTCAGAGGATATATAAGCATAGGTGATTCTGATACAGGAGAGCTGAAAAGATTTATACCAGATGGAGAAGAGATTCACTACAGATGGAAACTACTTAAACTTGTTGTAAATCCCGTAAATCTTAAACCTCAGATAAGATGAAGGAAAAAGGCACTGCTTTGATAACAACTCTCGTCCTTTCAGTTATCTGTCTTGCTCTTATAGGAGGGGTTATATCTTTGATGACAACAGGGATAAGAATTCTTGGAATAAAAGCAAGATATACTTCTGCTCTTGAAGCAGCAAAAGGAGGACTTGAGGATTTTATTCAGAGTATTCCATTTGATCATAAAGGAACAGCAGCTGACACAGATTACAGATGTAAGCTTCAGCAGGATACCTCAAACTGGTCTGTTACATGCATAAATTATTGCAGAGATGAATGCACATCTCATTCAAATCCTCAGGATATTATAAATTCCTATGACTGGACTCAGACTTATGGCAACTATACTGTATATTGCAAGATTATTGATGCAAAAGGAGTATCAGATGGAAGCTGGTTTTACACGATTGAAGTTGTTGCAAAAAATGAAAAGACATCAGAAATTGCATGGTTTACAATTCTCTACAGAAGAAGCTATTAGTTTTCTTTTTCTTTCAGAAGTCTGTCTATTACCTTCTTGAAGAAACTTAATGATTTTGCTCCTCTTATAACTACTCCATTTATGACGAATGTAGGAGTTGCATTTATTCCAAACCTTCTTGCTTCTTCAATGTCCATCTGTATCTGTTTTTTTATTTCTTCAGAATTCATATCAGATTTGAATCTTGAAATATCAAGATTCAGCATTTTTGCTATCTTCAGATAAACATCGTTTCCAAGATTTGGAGAGCTGTCAAAAAGCATGTCATAATATGGCCAGAACATTCCCTGCTTGTTTGCTGCCATTGCTGCCTTTGCAGCAGAAAGTGCTTCTTTGTGTATCTTTGAAAGAGGAAGATTTTTATAGACAAGCCTAATTTTGTTTGGATATATCATCATAAGCTCATCCATTGTCATTTTTCCTTTTTTGCAAAAGATACACTGAAAATCTGTAAACTCTATTATTGTTATAGGTGCATCTTTTGGACCTTTTGTTGGATTGTGCTTCAGGATAGGAACTGAAATCCTTCTTTTTAATGAAAGACTTAGCTCTTTTTTTTCTCTTAATTCTTTCAGGTAGCTGTTTAAGACATCATAAAGAAGCTTTGGATTCTCTTTTATTACCTGTATCACTATCCTTTTTACATCCTCTTCTGTAAGACACTGTTTTGCAAAGATTGTTTTAGAAAAAAGAAGGAAAAAAATTATCAGGAGTCTCATTTTTCTCTTGCCCTTTTTTATAAAATCTCTTATTTTTGCTTCTGTCAACAATGAAGCTTATCCATTCTGCAATACTTGGAGCTGTTCAGGGAATTACAGAATTTCTTCCTGTAAGCAGTTCAGGTCATCTTGTTATAATCCAGAACATTTTTGGTCTTAAAGGAGACATCCTTTTTGACTGTGCAGTCCACATAGGAACACTTATAGCGGTCTTTGTCTATTTTTTTAAAGACATAAAAGGAATCCTAAGAAGTCTTTTTTCTTTTTCAAAAGAAGATCCAGATTTTCTTCTTTTAAAAGACATAGCAGCAGGAACATTTACTACAGCAATCATAGGCTTTTCTTTTAAAAGATTTTTTGAAAATCTTTTTTATTCAGCAAAAACAGCTGCTTTTATGCTCCTTATAACAGGAGCAATACTTGCACTTTCAAGATTCATTCCTGAAGGAAAAAAGAAAAGGGTTGGAATCTTAAATTCAATCTTGATAGGGATGGCTCAAGCAGCTGCAATAATTCCAGGCATATCAAGATCAGGGATAACAATTGTATGTGGGCTTTTGTGTGGTCTTGAAAGAGAAGTATCTGCAAGATTCTCTTTCCTTCTTTCTATTCCTGCTATCTTAGGTGCATTTCTTCTTGAGATAAAAGATGCAAAAAGCTTCTCCATTTTTCCTATCCTTATAGGGACTTCAGTTTCTGCAATTGTTGGATTCCTTTCACTGAAATTTCTTATTGATACAATAAAGAGAGGAAAGCTTTATTATTTTTCATTCTATTGCTTTTTAGTCGGGATCTTTGTAGCAGTATGTGCATAATCGTTGCAACAGATTTGGAAAGAAGGTTTCTTAAAGAATTTCCTGTTTATATTTCTGGTATAGGAAAAAAGGCATATGAAAGGACAAAGGAGATAATTCAGAATGAGAGACCTTCTTTTATAATTTCTGCTGGAGTATCTGCAGGACTTAGTCCAAAAGTCAAGGTAGGAGAAATCGTTATTCCTACAGAGATAATAACATGTTCTGGAAATATCCTGAAACTGCCTTATATAAAGACAAGACATGCACAGCTTGGTCCTTTTCTTGAAACAGAATCAGTCATAAAAGATCCAGAAAAGAAGCTTTTTCTTTATGAAAGGACAGGAGCAATTGCTTCTGACATGGAATCTGCTTCTGTAGTAAAGGCTGCATTAGAAGAAGATGTCCCTGTTTTTTGCATAAGAGCAATATCTGATTCATATAAGATGAAGATCCCTGAAATTTTAGAGGATACAATAGATGAATCCGGAAGGATACTTTATCCAAGACTTATAAGATCCACAATCCTTTTTCCTTATCAGATAGTTCATCTGGCAAAAGTTGCTTTAGGATTTATAAAAGCAATGACCTCACTTAACCTTTTCCTCTCTAAGATATACCCTTCCCTTCCAGCTTGACCTTTTTCCAGAGATATACCTTATTGCTGATGTCCATGTCATAAAAAGGTAAAGTATTCCAGAAAATGGGAGTGATATTGCCCATCTTTTCGGAATTCCATAAAAATCTAAAGTCGGGATATATGTCAGAAACATTTCAAGGAATGAAATGACAGAAAAGATCGTTCCATATTTTGAAAAAAATCCAAGAAAAGGAAAAACAAAAGAAGCTATAAGACATATACTGCAAAGAAAAAGAAGGAGAAAGGAAAATTTCAGCTGAGCAAATGCACTCCTTGCTACCATGTTCCATATATCAGAAAGACCATATCTCCTTCTGCTTATTACAGAATGAGTAAGACCAAGCCAGATGCTAAATCCAGAACTTTTTATCCTTTTTGCAAGTTCACAGTCGTCTATTATTTCACCTTTTATAGAAGAAAACCCTCCTATTTTTTTAATGACTTCTGTCTTCAAAAATACAAAACCTCCTGCTGCACCAGCAATCCTTGAATCCTTCCTGTTGCAGAGTCTGAATGGATAAAGCATCTTAAAAAAATAGACAAAACTTGGAATAAGAATCCTTTCCCAGAAGCTTTTCATGCTCAAGACAGCCATAAGAGATATCACATCCCATCCTTCTTCAACAAGCTTTCTTTTTACCGTAGAAACTATCCCTTTCTTTAAGGATATATCTGCATCTGTAAGAAGGAGAAAGGGTGTCTTTATGTGTCTAAATCCCTGTTCAAGTGCCCAGATCTTTCCTGTCCATCCAGATGGAAGCTCCTTTCCTCTTATTACCTTTAATCCTTCTATCTTTAAGCCTTCTGCTACTTCTGCCGTCCCATCATCTGACTGATCATCAACAAGGATTATCTTTATACCTTTTCCCTGATCTTTTACGGAAAGAAGTGTATCCTTTATCATATGAGCCTCATTTCTTGCAGGAATAAGAACTGTTACATCACTTAGATCATCTTCTACAGGCTCTGAATCAAGAGATTCTTCTGTGGAATATGGCTTCCATGGAAGAAGAAGGATACATGTCCAGATAAGTGCACTTATAGCTGAAAGTATCTCAAAACTCTGCATGATCTATGATCTTTTTTTCTTTTATTCCAATTACATCCAGAATGACCCTGTCTTTTTTTACCGTAACAAGACAATAATGAAAAATCATCTTACATTTTTTTACCTTATCTGAAATCTCTTTTCTCAGAGAACAGCTGTGAAGAGGAGCACCTGCACCACCTGTAACAATCTGCCATACGCCTTTTATAAGTGTCCTTGAATAGTTATGTTCATGTCCAAAAAATGCACAGGTTACTTTATATCTTGAAAAGATATCCCATATCCTTTTTCTTCTTTTTTCAAGATCAGATCTCAGATCCTCTGAAAGCTTCTGTTTTTCTGTTATAGGAAAAATTGGTCTATGTCCAAATACAAATATATGCTTTATCCCTCTTTTTCTTGCATCTTTCAGATCCTTCTCAATCCATTCTATCTGTCTGTCCATAATCCTTCCTGCTGATGGATTTCCCTTTTCATAAAACCTTCTTCCTTCATATCCTTCAGAACATGCTATCCAGTAATCTGTGTTCAAAAAAAGGAAATGTGAATTTCCAAAATCAAAACTATATGCTGTTTCTCTGTATGAAGGAGCTTCAGCTGATTCTTTTTCTGGAAAGCTTTCAGCAGGATTCACAAATTCCTCTGAAAATACATCTTCACTGAAAACTATCCTTCCATTCTTCTTTTCTCCATCAAGAAAGTAGTATCCAGCTTTGTCCTTTACTTTATGAAATACTGTATCGTGATTTCCCATGGTAGTATACACAGGGATCTCGTGCATAAAAAAAGCTACTGTCTTTTTCCATTCCCTTAGCTGATTCCTTAACTTCTTTTCACTTGAAGCATATCCAAATACGAGATCTCCTAAGAAACAAAAAAATTCAACTTTTCTTTTTTTTGCATCCTGAAATATCTCCTTAAGTATGCTTTTTCTTATAGGAATAAAACTCAAAGGACCTCTGCTATCAGCTGCAACAGCAAATCTGAATTCTCCTTCAGGTTCAGTGTGAAATGTGTAATATCCTTTTTCTGGTCTTCTTTCTCCATTTTCAAATATGACATAATATCTGTATGATCTTCCAGCAGAAAGACCTTTTATCTTTATTTCAAATGGTTCTTTCTTTTTTTCATATACTTTTCCATCAATAAAAAGCTTACCTCCTATACCTTTCCACCATATCAGTGCAGACCTCTCTTTTATATTTGCTACAAATGGTCCTTCAATATAAAAAGAAAAAACAAAGGATGGGAATATAAGGATCAGAAGGATTATCTTTTTCATAAAAAGCTCCTTAAGAAATTTGACTATTGCTTCAAGATAAGTTATTTTTCAGCAAAATTCAAGAAGGTGAGATCATGATAGAACTTATGAAAGACTGGAAAAGGACAAATAGCTGTGGAGAGCTTTCTGAAAAAGATATAGGAAGGGATGTAATCCTTATGGGATGGGTTCATTCAAGAAGGGATCTTGGAAATCTCATATTTGTAGATCTGAGAGACAGGGAAGGAATCACGCAGATCGTGTTTGATCCAGCAATAAGCAGATCTGCTTATAAGAAGGCAGAAAATGTTAGACCTGAATGGGTTATTGCAGTAAAAGGAAAAGTCTTTAGAAGGGTTCAGGAAAATCCAAAGCTAAAGACAGGAAAGATAGAAGTAAGGGCAGAGGATATAAAGATACTGAATGTGGCAGAAACTACTCCTTTTCAGATAAGTGGGAAGGTTGATGGATCAGAGATATTAAGACTCAGATACAGGTATCTTGAACTGAGAAGAAAAGAGGTAATAGAAACTTTTCGTCTGAGAAACAGGATTTCTTCATTTATAAGAAGCTTTCTTGAAAAAAGAGGATTTATAGAAATAGAAACACCTTATCTTACAAAGAGCACACCAGAAGGAGCAAGAGATTATCTTGTTCCAAGCAGGATTCACAAAGGAAAGTTTTATGCACTTCCACAATCTCCACAGCTTTTTAAACAGATCCTTATGATAGGTGGAGTTGACAGATATTATCAGATTGCAAGATGTTTCAGGGATGAGGATCTTCGTGCAGACAGACAGCCAGAATTTACACAGGTAGATGTAGAGATGTCTTTTGCAGATGAGGAAGATGTTATGAGTCTTTTTGAAGACATGATGAGAGAGCTCTTTGAAGAAATACTCGGATATAGCATAGAATATCCAATAAAAAGACTTACATATGATGAGGCAATTGAAAGGTATGGGACAGATAAGCCTGATACGAGATTTAACATGGAAATTAAGGATATTACTGATATTGCAAAAAGAAGCAGCTTCAAGATATTTCTTGATACTGTAGAAAAAGAAGGTGCAATAAAAGGGATAGTCGTAGAAAGGGATCTTTCAAGAAAAGAGCTTGATGAGCTTTCTGAAAAGGCAAAGCAGTTTGGTGCAAAAGGGATCTTCTGGATAAAGATAAAGGAGGATGGATGGCAATCTCCACTTAAAAAATATTTTGGAGAAAAAGAAAAAGAGCTTATAAACAAAAGGCTTTCTGCAAAGAAAGGAGATACCGTAATAATTGTTTCAGACAAAAGGGATGTCGTAAACAGTGCTCTTGGAATGATAAGAAAGGTCGTTTCAGAGAAGATAGAGCCAAAAAAGAGATTTTCTTTTGTATGGATAAAGGAATTTCCTCTTTTTAAGTATGACGAACAGGGAAGACTTACATCTGTTCATCATCCATTTACAATGCCAAAGGACATAGATCTTCTTGAAAAAGATCCTATGAAGGTAAAGGCAAGATCATATGATCTTGTCCTGAATGGTGAAGAGATTGGAGGAGGAAGCGTAAGAATTCATCTTTATGATCTTCAAAAAAAGATATTCAGGATACTCGGGATATCTGATCAGGAAGCAGAAAAGAGATTTGGATTCTTTCTTGAAGCACTCCGATATGGTGCACCTCCACATGCAGGAATGGCAATTGGATTTGACAGACTTGTAGCAATTATGGCAGGAAAAAGCTCAATAAGAGAAGTCATAGCATTTCCAAAGACAACAAGTGCAGTATGTCCACTGACTGGTGCACCAGAAGATGTAGATAGAAGTCAGCTTGATGAACTTGGGATAGATATAAAGGAGAAAAAGGATGAAGGATGATCTAAAAAGATGGGATAAGCAGTATATATGGCATCCATTCACACAGATGGAGGAATACATAAAAGAGGATGTAGTTGTTATAGAAAAAGGAGAAGGGGTATTTCTTATAGACATAGATGGAAAAAGATACATAGATGGTGTCTCATCTCTTTGGACGAATGTTCACGGTCACAGGAAAAAAGAACTTGATCTTGCAATAAAGAAACAGATAGAAAAGATTGCTCATTCCACACTTCTTGGAATATCAAATGTCCCTGCAATAGAGTGTGCAAAAAAGCTTGTAGAAATTACTCCAGAAGGACTTACAAAGGTATTCTTTTCTGACTGTGGTGCAGCAGCAGTAGAAGTAGCCATAAAGATGGCATTTCAGTATCAGAAACAGGCAGGAAATCCAAAAAAAGAAAAGTTCCTGTGTCTAAAAAATGCATATCATGGAGATACAATTGGTGCAATGAGTGTTGGTGGAATAGACCTTTTTCATTCAACATACAGACCACTTCTTTTTGAAACATATAAAGCAGAATCTCCTTACTGCTATAGATGTCCATTTGGAAAAGAGTATCCAAACTGTAGCATGGAATGTCTTGAACAGTTAGAAAGCATTATGAAAAAACACAAGGATGAGATTGCTGCAATTATCATTGAGCCAATTGTTCAGGCAGCAGGAGGGATAATTGTTCAGCCAGAAGGATATCTGAGAAGGATAAGGGAGCTTTGTGAAAGATATGACATAATTATGATAGCTGATGAGATAGCTGTTGGATTTGGAAAGACAGGAAAGATGTTTGCATGTGAACATGAAGATGTAATTCCTGATATAATGATCCTTGGAAAAGGAATAACTGGTGGATATCTTCCACTTGCAGCAACAATTACAAAAGAAGAGATATACAGGGCATTTCTTGGAGACTATCGCAAGACATTCTTTCATGGTCATACATATACAGGAAATCCTCTTGCATGTGCATGTGCATGTGCAAATATAGAGATCTTTGAAAAGGAAAATGTTCTTGAAAGGCTTCAGGAAAAGATAACCTATCTAAAGGAGCTTCTAAAAGAATTTTGGGATCTGAAACATGTGGGAGATATAAGGCAAAAAGGGATCATGGTAGGGATAGAGCTTGTAAAGGATAGGGATAAAAAAGAGCCATATCCTCTTGAAAAAAGAACAGGATACAGGGTAATACTTGAGGCAAGAAAGCACGGTGTTATAATAAGACCACTTGGAGATGTTATTGTCCTTATGCCACCTCTTTCAATTGAAAAAGATCAGATAAAGAAGCTATGTGAAGCAGTTTATTATTCCATAAAGGAGGTAACAGAGAAGTGTTAAAGACGATAATTATAACATTCTGGGCAATCTTTCTTGCAGAGCTTGGTGATAAAACACAGCTTGCAACACTTGCATTTTCCGTAAAAGAAAGACCTCTTCCTGTATTTATCGGTTCATCACTTGCACTTTCTTTTTCTTCTCTCCTTGCAGTGCTTTTTGGTGAATTCCTTCTAAAGACAATACCTTTTTTTTACATAAAGCTCTTTTCAGGAATCCTTTTTATAGCAATAGGAATCTGGATCCTTATATCCTGATAAGCCTATACTGTCTTGTTCCAATTCCAAGCTTTTCTGCATGTTCAAGCTGAACCCTCCAGTCTATGTTTGGATATATTGCACGGAATATATCAAGCTTTTTTCCTTTCTTTCCACCAAGCACACTTCCTGGAAGTGGTTGCTGTTTGTTTACGAGATCAACAGATGCCTGATCAATTGCAACAGGATCCTTTGATGCAAGTATTCCTATGTCTGGGACAACAGGTGCATCATTATGTCCATAACAGTCACAGGCAGGAGAAATTGTTGTAAGGAAGTTTATAAAGAATGATCTTTCTTTTTTTCCTTCAAGAACTGCTTTTGTATATTCTGCCATCTTTTTCTGGAATTTTACTGCATCCTTGTCCCACTGAATCTCAACAGCACCATTTGGACATATAACTATGCATTCACAGCATCCAACACACTTCTCCTCATCTATCCTTGCCTTCTTATCCTTAATGCTTATTGCACCATGAGCACAGTGCTTTATACATTCTCCACATCCTTTACACTTTCTTCTGTTTATCCTTGGTTTTAGGTCAGAGTGCTGTTCAAGCTTTCCTTTTCTTGAAGCACATCCCATTCCAGTATTCTTTATTGCACCACCAAATCCTGAAAGCTCGTGTCCTTTAAAATGAGCAACACTTAAAAAGACATCAGCATCAACTATTTCCCTTGCTATATAAGCCTTCTTTATAAGCTCACCATCAACAGAAATCTCATAGTATGATCCACCTCTAAGACCATCAGCTATTATTATTGGTGCATTTACTACAGAATAAGAAAAGCCGTTTTCTATTGCAGTTCTGAGATGTGATACGCTGTCACTTCTTGTTCCTGCATAAAGTGTGTTTGCATCAGTAAGGAATGGTTTTCCTCCAAGCTTTATTATATGATCAACGATCCTTCTTATATAAACAGGTCTTATAAATGCAGTATTTCCCTTTTCTCCAAAATGAAGCTTTATTGCAACAAGTGCACCTTTGTTCTTTTTAAGAATATCATCAAATCCTCCTTTTTCCATAAGCCTTTCAATCTTGTCAAGAAGATTCCTTCTTGCAGAAGCCCTAAGATCACTGAAATAGACCTCACTTTTCATACTTCTCCTCCATAAGCTTTTTTGCTTAATATTAAAATATTTTCTTGCAATTTCAAGAAGATTCTCTATATAAAAGGTTTAATCCAGAAAGGAGGAAATCACATGAAAGAGCTAAAGGATGCCATATCAAAGGCATTGGAATATCTCCTTTCTCATCAGCACAGTGATGGATACTGGGTATTTGATCTTGAAGCAGATGTTACAATCCCTTCAGAATACATAATACTTCAGAGATTTCTTGGAAGAAGAATTCCTGATGATCTAAAAGAAAAACTGAGAAACTACATATTAAGCAAACAGCTTAAAGACGGAGGATGGCCTATATTTGAAGGAGGAGTATCAGAGATAAGTGCATCCGTAAAGGCATATTTTGCACTTAAGCTTCTTGGAGAAGATCCTTCTTCTCCACACATGAGAAGGGCAAGGGAAAGGATACTTGATCTTGGAGGTGCATCAAGGGTAAATGTATTTACAAGGATAACACTTGCACTTTTTGGTCAGATCCCGTGGGATACTGTCCCATATATGCCTCCAGAGATAATGCTTCTTCCAAAATGGTTCTTTTTTCATCTTTCAAAGGTCTCATACTGGTCAAGGACAGTTATTGTTCCTCTTCTTATAATTTTTGCAAAAAAACCTGTATGCAGACTAAAAAAAGAAGAACAGATAAGGGAGCTTTTTAGGGAAGATCCAGAAAGGTTGAGATACTTAGATCACTTTGTTCCTGACAATATCCTTAAGGATCTTTTTATTGCACTTGATAGAATACTTAGAAGATTTGAGCCATATCTTTCAAGAAACTTCCTCAGGGAAAAAAGTATAAGGCTTGCAGAAAGATGGACAAGAAAAAGGATGAAGGGAGAAGGTGGAATTGGTGCAATATTTCCTGCTATGGCAAATGCTGTTATGGCACTTAAAATACTTGGATACAGAGAAGATGATCCTGATTATCAGAGAGGAATAAAGGCAATTGATGATCTTCTTACTGTAAAGGAAAATCTGGCATTCTGTCAGCCATGCCTTTCTCCTGTATGGGATACGTGTCTTACACTTTCAGCAATAATTGAAGCAGGTCTTCCAAAGGATCATCCTTCTGTAAAAAAGGCTGTTGAATGGCTTATAGAAAAGCAGATCCTTGATCTAAAAGGAGACTGGGCAGAAACAGCACCTTATCTTGATCCAGGAGGATGGGCATTTGAATTTGAAAACTCATTTTATCCTGATGTAGACGATACTGCAATGGTCCTTATATCTCTTATTAAAGCGGGTGCTTTTGAGAGATACAAGCAGAACATAGAAAGAGGGATAAACTGGATAATAGGGATGCAGAGTTCTGATGGTGGATGGGGAGCATTTGACATAGACAACAACTGTCTTTACCTTAACAACATTCCCTTTGCAGATCACGGTGCACTTCTTGATCCAAGCACATCTGATCTTACTGCAAGATGCATAGAACTTCTTTCACTTATTGGATTTTCAAAAGAGTTTCCTCCAATAAAAAAAGGAATACTTTTTCTGAAAAAGGAACAGGAAAGCTTTGGTGGATGGTATGGAAGATGGGGAGTAAACTACATATATGGAACATGGTCTGTCCTTATGGGACTGAGGCAGTATGGAGATGACAAAAGAAAAATATGGGTAAAAAGGGCTATAGAATGGCTAAAGTCTTGTCAGAATCCTGATGGAGGATGGGGAGAGACATGTTATACATATTATGACAAGCAGCTTGCAGGAAGAGGAAAAAGCACAGCTTCACAAACATCCTGGGCTCTTCTTGGACTTCTTGCAGGAGGAGAAGTTGAGGATAGCTGTGTAGAAAAAGGAATAAGGTATCTTATAGAGACACAGAACAAAGACGGCAGTTGGGATGAAAAGGAATATACTGGAACAGGATTTCCAAGGTTCTTTTATCTGAGATATCATGGATACTCAAAATACTTTCCTCTTTGGGCACTCGGTGCATACAGAAGACTGAAAGAAGAAGGAAGGACTGCTGAGGATAAGGTAAAATTCAGGAGTCCTCCTTTTCTAAGACTTCCTGCTTTGAAATATAAGATTTAGCCTTTTCTATGAGAAGTCTTGTAGAAGGATCGTGTTCCTTTCTTTTTCCTTCAAAAAGCTCATCTGTTATCTCTTTTGCTATCCTTTTTCCAAGCTCCACACCAAACTGATCAAACGGATTTATGTTCCATATGACTGATTGAACAAAGACCTTGTGTTCATAAAGTGATATGAGTCTTCCTAAGGAAGAAGGGGTAAGCTTTTCCTGAAGGATTATATTTGATGGTCTTCCTCCAGGAATTCTTCTGTATGGAACAGGATCATCCTTTCCAAATGCAAGTGCCTCTGACTGTGCAAACATGTTTGCAAGAAGTTTTTTGTGCTGATCATATGGTCTGTTTAAAGGAGTAAAGAATCCTATAAAGTCAACTGGAACAAATCTTTTTCCCTGATGAAGAAGCTGAAAAAATGAGTGCTGACAGTCTGTTCCAACTCCTCCCCATATAATCTGCCCTGTCTTATATGGAACATCTTTTCCTTCATTGTCCACACATTTTCCACAGCTTTCCATCTCAAGCTGCTGGACATAAGATGGAAATTCTCTAAGGCAATAGTCATAAGGGATTATTGCATGTGTTTCTGCACCAAAAAAGTTATTATACCAGATGCTTATAAGTGCAAGAATGACAGGAATGTTTTTTTCAAATGGAGTATATCTGAAATGATTGTCCATGCTATAGAATCCATAAAGCATATCAAGGAATTTTTCCTTTCCAATAGCTATCATAACAGGAAGTCCAACAGCAGATGTAAGTGAATATCTTCCTCCTACCCATTCCCAGAAAAGGAAGACATTTTCTTCAGGAATTCCAAATTCAACAGCCTTTTCCTTATTTGCTGTTATTGCATAGAAGTGATCCTTCAGTGCATCTTTTTTCCCTGCCCTTTCTAAAAACCAGGAAATTACCTTTTTTGCATTCTCCAGTGTTTCAAAAGTTGTAAATGTCTTTGATGTAATGAGAAAAATCGTCTCTTCCCAGTTTTTTTCAGAAAGGACATCTACAAACTGACTTGGGTCAATGTTTGAAAGAAATGATACCTTTATGTCTTTTTTTGAATAAAAATAAAGGGCTTTGCATGCAAGAGAAGGACCAAGATGAGACCCTCCTATTCCTATATTTACAACATTCCTTATCCTTTTTCCCGTATATCCCCTTTTTTCTCCACTTCTTATCCTTTCAGAAAAATCCATCATCTTTTTTAAGACGGATTTTATCTCAGGCATAACATCCTTTCCTTCTACATACACTGGATTTTCTGACATGTTCCTCAAGGCAGTATGAAGTGCAGGTCTTCCTTCTGTTACATTTACAGTTCTTCCTTCAAACATGTCTTCTATTCTTTCTTTCAGAGAGCATGCATTTGCAAGATCTATAAGAAGTCTTATAGTCTCATCTGTTATGATGTTTTTTGAATAATCAAAATAGATTCCAGCATCTTCAATCCTGAACCTTTTTGCACGATCAGGATCTTTCTGAAATAGCTCTCTTATGTGGACATTCTTCATCTTTTCGTAATGCTCTTTTAGCCTTCCCCATTCTTCCATTTCAACAATCATAAAAGATCTCCTTAAGTATTTTCAAAGTATGACCTTTTTCCTTAAATTTCCCATTCCAAAAGGTTGATAAACCAAAGCAACTTTGTCAATCTTCCGATTTGTAATCTTTCACCTCTTCACTTAAGGAAGTTTATGATGGTAATCAGTATGGAAACAAAAGTAAATCCACTGGCTACAAGCCACTGAAGAAAGGAAAGGCGTTTTTCAACAGCTTCAAATCTTTTATCCATAGCTTCAAATCTTTTTTCCACAGCTTCAAACCTCTTATCCACAGATTCAAACCTTTTATCCACAGCTTCAAATCTTTTTTCCATCTCCCTCTGAAGTGCCTCAAATCTTTTGTCCATTGCCTCAAATCTTTTTTCCACAATTTCAAATCTTTTATCCATAGCTTCAAACCTTTTGTCCATCTCTCTCTGAAGTGCCTCAAATCTTTTTTCCATCTCTCTCTGAAGTGCTTCAAAACGGCTGTTCATTGCTTCAAATCTTTTATCCATTGCCTCAAAAAGAGTATTCATCTCCCTTTGCAAAGATGCAATGATCTCCCTCTGAGCTCTGAGTTCTTCTTCAACACGGATTATTCTCTCAATCAGTGATATCTCTTTTGCCTTAAGTTCTTGTTCACGAATAAACTCTGATAGCTGTTCTGCTATAAGTGGTTTTATGATCTTTATGAGTTCTTCTTTTGAGATCCTTTCTTCCATTGCAGGACGATTCTAACAGGGCTGTCTGAAAAGTGTCAAGGAAGAACAGCCTTTCGTGCTAAAATGAAAAGTTTACTCCAAAAAAGCACATAAAAGGAGGTGCAGGATATCCATCTCCATAACAATAATTTTCATCAAGGAGGTTTTTTATTTCCATAAAAAATTCTGTCTTTTTCTTTGTCCAGGATGGTGAATATTCAAGCCTAAGACCACATATTGCACGAGCAGGAGCTGATGCTTTATTATCTGAACGCGTATATTGCTTTGACTCAAACTTTATGTTGAAAACTAAAGAGAGGTCTTTTACAGGATTAAAAAATATGTCTGAATATATCTTGTGTCTTGGTTTTCCAGGTATCCATCTTCCAGTCCTTTCATCTATTGCTTCAATATAAAGGTAATTTGTCTTTAAAGAGAGAACCTTTGTTATTCTCAGATCCAGGGAAATGTCCATTCCTTTGTATGTAACTTTTCCAAGATTTTCATAATGTCCAATCCATCTGTTTCTGTCATAGACATATGTAATCCTGTTTGAAATCTGGTTATGGAAAAAAGACAGTCCAAATGAAAAGTTAGAAATAGGTTTCACGAAAAAGGAAAGGCTAAGATTATCAGATGTTTCTATGTCAAGTTCTGGATTTGGTTCTTTTGAGCTCGTCCTTTCATATTTTTGATAAAATGTAGGGATGTTGTTTGTCCTCATGTATGTAAAAGATACACTCCAGTTTTTATCAGAATAAGAAAGCTTTATTTCTGGATTTATCTGATCTTCATACTCAGAATAAACTGTTTCACGAATACCAAAAGACAAAGAAATCCTTTTATACAGAAACTCATATGTTCCAAAGAATGCTATGGAATACTCTTGCTTTGATCCAAAGCTTTTGCTTCTTGCTCTATCTAAACGAAATGAATTTCCAAGAACAACATTTCCCCATCTTCCAAGATCAAGATTAAAAAATGTATCTTCTCCCAGCTTTTTCACTTTAAGAAAACCGTATATGTTTCTTTCAGGATCTTTGTTTTCTGTTTTAGAAGAATTAAAAAAAATCAGGGCTTTTACTTTTCTTGCCTTAAGACCAAAAGAAAAAGAATACATACTGCTATTTCTTCTGTAATGCAAAGTTGGATATTCCTTTCTTCCATGTATTCCTCTTTTTTTTCTGATATAATCAAAAGAAACACTTAATTCCTTCTTTTCTTTTGCATAAGAAAGCCTTGCCCCAAATCTCTTTTTCCTTTTATCATTATTTGGAAGATAACCACCTGTATATTCATATCCAAAAGACATACCTGTTTTAAGACTTCCTTTTCCTGTCCTAAGATTTGCACTTATATGAGATGTATCAAAGTTTCCAAGATATGATTTTACATTTCCACTTAGTCTTTTTCCTTTTTTCGTAAAGATAAGGATTACTCCTCCTGAAGTATTTTCTCCATACTTCAGAGCTCCTTTCCCTATGTATATCTCTATCCTCCTTACATCTTCCAGAGAAACAAGATCAAATCTCACTGCCCTGTGTGGAGAAGCAGGATCATTAATTGGTCTTCCATCAAGAAATACTTTTACTTTGTTTGAACCCCTTATTGAAACAAAAGATTCTCCAGCACTTATTCCAGGAACCTGATTCAGGACATCCCATATCTTCCTCACATTCATCTTTGCTATATCCCTATCAGTTATGACAATTGCATCTTTATAGAAGCTGCAAAATGCAAGACTGTTAAATAAGACTATGAGTGAAATGAAAATCCTAAGTTTCATATGAATTTTCAGGAAAGAAATCCTTCTGTGATTTTTAAAACAAAAGGCCATATCCCCTTCATGGGGATATGGCCTTCCTGGCCTTTCTTTTCAGCCTTATTGCCTATATACTAAAACCGTTTCTTCTGTCAATCCTACTTCAGAAAACCACTGAAGATAAGTTCTTCTTTCTTTAAAACCTCATCCTTTACTTCCTCAATAAGTCCCGGGGACTCCTCTCCCACTCTTTTTATGTTGTATATCTGCATTGAAAACCTTATCTGTGGTTGTAATATTTTTGATTGTTTACTATATAAGCAAAAGAGATGAGAATACTGAAGGAGATTATAGAATCTGTTCCAAAAGATAAAAAGATTGAGGACTTTTGTATAGGATTCCATCTTGTAGCTGTAAAGACAAAGAGGGTTGGATTAGCTGCTACACAGCACTGGGAAAAAGGATTTAAGAAGCTCAAGATAAAAGTTCCTTCTGATACGGATAAGGTTATAAGGTGGGCTTTAGATAAGGAAGGAATAGAGGTATCTGTTGCACTTGCAACAATAAACTCACTTCTTCAAGTTCCAGAAAAGATTGAGTATTTAAGTGGTCAGGATCTTATTTTGAAAAAGGGTGAAGGGAAAAAAGTAGCAGTGATTGGACATTTTCCTTTTGTTGATAAGATAAGAGATAGATTCAAAAATTTTTGGGTAATTGAGAGAATACCAAGGCCAGGAGATCTTACAGTATCTGAAGGAAAAGAAGTTCTTGGAGAAGCAGATGTTGTTGCAATTACTGCAAGCACACTTCTGAATCATACCTTAGAAGAGATACTTTCTGCTTGTAAAAAAGATAGCTTCAAGATCCTTATAGGTCCTACAACACCTTTTTCCAAAGTTCTTTTTGATTGGGGAATAGATGCACTTTGTGGAGCAGTCGTAGAGGATGAAGAAGAAGTTTTCAGATGTATAAACAGAGATCTTTCATTCAGGGAACTTAGAGGAATAAGAAAAATATGCTGGACGAAGTGAGAGTTGTGCAGGTTAGTTATATTTTTCAGAACTGCCTTTCAGGATTCTTGACATAAAAAAGCTGATTTTCTATTATTCAAGCGACTTTTTTTTAAACCATATAAGACTATGGAGCAGGTCCTGCTTTTAAATGTTACATATGAACCTTTAAAAGTAATTGATTGGAAAAAGGCTTTAACTTTGCTTTTTCTTGGAAAAGTTGAGGTTCTGGAAGAGTATGAAAGAGAGATTCATTCAGTAAGATTTACAATAAAGCTTCCTTCTGTTATAAGACTTCTCAAGATGGTCAGGTGGGTAAAAAGACCTGTTAAGTTTTCAAGAAAAAATATCTACATAAGAGACAACTACAGATGTCAGTATTGTGGAAGGAAGCTTTCTCCAAGAGAACTTACTTATGATCATGTTATTCCAAAATCAAGAGGAGGAAAGACAGTCTGGGAAAATATAGTAACATGCTGTCCTGAGTGTAACAGGAAAAAAGGTGGAAGGACACCTGAAGAAGCAGGAATGAAACTTCTTAAAAAGCCCAAAAGACCAAAATGGCTTCCTTCAGTAAGGATAGACCTTTATGACATTCCTCCAACATGGAGGGATTATCTTTACTGGAATACAGAACTTGAGGATTAGCTATTTTAAAGCATCTGATATCTTTTCTGCAATCCTTTTTATTTCCTCTTTATCTCCTGGCTTCATCTCCCATTTAGACACAGGAAGCTCTGGCTCTTCAGGAGACCTGGGAATAATGTGAAGATGATAATGAGGTATAACCTGACCTGCACCTTTTCCATTAAGCTGAAGAAAAGCTATTCCAACAGGATTCAAAGCCTTTTTTATAGCATCTGAAAGCTTTTTTGCTGCCCTGTAAATTGCCAAAAGATAATCTTCTGGAATGTCCCATATATTTTCTGCGTGGATCTTTGGAATAACAAGTGTATGACCTTTTGAAATAGGATTTATGTCTTCAAATGCAACTACTTTTTCGTCTTCATAAACCTTATAACTTGGCAATTCTCCTTTTATTATTTTACAGAATATACACTCTTTCATAGGCTTCCTCCTAAAAAGCATCAAAGTTTTCAGCTTTTTCTGAAAAAGCTATTCTTCTCTGTGATATGTTTATAATCCATGAAGCAATATTTGCTTTTGTAAATGAAAAAGAAAGTCTCTTCATTATAGAAGAAACAGAATAAAATTTTACATACATCCATCTTACATATCTCTCCAGCTGACTGGGACTGCAATATGCTGGTTTTATGTAACATCTTATTCCAGGCCATCTTCCTATGTCATTTATATTTATGATCCTTCCTTCCCTTTTCATCCTTTCATAAAGAGGAGTCCCTTTATGAGGAGTCAGGATATTAAAGTATGCTGCAGGAACTTTGTTTTCTAAAAGAAACTGTAAAGTTGCCTTAAATATATCTGGAGTTTCTGTATCCCATCCAAATATAAAATTCAGTGAATAGCTTATTTCTCTTTTTCTCAGATTTTCAAGTATCTCTTTATACTCAGATACTCTGTTTGCTTTCTTATTCATTCCCTTTAGCGTCCTTTCGTCTATGCTTTCCATTCCCATGTTTACATGAAGAAGACCACTTCTCTTTGCAAGATCCATAAGCTCTTTGTTTTTGCATAGATAAAGAGACCAAAGTGTTGACCACCTTATCTTCAAAGGAATAAGTGCCTCTATGAGTTCCATTGTATGTGAAAGCTTTCCTGCAAAGTTACTGTCAGCAAAAAAGATATATCTTGCTCCAAGCTTCTTCAGATACCTTATCTCCTCTATAACTTCCTCAACTGGTCTGTATCTGTAAGTTGTTCCCAGATAGAATCTTTCTGAACAGAACTCACACTTAAAAGGACATCCTCTTGATGTCTGCACAGAATATGTCTTTATGATTCCATACCTGTTTATTTTGTCTTTCAGAAGGTCATATCTTGGAAAAGGAAGGTCTTTTAAGTCATGAAATCTGTCTGCTTTATATATCTTTTTTAACCTTCCAGCAGCACAATCTTCCAGCATCTCTTTCCATACATACTCTGCTTCTCCTATACATACAGCATCACAGTGCTTTAATGCCTCATCTGAGTGGAAATATATATGTGGGCCTCCCATAATTACAGGAATATTTCTCTTTCTGAATCTGTCTGCTATATCATATGCCCTGAAAGAATTTATCGTCCATGTAGTTATTGCCACAACATCTGCCTTTTCATTAAAGTCTATGTCTTCAATCTGTTCGTCTATGAGCTTTACTTCCCATTCTTTTGGAGTAAGGGCTGCAAGATAAGGAAGGGTAAGAGGGACCAATGCCCTGGATTTTGTCTTGTGGAGTCTTCTGTCTTCAGGGGAATAATAATAGGTTGGCTGTATGATGAGGAGCTTCATTTTTTTACATTTTTAGAAAAGATATATTCATAAACCTTCCTAAGAGGTATATCATATTTCCTGGCAATATTTAAGCATTCTTCGTATTCTGGTCTTATAGATACTGAACCATCCGGCTCTTCTATTTCTTTTACTTTTACAATTCCCCAGGGTGTCTCAATCTTTTTTATCTTTCTTGGAAGTCTTTTTCTAAAGCAAAATGTATGCCTTATACCAGCTGTTCCCGTTTCTTTAAACAGTATATCAGTAAGTTCTTCTGTTTTTTCAGGAGGAGATATGACCTTTATCAAAAATCCAGGTCTGTTTTTTTTCATATATCCTGGAACATAAGCAACATCTAATGCTCCTTTTTCAAAGAGCTTCTCCATAAGGTATCCTAAATATTCTGGAATTGCATCATCCAGATTTGTCTCAAGTATAGAAACTGTATCAGTGTCTTTTAAAAATCCATAATCTCCAAGGATGATTCTTAAAAGATTTGGTCTTTCTCTGATCTCCTTTTTTCCTATCCCATATCCTATTTTCTTTATCCTCATGGGAGGAGGAGGTCCAAATCCATCAGAAAGATATCTTATAAGAGCTGCACCAGTAGGTGTAACAAGTTCTGTATTTATTCCTGTTCCATAAACAGGAATGTCTTTTAGTATTACAAGAGTTGCAGGAGCAGGAACTGGAAGTATTCCATGAGATGTCCTTATTGTTCCTGTTCCAAGAGGGACAGCTGAACAGATAACCTTTTCTATTCCCAGGTATTCAATCCCATAAAGAACACCAAATATATCAACTATGGAATCAATTCCTCCTATTTCGTGAAAATGAACCTCTTCAATAGAACAGCCATGAACCTCTGCTTCTGCCCTTGCTATTATCTCAAATACCTCTATTGCCTTTTTTTTTAATCCTTTGTCTGCTGAGCTTTTCAGAATCATCTCTCTTATCTCTTTAAAAGATCTTTTCTCCTTCTGATCTTTACATTCTATGTCTATCTTTGTTCCTGATATTCCATGTCTTTTATCCTTCTCTGTCCTTATTTTTATTCCAAATTCAGAAACGATATTTTCTATTTCAGAAACAGGAAGACCTATGTCTATAAGTGAAGAAAGGAACATATCACCACTTATTCCAGAAATAAGGTCAAGGTAAGCAATCATTTTGCGGACTTTTAGCAAAAGCTTATCATATTGTCAATCAGTCCTATTGTTGACAATAAATTTTTTTTTATGTTAAAAAGCTTTTGGCTTCAAAAAGCTTAGGAGGAAAAGGCATGCAGTATGTAACACTTACCATAGATGGAGTTGAGGTTCAGATAGAAAAAGGAAAGACAATAATGGATGCTGCAAAAAAAGCAGGGATTTATATTCCATGCCTTTGTTATCATCCAGATCTTGAGCCAGTAGGTCTTTGCAGGCTTTCTGTGGTAAAGGTAGAAGGATGGGATAGCTATCCTCTTGCAACTGTTACAAAGGCAGAAGATGGAATGAAGGTAATAACAAAGACAGAAGAGCTTCAGGAAATAAGAAGAAATACTCTGGAAATGCTTCTTGCAATCACAGGACATCCTACAAATTGCCTTTTCTGCGAAAGAAAGGATGAGTGTGCGTCTATAAGGGAATGTATGAAGAAGTTTCCTGTAACTTCTGGATGCAGATATTGTCCAAAAGATGGAGAATGTGAGATACAGAAGGTCGTGGAATATGTAGGACTAAAAGAGATAAGGTTTTCTGTTCCACAAAAAGAGCTTCCGGTTCTTAAAGAGCCTTTCTTTGAAAGAAACTACAATCTTTGTATTCTCTGTGGAAGATGTGTAAGGATATGTGAGGAGGTAAGAGGAGAAGGAATACTTAAGTTTCATGTGGACTTTCACAGGAATCACTGGATAGGACCTGAAAAGCTTCTTGAATCTAACTGTAAATTCTGTGGAGCATGTGTTGATGCATGTCCTACAGGTGCACTTACTGCAAGATTTGAAAAATGGGAAAAGCCAGAAAAGACTGTTGTAACAGTATGTCCTTATTGTGGATGTGGATGTGAGCTTGAGGTTGGTGTAAAGGAAAATCGCATTGTAAGGGTAAGAGGAAAAAGGGATGGATCTGTAAATGAAGGACAGCTCTGTGTAAAGGGAAGATTTGGTCTTCTTTTTACAGAAAGCAAAGAAAGGCTGAAAAAACCTCTTATAAAGGAGAATGGATCATTTAGAGAAGCATCATGGGATGAGGCACTTGATCTTGTTGCAAAGAGGTTTTCTGAATATAGTGGTGATCAGATAGGAGTTCTTGCATCTGCAAAATGCACGAATGAAGAAAATTATCTGATACAGAAGTTTGCAAGAGCAGTCCTGAAGACAAATAACATAGATCACTGTGCAAGACTCTGTCATTCATCTACAGTTGTTGGTCTTTCTGAGGCATTTGGAAGTGGTGCAATGACAAATTCTATAAGTGATATTGAAAAGGCAAATTGTATATTTGTCATAGGATCAAATACAACAGAACAGCATCCAATTGTTGCTCTAAGGATAAAGAAGGCAAAGAAGAAGGGAGCAATACTTATAGTAGCTGATCCAAGAAAGATAGAGCTTGCAGAAATGGCAGACATATGGATAAGACATAAACCTGGAACAGATGTCATGCTTATCTTAGGAATGTGCAAAGTTATAGTTGATGAAGGAATGTTTGATGAAGGATTTATAAAGGAAAGATGTGAGGGATTTGAGCAGTTTAGAGAATCATTAAAGGATGTCTCACTTAAGGAAGTCTCAGAGATAACAGGTGTAGATGAATCTGTTATAAAAGAGGCAGCAAAGATTTATGCAACAAAGAAACCTTCCTCAATCATATATGCAATGGGAATAACACAGCACAGCCATGGTGTAGATAATGTCCTTGCACTTGCAAATCTTGCAATGCTTTGTGGAAATGTAGGGATAGAAGGAGGAGGAGTGA
>CAZEOQ010000009.1:12137-55327 GCA_964513995.1 uncultured Desulfobacterales bacterium | reverse complement strand
CTGCCAGATGAATTTAGCTATATTTTGATACATCTGGTAGTCAGAATGAATACCTGAAAAAAGTCCTTTCTTATTATGAAAGGCGAGGAGGAAACCTTAGCAGTGTGATAGGCTCTATAGACAGAATAGCATCTTCAATAGATGAACAGAATATTCCAGAAGAACTTATGGCAATTGAAGGAAATATCAGAGAACTGTATTATGGAGCTTTTGAAGAGATTCTCAAATCAGATGAGTTTTCTTTTGACAGAAGGACAAAAAGACCTCCACAAAATAGATTAAATGCATTGATCAGCTTTGGAAACTCACTGATGTATGTTCTTGCTTTAAGTGAAATATATAGAACTCATCTTGATCCACGAATAGGTTTTTTACATGCTACAAATTTTCGAAGATTTACACTGAATCTTGATGTAGCAGAAGTATTTAAGCCTGTCTTTGTGGATCGGCTTATTTTTTCTTTGATAAATAAAAGACAGATTCGGGCAAAACATTTTTCTAAAGAAATAGAAGGAGTCTTTCTTAACAACACAGGACAAAAAATTGTCGTAGAAGAGTGGGAAAATAAACTCAAACAGACAGTTAAACACCCAAAACTGAAAAGAAAAGTCTCTTACAGAACACTTGTAAGACTTGAGCTTTATAAGATTGAGAAACATCTTTTAGAAGAACAACCTTATGAGCCATATATTGCGAGGTGGTGAGAATGTTTGTAATAGTAGCTTATGATGTAAATGAAAAGCGTGTAGCAAAAGTCTTAAAAGTTGGAAGGAAATATCTTAACTGGGTTCAAAATTCTCTTTTAGAAGGAGAGCTTACAAAAGCTAAATATGAGCGCTTAAAGGCAGAACTGCGGGAAATAATAGATGAGAAAGAAGATTCTATTGTGTTTTATACATTAAGGACACCGCAGTATATGAGAAGAGAAACAATTGGTTTAAACAAAGGTGGACAAGAACTTATTCTCTGATTTTGTCTACCTCCGGTAATGTAATTTTCCCTGGACTTAGACAACAGGTAAAAAATGAGCAAAACCTAAGACTGAAGCTTGTTTTGGGATTTTTTCCTTCTAAAAAATTTGACTTGACAAGGAAGATATTAAATAGCAAAATTACAGAGAAATCAATGATGGTTATGGGTTTTTAGCCTACCTATGAGGGATTGAAAGGAGGGCAAGGGATGCAGGAGTGATCAGTTCTCTCAGGTTTTTAGCCTACCTATGAGGGATTGAAAGACAACTTTGTAAACATGTATGTGGAAATAAGGCAACAGGTTTTTAGCCTACCTATGAGGGATTGAAAGGAAGGAGAGGAAAAGAAAATCGTTCTTGAAAAACTATACGTTTTTAGCCTACCTATGAGGGATTGAAAGCCCTCCTGTTGGTTTTTGCGTTTTTGGGTATAGCACATTTGTTTTTAGCCTACCTATGAGGGATTGAAAGTCAGAAAGACTGAAAGTTTTCACATCACTTTTTGTTCGTTTTTAGCCTACCTATGAGGGATTGAAAGTCAGCATTATTGAGTCAAGTAATTCTTCGTCTGCTTTGTTTTTAGCCTACCTATGAGGGATTGAAAGTTTCCATGTCTTGTTGAATTTAATATCACATGTGCAAGCGTTTTTAGCCTACCTATGAGGGATTGAAAGCTCCACGGGCGTAACTTCCCGCTGGCCCAGCGGTAGGGTTTTTAGCTTACCTATGAGGGATTGAAAGTCTCCGCAAACTTTCATTACCTCCACATAGCAATTCCTGGTTTTTAGCCTACCTACCTGAACAGTGGGAATATAAAAAAGGTTCACATATCGTTATTACAAGTGAACATTTGAAGAGATTGTGGAAAATGGGGCTTTACAAAGGAATTGGAGGAAAGCTGACAATAGCTGTGAAGAAAGGAAGAAAAGTAAAAGGAGTCTATGTGAAAAAGCTTTTAGAAGCAATTGAATTAATTAAAATTTATACGGAGGAGTTATAAAAATGAAAAAAGAGTTAAAGAAAAAATTGGATTATTATCTGAATCTTCGTTATCCTGTAGAGATAGTTCCTATCCCTGAAGAGGAAGGTGGAGGATATATGGCAAGGATACCACAATTTGGAGATGCCCTTATAGGTGATGGTGATACTCCTCAAGAAGCATTATCAAATCTTGAGGAACTTAAAAAAGAAATATTTTGCGATCTTTTAGAAGCAGGAGAATCTATACCTGAGCCAGAAAAAGAAGAATATAGTGGAAAATTTGTGGTAAGATTACCTAAATATTTACATAAAGCCTTAGCTGAAGAAGCAAAGAAAAACGGGATAAGTTTAAATCAGTTTGTAAGTACCTTACTTGCTCAAGCTCTTGTTAACTTTAAGTATAAGAAGATCACTTATTTTAAAGAAATTCTAACTAAAGAAGAATTCAGATGGAAACTGCCTAAGTCTGAAGCACTAACAACTGATGATTATAGAGAAGCAGCATGAAACAGAAGAAGGAAAAAGAAACTTTACTTTCACCAGAAGAATATAAAAAAGAACTAAGGTTTGTAGAATTAAGTAAGATAGAATTAGAGTCATGCTCTGCAAAGCTAAGAAGAGAGAAACTTCAAGCTACTCAAGGTCCAATAAAGATAGACATAACAGCTAAAACTCAATGGAAAATTATTGATCAAGGAGAAGCTGTTTTTACAGAGCAGTTTGTGTTGATTGGCACAAGGACAACAAAAAGGGATTATGCTATAAGGATTGAATGCACATTATTAATAACTATAAAGAAATCAGAAGGTCAGTTTACAAAAGAGTTCCTTGATACTTATATGAGGTTTAACTTAAATTTAATTTCATGGCCTTACTTTCGGGAATTTGTCCACAATATAACTCACAGGATGGGTATTCCTCCTTTAATTCTGCCTTTTCTAAAACCAAGTTAAAACTCCATAAAAATTACATCAAATTTAAAGCCTGAAAAGATTTGACAAAGTGTCTGTTTTTATCTTACTTTGATGAAAAATAAATAGCAGGGAGAATCTGATGAAGGTGAATCTTATAACAAAGGAAAACTTTTACTCAAGCCTGAGAAAAAGACCATGGATAAAGGATTATCTTGCCATGTATTCAAGTCTCTTTGATGGATTTACAACTGATCCAGATCTTATGCTCATCCCTGTGGACGATCATGTTGCTCACAGAGGTGATGGCGTATTTGAGATTATGAAGTGTGTGAATGGAAAAGTTTATAAGCTTAAGGAGCATCTACAAAGACTTGAAACCTCTGCTGAAAGGATCTCTCTTGAGCTTCCTCCTGAATACAGCCATATAGAAGAGATAATAGATAAGGTAATTGAGCTTGGAGGGAAGAAGGACTGTCTTATAAGGATTCTCGTATCAAGAGGACCAGGAAGCTTTAATGTGAATCCATACGACTGTCCACAAAGCTATCTTTATGTAAACAGCTATGTGTATCACAGACCACCTGAAAGATATTACAGGGAAGGAGTAAGCGTTATTACAAGTGGAATTCCTGTAAAGAAGTCCTTTTTTGCAACAATAAAATCCTGCAATTATCTTCCAAATGTCCTCATGAAGATGGAGGCATTTCAGGATGGAGCAGATTTCTCAGTTGCACTTGATGAGGAAGGATTTATTGCAGAAGGTGCTACAGAAAATATAGCTGTTCTTGGAAAGGATAATATACTTAGGTTTCCAAAATTCAAAAAGACCCTTTCAGGAATTACTGCACAGCAGGTATTCAGGTTTGCAGAAAGGCTGAAAGAAGAAGGAATTTTAAATGGTGTAAAATTTGATGACATACCACTCAGTGATGCATACAGTGCAAAAGAAGTTATGCTTACTGGAACAACCATAGACATTGTTCCTGTAGTAAGATATGACAACCATACGATTGGAGACGGAAAGCCAGGACCAGTGTATAAAAGACTTCTTAAGATGCTTAAAGAAGATATGGGATGCCTCGCTTAGGTGCGCATATGCCTATATCAGAAGGTCTTGACAGGGCTGTTTTTAAGGGAAAAGAGATTGGCTGTGAAGTAATACAAATCTTTACTCACAATACAACAAGCTGGAAGATAAGTCCTATTTCTGAAAAGGAGATAGAGCTTTTTGAAAAGGCAAAAAAAGAAACTGGCATAGAGGTTGTTTCTGCTCATGCAGGCTATCTTATAAACCTTGCATCTCCTGAAAGGAGGATATGGAATGGATCAATAAGGCTCATGATAAAGGAGATTGAGAGGGCAAAAATTTTGAAAATTCCAAATCTTGTCCTTCATCCTGGATCACATAAGGGTTCAGGTGAAAAGGAAGGGATAAAAAAAGTTGCAGAGGCTTTAAGAAGGATAATTTCTCAAACAGATACTGTAAGGATACTTCTTGAAACAACTGCTGGACAGGGAACTTCTATTGGATATAGGCTTGAGCATCTTCAAGAGATAATGGAAAGGGTAGGTCAGACAGAAAGGCTTGGTATCTGCATTGACACATGCCATGTCTTTTGTGCTGGATATGACTTAAGAAAAAAAGAAGGATATGAGATCTTTATGAAAGAGGTTGAAAACAGGATTGGTCTTGATTATCTTTTTTTACTACACATAAATGATTCAAAAAAAGAGTGTGGTTCAAGGATTGACAGACATGCTCATATAGGAGAAGGAAGGATAGGAGAAGATGCTTTCAGATATTTTCTTAAGGACAGAAGACTAAAAGATATTCCTTTTATAATTGAGACTCCAAAGCAGATTTCAAAGGACGGTATTGATTACGATATTATAAATCTTGAAAAACTAAGAAAGATGAGGGGAGATGAAAGATGATAGTCTATGACATAGAATGCTCAAATGGTCATGTATTTGAAGGATGGTTTGAAAGTTCAGAGGCATTTGAAGAACAGAGGAAGAAGAAGCTTATAAGCTGTCCTTATTGTAATGATACAAATGTAAGAAGGGTTCTTTCTCCTGTTGCAATAAAGCATTCAAGAAGTGAGGAAAAAGAAGAAAAAAGGGAAGAAAAGAAGGAGGAATTTGATTACACTAAGCTCTACTACAAGATCGTGGACTTTATAAAGAAGAATACAGAAGATGTGGGACCTGATTTTGCAAAAGAAGCCCTTAAGATGCATTATGGTCTTACAAAAAAGAGGAATATTCGTGGAGTTGCAACAGAAGAGGAAGAGAAGATGCTGAGAGAAGAAGGAATAGACTTCTTTAAGTTTCCTATGCCAAAAGAAGACGAAAAGGATAAGCATTAATTAGGAGGAAGAATGGGAAAACTGAGGATTCTTTTAACAAACGATGACGGAATTCATGCAGATGGACTATATGCGCTTTACAGTGAACTTAAGGATGATTTTGAGGTCCACATAGTTGCACCTTATTTTGAAATGAGTGCTGTTGGTCATGCAATAACTCTTAATTCTCCTCTCAGAGTTCAGGAGATATACAGGAATGGAAAATTTTATGGATATGCAATAACTGGAACTCCTGCAGATTGTGTAAAGATAGCTGTTCAGGAGATCCTGAAACACAGACCTCCCCAGATCATCCTTTCAGGAATAAATCTTGGTGCAAATGTTGGAATAGATGTCCTTTATTCAGGAACAGTTTCTGCTGCAACAGAAGGTGCATATCTTGGAATAAGGTCTGCTGCTATATCTCTTGATACAAGAGAAGCTCCTGACTTTTCTTTTGCAAGCAAGTTTAGCAGAAAGATTATAGATTTTCTTTTAAAAAATGAATTTAAAAGAGGAATTGCCCTGAATGTAAACATCCCTGCACTTCCTCCAGATAAGATAAAAGGTGTCGTATTTACAAGACAAGCCATAACTCAGTATAAGGAATATTTTGAAAAGAGGATAGATCCAAGAGGAAATGTGTATTACTGGCTTGCAGGAGAGATAATAGTTGAAGAAAATGGAAGGGCTGATACAGACATCCTTGCATTGAGAAACAACATGATAAGTATAACTCCTATAAGCTGTAATCTTACAAGTGAGAGTGAGCTTGAAAGAATGAAAAACATGAAGGAAATACTTGACATATTTAAGTAAATTATATATGCAAAAGCTTGCACCTAAAAAAAGGAGAGGAGAAAAAAAGTGATAGAGATTCGTTTTCATGGAAGAGGTGGTCAGGGTGCTGTAACTTCTGCTGAACTTCTGGCACATGCAGCAATAAGAGAAGGAAAGTTTGCAATAGCACTTCCAAGTTTTGGTCCTGAAAGAAGAGGTGCTCCTGTCCTTGCATTTGCAAGGATTGATGAAAGACCTGTAAGGCTGAGAAGTGGTGTTTATAATCCGGATATTGTAGTTGTTCTTGATCCAAGACTTACTGAGGTTGTGGATGTTACAAAGGGGCTTAAAAAAGGTGGTCTTCTCGTTATAAACAGTCCTGAAAAACCAGAGTTTAAGGATGTAAAAGTTGCATGGGTAGATGCAACAAAGATAGCAAAAGAAAATATAGGTCTTCCTATAACGAATACAACAATGCTTGGTGCACTGATCAAGGCAGCTCCTCTTGTAAGTCTTGAATCTCTTATTGAACCACTTAAGGAAAGATTTGGTGAGGTTGCAGAAAAAAACATCTCTGCTCTGAAAAGAGCATATAATGAAACGAGGGTAGAAGGATGACGATAGGATGGAAGCAGATAAGACCTGGTTTTGTTATTACTGAACCAGGTTCAGCAAGGTCTTATAAGACTGGTGATTGGAGGTCTGAAAGACCTGTAATTGACAGAGAGAAATGTGTGAAGTGTGGGAATTGTTATATATTTTGTCCAGAAGGGGCTGTGAAAGAAGAGGAGGATGGTTTTTATTCAGTTGATCTTTTTTACTGTAAAGGATGTGGAATATGTGCAAATGAATGTCCTAAGGGTGCAATAAAAATGATTCCGGAGGAATAAGGTGAAAAGGATAGCAATTGAAGGATCACATGCAGTTTCTGAAGCAGTAAAACAGGCAAATGTAGATGTAATTGCAGCATATCCCATAACTCCACAGACACATATAGTAGAAAGGCTTTCTGAGATGGTTGCAGATGGAGAGCTTGATGCAGAATTCATTCCTGTTGAATCAGAGCATTCAGCTCTCAGTGTATGTATTGGTGCAGAGGCAGTTGGAGCAAGGACATTTACATGCACGAGCAGTCAGGGTCTTGCCCTTATGTCAGAGATCGTATATATCGCATCATCAATGAGACTTCCTATCCTTATGGTACTTGCAAACAGGACCCTTTCTGCTCCACTTACAATATGGAACGATCATTCTGATGCAATGCTCGTAAGGGATTCTGGATGGATACAGATATTTGTAAACAGTGCGCAGGAAGCATATGATCATGTATTTATCGGATACAGGACTGGAGAAGACAGAAGTGTCCTTCTTCCTGTAATGATACACATGGATGGATTTTTCCTTACTCATGCAATTGAACCAATTGAGCTTGTGGATCAGAAGACAATAGACAAATATCTTCCTCCATATGAACCACTTTTTAGACTTGATCCAGAAAGCCCCCTTACAATGGGTGCTTATGCATTTCCTGATCAGTATGCAGAGATAAAGAAAGCTCATGATGAGGCACTAAATTCTTCATACAGAGTGCTTGTTAAGGCATGGGATGAATGGAAGGAGCTTACAGGAAGAGGCTATAGTCCTGTAGAAGGATTTTATGTTGATGATGCAGAAACTGTTCTTCTTACATGTGGAAGCTATGGTGAGGTTGCACAGCTTGCAGTGGAGCGGATGAGAGAAGAAGGGAAGAAGGTTGGACTTTTAAAACTTAGACTCTGGAGACCATTTCCATATGAGGACATAAGAAGTGCTTTAAAAGGTGTAAAATATGTAGCAGTTATAGACAGGGCTGTATCATGTGGATCAGGAGGACCTGTTGCAACAGAACTGAGATCTGCATTTTATGGATCTGATGGTCCAAGAATTGTTGATTTTATTGTTGGACTTTCTGGAAGGGATGTAGTTCCTGAGGATTATGAAAGGATAGTTGATATGACGAAAGAATTTTCTGAAAAGGGTTCAGAATTTTATTACTTCTATGGAGTTAAGGAATGAGGGAGATAAAGTTTACGAAGAAGAATCTTCCAAAAGAGGAGTATTTTGTTTCAGGTCACAGGGCATGTCAGGGCTGTGGTGAGATGCTTGCTGTAAGACTTGCCATGAAGGCACTTGGAAAAGATACAATTGTTGCGTGTGCAACAGGATGCATAGAGATAGTATCATCTCCATTTCCAGAAACTGCGTGGACTGTCCCCTGGATACATGTTGCCTTTGAAAACACAGCAGCGGTAATAAGTGGTGTAGAAGCAGGTCTTAAAGTTCTTATGAGAAAAGGAAGGGCAAAACAGAGAAGGGTATTCTGTGTTGGAATTGCTGGAGATGGTGGAACAGCAGATATAGGAATTCAGGCACTTTCTGGTGCACTTGAAAGGGGTCATGATATACTTTACATATGCTTTGACAATGAAGCATATATGAATACAGGAATTCAGCGATCTTCAGCAACACCATTTGGTGCAGCAACAACTACTTCTCCTCCTGGAAAAAAAAGTCTTGGACAGATGACATGGAAAAAGAACCTTCCAGAAATTGCAGTATCTCACGGTATTCCTTATGTGGCAACAGCCTGCCCAAGCTATCCATATGATCTTATGACAAAGGTAAGAAGAGGAGCAGAGGTAAAAGGTCCTGCATATGTTCACATCTTTTCACCATGTCCTACAGGATGGAGACTCCCATCTCACCTTTCAGTTGAGATAGGAAAGCTTGCTGTTCAGACTGGTGTATTTCCACTTTATGAGGTAATAGATGGAAGATACAGGATAAATATGCCAAAGGGTGAACTTAAGCCTGTAAAGGATTATCTAAAGCTTCAGGGAAGATTCAGGCATCTGAGTGATGAGACTATAGAAGAGATTCAGAAAAAGGTTAAAGAAGAGTGGGAAAAGCTTAAAAAGAAAGCAGAAGCATTTCCATACGAGGGATAAATCATAAAAGGTGCTTATATACTTTTTCTGAAGGTAAAAGAAGCAAAAAGTGTAAAGGTAGGAAGTCTTGGTAAGATTTTTTTTCAGCCCGGGATATATGCATATGTAGGATCAGGGATGAATTCTCTTGAAGGAAGAATAAGAAGGCATATGAAAAAAAGGAAAAACTTCTGGCATATAGATTATCTTCTTGATATCTCAGAGCTTTCTGGAATTCTGACAATAGAGAGTGAAAAAAAGATAGAGTGCGAAATTGCACTCTATCTTTCAAAAAGATACAGGCAAATAGATGGATTTGGATCAACTGATTGTAGCTGCAAAAGTCATCTTTTCTTTTTAGATCGCTGATTCTACTCCTTCCTTTACTATGTCTTCTTCTGAGATCCTGTTCAGGTTTTCTTTAAACTTTTCCATTATCTCATCATATGTCTCTTCTATTATCCTTTTCCTCTTTATAGGAGATGCAGAATTTATAATTGCCTGTCTTATAAATGGATGTGTTACACCTTTTTCTTTCATCCTCTGAACAATCTCCTCAACAATTGTGTCTACCTCTTTTAGCATAGCTGCTCTTTTTTTCCTTATCTCATATGCATCTATAAGTGGAACATCAATAAGATTGTCTATTCTTCTAAGGATGCTTTCATATGCAGATCCATGAAATCTTTCTTCCTGTTTATAGATAAGTCCAAGTGTTGGATATGCTCCACTTTCAAATACCCCTTCATATTCTTTTTCATGTCTTTCAGGAGAATCCTTAAGAAGCTCTTCATAAAGCTTTATAACCTCAAGTGCCTTATCCCTTACTGTATGAGCCTTTTCAACATTCATTGCAAGGACATATCTTCCAACAGCTTCATCAAGTATGAGTATTACTGGAATCTCTTTTAGTCCTAAAAGCTTTGCTGCTTCAAGTCTGTGATGTCCATTTGGTGTCCAATACTCACCAGAAGAGCTTCTTACAACAATTATAGGATCAAGGAAACGACCTATGTGACTTATAGACTGTGCTAATTTTTTTACATGAGCAGATGAGAGATCCCTTTGAAATGGTGCTGATCTTACAAGATCAACAGGCATGATTGCAAATATCTGCTCATTCCCTCCATATGGTTCATCATATACTGAAAGGACCTTTATTCCTTCAGCCTCAAACTCTTTAATTATGTCCTTTTTTGCCTCTTTTTTTCTTGGCATACCCTTTCACCTCCTTCCTTGACATAGTTTATTTAATCCCTTATTCTTACAAAAAATCTAATAACAATAAGCTGTTATGGCAAGACATAAAAAGTGCAAGATCTGCAAAAAAGAATCATTTATTTATCTAAGATATGCAAATCTTCCTCTTTGTAAAGAGCACTTTGTAGAAAGGACAGAATCAGCAGTAAGAAGGACGATAATAAAATACAGGATGTTTTCTCAAAAAGACAAGATACTCGTTGCTGTTTCTGGAGGAAAGGACAGTCTTGCCCTATGGCATATAATTGGAAAGCTTGGATACAGAGCAGATGGAATACACATTGATCTTGGAATAGGAGATTTTTCTGCTGAGTCAAGAAAGATTACAGAAAGATTTGCAAAAGAACATGGATTCAGACTCAATGTTGTTTCTATAATTGAAGAGCTTGGAACAACGATAAATGAAGCTGTAAAAGGAAGTCATGAAAGTCCGTGTTCTCTTTGTGGTTCTATAAAAAGATACATCCTTAACAAGTGGTCATATGAGAATGGATACAGTGTTCTTGTTACTGGACATAATCTTGATGACGAATCAGCAAGACTTCTTGGAAACATCCTTACCTGGAATGAGGATTATCTTCACAGACAGTTTCCTGTTCTTCCAACAGAAGGAAAGATGATAAAAAAGGTAAAACCACTCGTGTTTCTTACAAAAGAAGAGATACTTTCATACTGTGAAGCAGAAGGAATAGAGTATGTGAAAGTAAGATGTCCAAATTCAAAAGGTGCAAGATCTCTTTTTCTTGCTGATATCATGGACAGGATAGAAGAGGAATATCCAACAACAAAGCTTAGATTTGTAAGAGGATTCTATGATAACATAAGAAAGAGATTTCCAAGGTCTTCTTCACTGAAGTTTTATGAATGTCCTAAGTGTGGAATGCTTACAGCATCTGAAAAAGGATGTCGTTTTTGCAGACTAAAGGAAAGGTTCAGTAAGCAGAAGCAACCTTCTGTATCCCAATAATGTATCTCTTTATCCCCTGATATATACCTTCTGCAATTGCTTCCTGATAACTTCTTTTTGTAAGAAGTCTTCTTTCAGTCCTGTTTGTTATAAAACCGACTTCTATAAGGACTGAAGGCATCTGTGCACCTACAAGGACATAAAATGGACCTTGTTTTACACCAAGATCAACGGCTCTATAGTGATATTTCCTGAGTGTTGAGACAACTGCTTTCTGTATCTCATATGCAAGCTGACTTGATTCGTGTATCTTTGTATTCAGCATAAGATCCCTTATTATTGACTGAAGATCAGACATGTTTTTTTCAGAAGTTGCATTTTCTCTTGCAGCAACAAGTATTGCCCTTTCATCAGTTGCCATGTTCAGGAAATAGGTTTCTATTCCTCTAAGTCTTCTGTTTTTGTGTGCATTTACATGGATTGATATGAAAAGATCTGCTTTTTTCATGTTTGCAATAGCAGTCCTTTTTTCAAGTGGAAGATACACATCTGTTGTTCTGGTAAGGTATACCTCACAGTTAAGTCTTTGTTTTAGTTTTTTTGCAAGGATCTTTGAAATCCTAAGTGTTATGTCCTTCTCCTTTATCCTTCCCCAGATACATCCAGGATCCTTTCCTCCATGTCCAGGATCAATCACAATCCTTCTTACATTCAGTCCAAGCTGTCTTGCAAGGGATATCGTTTTGTCTGGTCTTTTTACCTTTCTTATCCCTTTCCTTACCTTCCTTTCCTTTTCTTCTACATCAATAACTATCCTGAAAGGATCATAAAGTCTGAATACCTTTGATTTTCCTCTTTTAAACAGGACTTTAACAAATACCTTATCTTTTCTCTGAACTGCTATAACTTCCTTTACAGGACCTTTCTTTATCCTTTTTTTTATTTTCTCAAGAACAAAAGCATTATCTATATAGATTATCAGACTTTTTGGAAAACCATCTTTTATCCTGTATCTGTATCTTGCACTTCTGCTAAGATCCAGAACAACTCTCGTATATCTTTCTGTGCTCCAGTATCTTATATTTTTTACATAGACCTTTTTTCTTAACTTTCTTTTAAGTTCCTCTGTTTCCTTTCTGCTCAGTATTAAAGCAAGTCTGTCAAGAAGGAATTTTGCCTTTGGATACATGTCTCCTTTAGGATGTCTTATTTCTACCTTCAAAAGCTCTATGTATGCTCTTTGATAGTCCTTCTTGTATCTGAAAAATATCCAGCCTATCTTATATTGCGCATCATCTGCAAGCCGGTGTTTTGGATATCTTTCAGAAAGCCATGAAAAAAGATTTATTGCTTTTTCTAAATCAGATCTTCTTCCTGAGTATCTGTAAAGATTAAGATAAAGGTTTGCTGCGTGATAAAGTGCCCATGGAGCTTCAGGACTTTGAGGATAAAGACGATATATTCTCCTGTATTTTTTTATACATCTTATCCAAAAGCTCCTGTATTTTCTTTTTTCCTTAGAACGATAAAGGCATCTCCTGCATTTATCTGCTTTTTTCAGAAGAACTGCTTCCTTTCTGTAAGGATATGAAAAGGGAGGAAAAAGAAAAAGAAGGACAAGGAAGAATAAAGTCTTTCTCATTTTTCAAAAAGGAGGAGTTGACTCCATTCCTTTTCTTTTTTCTTTTCTTTTGCAGTGATTCTTCTCCTTGGAACTTTTTCCTCTATTTTACTCAATACTTCCTCTGCCCTTTTTATCACCTCTTCAGGGATTCCAGCAATCCTTGCTACCTGTATTCCATAGCTTCTGTTTGTTCCTCCTGGAAGAAGCTTCCTCAGAAAGATTATCCTTCCATCTGCTTCTTTTACAGAGACATTAAAATTTTTTATCCTTGGCTTTACAGACTGAAGTTCTGTAAGCTCGTGATAATGCGTTGCAAAAAGTGTCCTTATTCCTCTGTCATGAAGATATTCTGCAACTGCCCATGCTATACTTATTCCATCATATGTGCTTGTCCCTCTTCCTATCTCATCAAGTATTGCAAGACTTCTTTTTGTTGCATTCCTCAGGATATTTGCAGTCTCTGTCATCTCCACAAGAAATGTGCTCTGTCCTTTTGATATGTCATCACTTGCACCAATCCTTGTAAAGATCCTGTCAACAAGCCCTATCTTTGCACTTTTTGCAGGAACAAAGCTTCCAATCTGTGCCATAAGGACAATAAGGGCTGTCTGTCTAAGTATTGTTGATTTTCCAGACATATTTGGTCCTGTAATAATCAAGACTTGCTGATCCTCTGTATCTATCCTTATGTCATTTGGGACAAAAGGTTCATCCTTTACTGTCTTTTCAACAACAGGATGCCTTCCTTCTTTTATTTCTATCTCATATCCATCTGTAATCTTTGGACGACAATAGCTGTTTTCTTCTGCAACCTGTGCAAGTGAGCAAAGTGCATCTATCTTTCCTATTGCCTCTGATGTCTTTTTTATTCTGCTGCTCTGAGAAGCTATCCTTTTTCTTATGTCTTCAAATATTTCTTCCTCAAGCTCTATCCTCATCTCATCTGCTCTTAAGACTTTTTCTTCCATCCTTTTCAGCTCTTCTGTAATGAAACGCTCTGCATTTACGAGTGTCTGTTTTCTTATGTAGTCTGAAGGGACAAGATGAAGGTTTGCCTTTGAGACTTCAATGTAGTATCCAAATACCTTGTTAAATCCTACTTTTAGACTGGCTATTCCTGTCCTTTTCTGTTCCCTTTCTTCAAATTCCTGTATCCATCCTTTTCCGTCCCTGCTTATCTTTATAAGTTCATCAAGCTCTCTGTTATATCCTTCCTTTATCACACCACCTTCTTTAAGAGATATTGGAGGATCATCGTTTATGCTCTTTTCTATAAGTTCCTTTATATCAGAAAGTGTATCAAGTTCAGATGAAAGTTCTCTGATAAGAGGATCTTCTGAACCTTCAAGCAATTTCTTTATAGGCTCTATATTCTTTATTGACTCTTTGAGTGTTATAAGATCTTTTGGATTTGCCCTTCCAAGAGATATCTTTGCATTCAGCCTTTCCATGTCATATATCTCTTTCAGTCTATCTCTTAGCCTTTTCCTTATCTGATAGTTCTCTTTCAGGAATTCTACTGCAGAAAGCCTTTTTTCAATCTTTTCTATATCTATAAGAGGATATATGATCCACTTTTTAAGTGTCCTGCTTCCCATAGGAGTAAGTGTCCTGTCAAGGACATAAAAAAGTGAGCCGTATGTCTGCTGTGTCCTCATGTTTTTCAGAAGCTCAAGATGCATACATGTTGTGCTGTCAAGATACATATAGTCTCCAAGCCTGTAGTTTTTTATCTCTTTTATATGAGAAGGAAAGTCCTTTTGCGTCTCTTTCATGTAATGAATAATCATTGCAGAAGAGATCATTCCATTTGGCATCTCGTGAAATCCAAATCCATCAATTGACCTTACCTGAAACTGCTTCCTTAGAAGATCTTCTGCATATTCTCTGTCTATCTTTTCTTTTATTATCTCAATCCTGTATCCTTCAATCTGCCTGCAAGAAAGAAGCTGATCTCCATGAAGAACAAGAAGCTCTGCTGGACTTATCCTGTTCAGTTCATTCAGAAGCTCTTCAAGTGAAGAAAGTTCTGTATATCTGAATTCTCCTGTTGAAAGATCCATATAAGACAGACCATAACCTTTTTTCCCTGTTACTGCTGCTGCTATGTAGAGGTTGCTTTTTTCATCAACCTCTGCTTCATCAAGGACTGATCCAGGTGTTATAACCCTTACAACCTCTCTTTTTACAAGACCTTTTGCTTTCTTAGGATCCTCTACCTGCTCGCATATTGCAACCTTGAATCCACTGTTTATAAGCTTTCCAATGTATGATTTTGCTGAATGATACGGAATTCCACACATAGGAACTTTCTTTCCACCATCATATGTCCCTCTTGATGTAAGAACTATTCCAAGTATCTTTGAAGCAATCTTTGCATCATCAAAGAACATCTCATAAAAGTCACCCATTCTAAAAAAAAGGATACAGTCCTTATACTGTTCTTTTATCTCCTTATACTGCTTTAGCATAGGAGTCAGCTGTTCTGCCATCTTACCTCTCCTCAGATGGCATCATTGTATCCCAATTTCTACACTGAGGACACTTCCACTGAAGTTCTGATGAAACAAATCCACATCTCTTACACTGAAATCTGAGATATGAGTCTGGTATATTTTCCAATATGTCTTTAAACTCCTCAAGTGCTTCTTTTTCTCTTTTGTTTTCAAGAAGTATCTTTCCTTTAAACCTTCTTGCTTCCCAGAAAAGAGGATCTATCTTTATTGCCTTTTCTGTCCAGGAAAGAGCTCCGTCTGTATCTCCTTTTGCATAAAGATATTTTGCATATGCCATGCATATAAAAACATCAGGATTTTTTTCAGCACACTCTTTTAGTATCTCTTCTATAGGAAGGGAATCTTCTATAGAGAACATCTTTTCAAGTCTTCTGTATACGAGGAATGCAAACCGTGAAGATGTGTCAAGTGCATCTTTCCAAAAATTAAGAGCTTTTTTATATTCTCTTAGACCAAAATAGATGTCACCAAGATGGAGATATGCATCTATGCATCCCTTATAAGTAGAGATTGCTTTTTTTAGAAGTGATATAGCCTTTTTCGTATTTCCATTTTTTTCTTCCTCTTTTGCCATTTCAGTAAGATAATGTGCAAGGATATTTCTGTGATCAGCCTTTTCAATCTTTTCTATCTTTTTCCTTATCTCATATGCCTTATCCCATTCCTTCGTATCTTCATATATTTTCTCTATCTCCTTCAGTGCTTTTATGTTTTTTGGATCCTTCTGAATGACCTTCTGAAAAAAATAAAGTGCTCTGTCAAGAAGTCCTGCTTTTCTGTAATCAAGTCCAAGATCAAAAAGTGCTGAAAGCTTTGTTTTTTCATCCAGATTTGGTCTCATTATAATATTTTGCCTTATTCTTATTGCTCTCCCTATTTCTCCTTTTGAACGATAAAGATCTGCAAGTGCTATATATGTCTCTACTGTTTCTGAATTCAGCTTTACTGATTTTACGAATTCTTCTATTGCAAGATCTCTTTCATTGCTTATAAGATACTTTATTCCTTTAAAGAGCGCCTTTTCACTCCTTTCACCATTCTCTTCTTTTCTTTTTCTGATAAATAGCCAGATTCCAATTCCAAAGAAAAAAGCAAATATTGCAAAAAGATACATCAGCCTGTGCTTATAGGCTGTTCTTCTTTCTGTTCTGGTTCTTCTGATGTTACAGGGAGATTCCTAAGTGAAGTAAGCTCCTTTTCTTTTTGACTTAGCTCTTTTTTCAGTCTTTTTATCTGTCTTTTCAGTCTGAATCTCTCAAATATGCTATAAAATCCAGTAATTATTACACCTATGCAGAATGTTATGCATGATACAAGATATAGACTTACAGGAGGACTTTCCCATCTAAAAAAAAGAAGATTCAGTTTAAAGGAGACAGTTGTTGAAAGTGGTTGATAATTTTGGACAATTACAATAAGGACAAAAAGTCCAAAAAAAATTAAAAACATCCATTTCAGAATGTCCATTTCAACCTCCTTTTTTTATTTTTTGAAAATACGGAAGAAGCTTATCATATGTCTGCTTTATATGCTCTGGAATAACCCTTACTTCTCCAAGAACTGTCATAAAGCTTGTATCACCATTCCATCTTGGAACAACATGAAAATGAAGGTGCTCTTCAATTCCTGCCCCTGCAACCTTTCCAAGATTTACTCCAATGTTGAATCCATCAGGATTCATTACCTTTCTCAAGATCTCTACTGAATTTCTTAGCATAAAAAATATCTCTTTGCTTTCTTCTTCATTCAGAGAACATATATCAGATACATGTCTTTTTGGTGCAATAAGGAGATGACCGTTGTTATAAGGAAACTTGTTCATAAGGACTATGCTATGAGGTCCTCTGTAAAGGATGAGCCTTTCTCTGTCTTTGCTTTTGTCTTCTTCCAGACAGAATATACATCCTTCTTCTTTTTTAGAAAGTATGTATTCTATTCTCCATGGTGCCCAAAGGACTTCCATCTTAAAAAACTCCTTTGTTTATATATCTATTCCATAAGTTTTTCAATAACAAGAAAGAGCTTATAGAGTTCATCAGAATCTACATTTTCGTATGGAGTATGTGCACAACAGAGATCTCCTGCACCAAATATAACACAAGGAATACCTTTTTCCATAAGATTTGTTGCATCTGTCCATGCAGGCATACCAGATATTTCTGGTTCTTTTCCTAAAGCCCTTCTGTAGGCATCTTTTACCTTTTCTACTATCCATTCCTTTTCTGATATCTTCCACGGATAACTTTTTTCTGTTATCCTGAATTCAGCTCCTTCCTCTTCAACAACCTCTTTTATTTTTCTCACAGAATCCTCAAGATCCATATCAGGAAGGACAGGAATATCAAGTCTTGCTATACATAAATCAGGAACAAGCTGTGGATCTATTCCTGCATTTATCCTTGCAAGATTTATTCCTGAATAAGGGAAAAGAGGATCTTCATATATAAATGTATCTTTAAGCTTCTGAAATATACGGAAAAAAACCTCTGCTGCATTTTTTCCACATCTTGGTGTTGCTCCATGAGAGCTTTTTCCTTCTGCTGTAATCTCTATTTCCAGTGAACCTGCCTGAGATATAGCAACAGTCAAAGATGTTGGCTCAAGGACAACAGCACCTTTTATCCTTATCCCTTCAGGAACAGAGAATTCTTCTGATCCAGTTCCACCTTCTTCTTCATCTCTGAAAAAAGCAACGAAGAAGTTTTTTCCTCTTTCCATTGCACTGAGCAAGGAAGCAATCTGTCCTTTTGTATCAGCTGCACCCCTTCCCCATATCCTTTTTCCATCAAACCGTGGACTGAATGCATCTGGATGTCTCCAGCCAGGGACAGTATCCATATGTGTTGCAATAAGAAGCTGAGGATTTCCTTTTATTGCATAAAGATTTCCTTTTTCTTCAAAAAAAGAGACACCCATTTCTGAAAGCTTCTTTTTTATAAAAGAAGAAACCTCATCTTCAATACCACTAAAGCTTTTTATAGAAATAAGCTTCATAAGAAGTTCTATTATTCTTTTTTTATCATCCTTATCCATTTTCCCACCTTCCCCATATAAGAAAATCCAAGTTTTTCATAAAATCTCTTTGCCCTTTCATTATGCTCTCCTACCCAAAGTCCAAATATCCTGTTAAACCTTCTCATACTTTTTATACTCTCTTCTACAAGAGCCTTTCCCACACCTTTTCCGTGATATTCTGGAATTACTGCAAGCTCGTGTATTTCTCCTATCTGTCCATATATCCTGTCCCACCATCTGTGACAGAAAAATATAAATCCTATTATCTCATCATCATCCTGTGCAACAATAAGTCCTTTTTTGTCTGCTTTATAGAGCCATTTTATGTAGCTTTTTATATCAGACCTCCTTGTATATGCATATTCTTCAAGCCCTTTATATGCCTCCTTGTATACCTCAACGAGTCTTTCTTTTATACTTTCAAACTCCCCAGCAGGTTTTATTTTTATCATTATTAAATCTCTAATTGATCAAAGAAGTAATTTCAAGAATTTACTTGACTCAGTTCTGGTATGACTTTATTGTTTTTTATAGAAAAATCAGAAAAGGAGTCTTTATGAAGGATGAATACAGAGAAAAGAGAGAATGGATGGTAAAAACGCAGATAATAAGTAGAGGAATAAAGGATAAAAGAGTTATTGAGGCAATGAAAAAAGTTCCAAGACATCTTTTTGTCCCAAAGGATTCAGAAAATGAGGCATACAACGACTATCCACTTCCCATAGGATATGGACAGACAATCTCTCAGCCATATATGGTAGCACTTATGACAGAGGCACTTGAACTTAAAGGAGATGAAAAGGTCCTTGAAATAGGAACAGGATCTGGATATCAGACAGCAATACTTGCAGAGCTTGCAAAAGAAGTCTATACCATAGAAAGGATTATAGAGCTTCTGAAAAGAGCAGAGGATCTTCTGAAAAAGCTGGGATATAAGAATATAAAATTTAAAGCAGGTGATGGAACACTTGGATGGCAGGAGTATAAACCATTTTCTGCAATAATTGTTACTGCTGGAGCACCAAAGATACCAAGACCACTTATAGATCAGCTTGAAGATGGTGGAAGACTTGTCATACCTGTTGGTGGAAGATATTCACAGGAGCTTATAAAGGTAACGAAAAAAGGAGATGAGCTTATAAAAGAAAATCTTGGAGGATGTCGTTTTGTTGATCTCATAGGAATTCATGGATGGAAAGAATGAAGTATGTGGCTTTTTAGGGAAAAGCTGAGCTATTATGAAAAGATAAGGAGATCCATTTATGAACTTTTAAGAGATGAGCTTGAAAGACAGCTTATGAAAATCTCACTGGTGGATTCTTTTTACAATTATCAGAAGAATAACATTCCTTATGAATTTTTGACAAAAAGTGAATTGAAACCAAGAGCAAAGAAGATGGGTAAAGAATCAGAGCTTTTTAATACATTTCTCGTGATATTTTGTGAAGGGACGATCCCTCCTGAGCTGAAAAACTATATAAGATTTTTTCCAGAAAACAGTGTAATAAAAAAGAACCTGGAATATCTTGCAAACTTTAAAATTTCCAAGAGATTTCATCTAAATATGAGATACTTTGACAATCCCCGTTTTTTTGACTTTATAAAAGACCTTCTCAAAGTTGATTATGCACTCCTTATTCAGCAGGATCCAACTGTAAAGAAAAAAAACAAGTATTGTCTTACGCACTTTCATGTAAAAATAGACTGGCCAATTGCAGATGCTGCAGAAGATCTTGCAAAATGGCTAAGATATATCCAAAATAGCCTTTATGAGAATGGAGACAGAGAAGCAAGAATCCTCCAGAATAAGCTTTTTGAATACTATGGCTGTCATCACAGTGTTGGAGGAAGAAGGACAGCAGGTCTTATTGCAGCTCAGCTTCTCAGAAGACTTGATTTTATATCTACCGTATATGTCTCAAGTGCAGAATCAAGGGCAATGTATAAGTATTCTGAAAGAGGGGTATCAAAGTTTTATCTGATTCAGGTATTTGAGGATAAGGTAAAGGAGCTTGCAGAAAGAGGGAATATGACTCCTGAAAGATTCATAAACAGCTATCTTTATCCTGCTGGAGATTTTTATATAGGAATTGCAGAAGCACTTTATGAACACACAATTCACTCAAAACCACCAAAAGACGGAAAACTCAGAAGGCTTAAGCCTGCATATAGCTGGCTCCGGCTCAGAGAAGAGATACTTCATCCAAGGACAAATGTATTTGATGTAAGACCAATAAGTCTTTCATAAAGGAGAAAGAAGATGGAGACAATACTTTTTGAAAAAGAAGAAAAAGTAGGGATAATAAGATTTAACAGACCAAAGCAACTTAATGCAATAAATGAAAAGATGCTTGATGAACTTGACAGCCTTTTGGATAAGATAAGCTCTGATGAAGAAGTAAAAGTCCTTATATTCACGGGTCAGGGAAAGGCATTTGTTGCAGGAGCAGATATAGAATATCTTTCAAAGCTTGATCCAATTTCTGCAAGAAGATTTGTAAGAAAAGGACAGGAGGTATTTTTTAAGATAGAAGGGCTTCCGATCCCTTCAATTGCATCTGTAAACGGATATGCACTTGGTGGTGGACTTGAGATTGCAATGTCGTGTGATTTTATATACTGTTCAGAAGATGCAGTTTTTGGTCAGCCAGAAATAAATCTTGGTATTATGCCAGGATTTGGTGGGACGCAGAGGCTTTCTCGTCTTGTTGGAAAGGCAGTTGCAAAAGAGCTATGTCTTACAGGAAGGATGATAAGTGCAAAGGAGGCAAAGGATCTTGGAATTGTAAACAAGGTATTTCCTTCTGAAAAGCTATGGGAAGAGACAATGAAGGTAGCAAAGCAGATTTCAGAAAAAGCAAGGCTACCTCTTAAGTGTATAAAAAGGGTTATAGACAGGGGATTTGATATTGATCTGAGATCTGGATGTTATATGGAAGCAGACAGCTTTGCACTTTGTTTTACAAGTCCTGATGCAAAAGAAGGTCTCAGGGCATTTCTTGAAAAAAGAAAGCCGAGGTTTTCATAAAGGGGATGTAGCTCAGTGGGAGAGCGGCACGTTCGCAACGTGCAGGTCGGGGGTTCAAATCCCCCCATCTCCATAAATAAAAGATGAGAAGGGCTGAGATAAAAAGAAAGACAAAAGAGACAGAGATATATCTGAAGATAAATCTTGATGGAAAAGGAGAAGCAAATATAGATACAGGTATTCCTTTTTTTGATCACATGCTTTCTCTTATGACACTTCATTCATTTATTGACATGGAACTTAGAGCAAAAGGAGATATAGAAGTGGATTATCATCACACTGTAGAGGATACTGGAATATGTATTGGAATGGGAATAAAGGAGGCAATTGGAGAAAAAAGGGGGATAAGGAGATATGGTGATGCAACAGTTCCAATGGATGAATCACTTGTAAGGGCATGTGTTGATATATCAGGAAGACCTTTTCTTTTATACAATGTCCCTGTTAAAGAGAGATTTGCTGGAAGCTTTGACATAGGTCTTATTAAACAGTTCTTTTATTCACTCTGTATAAATTCAGGAATAACACTTCATATAGATCTTATAAGAGGAGAGGATCCTCATCATATATCAGAGGCAATATTCAAGGCATTTGCAAGGGCATTTGATAAGGCAAAAAGCATAGAAGAAAGGATCTCTGAAAGGATACCTTCTACAAAAGGAATTATTTAATGAGAAAAATTCTTTTTTTCCTTTCTCTTTTTTTTCTCTTTTCCTGTTCATTAAGAAGAAATGTCCTTTTTTGGAAAAAGAAGGGGTTGTGTGTAAAAAGGGTTGTTGTAATTGGATTCAGACCAGTTTCACCTGTATTTAAAGGAAGCTCGTTTGTAAGATGTCCAATAGAAGGTGAAACCTACAGAGGAGAAAGGGTAAAGGAAGAGATTGCAGAACGCCTTACAGAGATACTTATAGCTGGAATCTTAGAAAAGAAGCTTTTTGAGATTATAAGACCAGAAAAGGTAAGAGAAGAATTCCTTGATCTGAACAAGACAATAGACAGTGCAAAAGGATCTCTTCTTATAGATTACCTGAGGCAGATAGGCATAACATTCAGGGCAGATGCAGTCCTTATAGGGCATATATTCAGATGGGAAGAAAGAAAGGGATCTTCTTTTTTTTCAAGCAGTCCTGCATCTGTTGCATTTGATCTTCATATGATTGATGTAGAAAGTGGAAAGGAGATATTTTATTCAAAGTTTGACAAAACTCAGGTTGCTCTTACAGAAAACATCCTGGAGATAGAGACATTTATAAGAGGAAAGGGAAGATGGATGAAGGCTGAAGAGCTTGCAAGGATAGGCATAGGAAAGATGATAAAAAAGCTGAGTAAAAGATGAAGATACTTCATACAGCAGACATACACTTAAGAAGATATAAGGATGAAAGATGGCTTGCATTAGAAAATCTGATTGAGATAGGGAAAAAGGAAAGTATTGATGTCTTTGTAATAAGTGGGGATCTTTTTGAAAGAGAAGTAGATTCAGAAAACCTGAGACCAAGGATAAGAGAAGTATTTTCTGGAACTGGTTTCAAGATAATCCTTATTCCAGGAAATCATGATATAGACTCATACAAAAGCTGGACTTACTTTGGTGAGGATGTATTTATTCTTAAGGATCTCCAGAGTCCTTTAGAATTGGAGAATGTAAGGATATGGGGAATGCCTTTTGAAGACATAGATGAAGAAAAGACTTTTGAAAGGCTTTATTCAATAAAAGAAAGGATAAGGAAGGACAAAAAGAACATACTTCTTTTTCACGGAGAGCTTATAGATAGCTTTTTTTCAAGAAAGGACTTTGGAGAAGAAGGTGAAAAGAGATATATGCCAGTAAAGCTATCCTATTTTAAAGAAATTGACTTTGACTATGTTCTTGCAGGTCACCTTCATTCAAGATTTGATATATGGAAGATGCCAAATGGTGGATTCTTTGTATATCCTGGATCACCTGTTTCTGTAACAAAAAAAGAGACTGGAAAAAGAAAGGTAAATCTTTTTGAAGTAGGAAAAGAGCCAAAGGAATATCCTGTAAGGAGTTTTCATTATGAGAAGATAGACATAAAAGTTGATCCATTTGAAGAAGGAGATCCTTTTGAAAAGGTAAAGGAGAGGATAGAAAAGACAGAGCCAGAAGCAAAGATCCTTCTTAAGGTAGAAGGATACATTGACAGAAAAATGTATGATGAAAAAAGCTTTATAGAAAAGATCCTGAGATACAGAGAAAGATATGCAGAGCTTCCAAAAATACAGATAAGGGATATACATGATATTGTTGAGGATGATCTTTTTAAAAGCCTTCTGAAAAAGATTCAGGGCTTTGATGAAGAAAGGAAAAAAAGACTTATAGATCTTGCAATAAGGGCAATGATAGAAGCAGGGATATGAGGATAAAGGAATTTTCAGTAATCCGTTATGGTCCTCTTAGCACAGAAAGGATAAGTCTTGGAAGCTTTAATCTTTTTTTTGGAAAAAACGAAGATGGAAAAACACTTACAATAGATGCAATACTGAAGCTTCTTTTAGGAAGATCAAGCAAGGTTTTTGAAAACATAGACAGAGTAGAAGAAATCCCTGAAGGATATGTAGTTGTTGAAGATGAGGGAAAAATGATAAAGATTCCTGAAAGGGGAAGTATTTCAAAGATCTTTGGAATTTCTGCATCATCCTTCAGAAACATCTTTGTAATAAGAAACAGTGATCTGAGTATTCTTCAAGAAGCTGAATTTTACGAAAATGTAACAGACAGACTTATTGGACTTAGGACAGAAAACATAAGAAGGATAATAGAAAAGCTGAGGGATATAGGAAAGATTACACCAAAGGGAATATTTAGAGATACAAAGGATGAAAAGCTAAAGACAAGAATTGAAAATGCTGAAAGACTTATAAGGGAAATAGAGGATCTGAAAAGAGATGTAAGAGAAAATGGACTTGAAGGAATTGAGGAAAGATATGTAATGCTAAAGGAGGAAGAAAAAATCCTTAGAAGTATTTTAGAAAAGCTTGAGGATGCAAGAAAAAGGGAAATGTATGAAAAAGGAAGAAGATTTCTTGAAGAATTAAAGAGATCTCTGAAGGAAATAAAAGATCTCTTGCCTTATAATGAGGATGATAAAGAAAGATGGAAGGATTCTGAAAGAGAAAAAAGGGAGCTTGAAAAAGAAAAGTATTGTCTTTTAGATGAATTGAAGAAAAAGGAGGAGATACTTAAAGAAAAAGAAAAGGAGATTTCAGACATAAGGAGTTCTTTTTTTATAGCTGAAAGGAGAAAAAAAAGGATAGATGATGAAATAAAGCCAAAGCTAAAACTTTATGAATTGAACTTAAAAGAACTAAAAGAAAAAGAGCTTCAGGAGAGATTCTTTTCTTTCTGCTTCTTCCTTTCTGCTCTTCTTCTCGTCATTTCAACAGCAGTTTCAGTCTTTTATTCATTAATCTTCCTTTCCCTTTCTTTATTTTTTGGAATAGCAAAGTTTCTTTTTTTAAGAAAAAGATCATTCCTGAAAGGTCTTTTTGAGGAAATAAAAGCTTCTCTTTCTTTTTTTGATTCGTATCCAGAACAGATATCAGAGGTATATTCAAGCATAGAGAGATTTGAAGAAAGATATGAGAGTCTTAGAGAAAAGCTTAGTTATTTGGAAAAAAAGGTAAGGGATCTAAAGGATGAGATAAGAGAAATAAAGGAGGAGAAGATTCCAGAGATAGAAGAAAGGATAAAGGAGAAAGAGGAAGAAATCAGAAAGATAAAGGAAAAGACAAAAGAAGATGATCTGGAAGGATATATAAGAAAGTTAAGAAAAAAAGATGAGGTTGAGAAAGATATAGCAGAAAAAAGGTCTGCTTTAAGGGCGTTTTTTGGAGAAAAAGGAGATCTTAAAGAAAGCATTTACTTCTGGGAAGATGAAATAAGTAAACTTGAAGCATATAAAGAAAAGGCGAGGGATATAAGTTATAGTGAAGAAAAAAGAGAAGAATGTGAAAGAAGGAAAAAGAAGATAGATGAGATGATTTTAAAAGTGGAAGAGAAATTAAAACTTATAAGAAAGAAACTGGAGGATGTAGAAAGAAAAGCAAATGAGATCTTAAAAGACGAATATATCTTTTGCAGGACAGTTGATGATCTGAAAGCTGTGGAAGATAGGCTAAAAGGATTTATTGAAGAAAATGAAGAAAGAAGAAGAGATGTCCTGAGTCTTATAGAGATATTTGAGAAGATAGATGAGGAGGAAAAAAGCAAAGTAAAAGATCTTTTTGGAAAAGAAAGTCCTGTATCAAAGTATTTTTCAGAAATTACACAAGGGATTTATACTGAGGTCATGTTTGATCAGAAAGAGGGGAAGGTAAAGGTAAAAAGGGCTGATGGAATGATCCTTTCTCCAGAAAAGCTTTCAGGTGGTGCTTATGATCAGCTTTATTTTTCAATAAGGATTTCACTTGGACAAAGCCTTCTTAAAGGAAAAAAAGGATTCTTTATACTTGATGATCCATTCATAAAGGCTGATTCAGAAAGGTTAAAAAGACAGCTGAAGATGCTAAAAAGTATAGCAAGCATGGGCTGGCAGATCCTTTATTTTTCTGCAAAAGAAGAAGTAAAAGAAGCCCTGGAGGATGATATAAGGAAAGGTTCTGTAAGCTTTTTTGAAACAAAATCAGTCTTTGGATAGAGGCAAAAATGAGAGGAGCTGAATGGATAAGAGTAGATCTTCACTTACATAGTCCTGCATCATCAACTTTTCTGCTACCTTCTGGTTTGAATCTTGATTCAGATTTTGAAAAACTTTCTGAACAGTATGTAGAAGAGACAAATATAAAAATTGCAGCAATTACAGTATAATCTTATAAGAGCAGACTGGTTTGAACAGATAAAAAAGAAAGCTAACAGATACGGAATAATCATTTTACCAGGGATTGAACTTGATGTTGGATTTGCAGGAGGTTGAACTGAAAGAAACTGAAACAGAGTTTATCCTAACTATACCAAAGAAAAAAGTTGATTTCTAAGAAGATTCTGAATGATTTGCTTGGGGAGGTAATAGATAATTGAAAGTAGCTATAATTGGATGGGGTTCTCTGATTTGGAATCCTGGAAACATGAATCTTGTTTTTGAAAAATGGAGAAATGATGGTCCCAAGCTGCCCATTGAATTTGCTCGTAAATCAAGGGATGGTAGAATTACTTTAGTTATTTACGAAAGATATCTTGACGTGCCTAATCTCTGGGTTAAGACATATTGGAATTTAATAGAAGTAAAGAATCTGGATGAGGCTATAGAGATTTTGAAAGAAAGAGAACGCACTATAAAGGAGTATATAGGATATGTTAGCGAAGATTTAAAATATGAAAAAATGCACCCTAAAATTTTAGAAGAAATCGAGCAATGGAGAAAATCGAAAGAATTAGACGGTGCTGTATGGACAGCCTTACCCTCTAATGTTAATAACACAGATGAGATAATTTCTTATTTACAATCTCTTACAGGTGATACATTAAACAAAGCCCGAGAATATATAGAAAAAACTCCAAAGCAAATTCAAACACCTTTAAGAAAAAAGTTTGAGGAAATTTTAGGATGGAAGTGCGTTTCAAAGGTGTAAAGTTATGAACTTTGAAAACTTCTTGGATGAAAATTCAAAAGGGATGGTGATGAAAACACTTAAAGAAATAGTGCAAATCCTCAGTGAACATAAAGCAGAACTTAAAAGGAAATACAAGATAAAAAGCCTCAAAATATTTGGCTCTTATGCAGAGGGCAAAAATACAGAGAAAAGTGATATAGACCTGATTGTAGATTTTTATGAAGTGCCAACACTTATTGAACTTGTAAGAATAGAGGAAGAGCTTAGCAAACTTTTGGGTTCAAAAGTAGACCTTTTAACAGAGGAAAGTATAAGCACTTTCATAAGACCGTATATAAAAAAAATTGAGGTAATAGGTGAAAAAAGTAAAACCATATCTTGAGCATATTTTACAGGAATGTGAATTTTTGAAGGAAAATTCTGAGGGACTTGAATATGATGATTTTATCAAAGATCCTGTAATGATGCGTGCTTTTGTCAGAAGTTTAGAAGTTATAGGAGAGGCTGTTAGAAATTTACCTCAAGAATTTAGAGAAAAACATCCAGATATTCCATGGAAAGAAATAGCAGGAATGAGGAATAAACTTATTCATGAGTATTTTGGTGTCAACTACAGAATTGTATGGGAAACAGTAAAGAGAGATATCCCAGAACTTAATGCCTAGCTGGAAGATATACATGAGAAATGGTGTAAGGCTTTAGGAATAAAAGAAGAGATATGTAAGGAGGTTAACAAAATAATAAACTCTATTATAACCAAGTCTTCAGGGACATATCTAAGGAAGTTAAGCTTAGTGAGCAAAAAATTAAAAAAGGAAGTCTTGTTTATGTTAAGTGGAGTATTAATGCAGATGATGCCAAGAAGGGAAGAATAAAAAGTTTTATTTCCAATGAAATGGAATTAAAAGAGCTGATTAACGAAATTAAGTTTTTAATTTTTCAATAACCTCTTTTAGTTTTTCTGGCTTCTGTGTTACTACAAATACTTCCTGAACACAGCCCCTGCTTAATGCAAGAAGCTTTGCACCTGTTTTTGTTGGATACTGAAATTTTACTTTAAGTCCTGCTGTTGCTCCTTTCTTTCTTTTTATAACCCCTGGAAATATTGCATCTACAAAAGGAAGAGGCTCTATATGTCTTTCAAGAAACTGCCTTAGTCCTTCTACCATATCATGCTCATACTTTATCTTTGAGCTTCCCCTGTGCTTGTATTTCATCTATCCCAGCTTCTTCAAATGTTGCCATCTCATTATATATGCTTAAAGCACTTTCTATTATATGCATTGCAAGAGCTGCTCCTGTTCCTTCTCCAAGCTTCATTCTTAGGTCAAGAATAGGTCTTTCACCAATCTTTTCAAAAAATATTCTGTGTCCTTTTTCAGCAGAAAGATGTGAGAAGAAAAGATAATCCTTTACATTTGGCTGAATCATCATCGCAACAAGTGCTCCACATGATGCAATAAATCCATCAACAACGACAATCATCCTGTTTTTTGCTCCACCAAGACACATTCCACATATTCCAGCTATTTCAAGTCCTCCTACTGCTGAAAGTGTTGATATGGGATCAGAAAAAAGATGTCTGTTTACATCAAGAGCTTTTTTTACAACATCTATCTTTTTCTTTAACACCTTTTCATCTATTCCTGTTCCTGTTCCAACGACCTCTTCTGGATCTATCCTTAGAAGTGCACAAAGGAGTGCTGATGATGCAGTTGTATTACCTATTCCCATATCTCCTGTTGCAATCATGCTGTATCCCATACTTTTTGCCATATCAGCAACCTCTATCCCTACTTTTATAGCATCTTCTGCCTCTTCCTTTTTCATTGCAGAAGTTTTTGAAATATTTTCTGTCCCTCTCCTTATCTTTCTCTTTATAAGAAAAGGACTTTCTTCTGAGATATCAGCATCAACTCCAATGTCAACAACAAATACATCTGCACCAGCCTTTCTTGAAAGGACATTTATTGCTGCAATACCTTTCAGGAAATTTCTTACCATCTCATATGTTATGCTTTTTGGAAAAACACTTACTCCTTCTTCAGTAACACCATGATCTGAAGCAAATACAAATACTGCTTTTTTTTCAATCCTTGGTCTTTCCTCTTCTTTTATTGCAACAACCCTTGCAGCAATTTCTTCAAGTATTCCAAGACTCCTTTTAGGCTTTATAAGGCTATCTAATCTTTTCCAGGCTCTTTTTATCCATTCTTCTGATAAAGGCTCTATCTTTGAGATTTCATCACATAGAAATTCTGAATTCTTCAACTGTCTCCTCCTCCCAATCTTCCCAAAGATAAACCTCATGTCTTTCTTCTGCAATAAGTCTGAATGCATATCTTATAAGGTCTTCATAAAATCTGCAGTATGGAGATGGACTTCTGAGATCTCCATAAAAAGAATATACCTCTGCAGGACATGGTGCACCACAGAAATTCCTTATTGCACATCTTTTACAAGGATCTATGTCTTCTACTTTCCTTTCTGTTACTGATCTGAAGACAGTGCTTTTCAGTGCATCTGATATACTGTCCCTGAATATATTCCCTCCACTGAATTCAGGAAATCCTATAAATTCACTGCATGGAAAAAGGTCTCCTTTTGCAGAAATTGCAAAAAAGCATCTTCCACCACCACATGGAGATATATCACACATAAGCTTTCTTGTTGTAGGACCAATTATTCCAGAAAGAATGTTTGTGAAGTTTGTTATTATTATTTTCTTTCCTGTTTCTGTATATATCTGATAAACTTTTTCAATTGCTTTCAGGAAGTTTTCAGAAAGCTCTTTTTCATCTGGCTTAAGAAGAGCTCCACCTTTCTGCGTGCATCTTACAGGATTCAGCATGATCATGCTGACATTATGCTTTTTACAAAAATCTATCATATCTGAAAGATACCTTACATTTTCCTTTGTAACAGTAGCTATCAGATTGAATCCATAATATGAACTTAGCTCATCTATAAGACCTACTATCTTTGAAAATGCTCCTTTTCCTGCCCAGTCTTTTCTGACTCTGTCTGCTACTTCCCTGTATGGTGCATCAAGGGAAAGTCCTATTCCCACATTATGCTTTATGAGAAAATCTATGTCAGATCTTTCAAGAAGTGTTCCATTTGTCTGTATTCCAAATATAAAGTCAGCAGTGTATCTTTCTATTGCAGGAAATATTGAATCTTTTGCAATCATTGGCTCACTTCCATGAAATATGACCTGTGCCTTTCCTTCTATCCTCAGCTCTTCGTAAAAATAGCTCTTTAGCCTTTCAAGTGCATCCTCAACTTCACTCCTTTTCATCGTCCTTCCTTCTTTCCTCATCTTTTCTGGAAGATAGCAGTATGTGCAGTTAAAATTGCATCTTTCTGTAGGATTAAAGTATACTGCTGAAGGCTTTAATCTGAATCTCAGATATTCCATCTCTTTTTTAAACTGCTCTTTTCTTTTCTCAAACTCATCCACAATCTCTCCTGAAAGAGCAGAACTTATTGAATCTTTTTCAACAATTGTCCAGAATGCAGTATCTGGTTCAATTACTGCCAATTTATCCTTATGAAATATGTCCAGTATAAAAAAATTTGGACCATAACCTGTATTTGCATACATCTTTCCTTCTCCTTAAAAAAATTAGGGATCAGGCATTTAAAGCCTGATCCCTAAGAAAATCTACTTCTTCTTTATAAGCATGATGTAATGTGAAAGACCTGTTCCAAGCATCCCCTTACAGACCCTTCTTATTGAAACTATCTTCTTCTTCATCTTACACCTCCTTATTGCTTCTCTACTCTAAGCTCTACTTTTACTCTGTTTTTGCTGTTTGGACATTCCCATACCATTACAGGAAATGATCCACCAAACTGAAGTGTTGCAATTATTCCAAAAAGATTATGATAGAAATAACCACAGAAATTACCACACTTATGGATGCTCAGCTCAAACTCATCCCCTACATTAAGACCAATAGTGCAATCACCCTGTTTTTCAATGACCTTTGCTATTACCTTGTTACCGAGTTTTGGATAATTTACAGCCATCTTAAACCTCCTTTTTTTAAAATCTTGATCCCATGCTAAAGTGAAGTTTACTTCTTGATTCCCAAGGTTTTTTATCAAGCTTATATCCCCATTCTATACGAATTGGGCCAAATGGTGAATACCACCTTATTCCGAATCCTATGCTCTTTCTCATATCACTGAAGCTATATTCTTCAGATGCCCTCCATACATTTCCTGTATCAAAGAATGTAAGTCCTATAAGGGATTTGTCTTTTGTAAGAGGAATTCTGTATTCAACATTATATATCATCATCTTTTCTCCACCAATCTTTTCCAGTGTTATAGGATCACGGGGAGAAATCTCATAATAGTTAAATCCTCTTACTGTGTCTATACCTCCTATAAAAAATTTTTTATAAACTGGCAACACCCCTCCAGATCTCTTCTGAAGCCTTCCCCATCTTCCCTGTATCATAAGGACTGTATCCCACTTTAGCCTGAAGAACCACGCACTCTGAAGATAATACTTATTGTATGCAGTATCCCCACCAAAGATTCCTCCAGAATATTCAAAATAGAACCTGTTAAGAGATCCCCTTGTAGGATACCTTATACTGTTTACTGAGATCCTTGTAAGACCAAAAGTTGCAGTGCTTTCTGTAAATGTCCCTTCCATTGCCCTTATTATATAAGCAGAAAAAGGATCTATGTCATATATCTTTGTTGATTCAAAGCTGTATCCTATCCATGCCCTTGTAAATTCATCTATTCTTTTCAGTGGAAAACCAAGTTCAAAACTTCCTCCTGTGCTTTTTCTTGTATATTCATCATATATCCTTCTCCACCTGAATACATGAAAATGCCCTGCAATAGGTCTGTCGTATATCCATGGCTTATAGTATGAAAGGTTATACTCGCTTACGATCCCTCCAAAACTCAGAATAAGCCCAATTCTTTCTCCAAGCCCTCTGAAATTGTCTCTTGAAACCTCTATTGTCCCTACAAGTCTGTTCATTGTGCTGAATCCTGCACCAAAGCTGAGACTTCCTGTTGGTGCTTCTTTTACTTTTACATCAAGTATCATACTGTCTTTTCTGCTCCCTCTCCTTTTCTCTATCTTTACATCTTTAAAGAATCCCAGCCTGTTAAGATTGTCTATGCTGTCCTGTATAGCCTTTCCACTATAATAGTCTCCTTCAGCAAGCTTAAGTTCCCTTCTTATTACCTTGTCCCTTGTTATGATATTTCCCTGTATGTTTATCCTTTCTATCTTTACCCTTGGTCCTTTAACAATCCTGTATATGAGATCTACAAGATGTCTTTTTCTGTCCTTGTGTGTTATAGGAATAACTTCTGCAAATGCATAACCTTCATTTCCATAAATCTTCTTTATCTCTTCCTCATCCTTTGTTATCTGTTCTCTGTTATACACATCTCCTTTTTTTATCTTTATCACCTTCATTATCTCATCTGCAGGCTTTATAAGATCACCTTCTACTGATACCCTCCTTATACGATACTGTGGTCCTTCATAAACTACAAATGTAACAACAAATCCATCAAGCTTCTTATCATATCTTACCTTTGGCTCTCCTACCTTTGCATCAATAAATCCATGATTGTGATAAAAGATAGCTATTCTGTGAACATCATATTCCAGCTTCCTTCTGTCAAGATAACCTTTTCCTGTAAGCCAAGTGAGTATGCCTTTTTCCTTTGTAAAAAGGACCTTCTTTATCTCTTTATCCTTTATCCTTTTATTTCCAACAATTTCTACCTTCTTTATATACACCTTCTTGTGTTCCTTTATCTTATACTTCACAGTTACCTGATTATTTGGCATTGGAATAACCTCATAATCTATCTCTGCATTATAGTATCCTATACTTGCATAATAATCCTTAAGCTTATTTACACTTTCTCTAAGCTTGCTGTAGTCAAGCATAGAATACTGTCTTATACCTATCTGTTCCTTCAGCTTTTCTGATCTTACTTTCTTGTTCCCCTCAAATATTATCTTTGCTATTATAGGCTTCTCCTTCACTATAAATGTCACAATCTTTCCTTTTTTTCCGTCTGTTACTTCTATCTTTACATCAGAAAAATATCCCATTCTGTATATGTCCCTCAGATCCTTATCAAGCTTTTCATAATCAAGCAGTGTTCCTGGTCTTGTCCTTATCACTGCAAGTATTGCATCTTTTTCTATCCTCTGATTCCCTTTTACTCTTACATCTTCTACTGTAACTTTTTGAGCAAATGAAAAGATTGGAAAAAACAGCAAAATTAGCAATACGAAAAATTCACTCCTCATGTAAGATACCATCTTTTAGCTCTAATCTCCTTTTCATCATTCCAGCAATTTCCAGATTATGAGTTGCAACGACAATAGCTATACCTTTTTTTCTGTTCAGGTTTAAAAGAAGTTCTGCTATCTTTTTTCCTGTAATCCTGTCAAGATTCCCTGTAGGCTCGTCTGCAAGAATGATCTCTGGTGACATGACAATTGCTCTTGCAATAGCAATCCTCTGTTGTTCTCCTCCAGAAAGCTCTCCTGGTTTGTGTCCTTTTTTTTCTTCAAGACCAACATCTCTTATAGCAGACATAGCCATATCAGATGCCTCTTTTTTTGAGTATCCTGCAATAAGTGCAGGGAGCATAATGTTTTCTATTGCTGTAAGTTCTGGAAGAAGATAATGAAACTGAAATACAAATCCAATATGTCTATTCCTTATAAGATTTATCCTTGATTCTTCCATCTTATATAGATCTGAACCAAAAAAATATACTTTTCCCTTTGTAGGAGGTTCAAGTCCTCCTATTATGTTCAGAAGTGTTGTTTTACCTGAACCTGATGCACCTGTAATAGCTATTGTATCAGCTTTTTCTATCTTTAAGTTTATCCCTTTAAGCACCTTTATTATGTGTGTCTTATGCCAAAAGTATTTGTGTATGTCTTTAAGCCTTACAATCTCATTCATACCTTAAGACATCTACAGGATTTACCTTTCCAGCATATCTTGCAGGATAGACAGTTGCCAAAAATGAGATAATTATTGCTGAGATGCTTATAATTAAAACATCACTCATCTCTACCTCAACAGGAAGTCTGCTTATGTAATACACATCAGCAGGAAGTGTTATAAATTTGTATTTCTCAAGAAGATAACATATACCCAGACCAGAAAAAATGCCTAAAGCTGTCCCTACTGTTCCTATAATGATCCCCTGAATAACAAATATCCTCATTATGCTTTTTGAAGATGCTCCAATAGCTCTAAGTATTGCTATGTCTTTTGATTTATCCATTACCATAAGAACAAGAGAGCTTATTATATTTAATGCTCCAACAAGGACAATCATCGTAAGTATTACAAACATCGTTATCTTTTCTATCTTAAGAGCAGAAAAAAGACTTTTGTTCATCTCTTTCCAGTCTTTTACGATAAATGGATATCCCAAAATAGCTTCTATTTTTTTTGCAACTTCTTCTGAATCTTCAGGATCTTTTATCCTTACCTCAATCCCTGTTATTCTATCTCCAATGTCTAAGAACTTCTGTGCTTCTTTAAGAGAAAGATACACAAAAGATGAATCATATTCATACATCCCTGATTCAAAAAAACCAACTACCTTAAAGCTTTCAGAATTTGGAATCCTTCCAAAAGGAGTAAGCTTTCCTTCAGGACTTATAAGAGTAACTATATCTCCAACAGATATGCTCAATCTTTTTGCAAGCTCTATTCCTATGATAATCCCTTTTTCTTTTACAAGATCCAGACTTCCTTTTTTTATCATCCTGTCTATATCCAGGACATCTCTTACTGATCTTACATCTATTCCTGTAAGGACTGCACCTGATGAACCACCATAGCCTTTTATCATAACCTGAGAATACAGGAATGGAGTAAATGCAACGATTTCATCTATCCTTCTAAGTTTCTCCTCTATTTTCTCATAGTCCTTGAAGCATCCTTCAACATTCAGGATCATTATGTGAGAATTTACTCCAAGTATCTTTGAGATAAGATCTTTTCTGAATCCATTCATGACAGAAAGAACGACAATAAGAGCCATAACACCAACACCAACTCCAATGACAGATATAAAAGTAATGAGTGAGATGAAAAAAGAGCCTCTTTTTGATCTGAGATATCTTATTGCAAGAAGGATCTCAAAAGACATTTCATCTCTTTCTCATATGAGGAAAAAGGATAACATCTCTTATAGATGGACTGTCAGTAAGAATCATTACGAGTCTGTCTATTCCTATTCCTTCTCCTGCAGTTGGAGGAAGTCCATATTCAAGTGCAACAATATAGTCTTCATCCATAAATTGTGCTTCTTCATCTCCCTGTGCTCTCATACGAGCCTGTTCTTCAAATCTTTTTCTCTGATCAAAAGGATCATTCAGCTCATTAAATCCATTTGCTATCTCAATTCCTCCAATAAAAAGTTCAAATCTTTCAGCAATATTTGGATCAGAATCACTTCTTCTTGAAAGAGGTGAAACATCTATTGGATAACCTGTTACAAATGTCGGATCTGTAAGATTTGGTTCAACAAAGTGATCAAATATCTTTGTAAGGATCTTTCCATGAGTATCTCTTTCTAAGATGTTTATCTTATGAGCCTTTGCAAACTCTTCTGCCTTTTCTCTATCTTTTAAAACAGCCTCACTTACTCCTGCAATCTCTTTAAGTATCTCAAAGAAATCTATTCTTTTCCAAGGTCTTTCAAAGTTTATCTTTTTCCCCTGATACTCCAATTTCTTCCTTCCATCAAATAGCTTATTCAGGATGTGCTCAAAAAGTTCTTCTGTAAGTTCCATAAGATCTTCATATGTTGCATATGCCATGTAGAATTCAAGCATCGTGAATTCAGGATTGTGCTGAGAGGAGACCCCTTCATTTCTGAAGTTTCTGTTAAGCTCAAAGACCTTTTCCATCCCTCCTATAACCAGCCTTTTTAGATAAAGCTCAGGAGCTATTCTGAGATAAAGTTCCATGTCAAGAGCATTATGATATGTCTTAAATGGTCTTGCTGCTGCACCTCCAGGAATTGGCTGCATCATAGGTGTTTCTACTTCAAGGAATCCTCTTTCTGTCAGAAATTCTCTTATCGTCTGAATTATCTTACTTCTGAGTATAAAAACCTCTTTTACATGATCGTTTACTATAAGATCAAGATATCTCTGTCTGTATCTTGTCTCTATGTCTGTAAGACCGTGCCATTTTTCAGGAAGTGGTCTTATTGACTTACAGAGAAGTTTATAGTCCTCTATCATTACTGTAAGCTCTCCTGTCTTTGTCTTAAATATCTTTCCTTTAACCCCTATTATGTCTCCTATATCTATGAGCTTAAAAAGACTGTATTTTTCATCTCCTACAATGTCTTTCCTTATATATCCCTGTATCTTTCCTGAACCATCTTTTATGTCAATAAACGTTGCTTTTCCAAAGCTCCTTATAGCCATTATCCTTCCACATATGGAATAGTAAGCTTCCTCTTTTTCAAGTTCCTTTTCATCCTTTTCTTCATATCTTTTTCTTATCTCTGCTATAGGAAGGTCTGGTTTAAAACCTGTAGGATATAGATTTATTCCCATCTGCTTAAGCCTTTCTGCCTTCTTTATCCTGTCTTCTATTACAGGAGATCTCTTCATGGCTTCTCCTTCCTTCTTTTATTTTTTACAATTCTTTCAATTTTTTTCAAAAAACTGTCTACTATAAGAGGTCTTTTATATATCTGAACATTTTCCTTCCTTACTTCGTTTATCCACATGTCTGGAGAAGTGTTTATAAAGAAGACATCACACCTCAGCCCTTTTATCTTCTGCATGACAGAAGAAGGTTTAAGCTTTGAGACGAGTTCAGAGTCAAGTATAGCCAACTTTACTTTGTATTTTTCTATACACCTTATCCCTTCATCAAATGTATTTTTGAATATTGCAGAAATTTTCTTATCAACCATAATCTGATAAATAATCCTGTTCAGCAAGATACTTTCTTCTCCTATTATAACGATGTCATAAGACTGCTGTTCTTTCACCTTATCTTCCAAAAAGCAGGTTTGATGAAAATTGCATTTTAACCTAACATATTTTCAAAAAACTTCCAATGGTAGGGAAAGATGAAGGGGAAAGGCTTTGTGCACCTTCATGTTCATACAGAATACAGTCTTCTTGATGGTGCAATAAGGATAAGTGATCTTATAGAAAAGGCAAAATCTTTTGGAATGAATGCTGTGGCAATAACTGATCATGGAAATATGTTTGGGACTGTGGAATTTTATGAAAAAGCAGTATCTGAAGGAATAAAGCCTATCATAGGCTGTGAGGTATATGTTGCACCTAAGAGCAGAAAAGATAAAGGAGCTGCAAGAAATGGAGAACCAAATGACTTTCATCTTACCCTTCTTGTCATGAATGAAAAGGGATATAAGAATCTTTGTAAACTTGTAACATTAGCTCACATGGAAGGTTTTTATTATCATCCAAGAGTGGATTTAGAACTTCTAAAAGAATACAATGATGGACTTATTGCACTTTCTGGATGTCTTAAAGGAGAAGTTCCATATTATGTAAGCTTGGAAAAGATAGACATAGCAGAAAGGAAAGCAAAAGAGCTTGCAAAGATATTTGACAAGGAAAGATTCTTTTTGGAAATTCAGGCAAATCTTCTTCCTGAGCAGATAAAAGTGAATCAGATATTAAAAGAAATTGGAAACAGACTTTCCATTCCCCTTGTTGCAACAAATGACTGCCATTATTTAGTAAAGGAAGATGCAGAAGCTCATGACATCCTCCTATGTATTCAGACAGGAAAGACAGTAAAAGACGAAAACAGACTCAGATTTCCTAATGATCAGTTCTACTTTAAGTCTGCTTCTGAGATGTATAAAGACCTTCCTGGATTTGAAGAAGCTCTGAAAAACACTGTATATATTGCTGAAAGATGCAACTGTGAAATAGAATTAGGGAAGTATAAATATCCAGAGTTCCATGTTCCTGATGGAACAAGTCTTGAAGATCTCCTGACACAGAAGGCAAAAGAAGGACTTAAAAGAAGACTTAAAGAAAAAGAAGAAAGAGAAGGAAGGATTCCTAATTCCAAGAAAGAAGAGTATTGGAAAAGACTTGAATATGAACTCAGTGTCCTGAAAGATATGGGATATGCTGGATATTTTTTGATCGTATCAGACTTCGTTGAATATGCAAAAAGATCAAACATACCTGTTGGACCTGGAAGAGGATCTGCAGCAGGATCACTCGTTGCATATGCCTTAGGTATAACAAATGTTGATCCAATAGAATATGGTCTTCTTTTTGAAAGATTCCTTAATCCTGGTCGTGTAACAATGCCAGACATAGATATAGACTTCTGTATGAACAGAAGAGATGATGTAATAAGGTATGTTTCGGAAAAGTATGGAAAGGAGAATGTATGTCAGATAATTACATTTGGAAGGATGAAGGCAAGGGCAGTAATAAGGGATGTTGGAAGAGCACTTGACATCCCTCTTAAGGATGTTGACAGGATTGCAAAGCTTGTTCCAGAAGGAGTAAACATAACACTTGATGAGGCAATAGAAAAAGAACCTGAGCTTAAAAGGCTTGCTCAGGAAGATGAAAAAATAAAAAAGCTTTTAGAGATATCCAAGAAACTTGAAGGTCTTACAAGACATGTATCAACACACGCATCCGGAGTTGTTATAGCTGATAAACCTCTTGTTGAATATCTTCCACTTTATAAAGGTCCAAAAAATGAGGTAATGACTCAATATGATATGGAAAGTATAGAAAAGCTTGGTCTTATAAAGTTTGACTTTTTAGGATTAAAAACACTTACAGTAATAAGACAGACACTTGATCTTATAAAAAAGCTAAGGGGAATAGAAGTTGATATTAACAGTATTCCTCTTGATGATCCAGCAGTATATCAGCTCTGTTCAGAAGGAAAGACAACTGGTGTATTTCAGCTTGAAGGATCTGGAATGAAGGAGCTTATGAAAAGACTAAAGCCAAAAGAATTTAGGGATCTCATTGCACTTATTGCACTTTACAGACCAGGACCACTTGGAAGCAACATGGTAGATGATTTTATAAAGAGGAAACATGGAGAGGTGGAAATTGACTACTTCCATCCAAAACTTGAACCAATACTAAAAGAAACTTACGGAATAATACTTTATCAGGAACAGGTAATGAAGATTGCACAGGTTCTTGCAGGATACAGTCTTGCAGAAGCAGATGAGCTGAGAAAGGCAATTGGAAAGAAGATGCCAGAAGTCATGCAGAAACACAGAGAAAGATTCATAAATGGTGCGGTTCAGAATGGGATAGAAAGAAAGCTTGCTGAAGAGCTGTTTGATGTTATAGAGAAATTTGGAGGATATGGATTCAATAAGTCTCATTCTACTGCCTATGCACTTATTGCATATCAGACAGCATATCTTAAGGCACACTTTCCTCTTGAATTTATGACAGCACTTCTTACACAGGATATGGGAAATCAGGACAAGACAATAAAGAATATTGCTGAATGCAGAAGTATGGGCATAGAGATACTTCCACCAGACATAAATGAAAGTCAGGCAGACTTTACAATAGTTGGAGAAAAGATAAGGTTTGGACTTGCTGCAGTAAAGAATGTTGGAATTAAGGCAGTAAAGGAGATTATAAAGGAAAGGGAAAAGAATGGTCCATTTAAGGATCTTGTAGACTTCTGTATGAGAGTTGACAGCTCAAAGGTAAATAAGAAGGTAATAGAAGGGCTTATACAGTGTGGTGCATTTGACTTTACAGGAATTCCAAGAGCAAGACTTTTTAAAGGACTTGACAGCATACTGAGATCAGCTCATGGTAATAACGAACTCTTTCAGCTTTCTATATTCTCAGAAAACAAAATGGAACTTCCTGAAGTAGAAGAATGGGATGAAAAAGAAAAGTTGAAGAGGGAAAAAGAGGCTCTTGGTTTTTATATAACAGGACATCCTCTGGAAGGTTTCAGGAAAGAGATAGAAAGTTTCTGCACATGTAAGATACAGGACATATATGAGCTTGAAGAAAAAAGTGATGTAAAAATAGCTGGAATGATAGAGGACATAAAGGTAAAAAGGACAAAGAAAGGTGAAAAGATGGCAAATCTTATCTTAGAAGACATGACAGGTTCAATAGAGGTTATAGTATTTCCTGATCTTTTTGGAAGATGCCAGCATATCTTAGAATCAGATGAACCTGTTTTTATAAAAGGATCAGTAGAATCTAATGAGACATCTATAAGGATTATTGCTCAGCAGATAGAGCTGCTTGAAAAGGTAAGAGAAAGGAACATAAAGGCTGTTGAAATTTGTCTAAAAGAAGATTCAATTACAAGAAAGCTGCTTCTTGATATAAAAAAGATCGTCTTTAAATACCCAGGAAACTCTGAGCTGAGATTTAGGATATTCAACAATGATAAAGAAATAGTTATTTTGGCTCATAGCAGCTATAGTGTCCTTCCATGTAAGGAGCTTATAAAGGAGCTTCAGCCTATTGTTGGAACCGATTCCATTAATCTTCTGGATGAATAATGCCAAAGTTTAAGATTGTTACACTTGGCTGCAAGGTAAATCAGTATGAATCTGCTTTCCTTTCAGAAAGTCTTCTGAAAAAAGGATGGGAAAGGGCTGAAAAAGATGCAGATCTCGTGATAATAAATACATGTATCGTTACACAAAAAGCCTCACATCAATCAAGACAGCAGATAAGAAAGGCTATAAGAGAGAATCCTAAAGCAAAGATAGTAGTTACTGGATGTTATGCACAGGTATACCCTGATGAGCTTTCAAAGATAAAAAGGATAAATCTTATCATTTCAAATACAGAAAAAACAAAAATCCTTGAACTTATAGAAAGGATTTCTCCTTCTGACAGCTTTATAGTCCACAGGAGATTTTCAAAAAAAGAAAAGTTTGAACAGATGAAGATATGCAGGTTTGAGGAAAAGACAAGAGCTTTTTTGAAAATACAAGATGGATGTGAAGCATTCTGCACCTACTGTATAGTTCCCTATGCAAGAGGACCATACAGGAGTCTTAAGCCAGAAGATGTTTTTTCTTCCATAGAGACTTTTATAGAAAATGGCTATAAGGAAATAGTTCTTACAGGAATACATCTTGGAAGATACGGAAAAGATCTGGATACTGATCTTGTAACTCTTCTAAAAGAGATAGGAAAAAGGAATTATCCTGTTAGGATAAGGCTAAGTTCAATAGAACCTATGGAAATTACTGAGGAACTTTTAGATCTTATAGCTACGCAAGATTGGCTTTGTAAACATCTTCACATCCCCCTTCAAAGTGGAGACAACAGAATACTGAAGCTTATGAAAAGGGATTATACGAGAAAGGATTTTTATGATCTTATAATGAAGATACACGACATGATGCCCTTTGCAGGAATAGGAACAGACATTATGGTAGGATTTCCAGGAGAAGACAGAATAGCATATGAAAATACTGTTTCACTTATAAAAGATCTTCCAATATCATACCTTCATGTATTTCCTTATTCTGACAGAAAAGGGACAGCAGCTTTTTATTTTAAGGAAAAAGTTCATCCAGAAATTGTAAAAGAAAGAGCAAGAAGGATAAGAGAGATAGGGAGAAAGAAAAAAGAGGAGTTTTTTAAAAGATGCATAGGAAGAAGTTTTCTTACACTTGTAGAGGGAAAAAAGGAAGGAGGATATCTCAGAGGCACAACAGACAATTACATACATGTCCTTATTCAGTCTGAAAAGGATGTGAAAAATGAGCTTGTTATGGTAAAATTAAGGAAGATTCAACAGGATGAAATGATTGGAGAAATATGAATAAAATTGTATTTTTTTCACTCCTTCTTATATCTCTCCTCCTTCTTGTCTCTCTTCTTTGGGCATATCTTCCTTCTGTAATCCTTGCACTTCTTATAACAAGCGTCTTTTATCCTCTTTATGTAAAGGTAAGGAAAGTAATAAAAAGAGAAGACATTTCAGCTATATTCATGTCTTTTCTTATATTCCTTATCCTGATTATACCCGTTGCATGGTTCATTAAATCACTTTCAAATGAGGCATTTGAGCTTTATAAGAGAAGTTCAGATGCTGTTTCTTTAAGGTATATACAAAAGAAATTCAGAGATCCTTTTTGGAGAGAAAAGATAGAAAGGATAAAAAAGAGGACAGGAATAGAATTTGATCCACAAAGTATTCAAAAAGCTGCAGCAACAGTAGGAAAAAAAATAGGTCTTTTTCTTTACAAACAGATAAGTTCTGCAGGTGCTAACATAATAAATCTCTTTATACACTTTTTCCTCATGATCCTTATCATATACGCCCTTTTAAGAGACGGTCCAAGACTTAAAGAATACATCCTTCAGCTTTCTCCTGTTCCAAAGGATCAGCTTGAGAAGATAGTTTCAAAATTTAATGAGATGGCAAAAGCAATCATTTTAGGAAATGGAATATCAGGGATCATCCAGGGAATTATGGGAGGCATAGGTTTTTTTATATTTGATCTTGGATCTCCTCTACTTTGGGGTTCTGTTATTGCATTTATGGCTTTTCTTCCTATTGTTGGTGCATCTTCTGTATTCATTCCTGCTACGGCTATCCTTATCTTTCAAGGAAAGACAAAGACTGCTATTTTCTTTTTCTTATACAACCTCTTTTATAGCTCTGTTACAGAATACATAATAAAACCAAAGATAATAGGGCAGGGAATGAAGATAAATCCAATTCTTGTGTTTCTGTGTGTAATTGGAGGGATAAAGCTTTTTGGTATAATGGGAATAATATACGGACCACTTATAATTACGATATTTCTTACTACAGCAGAGATATACAGACTTGAGTATAAGAGATAAGGAGGAGGGGCATGAAAAGGTTTTTAAAGATATCTGCAATAGTTTTTCTCTTCATTGTTTTTTTCTTTGTGGTTCTTCTTGTTGTGGCTCCTGTTTTTATAAACATAGAAAAATACAGACCAGAGATTGAAAAAAAGGTTTCAGAGGCTATTGGAAGAGATTTTTCTGTAGGTGAATTAAGACTAAAGCTTTTTCCTGTTGCATCTATAAGGTTTTCAAAACTGCACATAGGAAATCCAGAAGGATTCAGAGAAAAGGAGTTTCTTTTCATAGACTCATTTGATGTAAGACTAAAACTTCTTCCTCTTATCCTTTCAAGAGACCTTCAGGTAAAGAAATTTTATGCAAAAGGAACAAGGATTTTTTTGATAAAAGAAAAAAATGGAATGGTAAACTGGAGGTTTGAAAAGTTTGCAAAATCTAATTC
>CAZEOQ010000009.1:0-12127 GCA_964513995.1 uncultured Desulfobacterales bacterium | reverse complement strand
GACCAGTAGGTATCCCTCCTGGAAAAAAGTCTTTTCCTTTAGACATAAAGATTTCTGCTTTAAGAGAGGTAAATCTTTCCCTTTCAGGATCAGTCAATATCTCTTATCCAAGATATGATCTAAGAGTAAATCTAAAACCATTCTCTCCAAAAAAACTCATCCTGAGATTTAAAATCCCTTTTAGACCATCAGATCCATCTGTCTTAAAGACCTTCTCTTTATCTGCTCATGTAAAAGGAGATTCAAAATCAGCGTTCATAGAAAATGGAATAATAAAACTGGATGAGACAGATGTAAGGTTCTTCTTTAATGCAAGAGATCTAAAAAAACCAGATGTAAGTTTTAAGATAGCAGTTAGCAGGATAAATCTTGACAGATACATGCCAGAAAAAAGGAAAAAGGTGAAAAAGAAAGGGAAGAAAGAAAGGATAAGGGATAAGAAAGGTATGGAGTTTTCAGTTTTGAGATCAGCAAAAATAGAAGGTCTTGTAACATTCTCTGAAATAGTTGCATTCAGGTCATATTTCAGAAACATTTACCTTAAGATTTCTGCAGCTGATGGAATCCTCAAAATAAAGCCATTTAGGATGAACCTATACAATGGAAGTCTTTTGGCAAATGCAACAGTCAATTTAAGAAAGAAGATACCTGTAACAAGTATAAAATTCAGTATGGAAAAGATACTCATTGGTCAAATGTTAAAACAGATCCTTGGATTGGACATCATTACTGGAATATTTGACATGAAAGCAGATTTCAGGATGAATGGTATAACAGCAGAAAAGATCATTTCTTCACTTAATGGATCTGGAAGGATTCTTATAAAAGATGGAGCTCTGATAGGAATAGATCTTCCTGGAATGATACAGAATATAAAAGCAGCTTTTGGAATTGGAAAAGCAAAAAAGATTGAAAGGAAGACCTTGTTTTCTGAAATAAGATCAGAATTTACTATACTGAATGGGACAATTTATACAAAAAATACCTATCTTATTTCACCAAAACTGAGAGTCTCAACCTCTGGTAGTGCATCCTTAGTAAAAGAGACCTTAGACCTCAGGATAAATCCAGAATATATAGAATCTGAAAGAAGTATTGCTGTTCCCATAATAGTATCAGGGACATTCAGATCCCCTAAATTTTATCCTGATCTGAAGGAAATCATAAAAAAGACAGTAATAGAGAAAAAGCCTCTGGAAGAGATACTGAGAGGAATATTTAGATGAATATATTCAGAAGATTTTATGAAAGTAAAAAATTCAGATATTTTCGTGTGATCCTGATTGCAATAAAGACATTCTGGGAGCAGAATGTATATCTCAGAGCATCTGCTCTTACATTTTACTCACTTCTTTCTGTTGTCCCAATTTTTGCCCTCTTGTTTGGAATTGCAAAAGGATTCGGTTTTGAAAAGATCCTTGAAAATCAGATAAGAAACCTCTTTAAAGAGCTTCCAGCTAATGTAATAGACAGAATAATAACTTCTGCAAATAATCTCCTTTATACGACAAAAGGAGGAATGATAGCTGGAATAGGACTCTTTGCACTTCTTTGGACAATACTCAGGGTTATTGGAAACATAGAACTGGCATTTAACGAGATATGGGGAATAAAAAAACAGAGGTCTTTTACCAGAAAATTCAGTGATTATCTTTCTGTAATGTTTATCTGTCCAATCCTTCTTATTATATCCAGCAGTCTTACTGTCTTTATAAAAACCCAGATTATAAATATAACGGAGAAGATAAGCTTTCTTCATCCAGCTGTTTCTCTTGGTTTAAAGATCCTTCCTTTATTTGTCCTTTTTCTGCTTTTCACTTTTATATACCTGCTTCTTCCAAATACAAAAGTAAAATTCAGATCAGCAATATTTGCAGCAGTAATATCAGGAACTCTTTATCAACTGATCCAGTGGATATACATAACATTCCAGATTGGAGTAGCAAAATATAATGCCATATACGGAAGTCTTGCAGCACTTCCTCTTTTTATGATCTGGCTTCAGATAAGCTGGATAATAATCCTTTTTGGTGCTGAGCTTTCTTATATTCACCAAAACATAGAAACATTTGAATCAGACATAAAAAATATTACACCTTATAGCCGGGCTACACTTTCTATTGCTGTAATAAAAGAGGTGGCAAAGGATTTTTGTGAAAAAAGGTGTCCGGTAAGTGAAGAAAAGATAAGCTCGTCTTTAAAGATTCCAAGATCTGTTCTTTCAGGAATAATTGAGGATCTTTCAAATCTGAAGTTACTCTGTAGGGTAAAAGAAGAAGATGAAGCTACAAAGATCTCTTTATGTTTTGATCCACATGATACAAAGATCTCTGACATAATATTTATTCTTCTGGGAAGAAATGATATATCTATTGGAGAAGAAAAGAAAATGAAGAGAATAAGAGAGATCTTGAGTGAACTTGAAGAAATTTTAAAGAATTCATCAAAAAATAAGACGATTGCAGAGATATAATGGAAAGATATCTAAGACCAACTCCTATTATAGACAGTGATAATCCTGAGGTTATAGAATTTGCCAGATCTTTGACAGAAAAAAGCAAGGATAAAACAGAAATGGCAATAAGACTTTTTTATGCAGTAAGAGACAGAATCTGGTATGATCCATATACACCTTTTCACAGACCTGAAGACTACAGAGCAAGTGAAGTGATAAAAAGAGGAAGAGGTTTCTGTATTCCAAAAGCATCTCTTCTTTGTGCACTTGGAAGGGCTGTAGGAATTCCTTCAAGACTTGCCTTTTTTGATGTGAGGAATCATCTTGCAACAAAACAGCTCATTGAACACTTTGGAAAAGACATATTCGTATTTCATGGAGTAACAGAGTTCTATTTGAATGGAAGATGGATAAAAGTTACGCCTGCATTTAACAAAGAATTATGCAAGATTCACAAAGTTCCCCCTCTTGAATTTAACGGAAAAGATGATGCTATATTCCAGCCATATAATCTGGAAAAGAAGAAGTTTATGGAATATATAAGATATCGTGGAAGCTATGATGATGTTCCGATTGATGAAATCATTAAAGTATTTGAACAGACATATGGAAAAGAAAGAGTAAGAAGCTGGATAAGATGGTTTGAAGAGACAGGAAAGATATCCATGAGGGATTTTCTAAAAGAAAAGGTCTGGAAGGAGTAGAATCATTCTCTGTATCCATCAGGTATAGCCTTTCCATCAAAATATACATTCCCTTCATCATCTATGCTGAATCTTCCTCTTGCTATAAGTTCTACTGTTCTTGGAAGTATCTTCCAGTCTCCAATCTCTTTCAGTCTTTCCTGATGATCTTTTACTACCTTTTCAAGAAGTCTTTTTTCTTTTTTTAGCTCTTCAAGTGGGACAGGAAGCTCTACAGGCAAAGGTCTTGATACCATAAGAAGTGGTCCAGTATCTATTCCTTCATCTGTAAGTATTGTTGAGGATCTGAGATATTGCTCACCAGAAAGTATAGCTTTTTTTACTGCATCCATACCAGTATATTTCCTTTTTCCATCAGGACCTTTTATTGAAAGATCAGCAGGATGAACATTTATACAGCCTTTTATTGTCGTATAGCTCATATATCCTCCAAGAACAACAATGTCTATATCAAACGCCTTTAAGAGTCTCTTTGGAACTTCATCAAATTTTTTCCTCAAAAGAAGACCTCTTTCTGTCTTTATTGTAATTCTTTCTCCGTGTTTCCTATAAAATCTCCTTATATCATAACTAAAATAAGGAATTCCATTCTCATAAGCTATCCTTTCTCCCATACAGGATCCATCTGATCTGTCGCTGAATATGAATATCACTTCAAAAGGAGATTTTCCTTCTTTTTCTTCAAGCACCTTCTGATATTCTATAAGCTTTCTTACATTTGTCCCTTTTCCAGACATAAAAGCAGCAACTCTCATAGGTCTTTTCTTTTCCCTTGGATCAAATATAGGTTTCATCATCTTTTTCTTTTTTTATATACTAACAGAGATGTCTTTTGTCAGCTTTTTATTCATAGCTGTTATTTTTTTTGCAGAACCTGTATTTTCAAAAACAACAATTTACTCTTATTCACAGATTCAGATAAACAGTATAAGAGGACCAAACAGAAAAAGCAGTTATTATGAAGATGGAATAAGATTTCTTTCAGAACTTTCATTTTACTCAGAAGGAAATGTCCTTAAAGATCTGAAGTATGACTTTTCTCTTAGAGGAAGATATACAGATTCAAGGATAATTGATAGAGAAAAAGAGTCTCTTGAAGAGCTTAGATTCTGGATAGGAAATGATCATTTTGAAATAACACTGGGAGACTGTTTTGTAAACTTTTCTCAGTATTCAATGATGAGGACAATCAAAGGAATTTCAGCTCTTATAAAAGATGAAAATCTCAGTTTTGAACTTATAGGAGGTATATTTGACGATCAATGGGAATATCTTTTTTATGATGCAAAAGGAGAACCTATGGACAGATTTGTTGCAGGTTTCAGACTTAAGTATGAAGATGAAAATAAAAGACTTTCTTTAAATTATGCATATATATGGGATGATGAAAATGACAAAAACAGAGGTTGCGAAAATGCATATAAGCAACATATAGCAAGTCTTGATTCAGGGATATCCTTTAAAGGGTTCAATGTCTCAAATGAAGTTGGCTATTCTGCATATAGAAGATATATCTTCACAGAAAGGGACAATGTAGATATTGCATTTGCAGAGAGATTAAAAATAGAGAAAGAAATAGGAAATTTAACTCTAAGAAGTGAATTTGAATATGTAGATCCTGATTTCCTTTCACTTGGAGGATCTTATATAGCTGATAGGATCAGAGTTTCAAATGAGGCTATCTTTGCGATAAAAAAAGACTTCTTTCTTTCTTTAACTCAAGACTACTATAGAAACAATCTTGAAGGAGATCTTGATGAAACTTTAAGAGTAAACTCAGCAGCTTTAGGAATAAAAATAAACGGATTTGGACTTTCTTATAAATTCAGAAACACTGGTCTTAGCAATGGAAAAGGATATAAGACTCACTGGATAAGATTTTCTGTTTCAAAAAACTTCAGGAAGATAAGTCTGAGATCAGGATTTCAATATATTTTTGAAAACAATTATGCTACAGATGATTTAAGACATATAAGTTTATATCTTTATCTGTCTGATAATCTTCAAAGAGGGATTTTTTTCATAGAGCCATATATAAAATTTCTGTATGATGAAACACAAATAAGACAAGAAAGCACAAGTATAGATTATGCTTTAGGAATAAGTTTTTGTGCAGGCAGAGATCTAAAAGGAAGGATAAGTATGAATAGATTGGAGACAGATGTTTCTTCAGGAATAGATGGAAAGATTGCAAGATACAATTTGTCTTTTCATTATAAACTTAAAGGAATATTTTTGAATCCATGTTTTGAAATAGATCTTAGAGTAAACGATTATAAATATTCTGAAGGAGATCAAAACTATAAAGAAACACTTTTTAAAATATGCTTAAGTTGGAAGCTTTGATCCTTTTTTTGATATTCTCTGTTGCTAATGCTCAAGAGATCCCTGAAATAGGAAAAATATACCTTGGAAATATGGGGATAAAAGATGGACAAAGAGTTATTCTTTCCATATCTGACCTAAAAGATGGTTTTATCTTTATAGAGGGAAGGGCAAAAGGAAATGAGATAAAGATAAGCTATGACAAAGGAAAAAGCTGGAGGAGTGTAATAATAAAAAAAGGAGGTTTTGTATACAAATTTTTTCCTGAGCTTGGAAAAGAGTATAACTTCCTTATGTTTGCAGTATACGGGAAAAAGAAAAGTAAGCCTTATAGATTTTCTGTCTATGTGAAAAAGGATATAGAGAAAGAGGATATTGAAAAAATATTAAACGAAATGATCCAAGCATATGCAAGAGAAGACCTTGCCGGATTTATGAAATATGTTTCTGAAAATTTCCAGGGAAATATATCATCATTTGAAGATGCCCTGGAAAAAGATTTCAGATACTTTGATGACATAAAAATATATGTATCTGTATCAAGAGTGATAAAAAGAGGCGATTATTATGATGTATGCTTTTTATATAACAGACAGATTACAAGTGCGAAAACAGGAAAAATCTTAAAAGACAAGTCTTATTCCTGTGCAAGTTTTGTTCTTGAAAGAAATCAGATAAAGCTAATAAAGCTTATGGCTCCTCTTATATTTGGTGTGTCTGAAGAAGAAGAGGTAGCAACTTCTGTAAATCAAGAAGCAATAGGAACAGATGTTATAAAGATAGATGAATTAGGGAATATAAGTATTGAAAAACAGGCTCAAATAATGCATAAAAGATGAAAAAAAAGGAGGGATAAGAAGTATGCAGATACTCGTTCTTTATTATTCAAGAGGAGGAAATACAAAGAAACTTGCTGAAGCTGTTGCAAGAGGTGTGAACAAAGTAGAAGGAGTAAAGGCTGTGTTGAAAAGCACAAGTGAAGTAAAGAAAGAAGACTTTTTAAACAGTGATGGAATAATAGCAGGTTCTCCAGTATATTTTGGGACAATGGCATCAGAGCTAAAGAAAGTATTTGAAGAATTTGTAGGAATAAGAAAACAGATGGAAGGAAAAGTAGGAGCTGCATTTGCAACATCTGGTCATCATACAGGAGGAAAAGAAACTACAATGATGTCCATAATCCAGTGTCTTCTCATCTATGGAATGATCATTGTAGGAGATCCTATGAGTGCAACAGGTCATTATGGTATTGCATGTGTAGGTGCACCAGACAGTGAAACAGAACAAAATGCTGAAAAGCTTGGAGAAAGAGTTGCTCAGGTTGCAAAAAAGCTAAGAGGATAAAAGAGATATGGATCTTGGTCTTCTTAAAAGGATTCTTCTTGATTTTAAAGAAGGAAAGACATCTCTTGATGAGTGTATAGAAAAACTGAAAGATCTTCCTTTTGAAGACATAAAGTATGCATGTATAGATCATCATAGATCTATACGGAAGGGAATACCAGAAGTAATATTTGGGCTTCAGAAAGATCCAGAAGAGATAATATCTATTATGGAAAGTATGATCCAGAAGGAAGAAAATGTGCTTGTTACAAAACTTTCAGAAGATAAGGCAACTGTTATAAAGAAGAGGTTCCCTGATTCAAACTATTACAAAAAAGCAAAACTTCTGACCTTGATAAAAAGACCTATAGAACGCAAAGGAAAAGGAAAGATACTTATTATATCAGCAGGAACATCTGATATACCTATTGCAGAAGAAGCTTACATAAGTGCAAAATTCCTTGGAAATGATGTAGAAAAGATATATGATGTTGGAGTTGCTGGCATTCATAGGGTTTTTGCTTATATGGATAAAATAAAACAGGCAAGAGTGATAATTGTTATAGCAGGAATGGAAGGAGCTCTTCCAAGTGTTATCTCTGGTCTTGTTGAAAAACCAGTAATTGCTGTTCCTACAAGTGTTGGATATGGGACCTCATTTTCTGGTATTGCTCCTCTTCTTTCTATGCTGAATTCCTGTTCTCCAGGAGTCCTTGTTGTAAACATTGATAATGGATTTGGTGCAGCATATGCAGCAACTTTGATAAACAGGATGTGATGAAAGAGGTATTTAAGGCTATAGAAGATTCAAGAGAGCTTATTATAGAGATTCAGAAAGAGCTTACAGCCCGTCCTGCAATCTCTCCAGAAAATGGAGGAGATGGAGAATATGAAAAAGCAATGTATATAAAAGAGATCCTGAAAGAACTTAAGCCTGATATCCTGGATGAAATAAAGGTTGCTGACAAAAGGGTATCTTCTGGATACAGACCAAACATCATAGCAAGATGGAAGTATGATCCTTCAAGACCTACACTCTGGATAATCGTCCATTCTGATATTGTCCCTCCTGGAGATCTTTCACTTTGGGATGGAGATCCATACAGGATCAAAGTAGAGGGAGATAAGATCATAGGAAGAGGGGTTGAGGACAATCAGCATGCATTTGTAAGTGCATATATTGCAATAAAGGCAGTTCTTGAAAAAGGAAGAATGAATATTCCAGTAGCAGTTGCTGTTGTTGCTGATGAGGAGACAGGAAGCAGATATGGGTTAAAGTATATCCTGGAAAAATGTGATCTTTTTAAGAAAGATGATCTTATAATTGTTCCTGATGGAGGAAATCAGGAAGGAACGATGATTGAGGTTGCTGAAAAATCTATGCTATGGCTTAAATTTGAGGTCTTAGGAGTTCAGTGTCATGCAAGCACACCTGAGAAAGGGAAAAATAGCCTTTATGGAGTTGCAAGACTCATAATAGAACTTCAAAAACTGAAGGATGTATTTTCAAAAGAAGATCCTCTTTTTTCTCCTCCTTTTTCCACATTTGAACCAACAAAGATAGAGGCAAATGTGGAAAACATAAATACTATTCCAGGAAGAGATGTCTTTTATATGGACTGCAGGATTCTTCCTTCTTATAGAGTTGATGATGTAATAGATGAGGTAAAAAAGATAGCAGAAAGAGTAGAAAAGGAGCTTAACTTAAAAATAGATGTCTCTCAGGTATACAGATTAGATGCACCAGCTCCAACTCCTTCTGATTCTGAGATAGTAAAAATCCTTTCAGAAGCAATAGAAAAGGTAAAAGGAAAAAAAGCTTTTCCAAGAGGTATTGGTGGTGGAACGGTTGCTGCATTTTTTAGAGAAAAAGGAATTCCTGCTGTTGTCTGGTCAACTGTATCTGATACTGCTCATAAGCCCAATGAATACTGTCTTATTTCTAACATAATTGATGATGCAAAAGTATTTGCATATATTATGCAGGTCTGTTAGACTTAGTTTATGGAAATGATAAAGCTTACAGAAAACGCAGAAGACATACTTGAAGCAATATATGCTATTTCAAGAGAAAAGAAAGTAGTAAGAGTTAAAGACATAGCAGGCAGACTTAAAACAACAAATGCATCTGTTACGGTTGCTCTTAAGTCTCTTTCAAAAAAAGGTCTTGTAGTTCATGAACACTATGGTTATGTAGAACTTACAGAAGAAGGAGAAAAAATAGCTAAGAAGATTCACGAGCGTCATAAACTCCTCTATGAATTCTTTCACGAAATCCTTGGTCTTCCTTCAGATACTGCAGAACAGGATGCATGCAGGATTGAACATTATCTTTCAAAAGAAGGTCTTCAAAGGATAGTGAAGTTTATAGAGTTTATAAAAAAGTGTCCGGAAGGAGCTCCTATCTGGCTCACAAACTTCTATTACTTCCTTGAATACGAAAGACTTCCAGATTCATGCTTCAGAAAAGAAAGGCTTACAAGTGTAAGTGAAATGAAGATGAACGAAGAAGGGATTATAGTGAAACTTGCAGGTTCAGCAGAAACAAGGAAGAATCTTATAAAAAAAGGTTTTGTTCCAGGAGCTACTATAAAGGTTCTGGACAAAAAAGGGAAAAAGATAACGGTTCAGATCAAGGATAAAAAAGAAGATCTTTCTGTTTCTCTTTCAAAAAAGATATATTGCCTCGGTTAATGTTATCAAAAAAATGTTGACAATTTTTTTTTGGTCGTTTATTAAGTAAGACAACATTGTTAAGGAGTTTAACAATGATTTTATCACTGCTTAAAGCTGGAAAAAAGGCAAAGGTCTTGAAAGTAAAAGGTGAAAGAAAACTGAAGGATCGTCTTATGAGAATGGGAATTCTTCCCGGAGAGGAAATAGAAGTTGTAAGGATTGCTCCTCTTGGAAGTCCAATAGATGTGTTGATCAAGGGCTATCATCTTTCTCTAAGAAAGGAGGAGGCAGATTGTATAGAAGTAGAGGAAGAGTAGTAGGGAAGGATGTATGTCCTTTGAGTTTTGTTGAAACAGGAGAAGAAGCAGTGATTGTTGATGTCCAGGCTGGAAGAGGGCTTATAGGAAGGCTTTTACATATGGGAATATATCCAGGAACAAGGATAAGGGTTATAAGCAACAATGTTCATGGTCCTGTGATAATAGGAATAGGAGAAAAAAGGATAGGGCTTGGAAGGGGTATGTGTAATAAAATCATTGTCAGGAGGTTAGGCTTATGAAGGAGATAACAATAAGTCTTTGTGGAAATCCAAACAGTGGAAAGACAACGATATTTAATGCACTTACAGGTGCAAGGCAAAAGACAGGAAACTGGCCAGGAGTTACAGTAGAAAGAAAAGAGGGGGTCTTTGAGGAAGATGGGAGAAGGATAAAGGTAGTTGATCTTCCAGGGACATACAGCCTTACTGCATATTCCATAGATGAAAGGATTGCAAGGGATTTTCTTGTAAATGAAAGACCAGATGTAAATGTCGTAATAACTGATGCAACAAATCTTGAAAGGAATCTTTATCTTACCATAGAGCTTTTGGAGATGGGTGTAAACTGCATCCTGGATCTGAATATGATGGACATGGTTGAAAAAAGAGGGATTAAGATTGACATAAAAAAGCTTTCAGCTTCTCTTGGAATACCTGTTATCCCAACAGTTGGTATAAGGAAAAAAGGGATTGATGAGCTAAGAAAGGCAATTATTCAATTTGCAGAAAAAAGGACTTCTCCTTTAAAGATAGACTATGGGATTCTTGAAGATAGCATAGGAAGGATTTCAGAGATGTTAGCAAAGATTAAAGGATTTCGTCTTCCAGAAAGATGGACAGCAATAAAGCTTCTTGAAGGAGATGAGCAGGTAAAAGAATGGCTACTTTCTTTTCCTGAAGGAAAGGAAGTTGTTTCTTTTGTTGAAGATGAAATTCCTAAGTTAGAAGAAAAGATAGGAGAGGATGTAGAAAGCTATATTGTAGAAAGGAGATATGGGTTTATATCAGGTCTTGTAAAGGAGTGCACAGAAAAGGTTCTTGCAATAGAGGAAAAGCTGAGTATTTCAGACAGAATAGACAGGATTGTGCTAAACAGATGGATTGGAATCCCTATTTTTTTATTCTTTATGTGGATCTCATTTAAGCTTGTATTTGATGTAGGAAGCCCTTTTGCAGATTATATTGATCAGTTTTTTGGTTTTCTTGGAGATTATGTAAAAAAAGAAATTGGTGAAAATTGGATCTCATCATTTATTGCTGATGGAATTATAAGTGGTATTGGTTCAGTCCTTGTATTTCTTCCAAATATCATGATCCTTTTTTTGATAATAGGATTCTTGGAAGACTGTGGATACATGGCAAGAGCAGCATTTGTTGTTGACAGACTTATGCACAGCTTAGGTCTTCATGGAAAATCATTTATTCCTATGATACTTGGATTTGGCTGTAATATCCCGGGAATTATGGCATGCAGGACACTTGAATCTGAAAAAGACAGAATACTTACCATTCTTATAAATCCATTTATGTCATGCTCTGCAAGGCTTCCAATATATGTGCTTTTTGCTGGAGTATTTTTCCAAAAAAATGCAGGAACAGTGATATTTATTATGTATGTGCTTGGAATAATCGTTGCCATTCTTACAGCAATCATATTCAAGAAGATCTTCTTTAAGACAGAAGTAGCTCCTCTTGTAATGGAGCTTCCTCCTTATCGTATGCCTACACTGAAAAATGTCCTGATACAGATGTGGGAAAGATCATTCCTTTTTATAAAAAAAGCAGGAACAGTTATATTTGCAGGTGTTGTCCTTGTATGGTTTTTATCTTCAATGCCACCAGGAGTTGAATATGCAAGTAAAGATAGCTGGATAGGTTGTCTTGGAAGAGCCTTTGCACCTATTTTTGAACCTGCAGGATTTGGATTCTGGCAGGCAGCAGTAGCACTTATATTTGGTATCCTTGCAAAAGAGGTAGTTGTTGGAACACTTGGAACACTTTATGGAGTTGAAGAAGAGGGTTTAAGCAAGATCCTTCCAAAGTATTTTACAAAGCTATCTTCATTTTCCTTTATGGTAATGAGCCTCCTTTACATACCATGTATAGCTTCCATAGGAGTAATAAAGAGTGAAACAGGATCATGGAAATGGACGGCAATAGCAGTCTTTTGGAGTCTTTTTGTTGGATGGACAATTTCTGTCCTGTTTTATCAGATGGGAAAAATTTTTGTTTAAAAAATAAAAGAGGAGGTGTGTCATGAGTAAGCTAAAGCTTTTTATGATCCTTCTTTTTGTTCTTTTCTTTGGTCTATCAGTATGCATGGCA
>CAZEOQ010000008.1:5919-79616 GCA_964513995.1 uncultured Desulfobacterales bacterium | reverse complement strand
TCAAGAGTGTTTTCTTATAAGCCAGAAATTTTACTGTTGAAGGATTAAGGCGAAGATTTTATTTTCGACAGGAAGAATGGTATGTTACAGGTAGGAAAGGGATAAGTATCACATACCAGGTGTAGATGTAGATAAGCTTTATTTGGAAAAAGTAAGAGGAGATTTGATTATTTTAAAAAATGCTGGAAAGCTGGCAAAAGATTTTGGAATTTCTGAAGAGGAGTTACATTTACAAGGTGATTAACAAGAATGAATCCTGGAAGATATGTTATAGAAGCTCCTATGTTGAGTTTCATTTCCTGATTATAAAAACAATGCATTTTAAGGTCAAACTTCTTCTGTTTTGTCCACCTCAGATAATGTAAAAAACCCTTAGGATAGACAAAAGCAGAAAAAAAGAAATTTTTCAGTGATTACCTTATGTTAGCTTTTTTGTCCCTTTAAAAAATGCACTTGACAAAGAAAGAAGAAAAATTTAAAAACCGTTGTAAACCAATACTCCTTATGGGTTTTTAGCCTACCTATAAGGGATTGAAAGGCTTGTGGCACAACCGTTTGTAGAGTGGAAGCTTGAGTTTTTAGCCTACCTATAAGGGATTGAAAGTCAGTTCAGGGAAGGCTGTAAGCGACAAGTTTGCTGTGTTTTTAGCCTACCTATAAGGGATTGAAAGCCTCTTTTTGTTGTCATTCAAATCACTATTTCATCATCTGTTTTTAGCCTACCTATAAGGGATTGAAAGTTTTTCCAAGAACCTTCATTGCTTTTGAAGTTAAAACGTTTTTAGCCTACCTATAAGGGATTGAAAGTGCAGAAGTTCATAGAATTTTTTAAACAACTTTGTCAGTTTTTAGCCTACCTATAAGGGATTGAAAGGGATCAACAAGCCTAAAGTGCATTCCTAAATACTGCACGTTTTTAGCCTACCTATAAGGGATTGAAAGTAGCTGTTTAATTTCATTGCTGATTTCCTCCTGCTTCGTTTTTAGCCTACCTATAAGGGATTGAAAGATAGCCGCTTGTTACGATAAGAGGAAAGCCAACTGTGTTTTTAGCCTACCTATAAGGGATTGAAAGGTTGTTATTCTTCCTCATCTGGAAGAACTATGCACTTCGTTTTTAGCCTACCTATAAGGGATTGAAAGAGGTATAATTAGGCTTGAATCTGTTAAAAGTTTTCCTGGTTTTTAGCCTACCTATAAGGGATTGAAAGTACATGCAAGTAAATCTTTTTCTCAAGCAAGTCTTTGTTTTTAGCCTACCTATAAGGGATTGAAAGTTTGGTGGTTCAAATTTTCTTTCTTCTCTCAACTCATGTTTTTAGCCTACCTATAAGGGATTGAAAACTCTTATCTGGAACTTTGAACTCAATAACTAAAGCTTGTTTTTAGCCTACCTATAAGGGATTGAAAGAGTTTTACAATTTGTGCAGAATGCAGGAGGAATAACAAGTTTTTAGCCTACCTATAAGGGATTGAAAGGTGTGGAAAAAACATTTCAGATATGCAAACGATTTATCTGTTTTTAGCCTACCTATAAGGGATTGAAAGCTGGAATCTTTGCTCCTGAGTTTTCTATCTCAATGTAGGTTCTTAGCCTACCTATAAGGGATTGAAAGAAGATGAAGAGCTCCGTTCTGAGCAACCCATTCTTTGTTCTTAGCCTACCTATAAGGGATTGAAAGAACAAACCAAAGATAGAGAAACAAAATAAAAACCTGGTTCTTAGCCTACCTATAAGGGATTGAGGCACCACATAAATTGAATGTAGATTGCAAGTCAGTCCTTAGCTTGCCTGTAAGAAACCTTCCTTTTTCAGAAAACCTGATTTTTTGATATAAATTAAAGATGTGAAACTCAGGATAGGAAGTCTTGTTTTGGATAACAGGTTTATCCTTGCACCTATGGCAGGAATAACAAATCTGCCTTTCAGGATTATTGCAAAAAGATTTGGTGCAGCACTTGTTACAACTGAAATGATAAGTGCAAAAGGGATATTTTTTTCAGGAGAAAAGACGAAAAAGATGTATCTTGCTCATACTGAAGAAGAAGATCCTACATGTTTTCAGCTATTTGGTTCAGACCCAGAAATTATGGCAAAAGCAACAGAGGTTGTAATTGAATCTGGTGCAAAGGCAGTTGATATAAATATGGGATGTCCTGTAAAGAAGGTAGTAAAGACAGGTGCTGGTGGTGCTCTTCTTAAGGATCTGAAAAAGGCTGAAGAGATAATAAAGGCAGTGAGAAAGGCAAGCAGTGTTCCTGTTACAATAAAGATAAGAGCAGGATGGTCAAGGGAAAGCTATGTAGCAGAAGATGTTGCAAAGATGGCAGAAGATCTTGGGGTTGATGCAATAACAGTTCATCCACGATTTGTCGTTCAGGGATTTTCTGGAAAGGCAGACTGGGAGATAATAAAAAAAGTGAAGCAGAAAGTAAGCATACCAGTTATAGGAAATGGAGATGTCTTTTCAGCAGAGGATGCAATAAGGATGCTGAAGCAGACAGGATGTGATGCAGTTATGATTGCAAGGGGTGCAATAGGAAATCCATGGATATTCAGGAATGCTATAAGTCTTGAGAAAGGAGAAAGACCAGAAAAGATAACACTTTCTGAAAGAAAAGCCGTTATGTTTGAACATCTTGACCTTGTGATCAGGTTTATGGGAGAAAAAAGAGCTGTTCCTTACATGAGAGGGATGTTCATGTGGTATACGAAGAACCTTCCTTATAGCAGAAGACTGAGGGAAAGGATAGCAAAGGCAAAAGAAAAAGATGAGATGATAGATCTTCTGAATGAATACTTCTCTTTCTTGGAGGAAAAATGTGAAGGTAAAGATAGCAAAGACAGCAGGTTTTTGCATGGGAGTTAGAAGAGCTCTTGAGCTTGTTCTTGCAAAGTCATTAAAGGAATCTGGTCCAATATATACCTATGGACCACTTATCCATAACAGACAGGTCGTAGAGCTTCTTGAAAAAAAAGGAATAAAGAGCATAGGAAGTATTGATGAACTTGATGAGGTAAAAGAAGGGGTAGTTGTTATAAGGGCTCATGGAATTCCGCCTGATGAAAAAGAGAAGATCCTGAAGAAGGGATTAAGAATCCTTGATGCAACATGTCCAAAGGTAGCAAAGGTTCAGGGAATAATCAGATACTATACAGGAAAGGGATATGCTGCAATAATTGTGGGAGATCCTGGACATGCTGAAGTAAAAGGGCTTGTTGGACACAGCCAAGGTCCTGTTTTTGTTATTCAATGCAAAGATGATGTAAAAAAGCTTCCAGATCTTGATAAAGTAATCCTCGTTGCACAGACAACACAAAACAGAGTGAAGTATGGTGAAATAGCAGAAGAAGTAAAAAAGAGATTTCCTTCTGTAAAAGTATTCAATACCATATGTGATGCAACGACACAGCGTCAGGAAGAAGTAAGAAAGCTTGCAAGGGAAACTGATTGTGTAGTCGTTGTTGGTGGTTATCACAGTGGAAATACGAAAAGGCTTGTTCAGGTTGCAAAGGAAGAAGGGGCAAAGGTCTTTCATGTTGAGACGGAAAAGGAACTGAATAAGGAAGAGCTTTCAAAGATGAACATCATAGGAGTTACTGCAGGAGCATCTACTCCGAACTGGATAATAAAGAAGGTGGTAAGTGAGATTGAAAATATAAAAAAGACCTCTTTTCTAAAAGAGCTTTTTCGTTTTCTTATAATGAGCAATATAGCTGTTTCTCTTGGAGCAAGCTCACTTTCCTATGCATATCTTGTGCTTTCAGGACTCAAAGAAGACATATTGTATCCTGTCCTTTCTTTCTTGTATGTATATGCAATGCATGTCCTGAATCTTTTCTTAGACAAAGGAGCAAGTGCATATAATGATCCTCAAAGAGCAGAGTTTCTCAAAAAAAGAAGAAGACTTCTTCTTATAACGAGTATCTCCTCTGTTATCGTAGGTGTTTTTCTTGCTTATCTTGTAGGAATTGGAGCTTTCCTGTTTATAACAGGACTTTGCATTCTGGGACTTCTTTACAGTATGCCTATCTTTCCTGAGTTTATTCAAAAAAAATACGGTTACAAGAGGATAAAGGACATACCTGGATCAAGAAGTCTTTCTGAGGCAGTTGGATGGTTTTCCGTAATTTCTGTATTTCCAATTCTTGGAAATGAAAATTTTTCATTAAGGATAGGACTTGCTTCAGCAGTTGTGTTTATGCTTGGATATGCAAGATCACTTATGTTTGACATACTTCAGATTCAGGGGGATCTCATTGTTGGAACAGAAACACTTCCTATAACCATTGGAGAAAGAAAGACTCTTTTCATTATAAAATCTCTTCTTCTTTCAACATTCTTTACCCTTCTTCTTTGTGGAATTTTTAAGATCTTTCCTTCTTTCTCATATCTCATGTTCATCACGATTTTTGTTTTCTGGATATGCCTTATCTTGTATGAGAAAAAGATCATCTCAGTAGGATATGGGCTTGAGATCCTTATGGAGATAAACTTTATGCTTACAGGTCTGTTTGCTGTAATCTGGAAAAACTTAACATAAAAAAGCGGTAGGCTAAAGGATGACCAATGGAAGGATGTCCTTAGCTCTATCTCTTACATACTGCCACTTTACTTGTGGCAGGGACTTAAATTCCCTTGCGGATGGGGGAGATTTACATCCGCAGGCAAAGTGGTAAAACACTTTGTCTAAAAAACCAGGTTAAGCCATGATAAAGATCTTCTTTTCTCTCCTTTTTTGCATACTTTTTTCCACTTCTGCAATTTCAGGAACACAGGATCTTCTTATAAAACTTCTCATAAAAAAAGGAATTCTTACAAAGGAAGAAGCGAAAATGATCCTGGAAGAGGCAAAAAAGGAAGAGGAAGAAAGAAGAAGATTGAGAAGTTCAGTAGAAAAGGTAATAACTGAAAAGAAAAAAGTGACTGAGGCTTTAAAAGGAATAAAGTTTGGATTCCTTACATACATAGACTATTCAGACGGACAAGCCCCTCTTTCAGGAAATAACGAATATGGATATAGCAGATTCAAGATTACGAGAGGATACTTTACGGTAAAGAAAAAATTTCTTCCATGGCTTTCTGCAAGAATGACAATAGACACACACATTGATGAACAGGGAGATTATGAATACAGGCTGAAGTATTTTTATACAGAGCTCAGACCTCCTGATCTTGGATTCCTCACTGACATGAAAGCAGAAATAGGTCTTGGTCATATTCCATGGCTTGATTTTGAAGAGCATGTGAATCCATACAGGATGCAGGGGACTATGGCAATAGAAAGAGCAGGAGTCTTCAATTCAGCAGATACAGGGATAAGTATAAGGGGATATTTTGGAGGAAAGATTGAAGATGCAAAAAGTCTTTTAGGAAATACGCATTATGCAGGAAGATATGGAAGCTGGCACATAGGCATATACAATGGTTCTGGATATCACGAGGCAGAAAAAAACAAGGATAAAGTCATTGAAGGAAGGATTACTTTTAGACCTTTTCCAGAAAGCTTTCCAGGTCTTCAGCTAAGCTATTTTGGACTTTATGGAGAGGGAAACAGAAAGACAGAACAGGGAGACTATCCTGACTATAGAGTAAATCTTTTTATGCTAAGCTATCAAAGTCCTTCTTTTATATTCACTGGACAGTATTTCAGGACAAAAGGAAATTCAAAAGGGACATGGATTGACAGGAATGGAGATCCACTTAAGACAGAAGGATTTTCGTTTTTTATAGACTACAGACTCTTTATAAAAAGACTTCACATATTTGCAAGATATGACTTCTTTGATCAGGACAGAGATGATCAGATAGCATCAGATACTGCTTATCAGATGTATGTGTTTGGTCTTGCATATGATGTTTACAGAGAAAATAAGGTTCTTTTTTGTTTTGAAAAGACAGATTATGAAGAAAATGCTGGAAAAAAAGGGGACATACCTCGCATAGGAAACAATCTTGGAGATGATTACAGGATTCAGGCAGTATGGCAGATTAAGTTCTGATAATTGACATAATCATAGAGTAAATGTTATACGAAAAGCAAAAAAAAGGAGGAGAGGGTGTGGGTGCAGAAGACAAGCTCATTCTTTGGTTCAGAGAGATAAGTCTCAAGGATACTGCTATTGTTGGAGGAAAAAATGCATCCTTAGGAGAGATGTATCAAAAGCTTACAGAAAAAGGTATAAACATTCCTAATGGATTTGCTATAACTGCTCATGCATATAGGTATTTTTTGAGCCATTCAAAAATAGATGGAGAGATAAAAAAGATACTTGAAGGATTAAATGCAAAAGATCTGGCAGATCTGAGAAGAAGAGGAAAACAGGTAAGAGATCTTATCCTAAATGCATCATTCCCTCCTGATCTTGAAAGACTCATATGTGATGCATACAGGAAGCTTTCAAGGGAGTTTGGCGTAGAAAGTGTAGATGTAGCTGTAAGGTCTTCTGCAACTGCTGAAGATCTTCCTGATGCAAGTTTTGCAGGTCAGCAGGATACTTATCTAAACATACAGGGAGAAAAAGAGCTTCTTGAGGCGTGTAAAAAATGCTTTGCAAGTCTTTTTACGAACAGGGCAATCTCATACAGGCACGATAAAGGATTTGGACAGATGGATGTTGCTCTATCTGTAGCTGTTCAGAAGATGGTAAGAAGTGATTCTGCATGTTCTGGTGTCATGTTTTCTATTGATACAGAAACAGGATTCAGGGATGTCGTCTACATTACTGCAGTATATGGACTTGGAGAAAATGTTGTTCAGGGAATAGTAAATCCTGATGAGTATTATGTGTTCAAGCCAACACTTAAGAAAGGAAAAAGACCAATTATTGGAAAGAAGATGGGGGACAGAGAAATAAAGCTTGTATATGCTGAAGGAAGTGAAAAGACAAAGAATGTTCCTATAAGTGATGAAGAAAGGTATCGTTACATACTGAGTGATGACGAGATACTTCAGCTTGCAAGATGGGCATGCATTATAGAAGAGCATTATAGCACGGAAGCAGGAAGATACATGCCAATGGATATAGAATGGGCAAAGGATGGAGATGGAATAAATGTAGGGACAGGAAAGCTTTTTATTGTTCAGGCAAGACCAGAGACGGTTCATTCTCAAAGGAATCAAAGGACTTATGAAAAGTATATACTTCTTGAAAAAGGAAAGGTTATAACAAAAGGGATGGCAATAGGATCAAAGATAGGGCAAGGTGAAGCAAATGTCATCCTTTCTCCAGATGAACTTGAAAAATTTAAACCAGGACAGATCCTCGTAACAAATATGACTGATCCTGACTGGGAACCTATAATGAAGATGGCTTCAGCAATTGTTACAAACAAAGGAGGAAGGACATGTCATGCAGCAATAGTCTCTCGTGAACTTGGAATACCATGTGTTATAGGAACAGGAGATGCTACTGAAAAGATAAAGACAGGACAGAAGATTACTGTCTGCTGTTCAGAAGGGGAAGAAGGATATGTGTATGAAGGGATTCTTAGGTATGATGTAAAAAGGATAAATCTTGATGAGCTTCCAAAGACAAAGACGAAGATAATGATGAATGTAGGAATTCCAGAACAGGCATTCTCTCAGTCAATGATTCCAAATGATGGTGTTGGTCTTGCAAGGGAGGAGTTTATAATAAATTCACACATAGGAATACATCCTCTTGCACTTGTTGAATACGAAAAACTTAAAGAAAGGGCAAAGGATGATCCTGAAATAGAAAAGCTCGTGAAGGAGATAGAAGAAAGGACGATACTTTATAAGGATAAAAAACAGTTCTTTATAGACAAGCTTGCAGAAGGGATAGGAAGGATTGCAGCAGCATTTTATCCAAAAGATGTGATCGTAAGGCTTTCTGACTTTAAGACAAACGAATACAGAAACCTTCTTGGTGGTCATCTATATGAGCCTGTTGAAAGCAATCCTATGATAGGATGGAGGGGAGCAAGCAGATATTATGATGAGAAGTTTCTGCCTGCATTTGAGCTTGAATGCAAAGCAATTCTTAAGGCAAGAGAAGAGATGGGACTTACAAACATAAAGGTAATGATTCCATTTTGCAGGACTCCTGAAGAAGGAAAAAGAGTAATAGAGCTTATGAAAAGGTTTGGACTTGTTCAGGGGAAAAATGGTCTTGAGGTTTATGTAATGTGTGAAATTCCAAGCAATGTCATACTTGCTGATCAGTTTGCAGACATATTTGATGGATTCTCTATTGGATCAAACGACCTAACACAGCTTACACTTGGTCTTGACAGAGACTCTTCTCTCGTTGCTCATCTTTATGATGAAAGAAATGAGGCAGTAAAAAGGCTTATAAAAGAGGTTATAAATGTTGCAAAGAAGAAGGGAAGGAAGATAGGTATATGTGGTCAGGCACCAAGTGATTTTCCAGAGTTTGCAGAATTTCTTGTAGAGTGTGGAATAGATTCTATAAGTCTTATACCTGATACAGTGGTTGAGACGAGACTCAGAATTGCAGAAAAGGAAAAACAGTTAGGGATAAGCCATGATGGAGAATCTGATAATAAGACCCATGAAGGGAGATGACTATTTGAGAATAGCTGAGATAGATAAGAAACTTCTTGGTCGTGAAAGGAAAAGATACTGGAAACTCAAAACAGAGATTCTTGAAAAAAGAAGTCCTTCACTTTCTCTTGTGGCAGAGGTGGATGGAAAAGTAGTAGGGTTCATTATAGGTGACCTGGCTGGATGGGGATATACTGTTCCTGAAGACATAGACATTGGATTTATAGATACACTTGGAGTTGATCCAGAATATCAGAGAAGAGGAATAGGAAAGGTTCTTTTTAATGAGATAGTAGAAAGGATGAAAAAGCTTGGAGTAAAGACTATATATACATTTGTTGACTGGAGAAACTGGGAACTTATAAGATTCTTTGATGGACTTGGATTTGAAAAAGGAGACATGATCAATCTAAAGCTAAGGCTTTTTTAAGCTTTTTTATGAATAACTCCTTTTCTATTTCTCCTTCTATTTTTATAAACCTTTCATTTTTTAAAAAAACGACCGTAGGAACTGCTTTTATCTTGAATCTTTCTAAAAGACTCCTTTTTGACTCATCTTCATCTGTAAGATCCACCTTCATAAGGACTGCATCCTTTGTCAATGACCTTATCTCTGGATCAAAAAGCATCTTTTCCAGTCTGATACAAGAAAGACACCATTCTGCAGAGAAGTCTAAAATAATAAGCTTTCCTTCTTTTTTTGCCTTTTCAAACAATTCTTTACTGTAAGAAGGAAGTCTTTGTGTTTTGTGGAATAAAAAAGAAGTGGAAAAAAAAAGAAAAAAAATGAACAAGGCTTTGTTTAAAATGGAAAATTTTCCACCTGTCTTTTCAAAAAAAACAAGATAAAATGCTGAAAAAATGGAGAAAGCTACAAGTATATAATCCCCAGCCATTCCAAGGACTGGTCTTATAAGATAAAGTGCAACAAATATCATCAAAAGACCAAGAATCTTTTTTACAAGTAACATCCATTCTCCTGGTTTTGGAATCCTTAAAATCAGACCTGAAAAAGTTGCCAGAACTCCTACAGGAAGTCCTATTCCAAGACTCAAAGAAAAGAAATACAGGAAGCTGTAAAAAAGGTTTGCTTCTTTTAATGCATAACTCATAAGACCAAGGATAACAGGACTTGCACATGGAGCAGCAAATACTCCAAAAAGACTTCCCATGATGAATGAACCAGTGTATCCAGAAAACTTTCTGGAGATTATCTGATTTACTTTATAAGGAAGCCTTATCTCCCATAAGTCAAAAAGACTGAGAGAAAGTATTATAAGTATTGTGGAAATTCCAGCTGTTATATATTCCTTCTGCAGGAAACATCCAAGGATGTTTCCTGTAACTGCAGATATAAGAGCAAGAATTGAATTTACAGAGGATATTCCGAGTATGTAAAAAACCACATGAATGTATAGGCTTCCTCTTATAGAACGAGCTTTCCCTCCAAAATAAGAAACTGTGAGAGGCAAGATTGGATAAACACAAGGTGTAAGATTAAGTGCTATTCCACTCAGGAATATAAGGAAGAACTTCATGAAGAATCAAGGATCTTTTTTATCCTTCTGCACCTTTCTTCTATATCCTCAGCATTTATTATGTCAGAAATTATAGCCACTCTTTTACAACCAGCTTCCAAAATCTTATCTATATTTCCAATCCCTATACCTCCTATTGCAACATATGGAACAGGACAGATCTCTTTTAAGACCTTCAATTTCTCAATCCCCACAGTATCTTCTGGATTCTCCTTTGTCCTTGTCTCAAATACAGGTCCAAATCCAACATAATCTGCTCCCTTTTCCACTGCTTCTTTTACCTGTTCTAAGGAATGAGTGGATATTCCTATAAGTCTGTCCTTCATAAGAGGTCTTGCATACTCTATTGGTATATCATCCTGACCAAGGTGAACTCCGTCTGCATCAACTATAAGTGCAATGTCTATGTCGTCGTTTACGATAAAAAGGACATCATACCTCCTTGTAATCTCCCTTAACTTTAGACCTATTTCCAGGATCTCCCTTTTAGTCCTGTGTTTTTCTCTAAGCTGTATTACATCTGCTCCACCTCTTATCTGCTTTTCAGCTACACTTATAGGATCATCTGCAAGTCTTCCAGGAGTAAAACAGTAAAGCCTTACTTTCTCAAATCTTTCTTTAAGCCTTTCCCTCATTCCTGATCCTTTCTATAAGGATCTCTGCAAGTCTTTTTCCTGACCTTAGCATTCCTCCAAATATAGGACCCATCCTTGGTCCACCAAATACATTGTTTACTGCCATTCCTGTAACATAAAGTCCAGGATAAACCTCTCCTGTATTCTGAACAGTAAATTCTTCACCTTTTTCTGCCCAAAGAGGCATCTCTCCTATAAGATCTCCTGTTTCTGTATTTAACCTTACACCCAGCTTTCTTTTTACAATATGACAAATTTCAGCAGGATGTCCTGTTCCATCCACTACAAATCTTGCCTGAATTCCTATTGGATCCACATGAAGTTCTAATCTTTCTACTGGAGACCAGTTTATGACAATTCCAGCTACTGCTGGCTTTTTCTCTTTCTCTCTAAAAAGCACATCAACGACTTTTATAAGATTAAATATAGGTGTTCCGGCTTTGACGCATTTAGATATTAAAGTAGATGTTGCTTCTATGCTGTCCATAACATAATATCCATCTGATCTTTTTTTATAGCTTATCCCTATCTCTTCTACAACAGAAATTGCTTCTTCTTGAACAACAATCTCATTAAACATCATCCCTCCACCCCACATACCTCCACCAGGAGAAAGCTTTGCTTCAAATATAGCAGCTTTTATTCCTGCCCTTCCAAGATAATATCCTGCTATCATGTTTGATGGGCCTGCACCAACAAGTGCTACATCCAGATTCAGGCAACTTATAAGCTTTTCTTTGAATGATTCTATGATATACTTAGAGATAAGGCTTTCATCCAACCTCATCCCTTTTCTCCTCCACTGTTTTTTGAAACCTATTATTTCTGATATACATTGTCAAGTGAAACTCAACTTGCTTTTTCTCAGCTCTCATAGTATCCTTAAAAGATGCTCAGGAGGATATTTGGAAAAAAAGTAGAAGAAATATCTTCTCATATCGTCCCACTTCTTCCAGAAAGCAGAATAATTCCAAATATTCTTACATTTACAGGACTTGGAATAAATCTTATAGCAGCATATCTATACTTCAGGGGACACATAAAAGCAGCTGGATTTTTCATACTCTTTGCAGGAATATTTGACATGCTTGATGGTGCTGTTGCAAGAGCAAAAAAAATTGCAACAGACATAGGTGCATTTACTGATTCTGTTGTTGACAGATATTCTGACTTCCTTATACTTGGTGGACTTTTTGCATATTTCATAAAAAAAGGAAGTTTTACCTACTGTATCCTCATGCTTTTTATCCTTTCCGGAACATTCCTTATAAGCTACATAAGAGCTAAGGCAGAGCTTATAATTCCAAGATGTGATGTTGGATTTATGGAAAGGGCAGAAAGGATCATATTCCTTTCCTTAGGTTCAATATTTGACATGCTGAAACCAACACTCTGGTTTCTTGCAATATTTACTCATCTTACGGCATTTTACAGGATCTACTATACAGTAAAGATATACAAAAAGAATCATCCTGATTGAGGATCAGGAATACCTGCTTCCTGAAACCCTTTTTTCCTCAAAATACAGCTATCACACATTCCACAAGGTCTTCCATCAGGAAGAGGATCATAACAGCTTACAGTCATACTGTAGTCCACACCAAGCTCAATTCCCTTTTTTATGATCTCTGATTTCCTCATCCTCATAAGTGGTGTCCTTATCCTTATCTTCATCTTTCCTTCTGTCGTCTTTTTCAAAGCAAGATTTGCCATCCTTTCATATGCTTCTATGTATTCTGGTCTGCAATCAGGATATCCACTGTAGTCTATGCTGTTTACTCCTATAAATACATCCTCTGCCTCAAGAACTTCTGCCCATGCAATTGCAAATGAAAGAAATATCGTATTTCTTGCAGGAACATATGTTACAGGAATCCCTTCCTTTATCTGCTCTTCACTTCTTCCTTTTGGAACTTCCATATCACCTGTAAGAGCAGATCCTCCTATAAGTCTCAGGTCTATGTCAATTATAAGATGCTTTTTTACTCCAAAAGCCTTTGCTATCTTTTTTGCTGCCTCAACTTCAAACCTGTTCCTCTGACCATATCTAAAACTTAATGCATAAAGCTCATATCCCTCTGATCTTGCTATTGCAAGTGTTGTCGTGGAATCTATTCCTCCGCTTAGAAGAATTACTGCCTTTTTAGACACCTCTTCTTTCTCCCCAGAGTATCTTATGTATCTGAAGATTAAGTCTTACACCAAGCCTTTCATCAAGTATCCATTTTGCAAGCTCTTGAGGAGAAAGCTTTCCATATACAGGAGAAAAATGGACTGGATTTGGTTTGAATGGAACTATTTTCCACTTTTTTAGGACTTCTTTTGCAAAATCAAAATCCCTTCTTTCAGCAATAACAAACTTTATCTCATCATGTTCTGAAAGTCTTTTCAGGTTCTCATAATCCATCTTTTCCTCCTCTCCACTGCAAGGACACTTAATGTCCACAATCCTTATACATCTTCTGTCAACAACACTTATATCCTTTGTTCCATTTGTCTCAAGAAGTACCTGAAATCCAAGATCAAGAAGTCTTTTTATGAGAATTGGTGTCTCATCCTGAATAAGTGGTTCTCCTCCAGTAATTTCTACAACATGACACCTGTAAGAAATGACCTTTTCTATTATCTCATCAATCTCCATATCCTTTCCTTCATAATATGCATAGCGCGTATCACAATAGGAACATCTAAGATTGCATCCAGTAAGTCTTACAAATACACATGGTCTTCCAGAAAATGTTCCTTCTCCCTGAATGCTATAAAATATCTCATTTACCTTTAGCATCAGTGTCTGAATGCCCTCTGTCCTGTAAACATCATTGCTATATCATACTCATTACATGCCTCTATTACCTCATGATCTCTTATTGATCCTCCTGGCTGAAGTATTGCACTTATTCCTTCGGCTGCTGCAACATCAACGGAATCTCTGAATGGGAAAAATCCATCAGATATCATGCATGATCCTGGAAGACCTGCTCTTTTCTCCTTTGTCTCAAGGTCTATCTCTTCTAAGAGCTCTTTTTTCTTTTTCCCTTCCTTTACTAAAAGTTTCAGCTCATTATATGAAATCCCATGTCTTTCAAAACACAGCCTTTCAGAAAAATTCCTGTATGCCTTAAATATAGCAATCTGAGCACAGCCTACCCTGTCCTGCTCTCCTGTTCCTATTGAAATCGTAGCACCATCCTTTACATATATGATAGAATTTGAAGTAACACCCTGCTCAACAGCCCATCCAAATATCATGTCTTCAAGTTCTCTTTCTGTTGGAAGTCTTTTTATCCTGTATTCCTTTCCTTTATAGACCGCTTTTGCAGGAATAAGATCTTCTTTACTTCTTATCCTGTTCAAAAAGGATTGCTGGACAATAATTCCTCCATCCATAAGTGACTTAAAATCAAGAAACCTTTTTTCTGCATATTCCTCAAGCCTTTCTATTCCTCTTATCCTTATTATCCTCAGATCCTTTCTTTTTGAAAGTATGTCAACAACACCTTCCTCAAATTCTGGTGCAACGACAACTTCAAGATAATTCTGACTTATAAGCTCTGCAGTCTCTCTGTCAACTGCCCTGTTAAAGACTGCACATCCACCAAATGCAGCAATTCTGTCTGCCATGTTTGCTCTGTAGTATGCAGAAGAAAGAGTTTCACCATATGCAACACCACATGGATTGTTGTGCTTTATTATTGCTACTGCTGGTTTTTTCATAAGATACTTGAGTATGTTCAGTGCACTGTCTATGTCTGTAAGATTTATCTTTCCTGGATGCTTTCCTGCCTGAATCATGTCCTCTTCTTTTATAGAAGAAACAAGACCCATTCCTGATCCTATGTATCCCTCAAAAGATCCTTCTACAAGCTCATAAAGAGCTGCTTCCTGATCAGGATTTTCACCATACCTTAGACCCCTTTCCACAAACTCTCCTTTTTCATCCCTTATCTTCCATCTCTTCTTTTTATACACAAGCTCCCTTTCCCCAAACCTTATCCTTATCTCAGAAGGAAAATGATCCTCTATGATCCTTCTATACATCTTTCTTATCTCTTCCATCACTTCCTCCCCTTTTATCTCTTTCTACATACGCATATGCATTGTGGTTGTGAATGGATTCAAAGCTTTCACATTCTACAGAAAACCATGTTATGTTTGGATCATCTTTTAGCTCAAGTGCAATATCTCTTACGACATCTTCTACAAACATGGGCTTATTGTATGCATGCTCTGTTACATATTTTTCATCTTCTCTTTTCAGAACAGAATAAAGATCACTTGATGCATTTCTTTCAACGAGTGCTATAAGATCCTCAATCCAGATGAATTTCTTAAATCTCACACTGAGCCTTACCCTTGCCCTCTGATTGTGTGCACCAGAACTGCTTATTTCCTTTGAACATGGGCAAAGTGTAAGAACAGGGACATCTACCTTTACTACAAGATCAAGCCTGTCAGTAAGCGTTCCAATAAATGTGCACCTGTATTCCATAAGTGCAGGAGTCCCTGTTACAGGAGCTGTTTTTTTTATAAAATACGGAAAACTTATCTCCATATGTGCACTTTCTGCATCAAGTCTCTGTTTCATCTCTTTCAGGACTTCTGAAAATGTCTGAAGAGATATCTTTCTGCTGTGCTGATTCAGTATCTCAACAAAACGACTCATATGTGTGCCTTTGTAATACCTTGGAAGACTCACATACATGTTTATTTCTGCAACCGTATGCTGTTCTCCCATACTTTTGTCAAGAACAGTAATTGGATAATATATACCCTTTACTCCTACTTTATCTATGTCTATGTTTCTGTAATCTGCAGAGCTTTGAATGTCTTCCATTCCTTTCCTCCTTTTTAAACCTCGTAGAAGACTGAAAATAATCCCAGAACTTTTATGTGTCAAGTGAGATTTCAGAGAAGTGCCTCCTTTATCTCTTCTGCTATCTTCATTGCTGAAGAAAGAGGATCTTTTGATTCCCTTATAGGACGACCACAGACTATGTAGTCTGCACCTGAAAGGATGGCATCTTTTGGTGTTACTATCCTTTTTTGATCATCTTTCCTTATAGCCCAGGAAGGTCTTACAGCAGGAACAACAGTAAGGAATCTTTTTCCAAACTCTTTTTTTATCCTTGCAACTTCCCTTCCAGAACATACCACTCCATGACATCCTATCTTTTTTGCCCATTCTGCTCTAAGAAGGACAAGTCTTTTTATGTCAGAATATCTGTATCCAAACCTTTTTGCCATATCCTTGTCTATACTTGTAAGAAGAGTTACGGCAAGGATTTTTGTCTTCCCTTTTTTTATTCCCTTAAATGCCTCTTCTGGAAGCTCTGGATGAACTGTTATAAAGTCAGGATTGTATTGAAGTGCTGCTTTAAGTGCCCTTTTTACTGTTTCTGGGATGTCGTGAAGTTTCAGATCAAGAAATATCTTGTTATCGCATATGTCCCTTATTGCATTTAATATAGTTGGTCCTTGACTTATAAAAAGCTCAAGTCCTATTTTGAAAACACCAACAGCATCTTTTAGAAGATTTACATATCTTATGACTTCGTCATATTCAGAAAAGTCAAGAGGAAATATTATGTAGTCCTTTGGCTTTTTCATGAAAAAAATATTAGAGAATCTGTTGCATGAAGTCAAATTTTATTTTATACTTTATTTGAAAGCCACTGTAGCTCAGCTGGTAGAGCACCTCACTCGTAATGAGGGGGTCCACGGTTCGAATCCGTGCAGTGGCTTTTATCTTATTTTTTGGAGAAAAAAGATGAAAGAAGAAATAAGAGACTATTTTGAGTGTGAATGTGGAAACAGAGAATTTGTTCCTGTTTATACATTTTCTCTTAGATTCCACAGGGTAAATTTTTCTGATGAGCTTATGTATGACAGGATAAATGAAGAGTTTTTTGAGTGCAAAAAGTGCCACAAAAGATATACACCTGAACAGATACAGGAAGCTTTAAGACAGATAAAAAAGAAAAGAAGAGGTTAGGTCTTTCTCTGCCTTATTATTTCTGAAAGGAAAATTCCTGTTGCTACTGAGACATTAAGAGCTTCTATTGCTCCAAATACAGGTATGTTTACTATCTCATGACATACATTTTCTACAGGCTGACTTATCCCTTTTTCTTCATTTCCCAAAACAAGAACGAGTTCCCTGTCCCAATCAAAGTCATAAAGAGAGACATTTCCTCTGCTTGAAGTTCCTATAATCCAAAATCCTTCATCAGAAAGTCTTTTTAATGCACTTGCCATGTTTGCTACTCTTACGATAGGAACATAGAGATAAGCACCAGAAGATCTTTTTATTACTTGTGCAGAAACACTTACAGACCTTTTCTTAGGAATAACTATTCCGTTTACTCCAAAAAATGCAGATGTCCTTATTATTGAGGCAAAGTTTCCTTCGTCTGTAATGTGATCAAGTGCAATGATTATGGGTTTTTCATTCAGGTCTTTTACATGCAAGATAAGCTCATCCAGGGTTTTGTATCTGAAGTCAGAAACTATTGCAACAATTCCCTGATGATTTACATTTGGAACAAGAAGAGAAAGTTCCTTGTAATCTTTATAATTTATAGATATCCCTTCCCTTTCTGCTATTTCCAAAATCTCCTCCAAAGCAGAAAGGCTTCTTCTTGCAATCCATATCTCTTTTACCTGATCAGGATTGTTTCTAAGAATTTCTGTTACAGCTCTTACTCCAGATACAGGAATCATCTTATTATCCTTTCTATGCAAGAAATCCTTTCTTCTTTTTTACATCTTTCTGCAATTATTATAGCCTCCACTTCTTTCACAGCCTTTTCTATTCTGTCATTTATGACAATAAAGTCATAATATCTTGCCATCTTTATCTCTTCTATAGCCTTAGAAAGCCTTTCCTCAAGTTCTTTTTGATCTTCTGTCCCTCTTTTCATAAGCCTTTTTTTCAGTTCAGAAACTGATGGTGGAAGAAGAAAGATAAGTATGGAGTTATCAAATCTCTTCTTTATGTTCAAAGATCCTTGGATGTCTAAATCCAAAATAACATCCTTCCCTTCCTTAAGCTTCTCTTCTACACTTCTGAAAGAAGTTCCATAGTAGTCAGAATATACCTTTGCCCATTCAATAAATTCTCCATCTTCTATCATCTTTTGAAACTTCTCTCTGCTTACGAAATAATAATCTACTCCGTCTTTTTCTCCCTCTCTTGGTTTTCTGGTAGTATGAGAAATAGAATAAGCTAAATTTTCAACCTTCTTTAAAAGCTCTTTTATTACAGTGCTTTTCCCAACTCCAGAAGGACCAGATATTATAAAAAGTCTATTTTGGCTTTTCATGTTTTGCATCAGGATCAAATCTCTGTGCAAGCGTCTCTGATTGTATAGCTGAAAGGATTACATGATTGCTGTCTGTTATTATAACAGCCCTCGTCTTTCTTCCATGTGTTGCATCTATCAGTCTTTTTTCTGCCTTTGCTTCATCTCTCAGCCTTTTTATAGGAGCTCCATTAGGAGATATAATAGCTATAACCCTTTCAGCTGCCACAGAATTCCCAAAACCTATGTTTATCATTTTTGGACACATCTCCAATACTCCTTATTTTATTTATTCCACATTTTGAACCTGTTCTCTTAATTTTTCAATCTCACCTTTTAGTTCAACAACGAGAAGAGATATCTCCTTATCTTGTGATTTTGCTCCTATTGTATTTGTCTCTCTTGTCATTTCTTGAATGAGAAAATCAAGTCTTCTTCCAACAGGCTCATCTTTTTCAAGATACTTTCTGAACTGCAAAATGTGACTTTCAAGCCTTACAAGCTCTTCTGTTATATCAGATCTTTCTGCAAACAGAGCTACTTCTTGATTCAGTCTTTCTTCATCAAGCTGAACTTCTCCATTCACAAGTCTTCTCAAGTTTTCCTTCAGCTTTTCTTTATATTCAGAAATCAAAGCAGGAGCTCTTTCCTTTATCTGAAGTATCCTCTTTTCTATCAAATCAAGCCTATCAAGAAAGTCCTTTTCTATAACCATCCCTTCCTGTCTTCTCATCCTTTCAACAGAATCAAGAGCAGAACTTATTGCTGAAAATACCTTCTCTTTTAGGCTTTCAATCTCTATTTCCTTAGGTTTCTGTATGATAACATCTCTCAGATGACAAAATGTATCAACTGTTACAGTTGGATCAATGGAAAGTGTCTCTGAAAGTTCTTTAAATATGTTCATATATGCCTTTGCAACAGCTTCATTCAAAATGATCTCATATGCTGTCTTTCCTGGAATAGGTTCAAACTTTATGTATACCTCAATCCTTCCTCTTGCCAGTCTTTTTGAAATAAGAGACCTTATCTCTGCTTCTAAAGGAAAAAGATCTTGTGGGATCCTGAGTATTATGTCCCTGTATCTGCTATTCAGTGTCCTTATCTCTACATGAATAATAAAATATTCTGCTTCAACCTCTGCCTTTCCATATCCTGTCATACTTTTTATCATTTTCTTCTCAGCTGTTTCAGATATATTTCTCTTACATGATTAAAAAGATCTTTCTGTTCTGCATAATCCGGATATGTCCATTCAAGTGGTCTGAATGACTTATTTTTATAGATCAGGGTAACTTCTGCATATATTCCATTTGAAAGATAGATCCTGTGTGCATAATTTTTTCCTGTAACAAGAACAAGCTTTTCAAGACTTATATATCCAGGATCTATGTTTATCCTTCTTTTCCCACAGACAGAATATTTCTCTTCTATCTGATTTGTCTTAAGCTTTACTGAGACTATGGAATCTGGTCTTATAAGATTCTCAAAAGAGATGAATCTTCTGTGAAGAGGCCATCCCATCTCTTTTTCATAATATCTGCTCTTGTCAAAAAAAAGCTCTGGACTCATCCAGTCAACAGGACCAAATAAAGGTTCAAGTTCCCGCCTTATTACTTCTTCAATAAGATCCTTTTCAGCAGAAAAAAGACTGCATATAAGTTTTACATCACTTGGCTCTTTAGGTTTGCTCATATGTCAAGCTGTTCTACTTCAAGTGCATTATTCCTGATAAATTCTCTCCTTGTATCTACCTTATCTCCCATAAGTATACTGAATATTCCATCTGCTTCTACCATGTCCTCTATCCTTACCTGAAGTAGTCTTCTTCTTTTTGGATCCATTGTTGTCATCCATAGCTGTTCTGGATTCATTTCTCCAAGTCCCTTATATCTTTGAATCTCAAGACCTTTTTTACCTCTCCTCATAAGCTCTTCCAGAAGCTCCTCATGGCTGTAAGCTACATATTCTCCGTCTTTTCCAGTGATCCTATATGGAGGAAGTTTGAGTCTTTCTTTTATCTGTCTTGAAAGCAAAAACAGGTTTCTCAATTCTGGAATGGAAAAAAAGTCGCTGTCTATTTCTATAACAGACACTTCAGGTCTTTTATACCTCAGCTTTAGCTTCCAGAAATCCTTATCTTCCTCAATTCTTACATCCTCTATCTCAAACCCATCTTTTTTAAGTCTTCTTATAAGTCTCTCTATAAAGTCCCTTTCTTTGTATCCAGAAAAGTCTATGTCTAAGGAAATAAAGTCCTTTATGAATTCTTTGCTATAGCCATTTTTTGAAAGTCTGTTCAGGTTGTCAAAAAATCTTATGAGGATCTTTATAAGATCAGCTAAGGATCTTCCATGAATAGCTTTTCCATCTTTAAGGATAACCTTTTCTGACTTAATAACCCTTTCTATTATAAAATTCCTAAACTCTTCCTCATCCTTTACATAAACCTCTTTTTTCTTATCTGAGATCCTGTAAAGAGGGGGTTGAGCAACATAAAGATGTCCTTTTTCAATAAGCTGAGGCATGTATCTGAAGAAGAATGTAAGAAGGAGTGTCCTTATGTGAGAACCATCAACATCTGCATCTGTCATGATGATTATCTTGTGATACCTGAGTTTATCTATGTTAAACTCCTTTTCACCGATTCCTGTCCCTATTGCTGCTATCATTGTCTTTATCTCTTCATTTGAAAGAAGCTTGTCAAATCTTGCCTTTTCCACATTCAGTATCTTTCCTTTTAGTGGAAGGACTGCCTGAGTTCGTCTGTCTCTTGCCTGTTTTGCAGATCCTCCTGCAGATTCTCCTTCAACTATAAAAAGTTCACTTTTTCTTGGATCCTTTTCCTGACAGTCTGCAAGCTTTCCAGGAAGGGAATATTCAGAGATCAGTCCTTTTTTCCTGACGAGCTCCTTTGCCTTCCTTGCAGCTTCTCTTGCTCTTGCTGCATCTGTTGCCTTTTCTAATATTGCCCTTAGATCATCTGGATTTTCTTCAAAAAAGCTGCCAAGTCCTTCATTTACTATATTTTCAACAATCCCTCTCACTTCAGTATTTCCAAGCTTTGACTTTGTCTGACCTTCAAACTGTGGATTTGGAAGTTTTACGCTTATTACTGCCGTAAGTCCTTCTTTTACATCTTCTCCTGTAAGTTTGTATTTCACATTCTTGAATGTCTTTTGAAGATATTGATTCAAAGTCCTTGTAAGAGCAGACCTGAAACCTATTACATGAGTTCCTCCTTCAGCAGTATGTATGTTGTTTGCATATGAAAAAAGTGTTTCCTGATATGAGTCATTATATTGGATAGCAACCTCTACGAGTATATTGTTCTTCTTTCCAGATATATATATAGGCTTATGCAATGTCTGCTTGTTTTTATTCAGATATTCTACAAATGATACTATTCCTCCTTCATACAGAAATTCCTTCTTTTTTCCTGTCCTTTCATCAGTAACCTTTATGTAAACTCCACTTGTAAGAAAAGCAAGTTCTCTCATCCTTTTTGCAATTGTCTCAAAGTCAAATTCCACGGTTTCAAATATTTCTCTGTCAGGAAGAAATCTTATCTTTGTTCCTGTCTTATCCGTCTTTCCTTTTACCTTAAGTGGTGTTACAGGTTTTCCTCTCTCATATCTCTGATAATATATCTTTCCATCCCTGTATACTTCTACTTCCAGAAATTCAGAAAGTGCATTTACAACAGATACTCCTACTCCATGAAGTCCTCCAGATACCTTATATACAGAGCTGTCAAACTTTCCTCCTGCATGAAGTTTTGTCATAACAACTTCAAGTGCTGGTTTCCCTTCTGTCTCATGTATATCTACAGGAATTCCTCTTCCGTTGTCTTGTATAGAAATGCTTCCATCAGAGAATATGTGTATTATTATCCTGTTACAATATCCAGCCATTGCCTCATCAATACTGTTATCAACTACTTCCCATACAAGGTGATGAAGTCCTTCTGTTCCCGTATTTCCAATATACATTGCAGGTCTTTTTCTTACACCCTCAAGTCCTTCAAGGACTTTTATGTGAGAAGCCCTATATTCTGCCATGGCTATAACCTCATGGGCATAATTAATGCTAAGAATCCGTGATCTTCCTCACCTTTTATTATACAAGGGTTGTTGTTATCTATAAATCCCAGACTAACTGTTCCACTTTCCATTGGTTGAAGAGCATCTAAGAAGAATTTAGGATTAAATGCAATTTCCATCTTCTCCTTTAAACCTTTTCCTTCATAGATTATGTCTATCTCTTCAAATGCCTCTCCAAGTTCAGGATTTGTTGATATAAGTCCTATTTTTTCTTTTTGCAAAATTATCCTTACTGCACGATATTTATCTGTTCCAACTATAAGCATTCTTCTGAGTGCTTCTATAAACCTCGTTCTGCTTATGAATATCGTATGATCTGACTTTTCAGGAATTACACTTTCATAGTTAGGAAACTTTGCATCCAGAAGTCTTATTACAAGTGTCCTGTTTCCTTTTTTTACAACAAAGTTCTGATCTTTTATCCCTATGTTTATCTTTCCAGGTTCTGCAGACATCTTATTCAGCTCTGTTATACCTTTCTTTGGAATTAGTATTCCTTCAGAAAGCTCAAGATCTTCTATTTCAGGGATATTTTTCTCTATAAGAGAGAGTCTATGTCCATCTGTAGCTACAAATCTAAGATATGTCCCTTCTTCTTTCTCCTTCTTTTCAACAAACATTCCTGAAAGCTTAAAACCTACATCTTCTGTGCTTATCGCATATGCTGTCTTTTTTATCATGTCTCTTATCGTAGGACCTTCAACAGGAAAAAGATCAACTTCAGATGGCTCTGTTAATACAGGAAAATCTTCTGGAGGAAGTGATGAGAGTCTGAAATGTGCTATTCCGTCTGATATAAAAACTCGCTGATTTTCTTCGTCTTTCACATAAAATTCCTCCCTCTTACTTTCTCTTATTATCTCAAAAAGCTTCCTTCCAGGCACAACAACATTTCCTTCCTCAATTACATCAGCAGGAACAGACTGCTGAAATGAGATTTCTAAGTCTGTTGCAGAAACAGTAATCTTTTCCTGTTCTGCTGAGATGAGTATGCTTGAAAGTATAGGCATATTACTTCTTTTTTCTATTATTCCCTGAGTTTTAGAAATGCACTCTAAGAATTCCTCTCTTTTTACTTTGAATTCCATAGTTTTCTCCTTTTTCAGTTTTCAACATTTTGACAGTTATGAAAAAAATAATTCTATAGAGACTTTTAAAAAATATAATAGTAATAATAGAGAATGTCAAAATGTTGAAAACTAAGATAACATGTTAGAAATGCTAAGGAATTTTTCAACAAAAAGATGTTGAAAATTTGTTGAAAACTTTCATAAATTTTTCCATCTCAGAATCTGAATGCCTTTTCAGATAAAATTCGTAAATTTCTCTTGCATCACTTACAAGACCAAGTCCTATAAGTATCTGACCAGAGTTCCATATAATGTCAGGATTTTCAGGATCTATTTCCATTGCTTTTATCATGCACTCAAGAGCTTTTTTCTTTTCTCCTTTTTGCCAGTATATTGCTCCAAGATTGTTGTATGCAAGTGCATGTTTTGGATTTAATCTTATAACCTTTTCAAAAACACTTATAGCTTCTTCTGTTTTTCCTTCCCTGTAAAGTTTTTCTCCTTGAGAATAAAGGTATTCTGGATCTTCTTCTGATATGTCCTTCATAAGATAAGCCTGAGCCATACTTAAAAACCTTGTCAGGTTTTCCTCAGTTGGATTTTCAAGAAGTCCTTTTGCTGATTCCTTCAATCTTTCATCAGGCCATCCTTTCCATACATCAACATGCAAGACATCTTCATCGACCTTTCCTTTTTTTCCTACAAGGAAATCCTTAATCCCTTCAACAAATCCTTTTAAACAATCCTTTGTCTTTTTTAGATCCCTCCAGTAGTCCCTTCTGATTGCATCAAAACAACCATGTATGTCTTCTTTATAAAAAAGAAGCAGATTCCTTGTTGCATAATATGAGCTTATAGGTGTCCTCAGCCATGAACCAACTGTAGCTCCTCCTTTGTGATATACCTTTGAATAAGGGTTATAAATTATTTTCCATCCTTTTTCCAGAACCCTCTTGCAGAATTCATTATCTTCAAAATAAAGAAAATACTCCTCATTCAGAAGACCTACATCTTCAAAAACCTCTCTCCTTATAAGGACACTGCAGAAAGGAGCATATTTCTCTATATAGCAAGGAGAATCTTTTCTGTCTTTTTTTCCTGAATAATAAGGAACAGATCTTCCATCAAACTGAACCATGTCTCTTTTTTCAAAGCAGTAAATCTTTGAAGCAACAATTCCAGCATTATTTTTTTTAAGTTCTGCTATATACAGAGAATTCTCCAAGGCTTTTTTTTCTATTTCAGTATCACAGTTAAGCAGCCATATGTATTCTGAACCTTTTTCTAAGGCATATCTTATCCCTATATTGCTTCCTCCAGCAAATCCTCTATTTTCTCCTGTTTCTAAAAGAACTACTTCTTTTTCAAAATCTGATCTTTTTAAAAATCCTTTTTCCTCAAGCCATCTTTTTAGATTCAAAAGATCCTCCTTTTTTGAACCATTATCTACAACAATTATCTTTGTCTTTGCATATTCAACATTCCTGACAAGGGAGTCTATACAGTGAACAGTATCCTTCCAGCTGTTATAATTCACAATAACAACAGAGACCTTTGTCCCTCTGACTTTTACCTTCCCCTTCCACTTCCTTATAAGCCTTTCCTCATTTTCTTTTACTGCATTAAACCTTCCTTCTGTTACTGATTCAAAGTGATACAGAACACTTTTTGGATTATATATTATCCTGTATCCTTTTTCTTTTACCCTGAAGCAGTAATCTACATCTTCAAATCCATTAAGGAATCCTTCATCAAATCCTCCAAGCTCATCAAATAGCCATTTTGGAGTCAGCATACATGCTCCAGTAACTGCTGGATATTCTTTTTTTATGTTTGCTTCAGGAATATCTGCTGGTTCTCTGTAATATATATGAAACGGAGTTATAGGAAGAAGATAATCGCAGACTTCTACACCTGCATGCTGTATCTTTCCATCTGGAAAAAGGAGTTTGCTTCCAACAACCCCTACTTTCTCTTCCTCCTCAGCAGTCTTTATAAGCTCTTCAAGCCATCCTTCTAAAGGGATTGTGTCATTGTTTAAAAATAGAAGATAATTTCCTTTTGCAATCCTTGCTCCCTGATTGCATGCCTTTGCAAAGCCCAGATTACTCATGTTATGAATGACTTTCACATTTTCTACTTTTGCAGAAAGACTATCAAGATACTCCTTTGTTCCATCTTTTGAACCATTATTTACGACAATAAGTTCAAAGAGAAACTTAGGAGTTACTCTGTAAAGTGCGTCTATGCATTTTTTTGTATACTCAAGCTTGTTAAAGACAGGAATAATTATAGAAACCTTCATCTTTTTCCTCCTTTTTTTAAAAAAAATCGGACTTTTTTTTTATTTGTCCGTGATTATTTGGATCTTATACGTGAAAGGAGGGAGTTGTAATTTTCTAAAAGAAACCTTATGATAGCTTCAGACTTCTTCCTTAATAAACTTCCATCTCTTTTTCTTATCTCCTCTCCTTTTATAAGAAGACCTTTTTCATAAAGAACGCAGATTATGTAATCTTCTGGATCTGGTTTTACATGAAGCCTCTTTCTCAAATAGTCAAACCAGTATCCAAATTCGTGTGTGTGTTCAAGGTGTTCTACAGGAATAGAAAACTCAAAAGAGAGAGCCTGAGCAAGTGCAGGAAGAAGTTGAGATCCTGCAATATAGTCAAGTGCATGAGCTATTTCGTGAATAACAGTGCTTTCATTTACTTCTTTTTTTACTGCAATATATATGTTTTTTGGATCTGTTATCTTTGTCTTTAAAACATTTACCATAACTGCATCAGGTATCTTTTTTAAACCAAATATCTTTGCATATGAATCTATGTCTATAAATCTCAAACCAAAATCCTTTCCTGTTATTTTCCTTATGTCCAACTTCTTCTTTATTTTCTTTATAGGCTTATAATCAACTTCTGGAAGGCTTGTTATCATAAAGCTCTTTTCAAATGGAATCTCTTTAAGAGCCTTTGCTATAAGTTTTTCTTCATCAATCATCTTCTATAATCTTATCCTTATGAGCATCATATGACCAGCATGGAAGAGGAGATGCAACACCTGTATCTGCATCTATCATGTATCTGTATGATGCCTTTACATTTTGTGTCTTAAGAAGATGATCCCATCCCCTTACAAAATAAGGACATTCATCATTAAAACATACCCAATTGAATTCTGCTGTCCAGGTTGAATTAAGAGGAGGTCTCCATTTCTTCATCTTTGAACCACAGTATGGGCAGGTTGGAGGTTCTTTTACTTTCATTACCTGCCTCCAGTTTTATTTTTTTCTGGACATTTTTTTCTGAATTTGCATAAATAGCAGGATGTGCACAGAAGGAAGGAAAGTTTTGAGAAAACTGTAGAGGAGGGTGGTCTGAGGGGGTTTTTAGGGGGCAGGATTCCTGTGCACATCCTGCTATCTTCTTTCATATTCCTCTTTTACCTTCATCAGATATATGACAAGTGGTCTGTATACGAGATGAGCCCATTTTGCAAATGGAACTTCAAGGATTAGCATAGGAACAGCAATCATAAGATGAAGGACATAAAAGACATATGTTGCAATTGGAAGATCAAGTAGTCTGCAAAAGTGAACAATTATTCCAGTAAGAGTTGTAAGCTGAAGAAGTATTAGAAATGTCCAGTCTGTTGCATGACTGTTCTTATATGGTGCTTTGCTCTTTTTTATCCTTCCAATAAGTGCATATGTTGTTCCATAAAGGAGTGCAAATGTTGCATAATATCCAAAAAGTCTCATAGGATGAAACCAAGGATAAATTACATCTCTCTGAAATTTAATTGGTTCCCATGCAAGACCAATGACCTTTATTCCACCAGCAAGAAATCCTACGACAAGAAGGAATGCAGTGCTGTATCCAGTCATTATAAGAAAATGGATCAACCACTGTCTTTTATCAGTGCAGTCCCTCAATCTTTTTTGTGTAAAGAAGTGAACGATAAATTCCTTTGCCTGACTTACATAGATGTTTAAAGGAATCTTAAAAAGGAGATCACCCATTATAAACTTTGCACATCTGTATGCGTTTGTTATAAGGAAAAATGTAAGGACGGCTGCCATAGTAAGATCAGCTATTTCTATTGCTTCAGCAGGCCAGACAGAATTTATTGCAGCATGTTTCAGGTTTGGATTTGGAAGGTGAAAAAGACAAAGTGCAATTCCTGTAAATATTGCTACGAAAAATATAGACATTATTTCAAAGCTTTTTGATGTATAAAACTTTTTTGAAAATCCTGTCCAGTCATATACTGATGTAAGATACCTGCGAAGAACCATCATAGTTTCACCAGGATCAGCTCCTCTTGGACACCTGTCAGAACAGTCACCACAGTAATAGCAGAGCCACGGTTCTGGACTTTTCAGGATCTTTTCCTTTAGCCCAAGCTGAATGTATTTTACAAATCTTCTTGGAAAAGGATTCTCTTCAGTAGAAAGAGGGCATACTGCTGTGCAGTTTCCACAATGAAAACACTTTAAAGCATCTTTCTTTAACCCAAAATCCTCAAGCTCTTTTACGAAATTAGGATCTACTTTTACCGCCATAGCACTACCTCCATTACCATCCTTTGAATGGATTTGGTCCTATTTCTTCTATTGTCTTTACAAAGCTTTCAATCATTTCAGGAATCCTTGGATAATCATCTATAGCAACTATTTCAAACTTTACTCTTTCTGGCTCAAGAGCAAGTCTTTCAAGTGTTTCAGATATCTTGCTCAACCTTATATTTGCAAGCTCACTTCCTTTTACAAAATGACACTGATAATCATCTCCATGCTTGCATCCGAGAAGAAGAACACCATCTATCCCTCTTGAAAGTGCATCTGCAATCCATACGAGATTAAGTGAACCAAGACATCTAAGTGGTATGACCCTTATCCATGGCTTAACTTTAAGCCTGAACTGACCTGCCATATCAAGTGCAGGATATGCATCATTTTCACAGGCAAATACAAGGATTCTCAGTTTTTCCTCATCTTCTGGAACTTCTATAGCCCTTAACATCTCTCCAATTATGCTTACAGAATAGTCCTTGAATGATATAATCCTCTGTGGACATGCTCCCATGCATGTCGCACATCTTCTGCATCTTGTAATAATAGGAATAGGATTTGCTTTTTCATCTTCATTAATTGCACCAAATGGACATTCAACAGTGCATCTCTTACACTGTGTGCATCTTGAAAGATCTATTTCAAGATAGCCTCTTTCCCAGGTCCTTGGATGAACGACCTGACCTTTTGCAGTCCTTTCAACACACTGAATAGCCTTCATCATTGCTCCTGCTCCATCATCCTTTGCAGAATCAATTCCCATAGGTCTCCTGATGCATCCAGCAGCATATATCCCTGTCCTTCTCGTCTCATATGGGAAGCAGATAAAGTGAGAATCAGGGAAGTCGTATTTTAAGGCAGGCATCTCTGGTCCTTGTCTATACTGAAGATTCAGTATGTTGCTCCTTCTTATAAGATCTGGTGGAACTTCTATCTCTTCTCCTTCAGATTCTATCTTTTCCTGAATTATCTCTTCACCAAATGCACTTACAGGAACAGCTCCTGTTGCAAGGACAACGAGGTCAAGATCCTCAAGGATGACATCTTCTCCAAGTATTTCATCCTTTGCAACAACAGATACCTTATCTCCCTCAACCTTTACCTCTGTCTGCTGTGATCTTATAAAGATTACACCGAGCTCTTGTGCTCTTCTGTAAAGATCTTCTTCATGTCCAGGAGTTCTCATTTCACGAAATACTATGTATACATTTGCTTCAGGATCATTCTGCTTTATCTCTATTGCCTGTTTCAGAGATGCTATACAGCAGAATGTAGAACAGTATGGAAGGTGATTTGGATCTCTCTGTCCAACACACTGAATAAATGCAACATTCTTTAATCCTTCTTTCTGTCTTTCTTCAAACTGGACACTTGTTATGACCTTAGGAGATTTTCCGTATCCATATTTTGGATCAAGCTTTTCTGGATCATATGGAACCCATCCTGCTGCAACAACAATTGCTCCAATCTTATGTTCTACGGTCTTTCCATCCTGATTTATCTTTACCTTAAATATACCAGGTCCACCTTCTGTGCTTTCAATCCTTGCTCCTGTATATACCTTTATCCTTTCATTTTTGGTTACTTCCTCAATAAGTCTGTCTATATCATTATCCTTTATGTCCTTATATGGCATTGTTGCAATCTTTTTTACCTTCCTCTGAAATCCTCCAAGTTCTTTTTCCTTTTCTACAAGGATTATGTTATATCCTGCCTTTGCTCCTTCAATTGCTGCACTAAGTCCAGCAACCCCTCCTCCTACAACAAGTATGTCTTTTGAAACCTCTTCCTCAGGTATGTAAGGAACAGGAAGTTCCATGTTTTTTACTTTTACGAGAGCCATCCTCAGATAATCTTCTGCCATCATCTGTGTGTCTTCATTCTTTGGCTCCTGTATCCAGGCGACCTGTTCTCTCAGGTTTACCCTTTCAAGAATACAGTTTTCAAAACTGAATACATCTGTCATGACCCTTGGAGAACATGCAGCAATTATCAAAGCATTTACTCCATCTGATATGTCCTTCTTTATTATCTCCAGTCCTTCTTCAGAACAGAATGCCTTATGGCGTCTGCAAACTGCTGCTTTTCCTTCTTCAGTTGCAACTTTTTCAAGTGCTTCCATATCCAAAGATTCACCTATCCCACACCCCTCACAAATATAAACACCTATCTTCTTCTCCATCTGAATTACCTCCTCACAAGAGATTGGATTGCTCTAAGAGCAGCTGCTGTTCCATCCTGAACAGCTTCTGCTACTCCAGTAGGCTTTCTTGTGCAGCCTGCAGCATATATTCCAGGAGCTGGATTGTGTGATGCTATAAATCCGTATTCGTCAATTGGAAGATCAATTGGAAGGGATTCTAAGGAAGAATTTGGCTGCATTCCTGTAGCAAGGACAACAAGATCTACTTCTATCTCTTTCAGTGCTTCAGCTGTAGTGTCTTCAACTTTCAGAAGAAGCTTACCATCTTTTTCTGTAATCTTTGCAACCTTTCCTTTAAAGAACTTTATCTTCTCATCATCTTTTACACTGTTATAAAAGTCTTCCATCCTGTCAGTAGCTCTTATGTCTATGAAGAATATGTATATTTCACATTCTGGAAGCTGTTCTCTTATGTATCTTGCATGTTTCATAGAAGCAAGACAGCATACACCAGAGCAGTATGGAAGATGATTTTCATCACGAGATCCTGCACACTGAACAAATGCTACCCTTTTTGGTGGTTTTCCATCCGAAGGTCTGAGTATCTTTCCTTTTGTTGGTCCTGTCCAGCTTACAAGCCTTTCCATCATTACATTCGTGATCACATCCTTATACTTTCCAAATCCATATGTATCAAGTTTTTTTGCATCATACGGACTCCATCCAATAGCAAATATTATTGCTCCTACATTCAGTTCAATCCTTTCTTCTTTCATATCAAGATCAATTGCACCATAAGGACATATGTCTTTCAGTTTTTTTGCCTCTTCGCTCTTTGCATAAGAGCTTTCCATCACATAGCGCATAGGATATGCAAGTGGATGAGGAAGGTATATTGCCTTTACCTTGTCCATTCCATAATTAAATGGATTTTCTATCTGAGCTGTGCATTCCTTTTCACATATTCCACATGCAGTGCACCTTTCATTTACATATCTTGGATTTATCTTTACAGTAACCTGGAAATTCCCTTCTTCTCCCTTTATTTCTTCAACTTCTGCCATTGTAAAGACCTTTATGTTTGGATTCGTCTTTATTCTCCTGAAGTTTATCTCAAGACCACAGTATGGAGGACAAAGCTTTGGAAAGTAATGATATATCTGTGTTACTCTTCCTCCTATGTAGGGATTCTTTTCAACAATATATGTATTAAAACCTGCTTCTGCAGCTTCTATAGCTGCTGTTAGACCGCTCATTCCTCCACCTACAACCAAAATAGATTTATTTTCAGCTGCCATCTTCCCCTCCTTTCAAAAAACGGTATAACGCCCTGGGCTTTTTAAGCCCAGGGCGTTATTTTATTTAAGCCCTGTTCTTATACTCCTGGCATATGCCATACATCCTTCTTCATAAGCTCCCATTCACCTGTCTCTGGATTCCATCTGCAGTTTACGAAGCAGTGCCAGTTCTTTTCATCCATTTCTGGGAAGTCTGCTCTGAAGTAGTATCCTGGCCATCTTGTTTCCTCTCTAAACAGGACACTTCTTACATGAGCTTCTGCCTGCCACATCCTGTGGATGCACTCCCAGCACCTCATAAGCTCATGGAGATCACGAGCTGCAAGCTTTTCACTGTCTTCTTTCAGGAACTGAAGAAGCTCAAGTCCTCTTTCAAGAAGATGCTTGTTTGTCTTAAATCCAACATTTACTCCACCTGCATACTCATCCATGATCTTCTGGAGTCTATCAAGGAACTGACGCCAGAGCAGGTAGTTTGGATTTACTGTTGGATCTGTTGTGTAGTTCTTATACTTCTCAAAGCGATCAAGTGGTGAGAGGACCTTCTTCTTGAGTTCTTCTATCTTCTTTGGATCAATCTGTGGTTCTGGTGGATTCTGCTCCACGAGGTATCTTATAGCAGACTTTCCTGCAATCCTTCCTTCTGTATGAGATCCTGATGAGAACTTATGTGGTGATGCACCAGATGCATCTCCTGCTGCAAAAAGTCCTTCTACTGTTGTCATGTTTACTGGTCCCCACTTGTATGGTGTTGGAAGATCTTCTGGTCCACTTACCCATGCACCTGATGCACCAGAGTGTGATCCTATGAAGTATGGTTCAGCTGCTGCAATCTCTGATGGCTTTTCTTCTGGTTTTATGTTCTGGGATGCCCAAAGGAGTGCCTGTGAGATTGTCATGTCAAGGAAGTCTTCCCATGCTTCTGCTTCAAGTTCCTTAAGCTTTCTCTTGTATGCCTTTGGATCATCCTTATACTGCTCTGCAAGCTTCGCAATTGCCTCATGTGTCATCATGTAAAGTGGTCCAAGACCTGCATCAAGGTCAAGCTGTCCAAGATAGTTTCTTAAGTTTGCTGGGATTGGTTTTGCAAGTCCATATGGCTTCCATTTTTCAAGGACATCCTTTCTTGTCTCCATGTAATCTCCACCAGCTGCACTTATTGCCCTTGACTTAAAAAGCAGGAACCATGCACCAACTGGTCCATATGCATCCTTGAATCTTACAGGAACAAATCTTACTTCCTGACATGTCATTTCACATCCAGACTTTATTGTAAAGTATGCACTGGATCCTGTATTGAATGGTGGATACCAGGAACGACCAAATCCTTCACCTGTTGATCTTGGACGGAATACATGGACTGCACCACCTGCAGCAATTATTGTTGCCCTTGCCTTAAATACATAGAACTTATTTTCTCTTACGCTGAATCCTACTGCACCAACACATCTGTTTCCTTCTATAAGTGGCTCTGCAATGAATACTCTTTCAAATATCTCTCCTCCTGCATCCTTCATTGCATTTCTTGCTGCCTCTGCAACTATCCACTTGTATGACTCTCCGTTTATCATTATCTGCCATCTTCCTTCACGCACATACTTTCCACTTTCATCTGTCCAGATCCTGAGTCCCCATTTCTCAAAGAGATGGACTGTTGAGTCTACATGTCTTGCAATGTTGTATACGAGATCCTCTCTTGAAATTCCCATAAGGTCATTGCGGACATATCTTACATAGTCTTCAGGTGTATTTTCTCCATGTTTCATTCCAAGATAAAGATTTATAGCAGAAAGTCCCTGTGCTACTGCACCACTTCTTTCTGGAACTGCCTTATCTACCATTACTACCTTAAGACCATGCTTTTTTGCCCAATATGATGCCTCTGTAGCAGCACCACATGCTGCCATTCCACCACCAATGATAAGAAGGTCTGTCTTGACTTCTACTGTTTCAAAGTTTGCCATCTTTCTCCCTCCTTATGAAGATTTAAATTTTGGAACTTCAGGAATTCCAAGTGCATCTGGTTCTACTGCAAGTGCTTCACTTTTTAGATCATCATGTGTCTTGAATCCTCCTGTTGGATCTGCTGTTCCTTCCTCAGTTGTCCTTATAGGGAACTTGAACCTTTTTATTGTTCCATCTCTGAACTTTACTGTCCACATAATGTCCTTTGATCCACGAAGTGGTGTGCAGCTTGCTCCAAGTGGCATAAAGTCAGCATAACCACGAACATCCATTGCCTGCTGTGGACAGATCTTTACACAGCACTGGCATTCCCAGCACATTGATGGATCACGATTGTATGCCTTCATCCTTTCTTTATCAAGAACCATAAGATCGTTTGGACAGATGTACATGCATGCAGTCTTGTCCTGACCTTTGCAACCATCACATTTTTCAGTAATCACATAACTTGGCATCTTTTATACCTCCTTTTTTATTTTTTAGACCTCTATGTCTGGAGGAGGAAGATATTCTGATTCTTTTGCTGCCATCTCTTTTATCTCGTCAGCTTTGGAAAGAACAGCTTCTATTACTTCAGGACCTACAGACTTCTTTTCTGCTATACTGTTGAAAAGCTCCCTCATAAATGCTACGGGAAGGTCTGTTATTGCACCACGTGCATCAATACGAGCTGTATCAAATGTCTTGAGTATCTTTTGACTCAGCTCATCAGGAACATCTACTTCTATGCACTTCAGCTCTCCTCCAAACATCGTCTTTATCTTATTTTCAACCTCAGTCCCTTTTATCTTCTCCATCCTTCTTTCATCCAAAAATACTAAAATGTAATGACCCATTTTTTTCCTCCTTTATAGGTCTTCAAGATCAACTTCAAGATTCTTCTCCTTTTCCATCACATACTTCTCATTGCAGAAAGGATATCCAAACTTCTTCCACCATTTTACTACTACCTTATATACCTCTGGTCTCATAATTATTGCAGGAGGCTGAACACCTTCTGCTATAAGTCCCCTCAGAAGACTTCCACTTATTCCTTCTCTTTTATGTCCACATGTCTCACTGTATGCCATCTCTTTGCAGACTGGACAGTATGCAAATTCCCTGATATTCTGTGGTCTTATCTGGAGTCCATATGGAACTTCTGTTGGTGGTTTGTCAAATCCAAAGCTTGGAATTCCTTTTGTCCAAAGGATCTGGGTTGCCCACATGTCGTAGTATTCACCAACTGCTGCGTGATCACGACCAAACATGTGATGAGTGCATCCCATATTCTGACGGATTATTGCATGAAGAAGTGATTCAAGAGGATTTCCGTATCTCATGTCCCAGAGACAGATGCTTACAAGTCTTCTTTCAGGCTTTATGTATCCTGCTGTGCTTACTGCCTCCTGTGCCTCAACTATCGTCTCATCAGGATAATCTCCTCTTCTTTTCACACCAATTATTGCATTTACAAGTATTCCATGACAAGGCTCAACATCACCTGTATATGCTGCATTCTTCATAAGGAACTCGTGTCCTACATGTGGAACATTTCTTGTCTGATGAGCAATGACTGTCCGCCATCCAAGCTCATCAAACTTCTTCCTGCACTCTCTTGGTGGATACCAGAATCTGTCAAATGGTGGACGGAACTTAGGTTCGTTTATAATCGTATACTTTCCTGCAAGGACAACTGGCTGATGACTGCGGTATATTACCCATCCTGGATGCTTTTTGTCAAAACGCTGTCTTACTACTTCTGGATTATCTTCTGGTGTTCCAAATACCTTATGTGCAAATTCTTCAAGATGATCTATCTCCCATACTTCTTCTATGTCCAGGACAGCAAAAGGCTTTCCTTTAAGTGTAAGAAGGAGTCTATCTCCAGATGTTACACCAAGCTTTTTATAGTCCTCCTTGCTTATGTCAAATACAAGTGGGAATGGAAATATCCAGTCATTCAGAAGCCTTCTTTCTTTAAGAACCCTTTCTACTTCTGCCTGAGTCATTGAACCTTCTACCGGACTAAAAAATCCATAACAGATTGACATGATCTCTCTGTATACATTCCTTACAGGGACACCTGTTTCAAAGTGAAGTGTTGGCTTTATTTCATATGTAGGACAGCCTTTTATCATCTTCTTTGCTACTTCCTTGTTCCTTACAACCCTTTCTACAAGCCTTCCCCCATGGGGAAGAGGTCTTTGTATAAGTAAATCTGACATTATTTACCCCCTTAGATTTTTCTCTTTTTTTTTACTCTAAAATGCAACAATCATGCCACTTAAGAAGCCTTATGTTACCAGAAGAGGATTTCTGATCTTTATGGCAAAAGTGCCTTATATGAAGCTTGAATTTGAAGTAATATTCTAAAATCAAAAAAGATTCTTAAGATAGGGCATTTTTGCACCATATTCAGGCTAAAATTCCATATCTCTTCATCTTTCTATACAATGTCTTAGGATCTATTCCAAGTGCAGATGCGGTTTTTCCTCTATGCCATCTGTTTTGATTTAATGTCTTCAGAATAATCTGTTTCTCAAATTCATCAACTGCTTGTCTTAGGCTCTTTGAAGAAAAGTTTTCTATGTCTACAGAAGGTTCATTCAGTTTTTTATTCATAAAATCAAATGTTCCAACAGCAAGATATCTCTGTATTACTGCCTGAAGTTCTCTGACATTTCCGGGCCAGTCATAGCTCATAAGAAGATCCATGTATTTTGCAGGAAGTATTGGAGGATGTTTTCCTTTGCTGTATACCTTTAAGAAATGTTCTACAAGGAGAGGAATATCTTCTTTTCTTTCCCTAAGTGGTGGAATGAAGATAGGGATCACGCTTATTCTGTAATAAAAATCTTCCCTCATCTTTCCTTCTCTTACAAGCTGTGCAAGATCTCTGTTTGTTGCACAGATAAGCCTGAAGTCTGACTTATATGTATTCGTGTCTCCTATAGGAGAATATTCTCCTGTTTCAAGTGCTCTTAAGAATTTTACCTGAATGTTTGTATTAAGTTCCCCAACCTCATCCAAAAAAAGTGTTCCTCCATTTACTACATAAAGATATCCATGCTTGTCAGTATATGCCCCTGTAAAAGATCCTTTTTTATGACCAAAAAATTCACTTTCTACAAGTTGTTCAGGGATTGCTCCACAGTTTACAGCAATAAAAGGCTTATTAGCCCTTTTGCTAAGTTTATGTATAGCTCTTGCAACAAGTTCCTTTCCTGTCCCTGATTCTCCAAGGATCACTACACTTGCATCAGAATCTGCTGCCTTAAGAATAAGCTCATATACCTGTTGCATTGCAGGGCTTTTTCCTATCAGCTCTCCGAATTTGTATCTATCCTTTAGAGTAGATCTGAGTTTTATTGTTTCTCTTCTGAAATATTCTGTTTCTTCTTGAATCTTTCTCTCCCACATTACCTGTTCTGTAACATCTCTGAAAGTTGCAAGGATAGCAGGTTTTGATTTTAAAGTAATAATACTTCTGTTTATTGCTACCCAGATCTTTTTCCCCCTCTTTGTCTTTCCAAGAAGCCAGTTTGTTGGCTCTATTGCATTTGGAAGAAGATAAGGATCAAATACCTTTTTGCATAGTGCATGGAAGTCTTTATCAAATAAGGATTTTATCTCTGTTCCTATAAGTTCTTGAGTATTTTCAAATTCAAATATTTCTGAAAATGCCTTATTTGCAAATATTATCTTTCCATCCTGCACAAGAATAACGCCATCTGCAACAGATTCTGTCAGTTTCCTGTGAAGCTCTTCCTTTTCCATAAGATCCATATGTGCACGTTTCAGTTCTGTAAGATCTCTGAGAATAGAAAGCATTGATACAGTTCCATCAGGATTTCTGACAGGAGTCTCTAATACATCATATATCTTTTTCCTGTCTTCAAAGTATCTCTCTCTCCTTAAAGTCTTTCCTTTTAAGACCTCTGGAAGAGGACAAGATTCACAAATCTTTCTTCTTCCAAAATATTCATAACACTTCTTTCCACCTGCAGGTCCAAACTCTTTTTCCATTGCAGGATTTATATACTCTATCTCATAATTCTCATTTACCTTATAGATCAGATCTTTCATTGCATTTAATATGTTCTTTATATTTCTGCTTTCAAATTTCAGTGATTCTTCTGCCTTAAACCTTTCTGCTATCCTTCCAAGCCTTTCACTTATTGCATCAATAAGGTCTTTTTCCTTAAAGCTTTCAGGTTTCTTTGAATAATAAATCTCTATAGTTCCTCCCCATTCCCCATCTATGATAATATCACTTGCATACTTCCAAGGGGTTATAAAGAAATTATCTGACCTGAATTCTTGATATCCCAAAAATATCCTGGCACATATCTCATTTCCTTCTGAAAGCTTTAAAGAAGATATTATATTTGCTATTTCTTGAGTGATTTCTTCCAAGGTAATATTTGTCTTTTCTCTGAGGGTTGAGATCTGAAAAAGACATTGTAATTCTTGTCTTTTTTGCTTAAGTTCAGATAATATCTCATCATAAAATCTTTTGATCTTTAAAAAAGACCTTATCTGCTCCTTTATAAGATCCTTATTATTTCCAACTGTAATAAATGGCAGAAGTTCGTCATTATATTTTTCTCTTATCTTTTTAAGGACTTCCAGATCCTCTAAGATAACAAGATCTGGTTTTTTTTCTGGAAGTTTGTCTAAGGAAGATATAAATTCCATAGGAAGCTCTTTTGATAGCTCAAAAAAAATATTCCTTTTTTCTTCAGAATTTCCTATAAAAAGAACATAGGACATATTTTCCCCTCCTTTCTTCTAAAATATTTTACAGGAGGTGAGTTTCAATTGGAAGTTCTTATTTTGGGATCAGGAAGTTTTATACCAACAGAAGACAGATCCTCTCCTTCTGTTTTAATAAAAACAGAAAAGACTTACTTACTTTTGGATATAGGTCCTGGAACTGTAAGACAGATAAAAAAAGCTGGTCTTTCTTGTATATCAATAAAACACATCCTCATTTCACATTTTCATCCTGATCATACAGCTGATCTTATCCATTTTATGTTTTTTATGAAAAACATAGGCTCTGAATTTCAGTCTCCTTTTACTGTTCACGGACCTCCAGGAATAAGGAATTTTATAAGGGGAATACAAAGAGCTTATGGAAATTCTCTTAATCTGCCAGCTGAGATCTTGAGGATTGATGAGATGGGGAAAAAGGCAAGAAGAGACTTTGATGATGTTACAGTTATTTCTTTTCCTGTAAAACACAGCCCTGAAAGTGTAGGTTACAGAATAGAGGCATCTGGTAAAAGGATTGTTTATTCAGGAGATACAGGATTTTGTGAGGAGATAATTGAAGCTTCAAAAGATGTAGATCTCCTTATCTTAGAATGCTCTTTTCCTGAAGAATACCTGAGAAAATACAAGATAGATACACATCTCAGTCCAGATTCTGCAGGAAGAATAGCAGGTTCTGCAAATGTAAAAAACTTAGTTCTTACTCATCTTTATCCTGAGTGTTTAAAGACTGATATCATAGGAAGTTGCAAGAGGCATTATAAGGGAAATGTTATAATTGCAAAGGATTTTCTCAGGATAAAGATTTAGCGGTCTCTGTTTATTATATAATTGCTCAGACAGATAAGACTCTCTTTTACAGGAGAATCTTCAAAAAATGAAAGCTCCTTCTTTGCTTTTTCTACAAAGCAAAGTGCTTCTTCTTTTGTATATCTTATAGCATTTGTCTTTCTTACTTTCTCTATTATTTCTTCATAAAGACATGATGGAGCCTTTTCTTTTAAAATTCTTTCTATCTTTTCCCTTTCTTCTTCTTTCATCTCCTCAAGTGCATATATAAGAGGGAGGGTAATCTTTCCTTCTCTTATGTCTTTTCCAACAGGTTTTCCAAATCTTTCTTCTTTTGCAATATAATCTAAAAGATCATCTATAAGCTGGAATGCAATACCAAGATAAAATCCAAATCTGGAAAGAGCTTCTTCTGCTCTTTTTCCTGCACCAGCAATAATTGCACCAGATGCACAAGCAGCTGAAAGAAGGGAAGCAGTCTTCTTTTCAACTATCTTCATATATTCTTCCTTTGTCAGATCTAACTTATTTGAGTATGCAATTTCCATGATCTGTCCTTCTACCATATCGCTTGTAGCTTCAGCAATCTTTTCCATAAATTTCAGATTCTTTGCTTTAAGTGCTGTTATGATAGATCTGGTATAAAGAAAGTCTCCTTCTAAGATAGCAACATGATTTCCCCATTTGTTATTTACAGAAGGCTTATTTCTTCTTGTCTCTGCATTATCAAGGACATCATCGTGAAGAAGAGATGCAACATGAATATATTCAAACACAGTTGATATGGAATATATGTCTTCTTTTTCATAACCACAAAGTTTACAGCACAAAATAAAAAGTATAGGTCTTAGAAGCTTTCCATCTCCAAGCAATATATAAAAACCTGCTTCTCTTATAAGAGGAAGATCTGAACCTATGTTTTTTACGAGTTCATTCGTTATCTTTTCTATCTTTACAATATCTCCTCCTATCATACTATCTCTCCTATGAGATCATAAGGATAAGCTTCTGTTATTTTAACGGAAACTATTTCTCCAATATCTCCCAGACCTTTATTTATTATCACCTGAGAGTCAATCTCTGGAGCCATCCACTGCGTCCTTCCTACAAGAAGTAAGTCTGTTTCAGGATGTGCTCCTTCTATAATAACAGAAACTTTTTTTCCTATCATCTCTTTATTCTTCCTTTCTGAGATATCTGCTTGAAGTTTCATGATTTCATCTCTTCTCATTTCAGCCTCTTTTTTTTCTACCTTTGGCTTTAGCCTGTAAGCTTTTGTTCCCTTTTCAGGACTAAATACAAATACACCTAAATGATCAAATTCCACTTCTTTTACGAATTCATATAGCTCTTTAAATCTTTCTTCTGTTTCCTTAGGAAATCCAACCATAAGAGTTGTCCTCAGATATATCTTTCTCTTCAGAGCCTTTATTTTCTCTATAGTCTTCATCAGAAATCTCTTATCATATCCTCTTTCCATAAGCATAAGTATCTCATCATTTACATGCTGAATAGGAACATCAAGATAAGGACAGATCTTTTCTTCATTTTCAATAAGTTTCAGAAGCCTTTCTGAGATACCTTTAGGATACAGATAAAGCAATCTTATCCATTCTATTCCCTTTATTTTTAAAAGCTCTTCTAAAAGGTCTTCTAAGGATAAGTCTATGTCCTTTCCATAAGTTGTTATATCCTGAGCAACAATATTGAGCTCTTTTACTCCATTTTCTGCAAGTTTTTTTGCCTCTTTTATCAAAAATTCTGGCTTTATACTCTTAGCCTTTCCTCTCAGTTTTGGAATGATGCAAAATGAGCATCTGTGAGAGCATCCTTCTGCTATCTTTAGATAAGCTGTATAAGGTGGTGTGCTTTGAATCCTTGGTATATATCTTTCCGGTATAAATCCAGGAGATGAGATAAAAAATCCTTTTTTCTTTTTCAAGATGTCATTTATATTCCCAACCTTTCCTGTCCCAAGCCATATGTCTACTTCAGGTATTTCTCTTCTGAGCTTATAGCCATACCTTTGAACCAAACAACCAGCTACTACAAGTTCAAATCCCTTCTCTTCTTTTAAAGAAGCAAACTCAAGGATAGTCTCAACAGATTCTCTTACTGCACTCTCAATAAAAGCACATGTATTTATCAATACAAAAGATGCATCTTCAGGATTGCCTGTAACTTCAAAACCATCTGAACACAACATACCTGCCATATATTCAGTATCTACTAAATTTTTTGGACATCCAAGACTTACGAGATATATTTTTTTCATCCCCTTATTATATATCCTTCTGCTCCGGAAATTTAAAGAAGCTTGACTGTCAGAGAGATTTTTTTGAAAAAATTAAAAAAATAAAGTTAACTCAGGAAGTTGGATAATTCTACGAAAAATCTATTTCTTTTTACATTATTGAACACCATATGGTCTTCTGTATTTGGTCTTATAGGACCATTTTATGTTATTCATTTTGAAAAGCTGAGTTTTGAAAAGCTTGGAATTGCTTTTGGCATAATGGTATTCTTTCAGGCATTTTCATCCTATCTTGCAGGAAGATTCTCTGACAGAATTGGAAGAAAACCTTTTCTCTTTCTTGCAGGATATGTTGATTCCCTGATTATCTTTCTCTATACGGTTATAAAAAGCAATTTCCAGCTCTATGTATTACAAGGAATCTTTGGAATAACGAATGGTATTGCTCAAACAATGAGCACTTCTCTTTTGGGAGATATAACGACAAGGGAAAGGAGAGGAAGATCAGTTGGGATATTTAATGCATTTGTTGGGATTTCTTCATCAGCAGGTCTTTTCTTAAGCAGTTATATTGCAGAGCTTTATGGAATAAAGACCATATTTTATATTGCTTCAGCTTCTATGTTCCTTTCTACTTTTCTTCTTTTTGGAATAAAAGAAGACATAGTCTTTGACAATAAAGTAAGAAACAAGGACAACAGTAACAGCTAAGATTAGTATCTGCTGGCTGTATTTTGGGAACTTGTATATAAGGTAATCTTTTACAAAATAAAGAAGTGAAAGAGAAAGGATAAACCAGATTATAAGAGGAAGAAATCTTCTCATTTCCCTAAGCAGAATTGACTGAATATCCTTTCAAGGATGTCTTCTGTTGTAACCTCTCCTGTTATTTCTCCAAGTGCATTCAGTGAAGTTCTTATTTCAAATGCTATCAGATCCATTGTTCCACCTTCTTTTAAAAGCTTCAATGCATTTTTTAATCCTTCTTTTGCCTCTTCAAGAAGCCTTTTATGCCTTAAGTTTGGAGCAATTCCTGATTCTGTAAGATCTACTCCTTTTACAACTGTATTAAATATAACCTCTTTTAGGTTTTCTATTCCTTCTCCTTTCAGTGCAGAGATCCATACAATCGGAAATCTATATGATTCTAAGAGCTTTTTATCATCTTCTGCTATCTTTGAAGGAAGATCTGTTTTATTTAAGACAATTATAGCTTTTTTTTCCTTACTCATTTCAATTATCTCTATGTCTTCCCTTTTTAAACCCTGACTCTGGTCAATTACTACAAGGACAAGATCTGCCTCTTTTAGTTTTTTTGTAGTAAGAGATATACCAATCTTTTCTACTTCATCTTCTACTTGCCTTAATCCTGCAGTGTCTATAAGTCTTATAGGAAGTCCATTTATAAGAACATTGCTTTCTATTATGTCTCTTGTTGTTCCAGGAATTGGCGTAACAATTGCCCTTTCTTCATTAAGAAGTCTGTTCATGAGACTTGATTTCCCAACATTTACCCTTCCAACAATGACTATGCTTATTCCATCTATCCAGATCTTTTTCTGACTGTGAAGCTTTATTATGTCTTCTATATGAGGAATAACACCCTCTATCCTTTTTACTATCTCATCTCTTGATATCTCTGCGTCTTCTTCTTCAGGAAAGTCTATAGCAACTTCTACATAGGAAAGTATGTCTTTTATTTCCTCCTTCAGACCTTCTATCTCATCTCTGAGTCTTCCTTGAAGCTGAGATGTTGCAAGATAAAGCCCCCTTTCTGATTTTGCATTTATGAGATCAACGACTGCCTCTGCCTGTGTAAGATCTATCCTTCCATTCAGAAATGCTCTTAATGTAAACTCTCCTGGCTTTGCAAGTCTTGCTCCTTGAGAAATAACAAGATCAAGAATCTTTGAAAGGACAAGATAACCACTGTGAGAATTTATCTCTACGACATCTTCTCTTGTATAAGAATTTGGAGCTTTCATGTATGAAAGAAGGACTTCATCTATAGTCTCCCCTGTCTCTGGATCAAATATATGCCCAAGGTAAAGACGATGTGATTCAAATTCTTTTATATCTCTTTTTGGTTTAAATATCTTCTTTGCAATGGAAAGAGAAAGAGGCCCACTTATCCTTATTATCCCTATTCCAGCCTGTCCTATAGGAGTTGAGATAGCTGCTATTGTATCTTCACTTTCTAGCTTCATCAGCTTTTTTTCTTTTAGCAGACTTTGGAATTATCATAACTTTTTTCAAATCTCCTTCTCCTATTGTCTTTGTCTCCAGCATCCTGTCTTCTTTAAGTGCAAGATGTATAATCCTTCTTTCTTTTGCAGTTAAAGGGATTGTCAAGGCTGGTTTTTTTGTCTTTTTTGCCCTTTCTGCCAAACTAAGAGCTAATTTTTTTAAATACTCTTCTTTTTTCTTTCTGTATTGTTCAAAATCAACAACGATGCGAAATTTCTTTTCTAATTTTTTATTTACTATCTTATTCACTATAAACTCCAGAGCATCAAGAGTCCTTCCTCCTTTACCAATTATAATACCAGCCTTTTCTCCTTTTATCTGAAGAAGAATTTTTCCATTTGAACTTTCTGCTTCTACAGTAAAGTTTTCCATAGGAAAAAGCTTTAAAAGCTCTTCTAAGGTCTTTTTTGCAACAGAAAGACCATCTTCCTTTATCCTTACTCTTATCCTTATCTTTTTTGCCCTTACAATCCCAAATATACCTGAAGATCCACGCTCTATTACCTCTACTTCTAATTTCTCTTCAGGCACATTTAACTTTTCACAAGCTTTTTTTATTGCCTCTTCTTTTGTCCTTCCTTCAAATTCAAATGTTTCAGGCTCCATACGACTCCTCCTCATCTGTCTTTTTGTGTCATATACTGCTGGAAGATGGAAAGTATGTTATTTACAAGCCAATAAAGGACAAGTCCAGAAGGAAAGTTGATAAACATGACAGTAAATACAAGAGGAAGAAGCATCATAATCTTTGCCTGTGAAGGATCTCCTGGTTGAGGACTCATCTTCTGCTGTATATACATAGTAGCTCCCATAAGAAGCGTAAGCATAGGGATTCCATATGGAGGTTCCATAAAAGGGATTTGAAATGGGAATCTGAAGAGTCTGTCAGGTGCAGAAAGATCATTTATCCAGAGGATAAAAGGAGCATGTCTCAGCTCTATTGCATCACAAAGAACCCTGTATAATGCAAAGAATACGGGGATCTGGATAATTATAGGAAGGCATCCACTGAAAGGATTTACTTTATATGTCCTATATAGATTCAAGAGTTCTCTGTTCATCCTTTCCCTGTCATCCTTATACTTCTCTCTTATCCTTTCTATAAGAGGCTGTATCCTTTGCATCTCTTTCATAGATTCATAGCTTTTTTTAGAAAGAGGCCAGAATATAAGCTTTATAAGAACAGAAAGTAGAATAATTGCTAATCCGTAGTTATGAAGATACTTGTAGAAGAATCTCAAAAGATAAAGTATTGGTTTTGCTATAAAATCTGTCCATCCAAAATTTACTACACTTTCAAGCTGATATCCAATATTTTTCAAGACATTTATCTCTTTTGGTCCAAGATATAAGATAAAACTGCGGCTTATCTTTCCCATTGGAGGAAGAGAGAAATCTCCTCCTTTATAATATGCCATAAGGATGCCTTTTTTGAATCTTTTTGCATGAAGAATCCCTTCAGTATTTGTTATAACAGCAGAGATAAAATACTTAGTTTCATAAGCAAGCCATTTTACATCTCCTGAAAATACCTTTCTTTCACCTTCCTTTAATTTGATCTTCTTCAGTTCTCCTTTTATGAAACTTACGAGTCCAAGGTGTGAATAGCCTTTTATTTTTTTATGATCAAGCATGACTGTTTTTAACTTTACAAAAAAAGCTCCCTCCTTTTTTTCCTTCTTCAGATTTGATACTTCTACTTTTACATCAATCTTATATGAATCTGGATAGAATCTAAAAAGCTTTAAGATGGAAAAGTCTTCTGTATCTGCTCTGAATTCAAGAGTTCTTTCCTTAGATGTTATCTTTAAGAAATCTCTGTTTGCTTTGTAGACAAGAGGTCTTTTTTCTTCAAGATCTATTCCTAAGGTTATAGGTCTTATATCTTCTAATGGTATAAGTTTTACCCAGCCAGATTCTTTTTCAGCTGTTCTGTAATATTTTTTTAACTGGATCTGCTTTATAGAAGGACCAATATTGCTGAATCTTATTCTGTAAAGAGGAGTATCTACGATGATCTCTTTTTCTTTTTCTAAAAATACAGGTCGTAATTCCTTTTTTGTTGTCTTCTTCAGGATTTTTTTCTTCTCTGGAATGTTTCCTTTTGGAGCAAAAAGCAAAGACCAGCCAATAAGTACCATAAATGAGAGTATAAATGCAAGAAGAGCCCTCTTTTCCATAAGAATTCCTCACCTTCATTTTTGTTTTACAAAACAGGATCATATCCTCCAGGATGAAAAGGATGACATCTTAAGATCCTTTTAAAAGTCAATATTGTTCCTTTTATTATTCCGTATTTTCTGTAAGCGTCAATCGCATACTTTGAACAGCTTGGATAAAATCTGCAACTTGCAGGAAAAAGAGGTGAGATGAGATTTCTGTAAACCAGTATAAAAAAAATCGGAATATACCTAACAGAAAAGATGAGCTTTCTCAATCAATACCTCCTTCAGTTCTTTTTCCACATCCTTAAGTTTAAAGCTGCTCAGATCAGTCTTTGCTGTTATCAGTATATCATATCCCTTTGGAATGTGTCTCTTGTTTAATCTGAAAAATTCCCTTATAAGTCTCTTTATCCTGTTTCTCCTTACTGCTTTCTTTATCTTCCTGCTTACTGACACACCAAGTCTTGTTATCTGCATGTTGTTTTTTCCAAAAGTTATCAGAAAATTTTCCGTATTTATCCTCATACCTCTTTTATTTAGATTGACAAAATCTTTTCTCTTCAATAATCTTTCTTTTTTAGAAAAGGAAAAGACAGCCATGTTAGATAGGAGTAAGCCTCCATCTTCCTTTTGCTCTCCTTCTTTTGAGGACTTTCCTTCCTCCTCTTGTCTTCATTCTTGCCCTAAAACCATGTGTCCTTGCTCTTTTGAGGTTGCTATTTCTGTAAATCCTTTTCATACATATTTCCCTCTTTCTAAGAATTTAGTAAGATTAAATAAAACCACTCTTACATATTTTTGTCAAGCTGAAAGAAATACTGATAAGGAGATCAAAAGATGATTTTAGATTCAATCCTTGGACTTTTTTCTGATGATTTGGCAATAGATCTTGGAACAGCAAATACTCTTGTTTATGTAAAAGGAAAAGGTATTGTCCTTAATGAACCTTCTGTTGTTGCAGTAAAAGCTGATGGAAAGGGGAACAACAGGATTATTACTGTAGGAAAAGAAGCAAAGAAGATGCTCGGAAAGACTCCTGGAAACATTGTTGCTGTTCGTCCTCTCAAAGACGGAGTAATTGCTGATTTTGAGGCAGCAGAAGCAATGTTGAGGTATTTTATAAGAAAGGTTCATAACAGGGCATCCTTTGTAAGACCAAGGATTGTCATATGCGTTCCAAGTGGAATAACGCAGGTAGAAAGAAGGGCAGTAAGGGAATCTGCTGAATCTGCTGGTGCAAGAGAGGTATATCTTATAGAAGAGCCTATGGCAGCAGCAATTGGAGCAGGACTTCCTATAACAGAGCCTACGGGGAATATGATAGTTGACATAGGAGGAGGGACGACAGAAGTTGCTGTAATCTCTCTTGCAGGAATTGTCTACAGCAAGTCTGTAAGGGTTGGTGGAGACAAGATGGATGAGGCAATTGTTCAGTATCTGAAAAGGACATATAATCTTCTTATAGGAACGAGCACAGCAGAAGCAATAAAGATTACAATAGGAAATGCTTATCCTACAGGAGAAGTAGAAACGATAGAGGTAAAAGGAAGGGATCTTGTAACAGGAATACCAAAGATTCTTACCATAGACTCTGAAGAGATAAGAAAGGCTATATCAGATCAGATAAAAGTAATAGTGGATACAGTAAAGACTGCACTGGAGCAGACTCCTCCTGAGCTTGCAGCAGACATAGTTGACAGAGGGATTGTCCTTACAGGTGGAGGTGCTCTTCTTAAAAACATAGATGTCCTTTTAAGAGAAGAGACAAAACTTCCTGTAACAGTTGCTGATGATCCACTTACTACAGTAGTTATGGGGACAGGGAAGGTTCTGGATAATCTGGATATACTTAAAGAGGTGGCATCTCCTTGGTAAAAAAAAGAATCCTTCCTTGGATCCTTTTCTTTATCTCAGGTATTTTTCTTATCTGCTTTTCTGAAAAACATAGCTGGAATCCCTTAGAGCAGTTTTTTGTAGAGGTTACTGCTCCTTTTCAGAAGGCTTTTTTCAGTTCTTTAAGATACATCAAAAGATTATGGTCAGATTATGTTTATCTGGTAAATGTAAAGGAGGAAAATGAGAGATTAAAAAAAGAGATAATGAGACTTAAGTTAGAGAACATGAGATACAGACTGCTGAAACAGAAGATTGAAGACTTAAGTAAGATTTTAAACTTCAAGCCAAGGATAAGATGGACTATTGTCCCTGCTCAGATAATAGGATATGATGCGTCAGGATGGTTCAGATCAGTGATTATAGATAAAGGTAAAAAAGATAAGATATGTGTAAATATGCCAGTAATAAGTGCTGATGGTCTTGTAGGAAGAATCATTTCTGTTTCAGAAAACTTTTCAAAAGTCCTTCTTATAACCGATCCGAACAGTGCAGTTGACTGCTTTGATCAAGATACAAAAGTAAGAGGGGTTTTAAAAGGAGATGGGAAAATATGTCTGATGGATTATGTTGAAAACTCTTGTAAGATAAATCCTGGAGATGTTATCGTTACATCTGGACTTTCAGGTATATTTCCAAGAAATATTCCTATAGGAAGAGTAAAAGAGGTGAGACAGGTTCCAGGAAGTTTATTTAAGGAAATAAAGGTCGTTCCTTTTGTTGATTTCTCAAGGCTGGAAGAGGTGATAGTGATATTAGAAAACAGATCGTCTTTTGTGGAACAATCTGGTTAGGGACTTCTTTTTTTGTGCTTCTGTGTGGAGAGCATATTATAGACCTTGTAGCAGTTATAGTATTTTATCTTTCAGCAAGAAAGAGAAGATACATGTCAGCTATTTTTGCATTTTTACAGGGAATCATCATGGATATATACTCAAGTAGCATATACGGAATCTCTCCTTTTCTTTATCTTTTTGTCTGCATCCTGGCAGATATATTCTCAGAAGCATTTGACTTAAAAGAATTACTTATTTCTGTGATCCTTTTTTCTGTAACCTTGATTGCAAAAACTCTCCTTTTCTTTATACTCATATACCTCTTCTTGCACAGGATTTTTATAAATTACAGCTTTTTTCTTTCTCATGTCATTCTCACAACAGCAGCTTTTCCTTTTATTGCTGTGTTTCTTGACAGGATTGGATAAACCATGCAGAAAAGAATCTTTTATCTGAAAATATTCTTCCTTGTCTGTTTTTTCATTCTTACTGTGAGACTGTTCTGTCTTCAGGTAATAAATGGAAAGCTTTACAGGATAAAGTCAGAAAAAAACAGGATAAGACTTAAAGAAATACCTGCATACAGAGGAAGGATCCTTGACAGAAATGGTATGGTTCTGGTTGACAACAGACCATTTTACAGTCTGTGTGTAATTCCAGAAGAGGTTCCAGATGTCTCTGAGCTTTTTAATAAGCTTTCAAGGATAATAGACATTCCTTCAGAGAGACTGAAAAAAATATTTTTCAAAAAAAAGACACTTCCCTTTAAACCTGTCTGTATAAAAAAAGGGCTTACTTTAGATGAAGTAGCAAAGATAGAAAGCAACATATTTCTTCTGCCAGGGGTTATGATAAAAGTAGAAGAAAGGAGGAATTACATATATCATGAAATGCTGGCACATGTCCTTGGATATATGTCTTCTGATGGAAAGGGAAGATGTGGAATAGAAAAAAGATGGGATAAATTTTTGAAAGGGATTCCTGGTGGAATGCAGATAGAAGCAGATGCAGTAGGAAGAACAGTAAAAGTTATATCAAAGAGATTGCCTGTTCCAGGAGCAGATGTCTATTTGAATATAGACATCAGGATTCAGAAAAAGGCTCAGCAGCTTCTTAAAGGAAAAAAAGGAGCTATTGTTGTGATGAATCCAAAAGATGGAGAAGTAATTGCAATAGCAAGCAGTCCTTCATTTGATCCAAATCTCTTTATAGATGGAATAGACATAAAGACATGGAATAGACTCAGAAATTCAAAAGACTGTCCATTTCAAAACAGGGCAATAAGTGGGCTTTATCCTCCTGGATCTCTGTTTAAGGTCATTGTTGCATATGCAGGACTTAAGGAAGGAATAATAACACCAAAAAAAACTTTTTTCTGTAAAGGATCCTTCTTTTATGGAGACAGGGAATACAGGTGCTGGAAAAAAGGAGGGCATGGAAATGTAAATCTTCATAGGGCAATAAAGGAGTCGTGTGATATTTATTTTTACAACTTAGGAAAGATGTTAGGCATAAAAAAGATAGCCTATTATGCAAAGATGTTTGGACTTGGAGAAGAGACAGGGATTGATATAGGAGGGGAAAAAAAGGGGATTGTTCCTACAGCTGAATGGAAAAAAAAGAGGTTTGGTATTCCTTGGCAATCAGGAGAAACACTTTCTGTGTCCATTGGTCAGAGCTATCTTTTAGTAACTCCTATACAGATTGCAGTAATGTATTCAGCACTTTTTAATGGTGGAATCCTTTATAAGCCCAGAATAACAAGGCTTATAAAGACAGCTGATGGAAAAGTCCTTTACAGATTCAGACCAGAGATAAAAAGAAGACTCAACTTAGATGAAAGACATGTGAGAGAGATAAGAAAAGCTCTTGTAGCCGTTGTAAATGAAGCTAATGGGACTGGAAGAAGAGCAAGGATAAGAGGAATAACTGTTGCAGGAAAGACAGGGACAGCTCAACTGATAGAACACAGAAGAGATGAGGAGATAAGTATAAAAGATCATGCCTGGTTTGTTGGAATAGCACCTGCAGAAGATCCAACTGTTGTAGTGGTTGTTATTATAGAAAATGGAGGACATGGAGGAGAGAGTGCTGCTCCTGTTGCAAGAGAAATTATAAAGGAGTATTTTCGTGTTTTCAGAAAGAAGGATCTTCCAGAACTTTGATACATCATTTTTTCTTTTGCTTCTGGCAATATCAGCAATAAGTATAATCAACATGTATAGTGCAACGAGGTCTGTATCAGAGACAATATTTAAGAGACACATATGCTGGTATATACTTGGATTTTTTTGCTTTTTTATCACGAGCCTTTCTGATTACAGGATACTTAAAAGATGGAGTCCTTATATCTACATCTTATCCATCATATTGCTTATAGCAGTCCTTGTTCTGGGAAAGGTAATATCTGGTTCTCAAAGATGGATAAGATTTGGTCCTTTTTCTTTTCAGCCATCAGAATTTGCAAAGCTGTCTTTGGCAATAACTATTTCTAGTTTTTTCAGTGAAGATTCAAGAAAGGAGTATGGACTGAAGGAATCTTGGAAACTTCTTCTTCTTATAATCTTCCCTTCTCTTCTTATCTTAAAAGAACCAGACTTAGGAACAGCCATCATAATCCTTATATTTTCATTCAATGTGATCCTTATTGCAGGAATAAGAAAAAGGACACTCGTTTTTTTAATATTATCCTCACTTCTGCTAAGTCCTTTCTTGTGGATGAATCTGAAGGAATATCAGAAAAAAAGAATAATGGCTTTTATAGATCCAGATTCTGATCCTCTTGGAGCAGGATATCACATAACACAGTCAAAGATTGCTATAGGATCTGGTATGCTCTTTGGAAAAGGATATATGAAAGGGACACAGACAAGACTTCATTTCCTTCCAGAACAGCATACAGACTTTATATTTTCTGTATTTGCAGAAGAATGGGGATTTTTTGGTTCACTTTTTCTCCTTTCTCTTTATACCCTTCTTGTCCTTAAGGGAATAGATATAGCAAAGACTTCAAAAGACAGATTTGGAAGATATCTTGCAATTAGCATAACTTGTATGATATTCTGGCAGATCTTTATAAACATAGGAATGGTTACAGGAATACTTCCTGTTGTAGGAACACCTCTTCTTTTTATGAGCTATGGAGGATCTTCTCTTCTTTTTTCAATGATATCAGCAGGAATTCTTATGAGTATAAGGATAAGAAGGTTTATCTTTGATGAGGTTTAAAAAGATAGACAGGGAAGACATAAAAAGGCTTTCAAAGATAGTTGGAAAAGAAAGGATTTCTCAAGGTATGTCAAATCTGAAGCTACATTCCTTAGATCAATCACATCACAGGGAAAGTCTTCCAGATGTTGTTATATGGCCAGTAAAAGAAGAAGAAGTATCAGAGATACTTTCTTATGCAAACAAAAAAATGATTCCTGTTACTGCATGGGGAGCAGGAACAAGTCTTGAAGGAAATCCTATTCCTCTTTTTGGTGGAATTGTCCTTGATTTTACTCTTATGAACAGGATCCTTAGAATAAGGGAAGAAGACTTTCAGGCAGATGTTCAGCCTGGTGTAATATATCAGGATCTGAATTATAGACTGAGACACAGAGGTCTTTTTTTTCCACCAGATCCAGGTGCAAGGGCAACAATTGGTGGAATAATAGCAAATAATGCAAGTGGGATAAGGAGTTTAAGGTATGGTTCTGCAAGGGATAATGTATTGAGACTGAGGGTTGTTCTTGCAGATGGAAGTATAATAGATGTTGGAACAAGGGCAAATAAAAGTTCATCTGGATATGATCTTCTGAGACTTTTTGTTGGTTCAGAAGGAACACTCGGGATATTTGTTGAAGCAACTGTAAGACTTAGAGGGATTCCAGAATATACAGGATCTGCTATAGCCTCTTTTGAAAAGATAGAAGAATGTGCAGAGGCAGTAACTCAGATAATAAAAGCAGGGATAATTCCAGCATGTCTTGAGATAATGGATCAGGAGTGTATAAAGGTTATAAACAAGATAAAAGGAATTGGTCTTTCAGTCCTTCCTACACTCCTTCTTGAACTTCATGGAGGAAGCAGCTCTCAGATAAAAGAAGAGATGGAGATCTGCTCTGAGATATGCTTTTCTTCTGGATGCAAAAGCTTCAGAAAAGGACTTCAAAAAGAGGAATACAGCAGGATTATGGAAGCAAGATATTCACTTGGAGAATCAATAAGGAAGGCAAATCCTGGAAGGATTCATACAGTCCTTGATGTTGCTGTCCCTATATCCTCATTTCCAGAGCTCGTATCTTTTGCAAAAAAGGAGACAGAAAGATATAAGATACCTTCATATATATTTGCTCATGCAGGAAGTGGAAATCTTCATCTTGCATTTATGGGAAAAAAGGATGAAGAGGAGTGGAAAAGGATAGAGGAGATAAAGGACAGGATAGTAGAAAAGGCGATCCTTCTTGGAGGAACAGCTACTGGAGAACATGGAGTAGGGATTGGAAAAAGGAAGTATATGAAGATAGAACATGGAGAAGCAATTTCTTTTATGAAAAAAATAAAAAAGCTTTTTGATCCAAATGGGATACTCAATCCAGGAAAGATCTTCCCTTAAAGTTCTTCATCTTTATAGTGACTGGAGATGGACAGGTCCTGCAGAACCTGTGCTCCAGATATGCAGAGGTCTTAAAGAAAGAGGACATGATGTAAAGATTGCTTTTAGGAAAGATCCTGTAAAGACAGAGAATCTTACGATTGAAAAAAAGGTAAAAGAAGAAGGTATAGAAGGGGTTACGAGATTCAGTCTTGACAGAAACATAGGTCTTATAAATACCCTGAAAGATCTCATTTATCTTCCAGCATATCTTAAAAAAGAGAGATTTCACATAGTTCACATGCACCTATCTCATGATCATGCAATTGGAACGATCTGTTCAATGTTTCTTGGAAAAAAGAGACCAGTCCTTGTAAGGACATTTCACAAAAGAGTTCCTATGAAGGAGAATCTTTTTAACAGATGGCTCCTGAGACATACAGACGGATTTCTCTTTTTTACAGAAGGATTCAGAAGGGAATACATAGAAAGATTTGGTCTTGATCCAGAAAGGACAGCCATTCAGAGAATGACGATTGATCTTGAAAGATTTAATCCTGAGAAGAGATTCAGGGATATGAGAAAAGAGTTTTGTATTCCAGAAGATGCAGTAGTTATTGGAACTGTTGCAAGATTTCAGAGATACAGGAGGATGGACTGGTTTTTGAAAGCAGCAAAGCTTATCCTTGAAGAAAGAAGTGATGTATATTTTCTTCTTGTAGGAAGATCAAGCAAGATAAATGAGACGGTTATAGGACCAGTAAAAAGACTTGGAATAGAAAGAAATGTCATACTTGCAGGATACAGAAGAGAAGATTATGTTGATACAATAAACTGCATGGACATATTTACTCTTCTTATGCCAGGATCTGATGGAACTGCAAGGGCTCTTAGAGAGGCAATGGCTATGGGAAAGGCATGTGTTGTATCTGATTTTGGAATGCTTCCAGAGATTGTAAAAGACAGTGCAATTGTAGTAAAGGATATCATTTCACTTAAAGAGGCATGGAAAAGACTTATAGAAAATGAAGAAGAAAGAAGGTCTTTTGGAAAAAAGGCAAGGGAATATGCTTTAAGGAATTTTCTTATAGAAGATGCTGCAAAGAGCCTTGAAGAATTTTATCTTAAACTTCTTAAAGCATATAATATGGATCAACATCAATAGATATGCTTACTCCTTTTGTCTTTAATCTTTCTGACATCTTTTCAATCTGTTCAAATATTGGCTTTTGTATATAGTGCCTTGAACTTTTTATTATTATCTGCCATCTGTATTTCCCTTTAAGCTTCTTTATGGGAGACTCTATTGGTCCAAGAATCTGGATCTGATCCTTAAAAGGATAGTTTTCTAAAATTTTTTTTATCTCCTCTTCCATCATCTTTGCTGATTCACACACATTCTTTTCACTGTTTCCCTGGATCCTTATACAGCTTAAGTGAGAAAAAGGAGGATATCTCAGACATTCTCTAAAGGTTTTTTCTTTTTCATAAAAAGAAAAAAAACTGTGTCTTATAGCTGCTTTTATACAGTAATGATCAGGATTAAATGTCTGAACTATTACCTTACCTTTCTGCTCACCCCTTCCTGCCCTTCCTGCAACCTGACAGAGAAGCTGATATGTCCATTCTGCTGCTCTGAAGTCTGGAAAAGAAAGGCTTATATCAGCAGAAATGATTCCTACAAGTGTAACAGAAGGAAAATGATAGCCTTTTGTTATCATCTGTGTCCCTATGAGTATGTCTATCTTTTTTTCAGAGAATCTTTTTAGTATATCTGCAATTTTTCCTTTTTTTCTTACACTGTCTGCATCCATCCTTTCTACCTTTGCTTCTGGAAAAAGCCTCTTTATTTCTCTTTCTACTCTTTCTGTCCCAAAACCCATAAGTCTGAAGCTCATATATCCACAGATCTTACATCTTTCTGGTCTTTCAGAATAATATCCACAATAATGACATCTTAGCTTTCCGTCTTTGTGATATACAAGGCTTAGGTCACAGTTAGGACATTTTATGGATGTTCCACATACAGAGCATACGCAGAGTCTGTAAAATCCTCTTTTGTTTAAAAAAAGGATGACCTGATTTCCCTTTTCCAGCTCTTCTTTTATGGAAGAAAGAAGCCTTTTGCTTAAGATCGTCCCTGCCCTTTCCTTTCTCATATCAACTATCTCCATTTCTGGAAGAGGACGATCCTCAACTCTTTTTGGCATCTCTATAAGTGTGTATTTGCCTATCTGACTGTTATAATATGACTGGACAGAAGGAGTTCCAGAACCAAGAATAACCAGAGCATCCTCAATCTTTCCTCTCATCACAGCACAGTCCCTTGCATGATAATATGGAGCTGTTTCCTGCTTGTATGAAGGATCATGTTCTTCGTCTACTATTATGAGACCAACATTTGGAAGAGGAGAAAATATGGCAGATCTTGCACCAATAACTATGTCCACCTCACCTTTTATCATCCTCATCCACTGATCATATCTTTCTCCAGGACTCATTCTGCTGTGATATACCGCAACCCTTTCTCCAAATGTCTGTCTGAATATGCTTTCCATGTATAAGACAAGAGATATTTCAGGAAGAAGAAATATTACTTTTTTTCCCATACTTATAGCCATCTTTGCAGCTCTTCTGTAAACTTCTGTCTTTCCACTTCCTGTAACACCAAAAAGAAGCTTTACAGAGAATTTTCCTTCCTTAAGTGAGGAATATATTTCAGAAAGGGCTTTTTCTTGCTGAGGATGAAGTCTTTCTGGAATAGATACAGGTCCAATGATCTGACCATCCACTGCTTTGTGAATAGGAAGATATTCAGTCTTTATTATTCCTTTTTTCTCAAGCTTTCTTGCAAGATAATAAACATTTCTGAACTTTCCTATGAGCCTGCAAAGCGGTATGTTTTTTTTTATCTCATTCAGAAATTCCTTTTCTTCATCACTCAGCCCTTCAACATTAATAACCCCTTCTTTTATCTTTGCAAATTTCCTTATAAGAGGATCTTTTCCTTCTTTTTTCTTTATCTTCCTTTTTACCTTTATCCAGCCTTTTTCTGAAAGCTTATCAAGAATCCTTTGAGGAATGTCTTCTATTCTTCTATAAGGATTCTCTTTTATCCAGAGAAGAGCCTTTTTTTCAGGACTATTTTCAGGAAGCTCATCCAGTGCCTTTTCTCCTTTTTTCGTAATCCTTGCAACCCTGTATCTTATAACATTTATCCCAGGAGGAAGCGCAGTCTGAATTATCTGACCTATTGGGTAAAAATAATAATCAGAAAGCCATCTGAAAAAGCTTACCATCTTTTTCGTAAAAATAGGTCCTGAATCAAGTATTTCCAGAATCTCCTTCACATTCTCTATCTTTTCTGTATCTCCCAGGATGTATCCTACAGTTTCCTGATTCTTAAAAGGAACAAGGACCCTGTATCCTGTATAATCTTTCAGAGGAAGCTCTTCTGGAAGAAGATACGTAAATGTCTTCCTTATTGGAAGACCTACAGCAACCTCTACAAATCTTTCTTTCATGAAAGAATTTTTTCCCAGGGAATGGAAGGATAAGTCTTGTGTAGATAGTGATCGTCATCAACGATGTTAAAAGAGAGGTTTGAAAATATCTCTTCTGCAATCTTTTTTACTTCATCAATTGGAATAAGCTCATCATTCTTTCCATGATATATCCATACAGGAATATCCAGTTTTTTTGGTTCTTTTATTACCATGTGAAGGAAGTTTATGGCAGGAGCAAGAAGAACAAGCTTTACTACTCTTTCTGGATTTTCCATTGCAAATACAGTTCCCATAAGCCCACCATAACTTGATCCAACAATCCTTATGTCATCTTTTCCTTCAAGGACTTTTCTCAGCTTTTCCATCCTCTGATCAAATGATCCAGAAAAGTCAGGGATGATCATGTCAGGAAATCTCTCCTTAAGAAATCTTGCCTTTACTCCCTGACTGCTACTTTCAAGACCGTGTATAAATATCTTTGTCATATTTTACCTCTTTTAGTTTTTTCAATCATTTTAATAAAAGCTAAAAAAAAAGCAATTCTTGACACAAATCCTTTTTTATTCTAAGAAGTTAAAGATCCAGACAATTTAAGGAGGAGATTATGAAAAAAGGGTCTGTTATGGTAATTGGTGGAGGTATATCTGGGATAAAGTCAGCACTTGATCTTGCAAATTCAGGATATTTTGTATATCTGGTTGAAGAGACTTCTGCTGTTGGAGGAATAATGAGTCAGCTTGATAAGACATTTCCTACAAATGACTGCTCTATGTGAATACTTTCTCCCAACCTGGTTGAGGTTGGAAGGCATCCAAATATAAAGATAATAACACTTGCAAAGATAGAAGAAATAGAAGGGGAAGAGGGGAATTTCAGGGTAAAGCTGAGGATAAGACCAAGATATGTAGATGCAGAAAAGTGCACTGGATGTGGTGAATGCTGTTCTATTTTTTTGGAAAAAGAGCCAGAAGAAAAAGATGGAAGACTTTGGGTAGACAGGATCATCATAGATGATGTAGCCTGCATCCACTGTGGTGAATGTGTAAAGGCGTGCACAGAGGAAAACAAAGAAAGGAATGCTCTTACAAATGTGGTTCAAAAAGCTATCCGTGAAGCAAAAAAGGAAAAAGAACCAAATCTTTTGCAAAAGCTCATAAGGATGGATTTAGAAGAGAGGAAGAGATTCTGGGATTCACATTTTGTAAGATGCATAAAGTGTTATGGATGTATTGATCAGTGTCCTGTAAGAGAGGAAGAAGAAGATGAGCTTAGGATTTCAGAATGGATAAAACAGGGAGAAGTCCCTCCAAGATATCCTGAATTTCACCTCATAAGGGCATATCAGGTATGGGATAGATGTATACTTTGTGGTGAATGTGAGGAGACATGTCCAGCAGGAATACCCCTCAAGACCCTCCAGGATATAACACAGTTCTTCTCACCAGAAGATGCCTTCAAGCTTGTTCCAGGTCTCAGCGAAGAGGCAAAGAGAAAGATAATAGATTTTGTAAGAAAAAGGATGGATAAAAACAGGAGAATGAGATATGAACTCTGATTTTGTCCTTACAACATGTCCTTTTTGTGGAACAGGATGCAATTTTTATCTTGAAGTAGAAGATGGTGAGATAAAAGGGGTTGTTCCGTGCAAGACACATCCTGTAAGCAGAGGAAAGCTTTGTGTCCTTGGAAGAAGTGCACATAAGTTTGTTCAGCATCCTGAAAGACTGAAGAATCCTCTCGTAAAAAAGAATGGAAGGTTCTTTGAGACAGACTGGAATACTGCCTTAAAGGAGATATCAGAAAGGCTTAAAAAGATAATAGAAAAATACGGACCTGATTCTGTTGGAATAATCTCCAGTGCAAAATGCACAAATGAAGAAAACTATCTTATAATGAAATTTGCAAGAGCAGCTGTAGGAACGAACAACATAGATCACTGTGCAAGACTTTGTCATTCAAGCACAGTAGAAGGACTTAGACAGGCATTTGGTGCAGGTGCAATGACGAATTCTATAACAGAGATAGATCAGGCTGAATGCATATTCATTACAGGAAGCAATACAACAAGTCAGCACCCTCTTGTTGCAAGCTGGATAATAAGTGCAAAGCAGAAAGGAGCAAGGCTTATTGTAGCTGATCCAAGAAGTATTCCTATAAGCAGATATGCTGATATATATCTGAGGATAAAGCCAGGAACAAATATTGCACTTATTAATGGTCTTCTTCATGTGATAATAAAAGAAGGACTCATAGACAGAAGTTTTATAAGTGAAAGGACACAGGGATTTCAGGAAATTGAAGAGACCGTAAAAAGGTATGATCCAGATTATGTAAGCAGCATTACAGGAGCATCTAAGGAGCTTATAGAAAAAGCAGCCATCCTTTATGCAAGATCAAGATCAATGCTTTTTTATGCAATGGGAATAACACAGCACATAAACGGAACAGATAATGTAAAGGCAATAGCAAATCTTTCACTTGCAACAGGAAACATAGGAAAGCCAGCAACAGGAGTAAATCCTCTTCGCGGACAGAACAATGTTCAGGGTGCGTGTGATATGGGTGCTCTTCCAGATGTGCTTACAGGATATAGAAGAGTAGATGATGAGGATGCAAGAAGGGTCTTTGAAAAGGAATGGGGAGTTCCTGTTCCAGAAAAAAAAGGACTTACTTTGGTTGAGATGATGAATGAGGCAGAAAAAGGTTCTCTAAAGGCAATGATAATATTTGGAGAGAATCCAGCAATTTCTGATCCTGACATAAGTCATGTAAAAAAAGCATTGAGTTCTTTAGAACTTCTCGTAGTAGTTGACATATTCCTTACTGAGACAGCAGAGCTTGCACATTTTGTCCTTCCTGCATCAAGCTTTGCAGAAAAAGATGGAACGTTTACGAATACGGACAGAAGAGTCCAGAGAGTAAGAAAGGCTATAGATCCTGTTGGAAATTCAATGCCAGATTGGAAGATAGTATGTGAGATTGCAGAAAGGATTGGAGCAAAAGGATTTAACTATTCTTCTCCAAAGCAGATAATGGATGAAATAAGAAGGCTTACACCATCCTATGCAGGAATAACATATGAAAGGCTTGAAAGTGGAGAAACAATTCAGTGGCCATGTCCTTCAGAAGATCATCCAGGAACACCATTTCTTTACAAAGACGGATTTCCTATAGGAAAGGCAAGATTCTTTTCAGTTGAACATACTCAGATAAAACCTTCTGACAAGTATCCATTTATCCTTATAACAGGAAGATGTCCTTTTCATTTTCACACAGGAAGCATAACAAGGAAGATAGAAAGACTGGAAAATGAAGTAAATGAAGGATATGTTGAGATAAGCAGAAGGGATGCAGAAAGGCTGGGTATAAAAGAAGGTGATACTGTAGAGGTAATCTCAGAGACAGGAAAGATTGAGATAAAGGCTTATGTTTCTGAAGAAATAGAACCTGGAGTAATCTTTATTCCAATGCACTTTAAGGAATCTCCTGCAAACATGCTTGTATCAAGAAAGCTTGATCCTTTTTCAAAGATACCAAACTTTAAGGCATGTGCAGTAAATGTAAAGAGGAAGTAAGATGGAAAGGATAAAGAAAGAGGCAATATCTGCTATAAGAGAAGGATATCTTGTCCTTGGACTCAGAAAAAGATGGGGGCATGTTGGTCCTTATCTTTTCAGGAAAGAAGAAGAGATAGAATATCTTGAGACAGAGCCAAGATACAGTCTTGCAGGTATAGTAAAGAGGATACTGAAAAAAGATCCAGATATAAAGCTTGCTGCTGTTATGAGAGGATGTGATATAAGGGCTTTGAGGAAGTTTGAAGAGGAGGTTGATCTAAGAAGATTAAGATTCATAGGGATTGAATGTTCCTTAGAGCAGGCAATAAAGTGCAACTGCGAAAAGCCTATATACAATACATTTGAATGCACAGGTTGCTGGAGCTGTATTGAGGCATGCAAAGAAGGAGCAATAAGAAGGATAAATGTATGTCCTGTTGTTGTTCCTGATGAATACAATGAAGGGCTTTCATACAGAAAAGCAATATACATAAAGTATCCACAGGCTGTTCCACTTAAGGCAGCAAGAGATCCAGATGCATGTCTTAAGATAAATGATATACTTGATTGCAAGGGATGTGAAAGGGTATGTCAGGCAGGTGCCATAAAGCTTGATGATACAGAAAGGATAGAACAGATAGAGGTAGGGGCAATAATATTTGCTTCAGGTCTTAAGGTATTTGATCCATCATCTATTCCAAATTATAACTACAGGAATCATAAGAATATAATGACTTCAATGGAATTTGAAAGGATACTTTCTGCATCAGGTCCAACACAAGGAAGACTTCTTATTAATGGAAAAGAGCCAAAAAAGATTGCGTGGATTCAGTGTGTTGGATCTCGTGAAATAAAGACAAATCAATACTGTTCTTCTGTATGCTGTATGTATGCAATAAAGGAGGCTGTTGTTGCAAAGGAGCATAATCCAGAAGTTGACTGTGCAATATTCTATATGGATATGAGGACATATGGAAAGGAATTTGAAAGATACTATGAAAGGGCAAGAAAAGATGGTGTAAGATTTATAAGAGCAAGGATACATACGATAGAGGAAGAAAATGGTGATCTTCTTATAAGATATCTTGATGATAAAGGGATGCCAAAAAGTGAGCTTTTTGACATTGTTGTCCTTTCTGTTGGATTTGAGATAAGGGAAGAGATGGAAGAGATACTGAAGAGGTTTGGAATAAGGCTTACAAAAGGAAGGTTTGTTTATACGGATTCATTCTCTCCTGTATCTACATCAAAAAAAGGCATTTTTGTATGCGGAACGATTTCTGGTCCAAAAGACATTCCATCTTCTGTAATAGATGCATCTGCTTCTGCTTGTGAAGTGGGAATCCTTTTAAGTGATGTAAGGGGAACTGCTGTAAAAGAAAAGACTCTTCCAGCTGAAAGGGATGTATCAGGAGAGAGACCAAAAGTTGGTGTATTTATCTGTCATTGTGGAATAAATATTGGTGGAGTCATAAACATTTCTGAACTTAAGGAATATGCAAAAACCCTTCCTTTTGTTGAACATGTAGAAGACAACCTATATACATGCTCTCAGGAGACACAGGAAAAGATAGCTCAGGTTATAAGAGAAAAAGGTCTGAATAGGATTGTTGTTGCTGCATGTTCTCCAAGGACACATGAGCCTCTTTTTCGGGAAACACTTATCAGTGCAGGACTTAATAAGTATCTTTTTGAGATGGCAAATATAAGGAATCAGGATTCATGGGTTCATAAGGATTTTCCAGAAGATGCAACAGATATTGCAAAGGATCTTATAAGGATGGCTGTAGCAAAGGTTTCTCTTATGGAACCACTTAAAGAAGAAAAGATAAGTATAAACAAGAATGTCCTTGTTATAGGTGGTGGAATAGCTGGGATGACAGCAGCAAGATCACTTTCAATGCAGGGATACAAGGTATTTCTTGTTGAAAAGGAAAAGGAGCTTGGAGGACAGGCAAGGAGGATTTATAAGACATGGAAAGGAGAGGATGTTCAGGAAAGACTTAAAGCTCTTATAGAAGATGTAAGAAATGATAAGAACATAGAAGTATTTCTTAAGGCAAAGATAATTTCAGTTGAGGGATTTGTTGGAAACTTTAAGACAAAGATCCTATCAGATGGAAAAGAATACATTATTGAACATGGAGCAGTAATAATTGCTGTTGGAGCAAAGGAATATAAGCCTGATGAATATCTTTATGGAAAAGATCAAAGGGTTATTACAGGTCTTGAGCTTGATGAAAGGTTCATAAAAGGAGATCCTTCTCTTAAAAGACTAAAAAGTGTTGTATTTATACAGTGTGTTGGTTCAAGAGATAAGGAAAGACCTTATTGTTCAAAGGTATGCTGTACTCATTCTATAAAGAGTGCTCTTTATCTGAAAGAGCTGAATCCTGAAATGGACATATACATACTTTACAGGGACATAAGGACATATGGAGAAAGAGAGAATCTTTATCTTGAGGCAAGAAAAAAGGGTGTTCTTTTTATAAGATATGATCTTGAAAAGAAGCCAGAGGTTTCAAATGAGAATGGAGTCCTCAAGGTAAAGGTAAAAGATCATATCCTTGAAAGAGATATTATTATCCAGCCAGATCTTATCATTCTTGCATCAGCAATAGTTCCTAATGAAGAAAGTGAGCAGATTGCAAAATTCTTCAAAGTCCCACTGAATGAAGACGGATTTTTTGTAGAATCACATCCAAAGCTTGCACCAGCAGAATTTGCAACAGATGGAATATACCTTTGTGGGATGTGTCATTATCCAAAACCGATTGATGAAGCAATATCTCAGGCAAAGGCAGCAGTATCAAGAGCAACAGTCCTTCTTACAAAGGACAAGATACTTACAGAAGGATATGTAGCAGAAGTGAATCCAATGCTGTGTTCATCATGTGGAACATGCATAAAGATATGCCCATATGGTGCACCATACTTTATTGAAGAAGGTCCATTTAAAGGAAAGGCAGCAATAAATCCGGTTCTATGTAAAGGATGTGGTCTTTGTGTTGCATCTTGCAGGTCAGGAGCAATAAATCTTAATGGATTCAGGACAGAACAGATAATGAGCATGATTGATGAAATAAGGAGAATAGGAGAATAAAGAGATGGAATGGAAACCAAAGATTGTTGCATTTCTTTGCAATTGGTGCAGTTATGGTGCTGCTGATCTTGCAGGAGTAAGCCGTCTTCAGTATCCTCCTTATTTCAGGATAATAAGGGTTCCATGTTCTAGCAGAGTTGATACGAGATTCATTATTCAGGCATTCAGAAATGGTGCAGATGCAGTATGGGTATCAGGATGTCATCCAGGAGACTGTCATTATATAGAAGGGAATATGTATGCAAGAAGGAGATTCGTTCTTCTTAAAAGACTCCTTGAATTTATCGGAATAGAACCAGAAAGGATCTTCTTTTCATGGATATCCTCAGCAGAAGGAACAAAGTTTGCTGAAACAGCAAAGCTTATTGCAGAAAAAGTAAAAAAACTTGGTCCTTCTGATTTCTTTGTAAAAAGAAGAGCAGAGGTTCCCTGATGGAAGGATATACAGAAAAGATAAGGCAGATAGCAAAAAGGCTTTTTGAAGAAAAAAGGATAGACATCTTTATTGGATATGAAAAAGGAACAAATCCATTTTTTCCAAGACCAACACTTATATCAGATCCTCAAGAAGTAGAAAAACTCATATGGAACAGCAACTGTGGACTGAATCTCTGCACGTATCTTACAGGAAGAAAGGAAAGGATAGGAATTGTTGCAACAGGATGTGTATCAAGAAGTATCGTGAATCATATAATTGAGAATCAGATAAAGAGGGAAAAGATCTATATTGTAGGAATTCCATGTAAAGGAATAATTGACTATAGGAAGGTCCTGAGAAGGATTGAAGGAAAAGAAGTCCTAAGGATAGAAGAAGAAGGAGAAAGTTTTAAGGTAATCTGTGATGGATTTGAAGAAAGGTTTAAAAAAGAAGATTTCCTTCAGGAAAACTGCCTAAGCTGCACACATCCAAATCCTGTTATATATGACGAACTTGTAGCAGATCCTGTAACTCCAAGATCTGAAAGACCTGTTTATAAGGATGTAGAAGAGATAGAAAAAAAGTCACCGAAGGAAAAAAGAAGTTACATTGAGCAGGCTATAGAAGGATGCATTCGCTGTTATGCATGCAGAAATGTATGTCCTCACTGCTACTGTCCTACATGTTTCATTGACGAAAAGATCCCGTATTTTGGAAAGAGTATAGACTTCGTAGATACGCTTACATTTCACATTATCCGTGCAATGCATCTTGCAGGAAGATGCACAGACTGTGGTTCATGTGAAAGGGTATGTCCTATGGGAATTCCTATAAGGATATTTGTAAAGAAACTTAACAAGGATGCATTTGAGCTTTTTTCATGGCAGTCAGGTATGTCTTTGGAAAAAGGGCAGCTTCTTTCTACATACAGAAGAGATGACTATGATGATTTTATCTAAGAGGAGAAAGAGATGAGGTTTGTTCTGAAGGATGATTTTTTAAAAAAGCTAAGAGAGATTTCTAAAAATTATAAGGTATTTGTTCCTGTAAAAAAGGATTACTTCCATTTATTTCAGGAGCTAAAAGATGACATTTTACCAGATTTTTCATTTTTCAACACAAAGCTTTCTCCAAAAAGCATACTCTTTCCTCAATCAGAAAGGATGTTTGAATACAGTCTTGATAAGGATGATCCTGATGCATACATACTTAAAGAAGCAAAAAAGGATTTTTCTCCTCAGATAATTGTTGGAATAAGACCATGTGATGCACATGCATTTCAGATAGTAAAACAGAATTTTGACACTCCTGAATACAAAGATCCATGGTGGACAAAAAGATACAGTCTTACGACATTTATTGGACTTGCATGTAATAGTCCAAGAAGCAGCTGTTTTTGTCTGAAAGTAGGAGGAGGTCCTTTTAGTGAAAAAGGACTTGATGCAATTATGTATGATCTTGGAGAAGGGTTTCTCATAAAGGACATAACAGATAAGGGAAGGGATTTTCTGGATAAGATTGGAGGAGATGAAGCAAAAAAGGAGCATTTAGAAAAGGCAGAAAAGTTAAAAAAAGAGGCAGAAGAAAAGATAAAAGTAGATCTTAAGATTGAGGATCTTCTTAAAAGACCAGTCCTTTCTGTTTTTGAATCAGATATCTGGAATTCTGTATCATTTCCCTGTATAACTTGTGGGATCTGCACATTTCTTTGTCCAACATGCTGGTGTTTTGACATACAGGATGAGGTGTATGGAAAAAGAGGAGATAGAATTAGGAATTGGGATTCATGTATGTTTCCGATATTTACACTTCATGCATCAGGATATAATCCGCGTGGAGAGAAGTTCAGAAGGGTAAGACAGAGATTTATGCACAAACTGAAGTATTATCCTGAAAGATACAAGAAAGGGATACAGTGTTCTGGATGTGGAAGGTGCATAATGTATTGTCCAACAAATATGGATATAAGAAGAATAATAAACATGTTGGCAGAGGAGAAAAGGAATGAATCCATATCTTCCTTATCCTGCAAGGATTGAAAGGATAATTGTTGAGACAGATGACAGAAACATAAGGACATACAGGCTAAGTTTCCTTTATCCAGAACATGAAAAAAAGTTTCAATTTCTTCCAGGTCAGTTTGCAGAGATTTCTGTTCCTGGAAGAGGTGAAGTTCCTATAGGTATTGCATCATCTCCAACAGAAAAGGGATATCTTCTTTTTACAGTAAACAAAGCAGGATATGTTACATCTTATCTGCATAACATGAAAGAAGGAGATATCATTGGAATAAGAGGACCTCTTGGAAGACCATATCCATGGGAAAGGATGGAAGGAAGGAATATACTTATAGTTGGAGGAGGATTTGCATTTACGACACTCAGATCAAGCATAGTATATATGCTTGAAAACAGAAGAAAGTTTGGGAAGATAACGGTCGTATATGGTGCAAGAAGACCAGGACTTCTTCTTTATAAAAAAGAGATCTTTGAATGGGAAAAAAGATCTGACATAGATATGCATATAACCGTAGATGCAACAGATGATCCAGATTGGAAATACAATGTTGGGCTTGTTCCAAATATAGTGGAGGAGAAGATAAAAAGTGCAGAAAATACTATAGCACTTGTTTGTGGTCCACCTGTTATGATAAGATTTACAAGACCTGTTCTTGAAAAGATAGGCTTTTCTCCTGAAGACATATTTCTTTCTCTTGAGATGAGGATGAAATGTGGAATTGGGATGTGTGGAAGATGCAATATTGGACACAAATTTGTGTGCAAGGATGGACCAGTATTTTCTCTTGCAGAACTGAATGAACTTCCTCCTGAATATTAATTGCACCATGAAGGTGTATGAAGGTCAGAAGACAAGAAGGAAAAAGCAGTCTTGTTTGAAAGCAAGTATCAGGAAGGAGATTCATTTATACACAGAGCAGATCCAAGAATCAGGATTCTCTCAGGACTTCTCCTTTCCTTTTCAACGGCTTTATTAAAAAAAATAGAAGTATCTCTTTTTTTCCTATTTTTTTCTTTTTTCCTCCTTTTTCTTTCAAAGATCCCTTTCAGGAAGGTCATTAAGTCTCTTTTTTTTGCAAATTTCTTCATAGGATTCCTCTGGCTATTTGTCCCTTTTTCTCTTCCAGGAGATACCCTGTTTCAAATATGGAAACTAAAAGCAACAAAAGAAGGGATAAAGCTTGCTACTTTAATAACACTCAAGTGCAACGCAATTCTTATAATAATAATCCTATTTGTTGCAACAATCCCCATCCATTCATTAGGACATGCATTAAACAAAATTGGTCTTCCAAACAAACTTGTATTAATCTTTCTTATGAGTTACAGATACATAACTGTTATAAAAGATGAATACAGCAGACTTATGCAGGCTGCAAGACTTAGATGCTTTTCTCCAAAAACAGATCTTCATACATACAGGACATATGCATATCTTATTGCAATGGTATTTATAAGAAGCTATGAAAGGGGAATAAGGATATATAATGCAATGCTTCTTAGAGGATTCAAGGGAAGATTTTACAGTCTCAAGGAGTTTTCATTAAATGTATCTGATGTCCTTATACTTTTATCTGCCTTTCTTATATCATTGGCTATACATTTTGCTGAAAGATGGCTATATTAAGTCTTAAATCAGTCTCATTTTCATATGACTCAGAAAGGAGGATATTTGAGGATATAGACTTTGAGCTGAATGAAGGAGAAAAGATTGGTCTTGTTGGACCTAATGGATGTGGAAAGACGACATTTCTTTACATATGCATGGGGATACTTAAGCCAGAAAAAGGAAAAGTATTCTTTAATGGAAGACCTATAGACTCTGAAAAGGATCTAATAGAGATGAGAAGAAATGTAGGATTTGTCTTTCAGAATCCTGATGATCAGCTTTTCTGCCCAACTGTCCTGGAAGATGTTGCATTTGGTCCACTCAATCTTGGATTGAGTAAAGAAGAGGCAATAGAGAGGGCAAAAGAAGCACTTGAACTCGTAGGACTTAAAGGATTTGAAGAAAGACTTACTTATAAGCTTTCTGGAGGAGAAAAAAGGCTTGTATCTATTGCAACAGTCCTTTCCATGAAACCAAAAGCACTTCTTTTAGATGAACCTTCTACAGGACTTGATCCTGAAACAAGAAAAAGGATTATTGATCTTTTAAGAAGTTTTGACATTTCACTACTTGTTGTCTCTCATGATTGGGATTTTATAGTAAAGACAACAGAAAGGTATTATACGATTGAAAACAGGAAGATCGTTGAGATAAAAAGATCTTTCCTTCATCAACATATCCATTATCATCCTGCAGGAGATATTCCTCATGAGCATCTATAGTCTTTAAGAAGTTTCCAAAGCTGAAAGACAAGTCTTTCTAAAAGAAGAAAAAGATTTCTGTTCCTTTGAATATCCTGCTCAGCTGCATATATAAGCATTATTGAATCTGTCAGAGTCTTTAAAGAATACCTTTCTGCTACTTTTTCTGCCAATCTGCTCAGATCACTGTTTATCATATCCTCCTTTTTTCCTCCTTCCTTTATCACCATCATATCCCTTAGCCAGCTTTGCCATACTGTAAACATGTCTTTTATATCTTCAAGATCCATTTCCATGTATTTATTTATAAGCCCAAAAACTTCTTCTCTTTCAAATGAAGGAAGCTTTATAATAGACATTATCCATTCTTCCCTTTTTCCAAAAAAATCTCTTTCAAGAAGTTTTATAGCCCTTCCAAGACTTCCTCCACTTATCTTTGAAAGGACAGAAGCCGTATCAGTATCAACAGATCTGTTTTTTACGAGCCATTTTACCATTTCACTTCTTGGAATAGGATAAAAAGGGATCTTTTGGCATCTTGAGACAACCGTAGGAAGAAGGTTTAGCTGTTCAACTACATTAAGGATAAAGATATTTCTTTCAGGAGGTTCTTCTAAAATCTTCAAAAAAGCATTTCCTGCTTCTTCTGTAAGCTTTTCTGCCTCATCAATCACGAAAATTCTGTAGTTCCTTAATGGAGAAAAGCTCGTCCTTCTTATAATCTCTCTTATGTATTCTATAGAGATCTTCTGTTTTGGATCTTCTGTCTTTATTATCCAGAAGTCTGGAAAATTTCCTGAAACAATCTGTCTGCAATATTTACATCCTCCACATCCACCATCATCATCTGGATCTTCACAGTTCAGATACATGGCAAGTGCTTTTGCCATTGTCTTTTTTCCTGTCCCAGAAATTCCAGAAAAAAGAAGTGCATGGGGAAGCCTCCCTCCTTTTGCTGCCTTCATGAGGATATTCTTTGCTGTCTTCTGCCCTATTATTTCTGAAAACTTCATATTCCAGAAATATTTCTTACTTTAAAGAATATCTCCTCTTCTATCTTTTCCACATCCCTTTCTGCATCAATTACAACGATCCTTTCCCTGTCTTTTTTTGCAATTGAAAGATAACCATCCCTTACCCTATAATGAAAAGAAAGATCTTCTCTTTCAAATCTATCTTTTCTTTTCAGTCTTCTTAAGGCTATTTCTGGTCTGCAATCAAGTAAAAATGTTATGTCAGGCTTTATATATCCACATATCCTTTTGTTGATCATGTTTATAAATTCAAGATCTATCCCTCTTCCATATCCCTGATAGGCAACAGTTGCATCAGAAAATCTATCACTTATTATCCAGAATCCACTTTTTAGAAGAGGCTCTATGACCTCTTTTATGTGCTGAGCTCTATCAGCAGCATATAAGAAAAGTTCTGAAAGTGAAGAAATAGAGTTTTCTGAAAGCAGTATCTTCCTTATGTGTGATCCAACAGATGTTCCTCCTGGTTCTGAAGTAAGAATTACAGGTATTCCTTGTTTTTTTAGTCTCAGATATAGTCTTTTTGCCTGTGTTGTCTTTCCTGATCCATCTATTCCTTCAAATGTAATAAAAAAAGCCTTTTTCATCTTCTTTTTTCCTTTTATAATACTAAAGATGAACGAAAAATACAAAAGACTCGTTGAATTCCTGAAAGATCTTCCTTCACTTGCCATTTCTTTTTCAGGAGGAACTGACAGCAGTTTTCTTTTAGCCGTTGCAAAAGAATCAGTAAAGAATCTTATAGCAGTAACCTCTGCTTCACCCATACACAAAAAAAGAAGAATAGAAGAAGCAAAAAAGATAGCAGAGTTTTTAAAAGTAAGACACATTTTATTTGATCCTGGTGAGCTTTCAATTGAAAATTTTTTGGAAAACAGAGAAGACAGATGCTACATATGTAAGAAAAATCTCTTTACAAAGATAAAAAAAATAGCATCAGAATACGGGATATTTCATGTAGCAGATGGAACGATCCTGGACGATCTAAAAGAGTTCAGACCTGGAAGGATGGCAGCTCAGCAGCTGGGAGTCATGTCTCCACTTTTAGAGGTAGGTTTTAAGAAGGATGAAATAAGGGCTTTTTTGAAAAAGATGGGATTTCCTTTTTGGAACAAACCTTCAGAATCATGTCTTGCAACAAGGATTCCATATGGTGAAAGGATAACTGAAGAGAAGTTGAAGATAATAGAAAAAGCAGAGGACATATTAGAAGATATGGGATTCAGAATATTCAGGGTAAAGGTCTATGGAGACATGGCAAAGATAAAGGTATCTGAATCTGAGATAGAAGAGCTTTTTAGAAAAAGAGGATACATTCTGGAGAGATTCAAAATGATTGGATTTTCTTATGTAAGTTTAGATCTGGAGGGATTTAGAAAAAATGGGGGTTATTGTAAAAAAGATAAGGCTTGAGGGATCTAAGGGAGAAAACCTCTAAGGAGACCACTTCGGTTTGAGACAGCTAAGTCAGGAGAAGAGATAGTGGTAAACAAGGCTGTAAGGCTTGATTTTTATCTTGATGGAGATAGACTTTCAGACGAATTCCTTGTTGTCCAGGATGATATTGCAACAGAAGAAGTGATCATAGGGGCTAAGACGATGCAAGCCTGGAGAATAGTAATAGATATGGAAAAAGAAGATGTTTACAGTATCCGTAAAGTAAGGAAGCACATGCTGAAGGTTGTTAACAGTTACTTGATTTTCTAAAATACAAAAAAGCTGGAGCAGGTAACATTATGAAAATTACAAGAAAACAGTTTTTAAAGAGCATATGTCTTGGATTTTTTGGACTTTTTTTTCCTTCTGATGCATTTCCTTTTTTTTGGGAAACAGTATGCAGGGGAAGCATAAAAGGAAAGATATTTAAAGGAGATGCACCAAAAAGGCTCTGGAAATGGTCAAAAGAGGCATATTATTATGCAAAAGCAGACAGCACTGTCCAGTGTCTTATATGTCCAAATGAATGTGTTCTTGAGCCTGGAGACAGGAGCATATGCAGATCAAAGGTAAACATCAATGGAAAACTCTATACACTTGCATATGGAAATCCATGTGCGGTTCACATAGATCCAATTGAAAAAAAGCCTCTTTTTCACTTTTATCCAAAAAGCTGGATATTTTCTATTGCAGAAACAGGATGTAATTTTCGCTGTCTTAACTGTCAGAACTGGGAGATATCTCAGAGAAGACCAGAGGATGTAGACTTCCAGGAGCTTTTTCCAGAAGATGTAATAGGTGCAGTAAAAAGATTTGGTTTAAGATTTATAGCATTTACATACTCAGAACCAATAACATTTTACGAATACATGTATGATACAGCACGCCTTGCAAAAGAAGAAGGGATAAAAAGTGTAATGGTGTCAAATGGATATATAAACAGAGAACCACTTCTTGAACTTTGCAAATATATAGATGCAGCAAGTCTGAATCTAAAATCCTTCAGTGACAGGATATATCAGTGTCTGAATGGTGGAAGGCTTGAGCCTGTTCTCAGGACTTTTAAGACACTTCATGAAAAGGGGATCTGGTTTGAGATAATAAATCTTGTTGTTCCAACATATACAGATGATCCAGATATGGTAAAAAGGATGTGTGAATGGATCTTAAAAGAGCTTGGACCAGATTATCCTCTTCACTTCCTGAGGTTTTTCCCAAGATATAAGCTTAAAAGACTCCCTGCAACTCCTATATCAACACTTGAAAAATTCCGTCAGATAGCCCTTTCAGAAGGAATCCGTTATGTCTATATTGGAAATGTTCCAGGACATCCAGGGACAAATACATACTGCCACAGCTGCAAAAAGCTCCTTATAAAAAGAGAAGGATATTATATAAGTGAAATAAACATCGTAAATGGAAGGTGTAAGTTCTGTGGAACAGCTATTCCTGGAAGATGGGCTTAACTTCTTCTATATCCTCCTTAGGTATAACCTTCCTTATCTTTATCCCTGTCTTTTCTTCAATAAACCTTAACCCTTCCTTTTTGTATCCCTTTATAAGCGTAAGCTTTTTTGGATGACAGAAAAGATCAACCTCCTTTTCTTTTATTCCTCTTAAAACAGGAAGCACATACTGTCTTATGTATATCTTTGATCTTACGAGGAATCCAAATGAAGGATGCCATGGACCTGCAACAATATTTCTTACAAGCTCATCTGAATACATAAGACCTATCCTTATTACAGGAATTCCTTCTTTTTCAAGAAGAATACAGGATTCAGCACAGATTTCAACAGCCTCTTCTAAACTGAGAGGAAAGTATCTTCCTTCTTTATATAATCTTTCAAGTTCAGATCCTTTTATAACTACTGTAGGATACAGCCTTACCATATCAGGCTTAAGGGCTATTACTTTTTCTATAGTCTTCAGAAATTTCTCCCTGCTGTCTCCTGGAAGACCTGGCATAAGCTGGATCCCAACTTTGAATCCCAGATCTTTCAAAAGATAAAAGGCTCTTATTGTGTCTTCAGAACTGTGTCCCCTTTTTGAAAGCTCAAGCACATTATCATCAAGAGATTGAGCTCCAAGCTCAACAGTCCTGACACCATAATCTTTTATGAATCTGAGGATTTCTTCATTTACTTTATCAGGTCTTGTAGAGACCCTTATCTCCTTTACTATTTCTTTTTCCATATATGGCTTTACAGAAGAAAGAAGCTCTTTCATGTATGATAAAGGAAGTCCTGTAAAAGTTCCTCCATAAAAAGCTACTTCTATTCCTTTTTCCTTTTCATATCTTTCTGATCTCAAAGCAGTTTCTATGATATCTTTTACTTTCTCAGGACTTATCCTTTTCTGTCCTGTTATCCTTCTTTGATCACAGAATATACATCTGTGAGGACAGCCTAAATTTGGAATAAATATTGGAACTATAAATCTTCTTGGTCTTTTATCCAACGGATAGCCTCCTTAGCAGCTTTTTGTTCTGCCTCCTTTTTACTTTTTCCCTTAGCAGCTGTTATAAACCTTCTATTTATAAAAAGCCCAACTTCAAATATCCTCCTGTGAGGAGGACCTTCTTCACTGAGGATCTTATATTCTGGAAGTATTCCAAATCTTTTCTGGGTTATCTCCTGAAGATGTGATTTGTAATCAAACATCTGTCTGGTTTTTTGGATTATAAAAGGAGAAAAAAGTCTTTTTATTACAGAAAATGTCTTTTCAAAGCCTGCATCCAGATACATGGCACCAAATATCGCTTCTACAGTATCTGCAAGAATTGAATCCTTTTCTCTTCCACCTTCTGCTTCCTCTCCTTTTCCAAGGAATATAGCATTTCCTAAGTCCAGAGATCTTGCAACCTGAGCAAGTGTTCTTTTTGATACAATAGCTGCTCTTAGCTTGCTAAGTTTTCCTTCCTTTGAAAGTGGAAACATGTCCATAAGGATATGACTTATTGCAAGACATAGAACAGAATCTCCAAGAAATTCCAATCTTTCATTGTCTTCTATTTTCTCTTTTTTTTCATTTACATAAGAAGGATGTCTCAGTGCCTTTAAAAGAAGTTCTTTGTCCTTGAATCTATAACCTAACCTTTCTTCAATCTCCATTTTTCTTTATCCAGATGATATTCCTGAAAATGTTCTTTTGCAAGAAGAAAAAATAGTTTACAAGTTCATCAGATATCTGATAGAAAACTTCTTTTTTTAAATTTTCTTATCTTTTCACCAATTTTCCTTGACTTTTGTTTCCTATTACATAAAATAGCCAACAAGTTTAAAAACTGGAGCTTTTTTCTTTGTATTAGAAAAAACAAGGGGTTATAAAAAATGGAAAGGATGTTACTTGTGGAAGACAGTAAATTTGTTGCAGAACTTCTGTTAAGTGTCTTTAAGAAATTTTTGAACATAGATTGGACAATAGATGCAAAAGGAGCATTTGAAAGATTGAAAAAAGAAAGATACGATCTTATTTTGACAAATCACATCCTGTTAGATATGGACGGAGAGGATTTTGTAAGAGAAGTAAGAAGACTTTTTCCAGATATACCAATAGCTGTTTTTACATATGAGGGAAAAGGAGATTATCTTATAGAAGCAGGAGCAAATTTAATTTTACCTAAGCCTTTTGATATAATAAAAAAGGATGATAGATGAGATAGATAAAAAGATAATTCAGCAGATTCAGGGAGA
>CAZEOQ010000008.1:0-5819 GCA_964513995.1 uncultured Desulfobacterales bacterium | reverse complement strand
AAAAAAGGATGATAGATGAGATAGATAAAAAGATAATTCAGCAGATTCAGGGAGATATTCCTCTTGACAAAAGACCTTTTAAGATAATAGCTTCAAGGATAGGAATAGAAGAAAGGGAGATTATAGAAAGGATAAAAAGACTTAAGAAGGAAGGGATAATAAGAAGATTTGGTGCTACACTGAGACATCAGATAGCAGGATTCAGTGCAAATGCAATGATTGCATGGATCGTTCCAGAAGAAAGAATTGATGAGGTTGGAAAAAAGCTTTCAGAATTCAGAGAAGTTACTCACTGCTATCAGAGGGTTTCCTATAAGGAATGGCCATATAATCTTTATACGATGATACATGCTGATACAAAGGAAAAGTGTTATGAGATTGCAAAGAAGATGTCAAAGAAGGTGGGAATAAAAGACTATGTTCTTCTTTTTAGTGAAAAGGAGTTTAAAAAAACAAGTATGAAGTATTTCTGATGAGGTCAGAAGAGCTTTTCAGGGAAGCAAAAAGGATTATTCCAGGTGGAGTAAACAGTCCTGTAAGGGCAGGAAAGGCTGTTGGAATTGATCCTCCTTTTATAAAAAAAGGAAAAGGATGCTATATATGGGATGTTGATGGAAAAAGATACATAGATTATGTCTGCTCATGGGGTCCACTTATCCTTGGTCATGCTCATCCTCAGGTGATAGCTGAGATAAAGAAAGTAGCAGAATTTGGAACAAGTTTTGGTGCTCCTACAGAACTTGAGCTTCAGATGGCAAGACTCATAGTGGAAATGGTTCCTTCAGTAGAGATGGTAAGGATGGTAAATTCTGGAACAGAGGCAACGATGAGTGCAATAAGACTTGCAAGGGGATATACAGGAAGGAATAAGATCATTAAGTTTGAAGGATGTTATCATGGACATGCAGACAGTCTTCTTGTAAGTGCAGGATCAGGAGTTGCAACACTTGGTATTCCTGGAAGTCCAGGTATCCCAGAAGATACTGCAAAGCACACCATATCTGTTCCATACAATAGCAAAGAAGCAGTGGAAGAGGCTTTCAGAAAGTATGGTGAAGACATAGCAGCAGTAATCGTTGAACCTGTTGCAGGAAACATGGGAGTTGTTCTTCCAAAAGAAGGATTTCTTTCTTTTTTAAGAGATATAACAGAGAAGTATGGATCACTTCTTATATTTGATGAAGTTATTACTGGATTCAGGCTTTCTGCTGGTGGTGCACAAAAGATTTTTGGAATCATGCCAGACATAACATGTCTTGGAAAGATAATAGGAGGAGGACTTCCTGTTGGGGCATATGGTGGAAGAAGAGATATTATGGAGATGGTTGCACCAGAAGGAGATGTATATCAGGCTGGAACACTTTCAGGAAATCCTATTGCAATGGCAGCAGGAATTGCTACTTTAAGGATCCTTAAAGATGAAAGAATATATGATGAACTTGAAAGAAAAAGTAAGATGCTTTTTGATGGAATAAAAGAAAGGGCAGAGAAAAAAGGGATTCCTGTAAAGATAAACAGGATTGGTTCAATGGGATCTGTTTTTTTTGCAGAACACGAGATTTTTGATTTTTCTTCTGTAAAAAGGACAGATACAGAAAGATTTAAGAGATTCTATAAAGCTCTTCTTTCAAAAGGGATTTACATTGCTCCTTCTCCTTTTGAAGCAATCTTTATCTCAGCTTCTCATACAGATGATGCTATAGAGGAGACTTTAAAGGCAGTTGAATATGCTTTTGAGAATATTTAGCATTCTTATTTTTCTGTCTTTTTTCTCAAACATCTGTTATCCAAAGATATGTGTTCTTGTAAGTATCCTTCCCCAGAGGTTCTTCGTAAAAAAAATAGCAAAAGAAAGGGCAGAAGTTACTGTTATAGTCCCTCCAGGATATAATCCTGCAACATATGAACCAGGTCCAGAAAAGATAAAAAAAGTAGAAAAGGCAAAGGTATATTTTGCCATAGGAGTTCCTTTTGAAAAGGTATGGCTTAAGAGGTTCTCTTCCTTAAACAGGAGTCTTATTATCGTTCATACAGAAGAAGGGATAAAAAAAAGAAAGATCGTTTACAGATGGAAGAAAAAAGAGGTCATAGATCCACACATATGGCTTTCACCTCCTCTTGTAAAGATACAGGCAAAAAAGATAGCAGAGACTTTTATTGAGATAGATCCAGAAGGAAAAGACTTTTACAAAAAAAATCTTTCATATTTTATAAAACAGATAGAAATGCTTGACAGAGAAATTGAGCTTATCTTGAAAGATGAAAAAGGAAAAGAATTTCTTGTGTTTCATCCATGTTGGGGATATTTTGCAGAAAGATACGGACTTAAACAGATCCCTATAGAACTTCATGGAAAAAGGCTTTCAGCAAAAGATCTTGCAACTCTTATAAATTATTGCAGATCAAAAGACATAAAGACAATATTCGTTCAGCCTCAATTTCCTACAAAAGAAGCAGAACTTATTGCAAAACAGATAGGAGCAAAGCTTGTCTTTTTAGATCCACTTTCTGAAAACTGGGATAAGAATCTCTTAGAAGTAGCAAGAAAAATAAAGGAAGCTATATCTTTTTAAGAAGTTTTCTTGCAATCTTTGCTTCTTTTGTCTTAGGATACTTCCTTATAAGCCTTTTTAGTATCAGTTTTGCACTTGTTCTGTCTCCTATTTTTTTAAATGCCTGAGCCTGTCTTAGCATAGCAGAAGGGACCTTGTTTCCTTTTGGATATCTCTTTATAAGTTCATGATAAGAAAGTATTGCCTTTTCGTATTCTCCAAGTTCCATATAACATTCACCAATCCAGAAGTATGCATTATCTGAAAGGTCTGTTTCTGGATATTTCTTCAGGAATTCTTTAAACTTTAAGACAGCTTCTTCATATTTCCCTTTCTTATACAGAGAAATGGCAAGATTGTATAATTTCTCAGAATCTTTTGTATTTCTTACGCTTTCCTCAAGTCCAAGATAACCATATATCTTCCTTATTCTTCCTTCTAATCTTTCCAATCTCTCTGAAATTTCTTCTAATGTCTTTGAATTCTTCATCCTTTTTAACAAAAACCTGTTTTCCTCAGAATATCCTCTTATCTTCCTTATCTCATCTTTTATAAGATCCAGCTCTGACAGAAGATCTGCCATGTTTTCTCTTACAGAAGAGAGCTGTTTTTTTTGATCTTCAATCTTTTTTTCTAATCTATACAGATTAAACTCAAGCTGACTTATCCTTAAATCAAGAGAATTTACCTGACTTTGAGTTGCACATGAAAAAAAGAAAAAGGGAAGAAGGAAAAAAAATCTCTTCAACTTTTCTCTCATTATTCACACTTTGGCTTTTTCAGGAGTTTAAATTCAGCTCTTCTGTTCTTTGCCCAGGCTTCTTCACAATGTCTTGGATCAATTGGTCTTTCTTCTCCATAGCTTATAGTGCAGATCCTGTCAGGAGATACTCCAAGCTGGATAAGATATCTTGCAGCAGCATCTGCTCTTCTCTGTCCAAGAGCAAGATTATATTCCTCTGTTCCTCTTTCATCACAGTGTCCTTCTATCCTTACACTGAATTCAGGATGTTTCAGAAGCCATTCTGCTTTTTTCTTCAATATCTCCTTTGCTTCTGGCTTTAGCTCTGCACTGTCAAAGTCAAAGTGGATCATTTCTGCCTCAAACTGTCTTATTTCTTCTACAATCCTTTTTTCTTCTCCCTTAAGTTCTTCAAGTCTTACCTCTGGCTTTTCAACAGAAACCCCTGGAGCTTTTTTTTCTACAGCTGGTGCAGTTACTGCTGTTTCAGGAGGCTTTATCTGTTTCTTTGCACAACTGCATAAGATAAGGAATACAATAAGAAATGCTATAACTGAGCTTTCTTTTCTTAAAAGCATTCCAAAACCTCCTTTTTTTTCTTGCCTTTTAACACTTAAACAAATAATTTTCAAGATAAATTGTCCAAAATTTCCTTAAGGGCACTTTTTGCAAATCCTATATCTGGATCCAATTCCAAAGCTATTTTTAAATATAACAATGCCTTCATATTTTCTCCTATCTCTTTATAATTTATCCCAATGTTTGCATAATCTATTGCAGAAGAAGGGTCTATCTGTATAGCTTTTTCAAAACACTTTATAGCCTTTTTGTGTTCTTTGAGTTTGAAATAACAAAATCCCATAAGGTTGTATATATCAGGTCTTTCACTGTCAAATTCTTCTGCCTTTTCAAGAAGCTCTATTGCCTTTTTATATTCTCCTTTATCCTTCATGCAGTGTGCCATATAGGAGTATATAGTTGGAATGTCCTGTTTTTCTGGATTAAGCTCCAAGCTTCTGGAAAAATAAGAAATTGCTTTTTCCACTTCTCCTTTTTTCATAAATATCATCGCCTTAAAAAAGCTTAAGTAATATCTTTCAGAGATAGCCTTCTCTACCTGGTCAATAACATCAAGTGCAAAAGAAGGATTCTCATTTTCTACAACAAGCTTTACAAGAAACATACCAAAGTCTGATCTCTTTGCTCTTTCTCTAAAATGACATCCTGGTATTATTACATAAAATGCAGGAATCCTTAGAACAGGATGAGTTATGTCAACAGCTATTACATTTAGCTGTCCTTTTCTTAAGACTTCTATTGCATTTTCTATTTCTGTCTTCATATTTCTGTCAGATATGTCAGGAAGATCACTTATTTTAACGGTTTTATCAGCATTTATAACAAATCCTATTTCATCCAGGCTTTTTGGCTTGGGAAGACCACTTGGCATATATCTTGTTCCGCTGTTAAAGTCTCCTGCAAGCTGAGCAACCTCTGTAAGTGCTCTTATAAGAGATTTTTCTGGTCTTGTTGTTGTTCCTGCTGTCCATACTATCTCGCTTAAATCAGGAAAAGTAGAGGGATCATATGCAACTACACTTATCGTAGGAATACCTGTATCTAAGGAAAAGTCATTTATATAGAGTCTTATCCCAGCATTTTTGTATTTTTCCAAAAGCTCCCTTGCAAGAGGATCCTTAAGATCAGAGACATCAACAGAAGCCGTCCTTATCTTTCTTTCACTTACAATGGCAGATACATGCCTTTCTATTACCTCACACATTCCCTGAAGAATTGCCTCTTCTGGGCAGTTTCCTGCAGAAGAACCATTATATTGATTTATCTGAAAGAACCAGTCTATAGGGATAAGATAAGCTCTTTTCTGTGTAAAATTGTATGCTTTGCACCATCTGAGAGGAATCTTGGAAAAGATAGAGATCAGTCTGTATGAATCAGAAAAATCATGAACAGATCTTGCAAGATATTCAAATGGAATGGCATCTTCTTTTATCTCATCATAACAGTGCTTTGGAAGATCCTTTTTTATAAAACTAAAAAGACTGAACCTTTCTGCAAGTTCCATTATAGCACTTGCTTCTGCCTGTTCAGGTGTTCCTCCTTTTCCCATATGTCTTTTTTTTCCTATTGTCTGAGCAGCATCCTTTCCACATATGCTAAAATATACAGGTATACCAATTCTTCCACTATCTATTCTTACTGTCTTTTCTAAGACAGACAGTTCTTTCTGTTTTAGCCTTTCTTTAAACAGAGCTATAGTCTCTTTTGGATGAACAAGTTTATCTAAGTCATACGTATAGCCCTTATAAGCATCTTTTAGCTCTATCTTGTAGTCAATCATCTCCTTTTAATAAGAAAAGTCCCTACCCAACTACGGGTAGGGACTTAAAACTTAGGTAGCCGTAAGGGAACAAGGGGAACCCTTCACTTTAAATTTTACAGAAGATGCTAATCCAAGTCAATTATCGGGACGACAGGATTTGAACCTGCGACCCCCTGAACCCCAT
>CAZEOQ010000007.1:0-82120 GCA_964513995.1 uncultured Desulfobacterales bacterium | reverse complement strand
TGCCATGCATACTGATAGACCAAAGAAAAGAACAAAAAGAAGGATCATAAAAAGCCTTAGCTTACTCATGACACACCTCCTTTCCTCCAAAAAATTTTTAGCCAGGAAAACCTTTTTGGAGAATTCCTTCTCCAAAAAGGCCTTCCTGGCCTTTTTTTCAAACCATATCATCTTTCCAAATAACTGTCAACGGATTTTTTATTGACCTTTTTCAGGAAATTGCTTAAAAAATTAATTGAGCCTGGGTGGCGGAACTGGCAGACGCAAGGGACTTAAAATCCCTTGGGGCTTTGCCCCGTGCGGGTTCAAGTCCCGCCCCAGGCATTAATTTTTTATTTGTTTTCAGTGAACTTGTTTGGACCTTTTCCTGAGAAAACTGAGAAATATCAAAGTAATCGTAAAAAGTGACTTTATCAGAAATACCTTGCCAAAAAAGCTATTTTTAAAACGCCTGAATGCTTCCTTTAGTTTCCTCATCTTTATTGCCTGATCAAAAGTCTTATTGCTAACTTATTTATAGCACAATAAGAACATACTGGCAAAATTATAATTGCAAAAAAAGAATATGTGATTAAAAGATTTAAAAAAAATGACATCTTCAGAAGAGTTATGAATCTGAAGAAAAGGATAAAAAAAAAGTTAGGGGTAACAAAGGAAGAGGCAGAGCTTTTGAGTATATATCTTGAAGAGCTTTTAAGATGGAATGAGAAGATAAATCTTGTTGGGATAAAAAGTCCAGAAAGGATAATTGACGAACTCCTTTATGACTCAATACTTGCAGAATATTACATTCCAAAAAACGGACTTCTCCTTGATATAGGATCTGGTGCAGGAATTCCTGCAATACCAATAAAGATCGTAAGGGATGACATAAAGGTATATCTTGTTGAAGCAAAGATAAAGAAGGCGGTTTTTTTGAGACACATAATAAGAAAACTTGGACTTGGTAGCATAGAAGTAATAAACAAAAGGATGGAACAGATAGAGGACGAAATTCCAGAAAGCTTTGATGCTGTGACTATAAGAGGGGTAAACTTACAGGAAGGAATAGAACTTGCAATTCCCTATACGAGAAGGATTATACTTTTTCAGGGAAGAGATTGGAGAAAAAAGCTTTCAGAATTAGGAGATCTTATAAAAGAAGCAAAGATAAAGACAAAACCATATACGGTTTATGGAAAAAGCAGAGCAATTGTTATTATAGACCTTCCAGCTTGACAACAAAAGGAAGTGCTGTTATCAAATCAGCAAAAAAAAGAGGGGAATTAATATGGGTGAAAAGCTTCCCAAGGCATATGATCCAAAAGCCGTAGAAGAAAAATGGTATAAGTTCTGGGAAGAAAAAGGTTTTTTTAAGGCAGAGATAAGACACGACAAAAAGCCATTCTGCATAGTAATCCCTCCTCCAAACATAACAGGAACACTTCACATGGGACACGCACTGAATAATACGATACAGGACATACTTTGCAGATACAAAAGGATGAAAGGATACAATGTCCTATGGCAGCCCGGGACAGATCATGCAGGAATTGCAACACAGAATGTAGTGGAAAGAAGTCTTGCAGAAAAGGGAATAACAAGGGATCAGATAGGAAGAGAAAAATTTATAGAGCTTGTGTGGAAGTGGAAGGAAAAATACGGAAACATAATTGTAAATCAGCTAAAAAGACTTGGATGTTCTTGTGATTGGTCAAGACTGAGATTTACGATGGATGAAGGTCTGAGCAGGGCAGTAAAAGAGGTCTTCGTAAGGCTTTATGAAGAAGGGCTTATATATAAGGGAGATTACATAATAAACTGGTGTCCAAGATGCCACACAGCACTTGCTGATTTAGAAGTAGAACACGAGGAAAAGGATGGATTTCTTTATTACATAAGATATCCTTTCAGGGATCAGGAAGGATACATTGTCGTTGCGACAACAAGACCTGAGACACTCCTTGGAGACACTGCTGTTGCAGTAAATCCAGAAGATGAAAGATACAGGCATCTTGAAGGAAAGATCCTTCTTCTTCCTATTCTAAAAAGACAGATTCCCATAATCCTTGATTCATATGTTGACATGGAATTTGGAACAGGTGCACTAAAAATTACTCCTGCACATGATGTAAATGACTTTGAGATAGGAAATCGTCATGGTCTTGAAAGGATAAAGGTAATAGATGAAGACGGAAGAATGACGCATCTTGCAGGACCATACAGAGGAATGGATAGGTTTGAGTGTAGAGAAAAGATTGTGGAAGATCTTAAAAAGATGGGACTTCTTGAAAAGATAGAACCATACAAGACTCCTCTTGGACACTGTTACAGATGCAAGACAGTTATTGAACCTCTTCTTTCAAAACAGTGGTTTGTAAAGGTAAAGCCACTTGCAGAAAAGGCTATAGAGGCAGTAAAGCAGGGAAGGACAAAGATATATCCTAAGAATTGGGAAGCAGTATATTTTGAATGGATGAGGAATATAAAGGACTGGTGCATATCAAGACAGATATGGTGGGGTCACAGGATTCCTGCGTGGTATTGTAAGAAGTGTGGTCATATAAATGTTTCAAAGGATGAGGTAAAAAGTTGTGAAAGGTGTGGAAGTCCTGAACTGAAACAGGATGAGGATGTCCTTGATACATGGTTCAGTTCTGCTTTATGGCCATTTTCCACACTTGGATGGCCAGATGATACAGAGGAACTGAAGCTGTTTTATCCAACAGATGTCCTTGTTACAGGCTTTGACATACTTTTTTTCTGGGTTGCAAGGATGATGATGATGGGACTTCACTTTATGAACGATGTCCCTTTCAGAGAAGTTTACATTCATGCACTTATAAGGGATGAGCAGGGAAGAAAGATGAGTAAATCTCAGGGAAATGTCATTGATCCTCTTGTTGTTATGGAAAAATATGGGACAGATGCATTCAGATTTACACTTGCTGCACTTGCTGCTCAGGGAAGGGATATAAGGATTTCTGAAAAGAAGATAGAAGGATACAGGCATTTCGTAAACAAACTCTGGAATGCTGCAAGATTCGTCCTTATGAATCTTGATGAAGAGGTAGATGGAATAGAAGAGCCACTTAAGAAAGAAGACAGATGGATCCTTACAAGGCTTTCTCAGCTTTCAAGGGAAGTTTCAAGGGCAATAGAAGAATACAGATTCAATGATGCTGCAAACATGTGTTATCAGTTTGTATGGTATGAATTCTGTGATTGGTATGTAGAGATGTCAAAGCTTTCTCTTTATGGAGAGGACAGGAATAGAAGAAGGGCAGTCCTTTCTGTTCTTCTAAAATGCCTTTCTGCAATATGCAGAATCCTTCATCCATTTATGCCATTTGTAACAGAAGAGATATGGCAGAAGCTTCCAGAAAGAGAAGAGAGCATAATGATAGCAAAGTTTCCTGAGCCAGAAGAATTCCTTGAAGATCCTTCTGCTGTAAAAGATACAGAACTTATAATGGACCTCATAGTAGGAATAAGGAATGTAAGGGGGGAGCTGAGGATTCCACCATCAAAAAAGGTAAATGTTTCTATAGATGCACCTGAAGAGGTTATTCCTCTTATAGAAGAAAATATAGGTCACATAAGGAATCTTGCAAAGGTTGATAGCATAGAGATTGGTTCAGGAATTGAAAAACCACCTTATTCTGCAACAGCAGTAGTTGGAAACATCTCCGCACATGTAATCCTTAAAGGAGTCCTGAATGTGGAAGAAGAAAAAAGAAGGATAATGAAGGAGATGAAGAAAGTAGAGAAGGACATAGAGATATTCAGGAAGAAGCTTGAAAACAGGAATTTCCTGGAAAAAGCACCTGCTCACATCGTAGAAGAGGTAAGAGAGAAGCTGAAGATTGCTCAGGAAAAGCTTGAAAAGCTGAATGAAAGTCTTTCTCTTTTTGAGTCTATTGGATGATAGAAAAAGATCCTTTTGTAAGAAAGATAATAAGGCTTGCACTTGAAGAGGACATAGGAGATGGAGACAGAACTACGGATAGTATTATAAAAGAAGAAAAAAGGGCTTTTGCAAAGCTTATAGCAAAAGAAGATTTCATCCTTGCAGGACTTCCTGTATTTAAACAGGTCTTCATAGAGCTTTCATCTGATGTATACTTTGAGGATTATCATAAGGATGGAGATCTGATTAAGAAAGGAGAGGTAATATGTGCTATAAAAGGTCCTGCTCACATAATACTTAAAGCAGAAAGGACAGCACTTAATTTTCTTCAAAGGATGAGTGGGATTGCAACACTTACAAAAAGATTTGTAGAAAAGGCAAAAGGCATTCGAATTGTTGATACGAGAAAGACAGCACCATGTCTGAGGATATTTGATAAATATGCAGTAAGGATAGGAGGAGGCTTTAATCACAGATTTGGTCTTTTTGATGGAATCCTTATAAAGGACAATCACATAGCTGTTGTAGGGTCTGTAAAAAGAGCTGTAGAACTTGCAAAAAAAAATGCACCTCATACACTGAAGATAGAAGTAGAGGTTGAAAGCTTAGATCAGCTAAAAGAAGCAATTGAAGCAGGTGCAGATGCTGTTCTTCTGGATAACATGACTTTGGATCAGATAAAGGAAGCAGTAAGGATAGGAAAAGGAAAGGTTCTTCTTGAGGTATCAGGTGGAGTAAGCCTTGAAAACATAGAAGATATTGCAAAGACAGGTGTGGACATTATATCTGTTGGAATGATTACACATTCAGTAAAAGGGGTGGACATTAGCCTTGAGCTCAAATGTAATTGAAGTAAGAAATCTCTGGTTTTCTTATGAAAAAGAACCTGTCCTTGAGGATGTAACCTTTAGTGTAAAAAAAGGGGATTTTTTAGCAATTATTGGTCCAAATGGAGGTGGAAAGTCAACACTTCTAAAGCTTATCTTAGGTCTTCTTAAGCCTGAAAGAGGCGAGATAAAGGTTCTTGGAAAACCTCCTCAAAAAGTAAGACACAAGATTGGTTATCTTCCACAGTATTCCTTTTCAAATACCTCATTTCCTATAACGGTAATGGATGTTGCACTTATGGGAAGACTTAACAGGAGAGGATTTGGAAAAAGATATACGGATGAAGACAGGAAAAAAGTTGAGGAAATATTGAAAAGACTTGGAATATGGGAATACAGGAACACACACATAGGAAATCTTTCAGGAGGACAGAGACAAAGAGTCCTTATTGCAAGAGCACTTGCAGTAGAACCAGAAATACTTCTTCTTGATGAGCCAACAGCAGGTGTTGATCCAGAATATGAGACAGGAATATGTGAGATACTGAAAGAGCTGAATAAAGAGATGACAATTGTTCTTGTTACTCATGACATAGGTGTCATTTCAAGATATGTAAAGTCTATTGCGTGTGTTAACAGGAAGTTAGTATTTCACGAAGAAGGAAAGATAACAGAAGAGATGATAAAGATGGCATATGAATGTCCTGTAGATCTTATAACTCATGGACCAGTTCCTCACAGGGTCCTTCCAGAGCATAAATGATGTGGAGTGCACTCCATTTTGAATTTATGAGAAATGCAGTCCTTGCAGGAATAATAATAAGTATCCTTTGTGGAATAATAGGAACACTTATTGTCGTAAACAGACTCGTATTTATGACAGGAGGAATTGCTCATTCTGCATATGGTGGAATAGGAATTGCAATATATACTGGAATTCCTCCTGTATTTGGTGCAGCAATATTTTCCCTTATAGCATCACTTATTATGGGTGCAGTTACACTAAAAGACAGACAAAGGGCAGATACTGTAATAGGGGTCCTATGGGCAGTTGGAATGGCAATAGGAATTATTTTTGTTGATCTTTCATCTGGATATAATGTTGATCTTATGGGTTATCTTTTTGGAAGTATCCTTGCTGTTCCAAAAGAAGAGATATGTCTTTCAGCAATATTTACGGCAATCGTGATTGCAGGTGTCTGTATCTCTTATAAGGAACTTCTTGCAATGTCATATGATGAGGAATTTGGAATTATAATTGGAGCTCCTGTAAGACTCCTCTATTTTCTTCTTCTTTCTTTTACAGCTATATCTGTTGTCCTTGCAATGAGAATGGTAGGTCTTATACTTGTTATTGCACTTATCTCTATTCCTCCATATATCTCAGAAAATTTTGTTAGCTCACTTTCCAAGATGATGTTCCTTTCCTGTCTTTTTGGTATATTTTTCACACTTTCTGGACTTTATCTTTCTTACTGTTTTAACATATCTCCAGGTGCTTCAATAATACTTGTTTCAGGAACTGCTTTCTTTATGTCTTACATAAAAAAGCTCTGGAAAAAGAAGTGAAAAAGATAGAAAAAATTATAGCAACATGGTTTGGAATAGGTCTTATTCCAGTTGCACCAGGAACACTTGGATCTGCAGGAGCATTTCCTATCCTGTTCCTTTTAAGAAAGACAAGACCTGTTTTTAAGTTCTTATTTCTTATTTTTTTTATAATACTTGCAACAGCAATATCCCAAAGAGCAAAAAGACTATTTGAGGAAGATGATCCAAAGCAGATAGTAATTGACGAAGTAGCTGGAATGCTTGTAGCAGCTATATTTCTCCCATTTTCATTTAAAAACATCCTTTTTGCATTCCTCATATTTAGACTATTTGACATAACAAAGCCTCCTCCTGTAAAAAGAATAGAAAAGATAAAAGGAGGGATCATCTTTGATGATCTCATAGCAGGTCTTTTTACATTTATAATAATGAAAGGAATATTTGGATGAGGCTATATGTAGTTGGAACAGATACTGGAATAGGAAAGACAGTCTTTTCTCTTATCCTTACAAGGGTCTGTTTTAAAAAAGGATTAAGACCTTTCTACCTTAAACCATTTCAAACAGGTGTTTCTTCTCCATGTGATCCAGAAAGTGATGCAAGATTCATATACAGTCTCGTTCCTGAACTGAAGGGAAAAGATCCTAAGGAGTCTACAGTTTACTGTTTTAAGAATCCAAAAGCACCTTATTTTTCAGCAAAAGATGAAGGAGAAAGGATAGACTTAGAGAAGGTAAAAAGAATGATAGAAGAAAAAGAAAAAAGCTTCAGTCCTGTTATAATAGAAGGATCAGGAGGACTTCTTGTTCCTGTTACAGAAGATCTGCTTATAATAGACACAATCAAACTTTTTGATGCAAAACCCATACTCGTAGCAAAAGCAGGTCTTGGAACAATAAATCATACTCTTCTTTCAATAGAAGCTTTGAAAAAAAGAAGGATAGAACTTCTTGCATTAGTCCTTGTAAACTTAGACAATACACCTTCTCAGATGATACAGGAAAACATAGAAGCTATAAAGAGATTTTCTGGAATGGATGTCCTTGGAGTTGTCAGGAAAATAAGTGATTTTTCCAAGATAAATCTCAGTGAATTCTTATGGCTGGAAGGAGTGTTTTTTAAATAAAGCTTGCCAATTTTTTTTTCATATTTTATAAAAGCATTTAAAATAAGGATAAAGGAGGGAAGGATTATGGATTTTGCTTTAAGTGATGAGCTAAAGATGCTAAGAGAGACTGTAAGGCAGTTTGCAAGAGAAAAGATAGCTCCTTATGCAGACAAGTGGGATGAGGAACACTATTTTCCTTATGAAGAAGTGGTAAAGCCTATGGCAGAACTCGGTCTTTTTGGAACACTTATTCCTGAAGAGTATGGTGGGAATGGAATGGGATGGCTTGCAACAATAATTGCTACAGAAGAAATTGCATATGCTTCATCTTCTCTGAGAGTCCAGATAAATATGGAGATGGTAGGAACTGCTTATACTATTTACAGATACGGAAGTGAGGAGCTGAAGAGAAAGTATATTCCAAAGCTTGTATCAGCAGAATATCTTGGTGGATTTGCAATTACTGAACCAAATGCTGGTTCAGATGTCATGTCAATGAGATCAACTGCTGTGGATAAAGGTGACTACTGGCTTCTCAATGGTCAGAAGACCTGGATCTCTAATGCACCAATTGCAGATGTCATAATCTTTTATGCATATACAGACAGATCAAAAGGAGGAAAAGGTCTTTCTGCATTCGTAATTGAACCAAAGAACTTTAATGGAGTAACAGTAACAGAGCTTGACAAACTTGGATCAAGATCATCTCCAACAGGAGAAATAATTCTTGAAGATACAAAGGTTCCAAAGGAAAACATACTTGGAAAACCAGGAGATGGTGCAAAGATACTTTTTGGATCACTGAATCAGACAAGACTTCAGGCAGCAGCAGGTGGAGTTGGTCTTGCACAGGCATGTCTTGATACTGCAGTAAAGTATGCAATGGAAAGGGAGCAGTTTGGAAAACCAGTAGGTCATTTCCAGATGAATCAGGACCTTATTGCACAGCTTTCATGTGAGATAGAAGCAGCAAGACTTATGGTATATAAGGCAGCATGGCAGAAGGATCAAGGAATCCTGAACAATGCATTTGAGGTAGCACAGGCAAAATATCTTGCTGGTGAAGTTGCAATGAAGGCTGCAACTGTAGCAATGAGAATTCTTGGTGCATATGGTTATTCTACAGAATATCCTGTTGCAAGATTCTTCAGAGATGCACCAACATACTTCATGGTAGAAGGATCTTCAAATATCTGTAAGATGATAATTGCACAGGATCTTCTTGGAATAAGAAAGGCAAACAGATAGCTCTAAGAGGGTATCTCCTCTTTTTGAGGGGATACCCCTTCTTCAAGAAACTTTACCATACTGTATACTGCTGTATTATAAGGAACAGATATTCCTTTTTCTTCTGCTATTCTTATAACTGCACCATTTAGGCTCTCTATTTCTGTCCTTTTTCCTTTTTCTATGTCCTGAAGCATGGATGATCTGTGATCTGCTGTTTTTGGAATAAGTTCTCTGTAAAATACTTCCAGATACTGCTCAGCACTTTCCCAGTAGGTCTTATATCCTGCAGCTTTCATAACAAGAAATATCTCCCTGGCAATATTGTTCATTATGCTTTTTGTATTGTTGTCTTGTGCAAGTCTTCCATACGGAACTTTAAGGATTGCACTGAGAGGATTAAGAAGGCAATTGTAAAGCATCTTTGCCCAAAGATCCTTTTCTATAGAAGAAGAAACACTACAAGGTATTCCACCAGCAGATATAAGTTTACAAAGAGGCTCTATCTTTGAAAGATCTCCTCCAAAAAGACTTCCTATATGTATTGAATCTGCATGAACTGTTATACTTACATGATTCGGTTTTTTCCTTTCAAATCCTGTGATTACTCTGGCATTGTAAATCAGATCCTTTTCAAAAAAATCAGAAAATATTTCTGCATTTCCCCATCCATTCTGAAAAAGAACAATTGCTGAATTATCCTCAAGTATATCCTTCTTTTCAGAAAGATCTTTTGCACACTGTCTTGTATCAAAAGATTTACAGCAGACAAGTATATATCTGTATCTTGAAGAAAGCTCTTTCAGTGATGAAAAGGCTCTAAACGAATTAGGCTTTGCTCTGTATTCTCCAAATATCCCATCTCTTATAAGACCTTCCTTCTTAAGCCATCTTACTGTCTCTTTTCTTGCTACTATAGAAACATCTGCTCCTGCCTTAATAAGACAGCTTCCTATACCAAGTCCAACTGCACCTGCTGCATAAATGAGGATCTTCATCCTTATCCTGGAGGCCAGTGCATCTTTCTTCCACCAAGAAGGTGAAGATGGAGGTGATATATCTCCTGACCACCATCAGGATTACAGTTAAAGACCGTTCTGTATCCTTTTTCAGCTATTCCAAGATCTTTTGCAATCTTTTTTGCAATAAGAAACATCTCTCCTATGAGCTCTTTGTCTTCATCTTTTATGTCGTTCAGCGTAGGAATGTGTTTTTTTGGGACAATAAGTATGTGATGAGGTGCCTTTGGTTTTATGTCCTTAAAAGCAACAATTTTGTCTGATTCATAAATTATCTCTGCTGAGACCTCTTTCCTTACAATCTTACAGAATATACACTCCATAGCCATTACTCCACCTTATCATAATGGCTAAACTGCATTGTAAATGTTCCTCTTCCCTGTGTAATTGATCTCAAAGAAGTAGAATATCCAAACATCTTTGAAAGAGGAGCCCATCCTTTTATTATCTGAACAGGACCTCTTTTTTCTATCTGCTCAACTTTCCCTCCTCTTGAATTCAGATCTCCTATTACTTCTCCTACAAATTCATCAGGAACAGTAATTTCAAGCTTCATTATTGGCTCAAGAAGTATGGGAGATGCCTTTTCACATGCATTCTTGAATGCAAGTGTTGCACATATCTTAAAAGCCATAAGGTCAGATGGATCTTTTATTTTTACATCAATAAGACTGCTTTCTACATCAGTTACAGGATAACCAAGTGGACCACTCGTCTGTGCAGAAGTTATACCTTCTGATATAGCATTTATTATCTCCTCTGTAACAGAAGGATTTTCACACTTATCAATAAACCTGTTTCCTGATCCTCTCTTTGCTGGAGAAAGCTTAAGTTTTATAGCAGCAAAATGCTGCTGTCCTCCTATCTCCATTTCATAAACCTCTTCATGCTCAACTTCCCTGCTTATCGTTTCTCTATATACTACCTGTGGCTTTCCTTGATTTACATCAAGAGAAAACTCCCTTTTAATTCTATGAATTATTACCTCAAGATGAAGTTCTCCCATTCCAGAAAGTATTATCTGACCTGTATCTTCGTCTATCTTGTATCTTAAAGTAGGATCTTCGTCACACAGCTTATTAAGGACATCTATGAGGGTTTCATGATCCTGAACACTTTTTGGCTCAACAGCAATACTTATAACAGGCTCATTTGCCTCAATTGGCTCAAGAAGTATTGGATGATCCTTTGGACAGAGTGTATCACCTGTTGTCGTGTTTTTAAGTCCCATAACCGCTACAATATCACCTGCTTTTGCCTCATCAATCCTTTCCCTTTTGTTTGCATGCATTCTGAAGATTCTTGCAACTTTTTCCATAACACCTTTTCTAGGATTATATACACTGTCTCCTACCTTCAAACTTCCAGAATATATCCTCAGATATGTCATCTTTCTTCCATCATAAAGAGCAATCTTAAATGCAAGTGCACAGAGAGGGGCATTTGGATCTGCTTCTCTTTTCTCCTTTTTTTTCTCCTCTGGATTTTCTCCTTCTGTTGGAGGAATATCAACAGGAGATGGAAGATATTCAACTATTGCATCAAGAAGTGGCTGAATACCTTTATTTCTTAAAGCAGCACCACAGAGGACAGGAACAAGCTTAAGTTCTATTGTTGCCTTTCTTATAGCAGATTTCAGTTCTTTCTCTGTTATCTCTTCTTCAGAAAGATACTTTTCAAGGATCTTATCATCCACTTCTGAGACAGTTTCAAAAAGAAGTTCCCTATACTCCTTTGCTATGTCTTTCATATCTTCAGGAATAGGTATCTCTTCATAACGAGCTCCAAGTGACTCCTCATCCCATATAATAGCCTTCTGCTTTATAAGATCTATTACTCCCTTAAAATCACTTTCAGCTCCCCATGGGATCTGAAGGATAAGAGGGCGTGCACCAAGTCTTTCTTTCATCATCTCCACGACACGGAAAAAATCTGCTCCAATTCTATCCATCTTGTTTACAAATGCTATCTTTGGAACGCGGTATCTGTCTGCCTGATGCCAGACAGTTTCAGACTGTGGTTCAACTCCACCTACTGCACAAAATACACCTATTGCACCATCAAGGACTCTTAATGATCTTTCCACTTCTATAGTAAAATCAACATGACCAGGTGTATCAATAATATTTATGCTAAATCCCTTCCAGTGACATGTCGTGCATGCAGATGTAATCGTTATTCCTCTTTCCTTCTCTTCAAGCATCCAGTCCATTGTTGCTTCACCATCATGCACCTCTCCCATCTTGTGAACTTTTCCTGTATAATAAAGCATCCTTTCTGTAACAGTAGTCTTTCCTGCGTCTATATGTGCTATTATCCCTATGTTCCTTATCTTTTTCAGATAAGACAAACCTTTCATACTGCTAAAAAATTTAGGGAATATTATATCCTGTGTCAAGGGCCAGCAGAATAGTGAGCCATAAGTTTCATGGCTTTAAAATTGCCAGAAATTCCTTTTCACTGCTCAGGCCATCTGCATGTTCTTTAGAAAAGAAATAGAAACTTACTCATTCTTTAGTAATTTACAACATATCTCGTGATAACTTTTTATTCTGATAAAATCACAATGAGCTTTTAATTCCAAAGGAATATCTTCCCATTTCATTTCTTTAAAAAAAGGAAGAATGACTTGAATTCCACCAATTCGTGCTGTTTTAAGAGCAGGTTGCAGGTCTGTATCATAACTAAAGATCAGAATACGATCCACAAGCTTATTGTAAGTTAGATGAGCTATATCTAGTGCTAAAAGAATATCCACCTTTTTCTGGACAAATATAGGAACATATTTTCCATTTTCATGCTTCCATCCTCTAAACGCTGTCCTTCCCTTTCTTATTGCAACCAGATCCAGTATGGAAAGAGTATTTATAAACTTTCCCATTGCTCTAGCTTCTTCTGTTTCAGAAAAATCTCTCTCTTTCCCTTCTGGATCTTTTACTTTACCCCTGTATCCTTCTGAAAGATAAAAAAAGATTCGGTAAGGTCTTTCTTCTTCCTCCAAAAAATTAAGAAAAAAGGCTGGTAATTTGGTTGTATGTTTAAAATACGAAAACCTTGGAGTGTCTTTTCTCAAAAGGTTTCTGTTTTTAAAAATTCTGTATCTAATGTTATCCCAATCTATGAGAAGAGCTACTTTGTAGATCATCTTAATAAAAAATGACTCCTGGGGGAAGGGTTGTGGATAAGGAGAATGCCCCAGGAGGAAGTGTAGTAGTACTTAAAATTTCCTATTTTAATGATAAAGGATTTTTTTAAGATTGTCAAGTAGGTTTGGAAGGCTATTCGAAAAAATGCTTCTGATATAATTCTAAAACCTCCCTCCAGTTCAAGTTTTGTCTTTTTATCTTTCGAACAATCTCAGTTTACTTTTTTCTTGACATGTAGTTATTTTGTAGCTAATTTTTAGCTAAAAATTTTGGAAAAAGCTGTATGCCAAGAAAAAAGTCTCTAAAAGGAGAGAAAAAGACAGAGAATAAATCCAGAGAAAAGGTAAAGTTTGAGGTATATGGAGAGGAGATGGTGGAAAAAGTCGTAAAACAGAGTGGAAACAGTGGTCGTGTATATCTTCCTCCTGACTGGATAGGACACAGAGTAAAGATAATCAGGATAGATTAGATGGAAGAGTTAAAGAAGAAGATTTCTATAAGAGAAGCCAAAAAGGAAGACATAAAAGAGATTGAAAGGATTGAACAGGCTATAACTAAGCACAGGATAAAAACAGACTTCAGCAATGTAATAAAGGACTCTTCTGATATTATTGCTCTCGTTGCTGAGCTGAACGGGAAGATAGTCGGATATATGATAAGCTACATCATATATGGTGGATTTGGAGTTGACAGGGGTGCATGGATTGCAAATTTTGGAGTAGATCCGAGATATATGGGGCAGGGAATAGGAAGAAGTCTTGCAAGTGTGCTTTTTGAGATATGTAAAGAAAAAGGGATAAAGTTTCTTTATACATCAGTAAGATGGGATTCAGTTGATATTCTTTCATTTTTCAAAACAGTTGGCTTTGACAGGAGTGATTTTATAAACCTTGAAAAAAGACTTTCTTGACAGAAAAAAGATGTTTGATTTATATAACATTGAACTATTTTGAGAGAGGTGGAGTTATGAGATACGCAGAGACAGGATATAATTTAGAGATAGATCTTTCTACAGGAAACATTGAAAAAGTCCCTACAGATCCACAGGATACAGAACTTTATCTTGGCGGACTTGGAACAAATGCAAAGATACTTTGGGACAGAGTTCCTCCTGAAGTAGAGCCATTTTCTGAAGATAATGTTCTTATATTTAGTGCAGGTCTTCTTTGCGGAACACCAGTCATAGGAGCAAACAGAACTATTATCTCTTCCATCTCCCCACAGACACTCCTTATGGGATTCTCTATGATGGGAGGATTCTGGGCGCCAGAGCTAAAGCATGCTGGATATGATAAGATAATTATTCGTGGAAAAGCACCAAAGCTCGTCTATCTCTGGATACATGATGACAAGGTAGAGATACGTGATGCAACACACCTTAAAGGAAAAAGCACATATGAGACAATAAGAGCTATACAGCAGGAGCTGAATCAGCCAGATGCACAGGTTCTTGCAATAGGTCTTGCTGGAGAAAACAGGGTCTATTTTGCGTCTATTGAAAGCTCAAAAAGCAGTGCAAGCAGACTTGGTCTTGGCGCTATTATGGGAGACAAGAACCTTAAGGCAATAGCTGTTCGTGGAACAAGGGATGTGAATGTTGCTGATGGTGAAAGGCTTATGGAACTTAACAAAGAGGTCCTGAAATTTATAGACTACCGTCTCAAGAATCCTCTTCCAGGAATTCCAGGAATCCTTGCATACATTGGATCACCTCAGGAGATGAGACTTCACGATGAAAAATGGCATACAGAAAGCTTTGCATGGGGAAATGCAAGGATAAGGAGGAAAGGATTCTGGACAAAGGAGATAGAAGAAAAGTGGACGAGAACACTTGAGAATGCAAGAAAACGCCTTATAGCCTGTTATAACTGTCCTGTTGCATGTTCTGCAATACTTGAGCTTCCAGGTGTTCCTGTATATGTAATGAAATGCTTTACAAAGCTTACATATACAATGGCTGCAATGGTTGATGATCTTGAGTTTGGACTTAAGTGTGCAGGTCTTGCACAGCACTACGGACTTGATGGATTTACGACACCACAGGTCCTTGCATTTGCAATAGAGCTTTATGAAAATGGAATCCTTACTGACAAAGATCTTCCAAACTTTCCAAAAGACAACAAAGAAAGATTCATTTATCTTCTTGAAAAGGTTGTAAAAAGAGAAGGGATAGGAGATGTTCTCGCAAAAGGAGTATACTGGGCAGCAAGAGAGATTGGAAGAGGAGCAGAAAAGTTTGATCACAATACTATAAAGAAGCATGAGCAGGTTCCAATAAAACTTGGAATGCTAAATCCAATCTACTTCCTTATGTGGGCAACAGGAGAAAAGATAAACATAACACAGATTGAAGGACAGATCCCACAGGCACCTCTTCCAAAAAAGATAAGAGAGGAATTTGTAAAGGACTGGATACAGATTCCTACTGGAAAGGAAGAAAGATTTAAGGAATTTATACTGAAATGGGGAGATGAAGGCTATACATTCCCATATTATCCTCCACCAGACCTTGTATGTGAGCTTGTAGAATGGCAGGAGATCATGCACTATATTGACGACTGCACTGGAATCTGTGCAGGACTTTCCTCATTCCCACTCAAACCACCATATCACATCCACAATCTTCCACTTATAATAGAAGCTGCATCAGGACTTAAGATGGATGAAGACAAGCTTTGGACAATAGCAACAAGGGTAAGGAATCTCGTAAGGTGTATAAATGTAAGAAGAGGTCTGAGAAGGAAGGATGACAAACCACCAGAAGATCACTGGAAGAAGAGATTTCCTGAATATGAAGAAAAGCTTATGGATGAGTATTACAAATACAGAGGATGGAACAAGGATGGAATTCCTACAAAAGAGACACTTGAGAAGCTAAATCTGGGATATGTATATGAGGACTTTGTAAAAAGAGGTATTCTGAAAGAAGATCAAGCACAAGGAGAGAAGTCATGAAAAGGAAGATAAAGATAATAAAGATGGATCTTGACAAATGCATGGGGTGTAGAGCATGTGAGGTTGCATGCTCTGCATTCCATGCAAATCCAAAATACAGCAGTGTAAATCCTTCAAAGTCTCGTATAAGGGTATTTAGGGATGATCAGAGAAATGTATTTGTTCCTGTTCGTGCAACATTTTATACAAAGGCAGAATGTGAAGGAAGGAGCATATACATAGCAAACGGAGAGATGCAGAGTGTATATGGAAAGGATTATGTGGTATGTAGCTTCTGTGGTGCAGCATGTCCTGCAAGAGACCTTTTTAAGGATCCAGATTCAGGACTTCCTTTAAAGTGTGATGTATGTGAGAATGAGCCCCCTCTTGAAGAACCCTGGTGTGTTCAGGTCTGTCTTGTAGATGCACTTACATATGAAGAAAGGGAAGAGGAAGTAGAAGAAGAGCCTCCAAAGGAGAATGAACTTGAGGTAGGACTTAATGCACTTGCAGACAGATTTGGTTTTGACAAAGTCGTGGATATGGTGATACAGATGGCAACAGCAAAGAAAGCACAAGAAATTAGAAAATAAGGAGAGGGAAAGGTGGAAGCTATAATACTTGAAGAATATAAGGAAATAGTAGATCTTATTAGGGAAAAAGGTGGTGAACCTTTTAGACTATGTTTTCAGTGTGGTCTTTGTGATTCTGTATGTCCATGGAACAAGGTGATCCAGTTCAGTATGAGGAAGATAATAAGACAGGCAACATTTGGACTTACAGAGGTTGAAAGTGAAGATATATGGAGGTGCACAACTTGTGGAAGATGCACGATTCAGTGTCCGAGACAGGTAAATCAGATAGAGGTCGTAAAGCTTCTTAGAAGTGTTGCTACAGAATATGGAATATTTCCTGAGCCTGTTCAGCCAGTAAAAACAGCAAGTGGAAGTCTTGTTGCTGAAGGAAATCCTCTTGGTGAAAAAAGGAGTGAAAGGAAAAAATGGGCTGAAGGTCTTCCTGTAAATGAATTTACAGAACAGACAGAATATCTTTATTTTCCGTGCTGCTATCCGTGTTATGATCCAAGAGGAAAGAAAATAGCAAGGGCAACAGTTGAGATCCTAAATAAAGCAGGAGTAAGTTTTGGGATACTTGGAGAAAAGGAAAACTGCTGTGGAGAAAGTATAAGGAAGACTGGAGATGAGGAGCTTTTCAGAAAGCTTGCAAAAGAAAACATAAAGACATTTATTGACAGTGGCGTAAAAAAGATCATTGTAAGCTCTCCTCACTGTTATCATACATTTAAGAATGAATATCCAGAATTCAGCGTAAATTTTGAAGTAATACACATGTCACAACTGCTTTTAAGGCTTTTAAAAGAAGGAAGAATAAAGATACAGAAGGAATACAAAAAGAAGGTTACATATCACGATCCATGCTATCTTGGAAGACATAACGGAATATTTGATGAACCAAGAGAGATTCTCAAGATGATTCCAGGAATTGAGTTTGTTGAACTTCCAGAATCAAGAGAAAACAGTCTTTGCTGTGGAGGTGGAGGAGGAAGGGTATGGATGGAGACGAGGAAAGGAGAAAGGTTTTCTGACATAAGGATAGAGCAGGCTGTTCAGGTTGGAGCAGAGGTCATAGCAACATTCTGTCCATACTGTATTACAATGCTTGAGGACAGCAGAAAGACACTTGAAGAAAAATATGGTGAGGGATTTATAGAAATAAAGGATGTAACTGAGATAATAAAAGAAATTATCTAAGGAGATGAGAAAATGGAAGCCTTAATAGAGAGGCTATTAAGACTTAGAGAAGGAATAAATTTTGCTGATGTGATGGTTGTTGGCGGAGGAGTAAGTGGAATACAGGCAGCACTTGATCTTGCTTCATCTGGATTCAAGGTATACCTTGTAGAAAAGCTCCCTACAATTGGCGGACATATGGGTCAGCTTGATAAGACCTTTCCTACAAACGAATGTTCTGTCTGAATACTTGCTCCAAAGCTGGTCGAGGCCGGCCGGCACCCAAATATAGAGATCATAACAGATGCAGAGGTTGAGAAAGTAGAAGGAGAGGTAGGAGATTTCAGGGTAAGGCTTATAAAAAGACCAAGATATGTCCTTGAAGGAAAGTGCACAGGATGCACGACATGTCAGGAAAACTGCCCTGTTCTTGTTCCTGATCCATACAACCAGAATCTCTCATTCAGTAAAGCAATCCACATTTACTTCTCCTTGGCAGTTCCACTTATAAGCTATGTAACAGAAAAGGACTGCCTTTATCTTAAAGAAAACAAATGTGGAATATGTCTTGCAGTATGTCCAAATCAGGCAATAGACTTCAGTCAGAAGCCAGAAGAGATAAATCTGAAGGTAGGAGCAATAGTCCTCAGTCCAGGATTTGAGATATTTGATCCTTCCATAAGAAACGACTTTGGATATGGAATATATCCAAATGTTGTAACAAGCCTTGACTTTGAAAGAATAACAAGTGCAACAGGACCATATGGTGGTGAGATAAGAAGACCATCAGATATGAAACATCCAAAAAAGATTGCATGGATTCAGTGTGTTGGATCAAGAAGGGTAATTGAAGGATACAGCAGTTATTGCTCATCAGTATGTTGCACATATACACAGAAGCAAGTCCTTATTACAAAAGAACATGATCCAGATACAGAGATCTGGATCTTTCACAATGACATAAGGGCATATGGAAAGGACTTTGAAAGGTATTATCAAAGGGCTGCACAGCTTGATAAGGTAAAGTTCATAAGAAGCTATGTGACAGTTGCTGGAGAAGACAGTGAAAGAAATGTTATCATAAGGTATTCTACGCCTGATGAAGGAGTAAAAGAAGAGAAGTTTGATCTTGTCGTTCTTTCTGTAGGACTTAGACCACCTTCTGAGGCAAAAGAGCTTGCAGAAAAGTTTGGAATAGAGCTGAATGAACACGGATTCTGCAAAGTAAGTCCATTTGATCCACTTCAGACATCTCGTCCGGGAATATTTGTAAGTGGTGCATTTCAGGGTCCTGTAGACATTCCTGAGTCTGTATTTTCTGCAAGTGGTGTGAGTTCAAAATGTGGAGAGCTTCTTTCTCATCGTCGCGGACTACTTGCAAAAGAGAAGGTATATCCAGAAGAAATGGATGTATCAAAGGAAGAGCCAAGGATTGGTGTATTTGTATGTCATTGTGGAAGCAACATTGCAGGAGTTATAAATACTGTTGAGATGGCAGAATATGCAAAGACACTTCCAAATGTCGTATATGCAACAAATCAGGTATTTTCATGTGCATCAAACTACATAAAAGAGATAATTGATGCAATTCACGAACATAAACTGAACAGGGTTGTTATTGCTGCATGCACTCCAAGAAATCTTGAACCAACATTTCGTGAGACGATGAAGGAAGCTGGTCTGAATCAGTATTATCTTGAGATGGTAAACATAAGAGAACACTGCACATGGGCTCATTCTAAGGAAAGGGAAGAGGCAACAAGGAAGGTAAAGGATCTTATAAGGATGGCTGTTGCAAGAGCAGCCCGTCTTGAGCCTCTGAAAGAGATAGAGATTCCTCTTGATAAAAGGATACTTGTCATAGGTGGTGGAGTTGCTGGAATGACATCTGCATTAAGTCTGGCAAATCAGGGATTTGAGGTATATCTTGTAGAAAAAGAAAAAGAGCTTGGAGGAATTGCAAAAAGACTTTATTTTACGATAGATGGTCAGGATGTTCAAAGCTATCTGAAAGGTCTTATAGAAAAGGTATATGCACATCCACTCATCCATGTCTTTACTGAAGCAAAAATCAAGGATGCTTCAGGATACATTGGAAACTTCATAACTACTGTAGAGACAGGAAATGTTGTAAGGATCATACGTCATGGAGCAACGATAATTGCAACAGGAGCAGAAGAATACAAGCCAAAGGAATACCTTTATGGAGAAGATGAAAGGGTATTTACGCATCTTGAACTTGAAGAACTTATAGCAAAAAAGGATGAAAGGATTCAGAATGCAAGATCAGTTGTAATGATACAGTGTGTTGGATCAAGGAATGAAGAAAGAAATTACTGTAGCAGGGTATGCTGTTCACATGCAATAAAGAATGCAATTAAGCTAAAGGAGATAAATCCACAAGCTGAGATATATATACTTTTCAGAGACATGAGGACATATGGATTCAGAGAAGATTACTATAGGAAGGCATCAGACATGGGAGTAAGGTTTATAAGATATGAGCCACCAGAAAATGTTCCTGAGGTGGAAAAAGTAGAAGGAAGGCTTAGGGTAACAGTAACTGATCCTATCCTTGGACAAAGGATAGCAATAGATGCTGATATACTCAGCCTTGCAGCTGCTGTTGTTCCAAGAGAAGATGCAAAAAGGCTTGCTCAGCTATATAAAGTTCCTCTTGATGTAGATGGATTCTTTAAGGAAGCACATGTAAAGCTTAGACCAGTTGACTTTGCAACAGACGGAATCTTTCTTTGTGGAACTGCTCACTATCCTAAGCACATAAATGAAACCATAAGCCAGGCATATGGTGCAGCAGGAAGATGCAGCATGCTTCTTTCACATGATGTTGCAATAGCACCTGGTGCTGTTGCACAGGTAGATGAAAAGAGATGTATGGGATGTGGAATATGTGCTTCTTTTTGCAAGTATGGAGCTATAGAGATAAAGAAAAATAAGGCAAAAGTAAATCCTGTTCTATGTAAAGGAGATGGACTTTGCAATTCAGTATGTCCAACTGGTGCAATTTCTCTGAACCACTTTAAGAACGAACAGATCCTTTGTCAGATTGATGCACTTCTTTCAGAAACTTAAGGAGGAAAGGGATGGCAAAGACTACTTTTAAGCCAAGGATAATTGGATTCCTTTGTTACTGGTGAGCATATGGTGCAGCAGATCTTGCTGGGGTCTCCAGGTTGGAGTATCCACCAGAAATAAGGATAATCCGTATTATGTGCAGTGGAAGAGTTGATATGACATTTATATTCAGGGCATTTTCCAAAGGAATAGATGGTGTTCTTGTTGGAGGATGCAGACTCGGAGAATGCAATTATGTGACAGAAGGAAACTATTTTGCACTGAATATGGTTCATCTATGTAAAAGGATTCTTGAATATGTAGGAATAAATCCTGATAGACTCAGGATAGAATTTATGTCATCTGCTGAAGGTGGTCGTTTTGCTGAAGTAGTAAGAGATTTTACAGAAAAGCTAAGACAGATAGGTCCTCTTGGAAGTGAAGGAATAAGCAAAGAAGAGATAAGTAAAAGACTTGAGGAAATAATAAAGCTTGTTCCTTACATAAAGGTAACAAAAAGAGAAAAGCTTATGAAACGCCTTGGAAGCATTGAGGAATACAAGGATTTTTATACAAAGGAAGAGATAGAAAAGCTCCTTACAGAAGTTCCTTCATACTATATTGATCCTGAAAAATGTCAGGCATGTGGAACATGTAGAAGACGCTGTCCAGCAGGTGCAATAACTGGTGAAAAGAATAAGATACATGTGATTGATCAGGAAAAGTGTATAAAGTGTGGAACATGTTATGAGGTATGTCCACCTAAGTTCAAAGCAGTAAGAAAGATCATTGGAGAACCTGTTCCACCACCTATTCCAGAAGAAGAAAGGGTTATAGTAAGAGGGAAGAAGGCTTAGTCAAAAAATATGCCGATTATGGGAATGATTATATAAGGTTTTTCAGGATAGTTTGTTTTAAGTTTTAAAGTTCCTGTATACGATTCATCATCTGAAGGGAATTTTAAAAACTTTATCCTGTATTCCTTTTCATTTACCTTTTTTACATAAAACCTTATTGACCTTATATCAAGTGAAGAAGCTGGCTCTATTTTTAGCTTTCTAAAATTCCCTTTTATCTCTACTTCTGCCTTTATAAGAGAATCCTTTTTTCCAACAAGATAAACCCTTTTAGGAGTTACATCTATTGGAGATATGACTTTTCCTGTTATAAAAAGAGGAATCTCTGAGCTTTCTGGATCATCTGTTATTACAAGGATCTTTTTTCTGATCTTTCCACTGAGACCAGCTGTATCTATTTTTACTATTACCTTTCCTTCTTCTTTTGGGCTTATCCTCGCTGTATATGAAATAACAGAAGTGCAATCACAATCAGGTATTACGTTTTCAACAGTAACAGGCTTTTTTCCATAGTTCTTTAAAAAAAATACAACTTCTTTTGTTTTTCCTTCTATAAGAGTTCCTATATCTGCTTCTTCAGGAATTGCAGAAATCTTTGCAAAACAAAGGGAATTAAAAAGTAATATCAGTATAAGACAGCAGCTCATAATTTTTTTCCAACAGGCATGATAAGAAGAGGATGATGATTTTTTGGAAGTCTCATAATCTGCATAATTTTATCATCATGAAATGCACCAACTATTCCTGCACCAAGTCCAAGAGATTCTGCTTGAAGAAATATATTCTGTGATATATTCCCTGCTTCCATAATTGCATATCTTATCCCTCTTTCTCCATATTTTACAGTAATCCTTCTATATTCTGCTGTAATAACAAATGAGACTGCTGCATCTGCCATCCACATCTGATAAAGACTTGCCTTTGCTATATCTTCTCTTACATCCTCTTTATGGATAAGGGTTAAGCTGTGTTCAGCTGGAATATAATGATATACTCCTTTTTCAACTCCTTCTACCTCACCTATAGCAACATAAAGATCCATTGGATAAAGAGCACCAGCAGATGGAACAGTCCTTCTGAATCCTTCTGTAGAGCCATATCCTGCCCAAAGAAGCTGTGAGAGATGATCCAGAGAAATAGGCTTTCTTAGAAATGACCTTATAGTTCTCCTTTTTCTTATAGCTTCTTCTAAAGGGATTCCTTTAAATTTTGGCTCAGGAAGTCTTATCTTCATCTTGATTTTATCTTGCTAAAAAAATAGCATAAAACAGATGAAAAGAAAATGGAAAGAAACAAAAATTATTTTTCTCCTTATCTGTCTTATCTCATCAGCTGCTACTGTTTTTTTATACAGAATTGATCCAGAACTGATAAAAGGAATTGATCTTAAGATAACAGATGTAAGGTTTAGACTTAGAAAAGGAGCTGAACCTGACAGAAGAATAGCAATTGTTGCAATTGATCAGAAAAGTATAAATAAGATAGGGAGATGGCCATGGTCAAGAAAGATCTTGGCAAGCCTTATAGACAGTCTTTCAGGATACTATAAGGTAAAAGAGATAGTATTTGATATTGTCTTTTCTGAAAAATCAGATCCTATGTCTGACCAACTTTTAGCAGAATCTATAAGAAAAGCAGGAAATGTTATACTTGGATATTTTTTCAGGTATAACAGAGAAAACTCACATCCTGATTCACTAAGAAAGCTAAAAGAAACACAGATAGGACTTATAAAATTTATTGGAAAGGTAAAGGATATTCCTGTTCCAGAATTTCCTTTTGTTGAGCTAAACATTCCTGAAATATCTAAAAGTGCAAAAAATCTTGGTTTTTTTAATATATTCCCTGACAAAGATGGAATATGCAGAAACTATAATCTTATAGCATTATATGAAGGAGGATTTTATCCATCACTTTCACTTTCTGCAGCAGAGGAATTTCTTTCTTCTGAGCCAGTTATATCCATAGCAGAATATGGAATTGACTCTATCCTTATAGGAAAAAAGAAAATAAAGGTAGATGAACTTGGAAGAGCTGTCATAAATTACTATAGCAGAGATCAGTTTTCTGTATTTTCTGCTGTTGACATAATAGAAAGAAAAGTTCCAAAAAAGGCTTTGAAGGACAAAATAGTATTTGTTGGTGCAACAGAAGTAGGGATATATGACATGAGAGCAACACCCATAGATCCTGCTTTTCCAGGAGTATTTATTCATGCTACTGTCCTTTCAAACATAATTCAAGAAAGATTCCTCATAAGAGATGGAAGAGTTATTGCTCTTGAAGTGATCTTTATAATCATCTTTCCCCTTATCCTTTTCGTCTTTCTTTCTCTTATAAAGAACGCTTTGATTTCTGTATTTTTCTTCTTAGCAATTTTCGGAATATACGGATTACTGAATATCTGGCTTTTTTCTCGTTTTGGATTAAACCTTGGATTTATTTATCCCTGCATCTCACTTTTTCTTTCATATACAGGATGTGAGGCTTATAGGAATCTTGTGGAAGTAAAAAAGAGAAGATTTCTTGAAAAGGCTTTTTCCAGTTATGTCTCACCTGAACTTGTTTCACAGATCGTAAAAAATCCAGATATGTTAAAACTTGGAGGAGAAAAGAGAAAAATAACAGTTCTTTTTTCAGATATAAGAGGATTTACGAGTCTTTCAGAAAAATATCCACCAGAAACAATCGTAAAGATGCTAAACAGATACCTGGATCCAATGACAAATATAGTTTTTTCAAACAAAGGAACACTTGATAAATACATAGGTGATGCAATAATGGCAATATATAATGCACCAGTTGATGTTGAAGAACATGCATATCTTGCATGCAAGAGTGCTGTTGAGATGATATCAGCTCTTAAAGAAGTAAACAGACAGTTTAAAGAACTTGGATTTCCTGAGATAGACATAGGAATAGGGATAAATACAGGAGATGCAATTGTAGGTAATATGGGAACAGATATAAGATTTGACTATACTGCAATAGGAGATACAGTAAATCTTGCATCAAGACTTGAATCACTGAACAAACAGTATGGAACACATATCATAGTAAGTGAATATACAAAAGAGATGATAAAGGATAATAGTTTCAGATTTAGAGAGCTTGACAGAATAAGGGTAAAAGGAAAAGAGTTGCCTGTGACTATATGAGCTTGTTACAGAAAAGATGGAAGAAGAAGCATTAAACCTTTTTCACAAGGCTCTTTATCTTTACAGAAATAGGGAATTCAAAAAAGCTCTAAGCTATTTTCTTATACTAAAAGAGGAATATAATGACAGAGTAGCAGATTTGTTTATAGAAAGATGTAAGAGATATCTTGATGAACCTCCTCCAAAAGATTGGGATGGAGTATATGTAGCAGAAAGAAAATGAGGTGTCATTTTTTTGAAGAAGAGGAAAAGATATATGAAATGACTGACAGGGAAGGAAGAAAGTGGAAGAAGGTATATTTTGGAGATGGAGAGCACTTTAAAAACTGGCTGGATCAGATAAAGCAGATAGCAGGAGAAGTAAAAGTAGAGGAGGTCTTCTTTGATGAAGGATGTCTTAAAGGAAAAAGGATGTATAGGATATGGATAAGACAAGGAAGTATAAAGGAGGAGGTTGTATGAGTGAAGAAAAAGTATTTATAAAGTCAGAAGGAGATGTTATCCTTGAAGGACTTCTTTGGAAAAACTCAGATGAAAAAGCAGTCCTTATTGCACATCCACATCCACTTTATGGTGGAAGCATGTATAACAATGTTGTAGAAGCTTTAAGGAATGCATATTACAGGATGGGATGGACAACACTTAGATTTAACTTTAGAGGAGTAGGAAAAAGCAGTGGTTCATACAGCAATGGAATAGGAGAAAGGGAAGATTTAAAGGCAGCATTTAGGTATCTTAGGGATATTGTAAAAGAAAAAGTTGCTGTTTCTGGTTATTCATTTGGATCCTGGGTAATATGCTCTTGCATAGAAGAGCTTTCCTTAAGTGATCATTTTCTTTTTGTTTCTCCTCCTGTTTCAATGATTGACTTTTCTTTTCTGAAATACAATCCAAAGATAAAACTGATAATTACAGGATCATATGATGATATAGCTCCACCAGATATGCTAAAAGAGATGATAAAAGAATGGAATCCATCTGCTAAGCTGTGTATAATAGAAGGAGCTGATCATTTTTATTGGGGAATGACAAAAAGGATAGAAAAAGAAGTAGAAAGATTCCTTAAAGAAGATGTTTAAAAGACCACTTAAATTGAGAAATAAGATTCAGAAATATGACTGGGGATCAAGGAGTGCTATCCAGTCTATTGTTGGAATATCTGAAAGTGGGCCTGTTGCAGAGCTTTGGATGGGAGCACATCCAAAAGCACCTTCAGAAGTAAAGATAGATGGAAGATGGATGTCTCTTGATAAGCTTATTCTGGAAGATCCTGTATCTATACTTGGAAAGAAAGTAGCAGAAAGATTCAGAGAACTTCCTTTTCTTTTTAAGATAATTGCTGCAGAAAGACCACTTTCTATTCAGGTTCATCCAGATAAAAGACAGGCAAAGGAAGGGTTTGAAAAAGAAGAAAAAAAGGGAATTCCTATTTCTGCTCCAGAAAGGAATTATAAGGACAGGAATCATAAGCCAGAAATTCTTTGTGCTATAAGCAGATTTGAAGCACTTAAAGGATTTAAAAATCCAAAAGAGATTCTATATCTTTTAGAAAAAGCAGTTCCAAAAAGCCTAAAAGAAGAGATATCTTTCTTTAAAGAAGATCCAGAAAAAAGACTAAAAGATCTTTTTGTCTCAATTATGAAGATGGACGAAAGGAGAAAGGATGCTGTAATCAGTGAACTTGTTGAAAATGCTGAAAAGTATAAGGGAAGTGAAGAGGAATATTCTCTTGTTTTAAAACTCAATGAGCTTTTTCCAAATGACATAGGAATCATTTCTCCTCTTTTCCTAAAAAGATTTATCCTTAAGGAATCAGAAGCAATATACATTCCTCCAGGAGAGCTTCATGCATACATAGAAGGAGTTGGTATTGAGCTTATGGCAAATTCTGATAATGTCCTGAGAGGAGGACTCACACACAAGCATGTAGATATAGAAGAGCTTTTAAAAGTTGTGAACTTTAGACCAGTTTCTCAGGATATAATTAACCCTGTTCAAAAAGGACCTGAAAAGATTTATGTAACTCCAGCTGAAGAATTTCAGCTTTCTTCTATTGATCTTAAAAAAGGAAGATGGATGTCAGAAAAAGAAAGATCTGCTGAGATAATTATAGCAGTTAAGGGAAAGGGATATATAAGTGTAGAAGATGAATTGATAGAGATAAAAAAAGGTGAATCTTATCTTATCCCTTCCTCTATGCCGCAGTATGAACTTAAAGGAGATGCTCTTATATATAAAGCTTCTGTTCCCACATGAATACAGAAGACCTTCTTAAAGAAGCCTTAAAAAAAAAAGTCTTTCCTGGAGCTTGCCTTTTTGTTGGAAAAGATGAAAAACTTCTTTTTAGATGTGCTGTTGGATATTCAAAAAAGATCCCTTATTGTGTTTCTGTAAAAGAAGACACGATATTTGATCTTGCTTCACTTACAAAGCCATTTGCAACAGCTTTTTCTATTATGAAACTTGTAGATGATGGAATCCTTGATTTAGATATGCCAATTTCAGAAATAATACCGACTCCAAAAGAAAAAAGGAAAATTACGATAAGGATGCTTTTAAGCCATTCATCAGGACTTCCTTCATGGAGACCATATTATCTTAAGCTTCAAAGATATCCACTCAGAGAAAGAAAAAGGATTACATTAGAGTGGATCCTTAAAGAAGAGCTCCTATTTCCACCTGGAAAAGACATCTTATATAGTGATCTTGGCTTTATTCTTCTTGAAGCAGCTGTAGAAGCTGTTTCTAAGAAAAAGATGAAGTCTTTTTTAGAAGACATCTACAGAAAGGTCCCTCTAAAGGACACATTTCTCTCATATCCAGAAAAAAAGATCCACAGAGACAGGTTTGCTGCGACAGAATTCTGTCCATGGAGAAAAAGAATTATTCAAGGAGAAGTTCATGATGAAAATGCTTGGGCTATTGGTGGCTCATCTGGACATTCAGGACTTTTTAGCACAGCAGAAGATCTTTTCCTTTTAAGCAAACTTCTTCTTGATCATTATTCTGGAAAGAGGGAGGATTTTTTTAAAAGATCTACTGTGGAAGAATTCTTCAGAAAACAGAACAAAAGATGGACACTCGGCTGGGATACACCAACAGATAGATCAAGCTGTGGTAGGTTTTTTTCTGAAAAAAGTGTTGGACATCTTGGTTTTACTGGGACATCTGTTTGGATAGATCTTGAAAAAAAAGCAATTGTAATATTTCTTACAAACAGGATTCATCCAACAAGAAGGAATGAAAAGATAAAACTGTTTAGACCAATCTTACATGAGCAAGTAATAAGAGAGTTTTTTTTGTGAAAAAAACAAATTCCTGGAAAAGGGAACAGGAAAGTACTGGAATGCGTGAGAAAGAGGAAGCTGCAACAGCTAACTTCATAAATGACATTGATTTTGAAATAGCAAAGACTGAAGGAAACCTTTCAGCTAAGCTCCTTGCATCTGTTTACGAGCCTTCCTATTCCTTCTATTTCCACAACAACTTCGTCTCCATCCTTAAGCCAGACAGAAGGATTTCTAAAAGCACCAACACCTTCTGGTGTTCCTGTAAGGATAAGATCACCTGGAAGAAGTGTAAAATGCCTTGAAAGAAAGCTTATAAGCCATGGAACAGAAAAGATCATTTCTTTTGTATTGCTCTTTTGCATAAGTCTTCCATTCAAATAGCATCTTATCTCTAAGCTATCTGGATCAATCTCATCTTTTGTAACTATCCATGGTCCAATTGGACAGAATGTATCAAGAGATTTTCCGCGTGTCCACTGTCCATCTGAAAACTGAAGATCTCTTGCACTTACATCATTTGCACATGTATATCCAAATATAGCATCTATTGCTTCTTCTTCAGAGCATTCTTTTATCTCTTTTCCTATAACTACTGCAAGTTCTGCTTCATAGTCTACTTTTTTTGTAATGCTTCTTTTCCATACAATATAGTCATCTGGTCCTATTATGCTGTTTGGGAATTTGGAAAATATTATGGGAACTTCAGGAATTTTTCCCTTACTTTCTTTTATGTGACCTCTATAATTTAGACCAATTGCTATTATCTTGCTTGGATTAACTATAGGAGGAGCAAGTTTTACTTCTTTTATAGGAATTCTTTCCTTTGAAAGTTCAGGAAGGTCTTTTTTGAGGAGAAGCTCCTTTAGATCTCCAGAAAATAAAAAAGGGATAATAAAATCTCTTTCTTTGACTGCTACCTTTATTTTTCCGTCTTCGTAGTATTGAAGAAATTTCATATAAATTAAGTGCCGAAGGCGGGACTCGAACCCGCACGGGCTTAACGCCCACTACCCCCTCAAGATAGCGTGTCTACCAATTCCACCACTTCGGCACTTTTATTTACTTTCATTTGTCTTCTCAGTTACAGTTACCTTTACGTTATCCATTACAGACCTTACCTGAGCTTTGCTCATAAATACCGAAAGTCCAAGTGAAGTCAGAAAGAAAGCTGCTGCTAAGAAAGCAGTAATCTTTTGTAAGAAAGAACCTGGACCTGCAACTCCAAAAAGCGTCTGCGTTGTGCTTCCAAACACAGCTCCAATATCAGCTCCTTTTCCCTTCTGAAGGATGACCACGGCTACAAGCAATGCACAGAGTATCGTGTGAATTATTATCAGTATCGCCTTGATCATATTTTCTATTTTTATTATATTTATTCAGAACAATTTTTCAACCAAAAATTTTAGTTTGACATCTCTTTTAGAGTTTAATAAAAAATCAAACCTAAAAAATCAAGGAGAAGATTATGAAGACCTATATGGCAAAAAAAGGTGAGGTTGAAAGAAAGTGGTATCTTGTAGATGCTTCTGGAAAGGTTTTGGGAAGGCTTGCATCTCAGATTGCTATAAAGCTCAGGGGAAAGGATAAACCAATCTTTACTCCACATGTAGACACAGGTGATTTTGTGATTGTAATAAATGCAGAAAAGGTAAGGCTTACAGGAAAAAAGTGGGAAAACAAGTTCTATTATCGTCACAGTGGATACATGGGAGGTCTTAAAAAGATATCTGCAAAAGAGCTTCTAAAAAAGAAGCCAGAAGAACTTATAAGACACGCAGTAAGAGGAATGCTTCCTAAGAACAGGCTTGGAAGAAAGCTCCTGAAAAAGCTCAAAGTTTATGCAGGACCTAATCATCCTCATGAAGCACAAAAACCAATAAAATGGGAGATTTAGGGATGGTTGCAGAAAAGATCTTTTATGCAACAGGAAGGAGAAAAAGGGCAGTAGCAAGAGTCTGGATAAAAGAGGGAACAGGAAATATTGAAGTAAATAAAAAACCTTTGGAAGAATATCTACCTGAAGAAGGATATAGATTCCACGCACTTGAACCTCTTAAACTCTGTAATCTTTTAGGAAAAGTAGATGTAAAAGCAACTGTAAAAGGAGGAGGAATTTCTGGTCAGGCAGGAGCTCTCCGTCATGGAATAAGCAGAGCCCTTGTTGAAATGAATCCTGAACTGAAGCCTATTCTTAAAAAAGCTGGGATGCTTACAAGAGATCCAAGAGAAAAGGAAAGGAAAAAATACGGAAAGAAAAAGGCAAGAAAAAGTCCTCAGTATTCAAAAAGATAACATACACCACACTTCTTGCATCCTTTAATCAAAGGACATATCTCTGTCTGTTTATAAGAAAATGCAAGGTCTGCTTCTTTTTTCAAATAATCCTTTTTTATTCCATGATTTATAAAATCCCATGGAAGTATCTCATCATATGATCTGTTTCTGTAAACAAAGAAGTCAGGATTTATGTCAGAATTCTTAAGTGCCTTTTTCCAGTTTCCATCAAAACTGAAGGCAAGGAAAAGAAGATTTCCTACTCTTCTGTCTCCTAATGAAAGAAGGGCTTGAATGTAAGCCCATTTTGGGACATCAAAGCTTACTCTTATTCCTCCAAGTTTTCTAATCTCTTTTGAAAGCCATTTTTGCTTTTTCTTTAAACTGTCAACCTCATCCATGGCTGTCCATTGAAAAGGAGTAAAAGGTTTTGGAACAAAACAGCTTATATTTATCCTTATTCCACTTACTTTTCCCTTAGGCGCACTTTCTCTTATCATGTTGTGTTTTATAAGCTTTATAAGCCTTAAGATCTCCTCTATGTCTTGCCATTCCTCCTTAGGCAGTCCTATCATAAAGTAGAGCTTTATAGAAAGCTCTGCTTTTGCAACAAGTATAGCAGTATTTATAATTTGGTCTTCTTTTAGATGTTTATTTATAAGACTTCTAAGCCTTTCTGAACCTGCCTCAATTCCAAGTGTAACCTTTTTTTGCCCTGATTTTTTTAAATAACTGAGAAATTCAAGATCAACAAAATCAGCTCTTATAGAAGATATAGAAAACTTTGCTCCTTTTTCACAAATAAACCCAAGTATCTCTTTTATATTTGGAACATCACAAACAGATGCACTGAGAAGACCAAGATTATCTGTCTTTTTTAATGATTCTTCTATTGAATTTAGAAGATCAGAAGAATTGTGAAAACGAGGAGGTCTATAAACATATCCTGCTGCACAGAATCTACAAGATCTTTTGCATCCTCTTGAAAGTTCAATAAGGATCCTGTCAGAAAATTCTGTATCATGGGAGATAATTACAGATGAAGCAACACTTCTTAATGGAACATCTTTTGCTACTTTTATCCTTTCAGGTAGGTCTTTCTTATTTGGATAAAATGACCTAATTGTCCCATCTGCATTGTATTCCACATCATAAAAAGAAGGGACATATATACTTTCCTCATTCTTTGCAAGAAAAAGTAGAAGATCTTCTTTTTTTGAGAACTTTCCAAGTGAATCAATAAGAAGATCAACGACATTATCAAGACATTTTTCAGCTTCTCCTAGTATAAAGAAGTCTATAAATGGAGAAAGAGGCTCTGGATTTAGAAAAGTCGTTATTCCTCCTGCTATTACAAGAGGAGGAACATTCTGTCTTTCTTTTGAAAAAAGAGGAATTCCTCCTAAATTTAGAATTTTCAGAACATTTATATAATCATTTTCAAAAGAGATGGAAAAAGCAATAACATGAAATTTATCTAAGGGAAGATTTGATTCAACAGATCTCAACTTTTCACCTTCTTCAGGAAGGAAGAATCTTTCAGCAACAACTTCATCCCTTCTGTTTAAGATACTGTAAACGAGCTGAAATCCTAAACTTGACATTCCGACATGATAAAGGTTTGGATATACAAGTGCAAAGCTCAATCTTCCTTTTTTCTTTTTTCTTATCCCTCCTTTTTCTTTTTTCATTTATTTTCTTCTGTCTTTAGCCTTAAAAATGTCGGATAATCCAGGTTTATCTTTTTATTAAGTCTTTCAAAAAAGCTTTCCCTTTTTTCTTCATTCTGTGAAACCCTTTTTTCTTCTTTACTTTTTCTTCTTACAGTCCAGGGTTCTTTCATGTCTTCAGGTGTTGCATCTCTCAGCTTTCCTGTCCTAAACTCCACTACATTTTTATACTTAGACCTTTCTTCTTCTTCTTTCTTCATGACTTCTTCTGATTCTATTCCTGTAGCAATAACTGTAATCTGAACTTCATCTCCAAGACTATCGTCAAATACTACTCCCCAGTAGATTTCTGCATCCTCACTTACTTCGTTCTTTAAGAAAGTGCAAGCTGCATCTATCTCTTCCATACTCATGTTAGAAGGACCTGTTATGTTCATAAGAAGACCTTTTGCTCCTTTTATAGAGATATCTTCCAGAAGAGGACTTTTTATTGCTGCCTCTGCTGCTTCAAGTGCCCTTTTATCACCACTTGCACTTCCCCTTCCCATAAGAGCTGTTCCTTTCATCTGCATAACCTTTTTTACATCAGCAAAGTCAAGGTTTATAAATCCCTGGCTTGTAATAAGATCAGAAATACCTCTTACTGCATTAAGAAGGACTTCATCTGCTCTTGCAAGAAGTTCTTTAAATCCAGCAGCTTTTGTCCCTATGGACTTTAGCCTCTCATTCGGAATTACAATAAGACTGTCTACTTCCTTTCTGAGATTCTCTATTCCTTCAAGAGCCCTTTTCATCCTTCTTTCACCTTCAAACTCAAATGGCTTTGTCACAACTCCTACTGTAAGTGCACCAATAGATTTACATTCCCTTGCTATTATTGGTGCTGCTCCTGTTCCTGTCCCTCCTCCCATCCCAGCAGTAATGAATACCATATCAGGCTCATCAAGAGCTTCCCTTATCTCTTCTATACTTTCCTCTGCTGCCATCTTACCAACTTCTGGATCTCCTCCTGCACCAAGACCCATTGTTACTTCAGGACCTAACTGGATCTTTACTGGAGAAAGAGATCTTTCAAGATCCTGAACATCAGTATTTGCAACAATGAATTCCACTCCCTGAAGTCCTGCACTTATCATGTTGTTTACAGCATTTCCTCCTGCTCCTCCTACTCCTATTACCTTAATCCTTGCTTTTGAAGCATATACCTTCTTTTCTTCAACTATCTGAAATTTCATAACAAATCCTCCTTTTTTTTATTTAAAAAACTTCACTAAACCATTTTTTCATAGTGTTTATTATCCTAGAAAAGATATTCGTATCTCTTATCCTGAACTTCTTTTTCTTTCTTCCTTCTCTTGCTCCATACTTTACAAGTCCAACAGCTGTTGAATACATCGGATCATTTATAACTTCTGATATTCCGGTAATGCCTTTAGGATATCCTATCCTTACAGGCACTCCAAATATCCTTTCTGCAACCTCTACTATCCCTTCAAGTTTTGCTGAACCACCAGTAATTACAACACCCCTGTTGAGATTTACATCAACATTTGATCTTATCAGATCCTCATAAAGAAGGGAAAAGATCTCTTCTACTCTAGGTTCTAAGATCTCTGCTATGGTTCTTTTTGAGATCCTTCTTGATCTTTTACCAGCAATTCCAACTACTTCTATGTTTTCCTCTTCAGAAGCAAGTTCTACACATCCACAACCATATTTTTTCTTTATCTCTTCTGCTTCTTTTTCTGATGTCTTAAGTCCGACTGAGAGATCGTATGTAAGGTTGTTACCACCCAGAGGAAGAACAAATGTATGTCTTACAGCACCTCTAGAAAATACAGCCATATCAGTTGTTCCACCACCAAGGTCTATAAGAATTATATTTCCTTGCTTTTCTTCATTAGAAAGCACGGCATCACTTGAAGCAATTGCTTGAAGGATAATATCACATACATCAAGACCTGCTCTGTTTGCACATTTTATAATGTTCTGTGCAGAAGTTACTGCAGCTGTTATAATGTGAACCCTTGCACCTAATCTTACTCCTGACATTCCCAAAGGATTTACTATTCCGTCCTGGTCATCTACGATATATTCTTGAACCACTGTCTGAATTATTTCTCTGTCCATAGGGATAGATATAGCACTTGCAGCCTCTATAACTCTGTCTATATCTTTCTTTGTTATCTCTTTATGTTTTAAAGGAATTGCTCCTTCACTGTTAAAGCTCTTTATGTGCCCTCCTGCTATACCTATATATACTGCATTTATCTCACAGCCTGCCATCTCCTCTGCTTTTTCTACTGCCTTTTGAATAGACTCTACAGTATCATCTATATTTATAACAACTCCTTTTCTCAGACCGTGTGATGGATAAGTTCCAACTCCTATGATCTCTAATACATTTCCTGGCTGTATTTTTCCTACTAATGCACAGATCTTTGTCGTTCCTATATCAAGCCCTACAATGATATCCTTTGACATCTTTTATTTTAAGCTCACTATAGCTCCTCTGGATAAGCAGTCCAGATCTATAAATGTAACCTTTTTTATTTGCCCGTTTTTTTCAAAATAATCCAACAACTTTTTTAATTTTTCAAGTTTTTTTTTATCTCTTCCTCATTTAATCTATCTATATCATAAGAAAAAACCAAATCGAATCTATTTTTGCAAAAATAAAGATGAACTGTTCCATATTTTGTTACATGAACCTCTGAAACTTCTAATCTCCTGTTATTTATTCTATCTAACAGTCTTATAACCTTTCTTATCCTGTCTTTCATATCCTGCTTTATCCCTGTTATGACAGGCAGATCCCTGTAAGTCTCTGGGATTTTAAAGGCTTCACCTTTTTTGTTCACATAAAAGAGATTTCCTTTATAAATAAGGACTGCACATGGAACCTCTTTTTTTACTTTTATTATAACCGTATCTGGAAACAGCTTTTTTACAGTTACAGATTCTATCCAGGGATTCATTTCTATCATTTTTTTCAGTCTTTTCGTATTTAGAAACAAAAGGCTTTTTGGATTGCTTTTTAGGTTACATATCATAAGGATCTTTTTTTTTAACTTCTCATCAGCTCCTTCTATCTTTATCCTCTTTATTCTAAGAAATCTTTTAAGGTAAGCTGAAAGTTTAAGAAGGCCTCCTGTTACTAAGAAAGCTGAAATTATGAATATAAGGATTCCCAAAAGAAAATGATTTATCTTAGACATCAGAAACCAACTATCTTTATTTCTTCTTCAAGTTCTATACCTCTTTTCTCTTTTACCTCTTTTTTTATAAACTGTATAAGCTCAAATATATCTTTTGCTTTTGCATTTCCAGTATTTATTATAAAATTTGCATGTTTTTCTGAAACCATAGCACCTCCTATCTTTTTCCCTTTTAATCCAATCTCTTCTATGACCCTTCCTGCCTTTATCTTATCTGGATTTTTAAATATACAGCCTGCATTTGGAAATTCTAAAGGCTGCCTTTTTTTTCGGATATACATGTAAGTTTCTATCTTCTCCTTTATTAATCCCTTCTCAGAAAAACAAATCCCATCTATCCATATATCTGTTATGACTTCATCTTTTTTTATATCTGCATACCTATATGAAAACCTTAGCTTTTCTCTTTTCTTTATAAATGACTCTCCCTTTGAGTTAACTATACTGACCTTCCTTACCTTTCCCCCTATCTCTTCTCCAAATGCTCCTGCATTCATCACAACTGCACCACCTGCTGTTCCCGGAATTCCAACAAGAAATTCAAGTCCAGAAATCCTATTTTTTACACAGAAATCTATCAGCTTATATATCGGTGTACCTGCTCCTACTTTCAGGAGCAGATCTTTCCCTTCCTGAATCTCTATCCTTTCAAATTCCCCTTTAAGTCTTATCATAACCCCTTTAAATCCAGAATCACTTACAAGTAACTTACTTCCTCCTCCAAGAATCATATAAGATATCCCTTTTTCAGAAAGAAAACCAAGCAATCTATAAAGAATATTTCTCTCTCTTACATCACAAACTGCCCAAACCTTGCCTCCTACTTTAAAAGTAGTATAACGAGAGACAGGGACTCCAAAATGTATATTCCCACATATCTCTTTTAACTTCTCTTTATATTCTTCTAACATTCTTCAGCTCTTCTATAAGTCTATTTCCTACCTGATATATGTTTCCTGCACCAAGAGTAAGTATAAGGTCTCCAGGTCTTACTATAGATAAAATTCTCTCTACTATATCCTCAAACCTCTCACAAAATTCTACATTTTTATACCCACTTTCTTTTATAGCCTTAACAAGCTTTTCAGAACAGACACCTTCTATTGGCTTTTCAGAAGCAGCATATATAGGGCTTATATAAAGGACATCTGCACAATAGAAACATCTTACAAAGCGATCAAAAAGTGCTTTTGTCCTTGAGTATCTGTGAGGTTGAAAAGCTACAATAAGTCTTCTTCCTTTCCACCAATTCTTTATTGTTTCCAATGTAGCAGCTATTTCTGTTGGATGATGTCCATAGTCATCCATTATTATGATATCATCTATTATGGCTTTTATCTGAAATCTTCTTTCAAGCCCTCCTAAGTTTTTTAGTCCTTTCTTTATAGAGGCTATATCTATACCTAACTCAATACCAACTCCAATAGCAGAAAGTGCATTTAATACATTATGTATTCCTGGTATCCCTACCTCTACATTCCTTATGATTTTTCCTTTATATATTACATCAAAACTCGTCCCAAATTCTTCTTTTTTTATATTCTCAGCCCTAAGATCTGCTCCTTTTTCTCTTATCCCATATGTGATGAACCTTCTTCTTAGATAAGGAATTATCTTTTTTATTTCTTCATTATCAAGGCAGATTATAGCTTTTCCATAAAATGGAAGCTTATTTATGAACTCTATAAAAGCCTTTCTTAAGTTTTCCATATCTTTGTAATAATCCATGTGTTCATAATCTATATTTGTAACTACTGCCATTTCATATGAGAGCCTCAGAAAAGAACCATCACTTTCATCAGCCTCTGCAACCAGGATATCTCCCTTTCCAAGTCTTGCATTTGAACCATTCCATCCTTTAAGTCTTCCTCCTATGATCACTGTAGGATCCATATGAGCACTGTTTAGTATGCTTGCAATCATACAGGTCGTTGTCGTCTTTCCATGAGCTCCTGTTACAGCTATACTGTATTTGAATCTCATAAGTTCTGCTAAAATTTCTGCCCTTGGAATTACTGGAATCTTTCTCTTTTTTGCCTCCATTATTTCAGGATTTTCTGAAGGAATGGCAGAAGAAAACACTACTATGTCTGCTCCATTTATGTTCTTTTTATCGTGAAAATAAAAGATTTTTGCACCCAATCTTTCTAATCTTTTTGTTATAGAAGTCTGCTTTATATCTGAACCTGTTATCTTATAGCCTAAATTTATAAGAAGCTCAGCTATTCCACTCATTCCTATTCCACCAATTCCAACAAAATGTATCCTTTTGACCTTTTTAAGTATTTCCATGTTTCAGCATCTCCAGAATTTTTTCTGAAATAAGAAGAGCAGAATCTTTTTTTGCCAGCATCTTTGCTTTTTTTCCCATCTCTTTTAATCTTTCAGGCTGTTTCATATACTTTTTTATAACAGCTGCAAGTCTTTCAGCAGTAAGCTCATCTTGAAGAATCATTTCAGCTCCACCTTTTTTTACAAGAGCTAAGGCATTCTTTTCTTGATGACTGTCTGATGAATAAGGATATGGAATAAGGATAGAAGGGGTTCCTGATGCTGAAAGTTCAAATAAGGTAGAAGCTCCTGATCTGCTTATTACGAGATCAACTTTTTCTAAAACAGCTGGCATGTCTTCTATGAAAGGCAGAACTTCAGCATCTATCTTCATGTCTTCGTATCTTTTTTTTACATAAAAGAAATCCTTTTCTCCTGTCTGATGGATTATCTTTATCTTGTCTAAATCCAGAAGTCTTAAAGCATCTAAGAAAACAGCATTTATGGCATGTGCTCCTTGACTTCCTCCTGTTACCAATATCCTGAACTTTTCTCCTTTTTTCCTATTTATACAGAAAAATTCTTCTCTTACAGGATTCCCTGTATAATAGGCATTTCTTAGGTATTTTTTTGTTTCCTCAAATGAGACAAAAACATTATCTACAAAATAAGACAAAATCCTGTTAGTAAGTCCTGGAATAAGATTTTGCTCATGAATAGCTGTAGGAATTCCCAATATCTTTCCAAGAATACATATAGGACCACAAACAGATCCTCCAAGTCCAAGTATAAATGAAGGTGAGATTTTTTTTATGAGTTTAAAAGAGTGGTAAAAGTAAATGGGAATTTTAGAAAAACAGAGAAGGCTTTTTATTCCTTTACCTTTTATTCCTTCAATTTTCAAAATAAATACAGTATAGCCCTGTTTCCTTAAGATTTCTTCTGCTGGACTCCTTCTGTTTATTACAAAAAATACTTCTACCTTTTCAATCCTTCTTAACTGCTGGCATATGGATATCCCTGGAAAGATATGTCCTCCTGTCCAAGAAGATGCTATAAGTAATCTGATCTCTTTATCTTTTTGCTGATACATTAAGCAGAATCCCTATCTCTGTCATGGTAATAAGAAGAGAAGAACCTCCATAACTTAAAAGAGGAAGAGTAAGTCCTTTTGCTGGAAGAAGATTCATGGAAACACCCATATTTATTATTACCTGTAAACAAAACATAGATGTTATAGCAAATGCCAGGTATCTGTTAAAAAGATTATTACTGCTAACAGCTATACTTATCCCTCTTGTAACTATAACAAAATACAAGAAGATAACAAAAAATACTCCCAAAAAACCCAACTCTTCTCCTATAACAGGAAGTATAAAGTCTGTATATGGTTCTGGAAGATAAAACAACTTTTGCTTTCCACTACCCAAACCTACTCCTGTTAGACCACCTGTGCCAAATGCATAAAAAGAATGAATTATCTGGAATCCGTAGCTGTTATAGTATTTCCAGGGATCCAGGAAGGCTTTCCATCTGTGGATGACATATTCTGAATGAGAAAGATAAAATATGAAAAGAAGGAAAAAAGATACTGAAGTCATAAAAAGATGAGCTAATTTACATCCTCCTACAAAAAGCATTATAAATAGCCAGACAGTTATCATCAAAGCTGTTCCTTTATCTGGCTGTTTCATTATGAGGAGAATAAAGAGTCCTACTAAAAGAAGGTTAGGCAGAATACCTATTTTAAATGTCTTCATTTTTTCACTGTTTTTTGTCATAAAATGAGCAATGTAAAGACAGAGAGAAAGTTTTGCAAGTTCTGTTGGCTGAAAAGAGAATCCTTTTATCCTGATCCATCTTACAGCTCCTGATATCTTATGTCCTATGAAAAAAAGAAGCAGAAGAAAAGTAAGGCTTAGAAGAAGAAGTCCGTATATGAACTTTGGATTTGAGTATATCCTGTATGGTATATGCATTGAAATAAGCATAAAAAAGATGCCTATGAAGAGAGAAATAGCCTGTTTTTTTAAAAAAAAGTAAGGATTAGAGAACTTGTAAAGTGCTATGTTTGAGCTTGCACTGTATATAAAGATAAATCCTAAGGAAATAAGGAGGAAAGTTGAAATAAGAAGGATGTAATCATAACTTGGAATCTCTTCACTTACCACTTACAATCCTCCTTATTGCATCTTTAAATACTTCTCCTCTGTGAGAATAATCCTTAAACATATCAAAGCTTGAACATGCTGGAGAAAGAAGTATAGCATCTCCCTTCTTTGCCTTAGAATAAGCCTTTTCAACAGCATCATACATGTCTTTTGCCATCTCATAAGAGATTTCACCTTCAAACTCTTTTGCAATAAGAGTTGAAGCTTCTCCTAAAAGAACAGCATGTTTCACTTTTTCTTTTGCAGCCTCCTTAAGTTGTCTGTATCCTCCTCCTTTATCCTTTCCTCCAGCAATAAGTATTATAGGTCTTTCTATGCTTTTTATAGCACTTACTGCTGAATCTACATTTGTTGCTTTTGAATCATCAAAAAATGCAATTCCTTCCTTTTCTAATACAAACTCTAATCTGTGAGGAAGTCCTTTAAACTCCCTTATTTCCTTTTCTATTATCTCCTTTTCCACATCTAAAAGAAGACAGCAAAGTATAACCGGCATAAGATTAACTATATTGTGCATGCCTATAAGTTTTATGTCTTCAAATGAAAATTCTATTCCCAAACACTTTATCTTTCCATCTTCTATATAAGCATCTCTGTTCCACCTTTTCTGAATCCCATATCTTAGGACTTTTACATTGGATGGAGAGATCTGAGAAAGGATCTTGTCGTCGTCATTTAAGATAAGATAACTTTCAGGTTTTTGATTCCTGAATATCTTCAGTTTACTTTCAACATACCTTTCAAACCTTCCATAGTGATCAAGATGATCAGGAGTTATATTCAGAATTACAGAAATGAAAGGGGAAAATTTCTCAACTGAATCAAGCTGATAACTGCTTACTTCTAACACAAATATCTCTGCCTCTTCATCTTGCTCAAAATATGATATAAGAGGTCTTCCTATGTTTCCTCCAACAAATACCTTCTTTCCAGCCCTTCTAAGAATATTCCCTATAAGTGTCGTTACAGTAGATTTTCCATTTGTTCCGGTTATTGCAACAATAGGTTTTTCTATCATCCTTGAAGCAAATTCTAACTCCCCTATTACACAAACACCCTTTTCTCTTGCTTTTTCTAATACAGGAAGATCAACAGGGACAGAAGGACTAAGTATTACTATATCTGACTCTAAGATACATCTTTCATCATATCTTCCAGCAATTATCTCTACTCCAATCCTTTTTAATCCTTCCACATAATCCTTTCTCAGCTCTTCCTCTTTTTTTATGTCCATTACAGATACATCCAGACCTCTTTTTGCAAAAAAAGATGCGCTATAGAATCCTGTAACACCTAAGCCTATCACTGTTACTTTTTTCCTCATCTTAAAGCACCAATTCCAATAATAGCTAAAATTACTGACACTATCCAGAACCTTACTATTATCTTTGGTTCAGGCAATCCTTTCATTTCAAAATGATGATGAATAGGAGCCATCCTAAATACCCTTTTTCCTCCTGAAAGCTTAAAATAGCCTACCTGAACAATTACAGAAATTGCTTCTATGACAAATATTCCTCCTATAAGAAGTAGCAGGAGTTCTTGTTTTGTAATAACAGATACTGTTGCAAGAGCTGCTCCCAGAGAAAGTGAACCCACATCTCCCATAAATAACTCAGCAGGATATGTATTATACCACAAAAAACCGAGTCCTGAACCTACAATACTTCCACAGAATACAGCTAATTCCTTATTACCAGAGACATAGGAAAATATAAGATAAAATCCAAATGCTATGGATATTGGAACTATAGCAAGTCCATCAAGTCCATCTGTAAGATTTACTGCATTAGATGTTGCTACAATTATAAAAGCTGTTAGAAGGAAGTAAAAAATTCCTGTCCTTAGATAAGTCTTAAAAAAAGGGACATATAAGGTATGGTCAACTGTTCTGTATAAAAGCCAAGAGATAAAAAAGGCTGAGATTGTCTGAAGCAAAAACTTCTGCTTTGCAGTTAATCCCTTGTTCTCTTTCCTTTTTATTTTAATCCAATCATCAACAAAACCTATGGCTCCAAAAAGAAGAAGACTTAAGATACATATAAGGATATGCTGAGTCAGCTTAGCAAAAAAAACTGTAGAAAGGATACTTATAAGGATAATAGGAATTCCTCCCATTGTAGGAGTTCCTTGCTTTACTATGTGTGAAGGAGGTCCATCTTGTTGTATGTATTGACCTATGTTAAGTCTTTTTAATCTATTTATTATGGAATTTCCGAATATAATAAAAACAAAGGCAGAAGTAACTATTGAAAAAATAACCCTTATAAGATCTGTCATAAAAGAACTATATCCAAAACTTCCTCTTCCTTTTTTGAGGACTTTCTATCTTCAATCCTTCTGTCCTTGCAAACTCTTCAAGAAGTTCTCTTTGTCTTTTTGTAAGTTCTTTTGGAATTTTGACATTTACCTTTACAAAAAGATCTCCTCTTTTACCTGATCTGACAGAAGGCATTCCTTTTCCTGGAACTCTTATAACATCTCCAGGCTGAGTTCCTTGAGGAATCTCAACCTCTACTTCTTCATTAAATACCTGAATCTTTATCTTATCACCTAATGCTGCTTGAATAAATGAGATAGGAATTTCGCAGAACAGATCATCATCTTTTCTTGAGAAAAATTCGTGTTTTTTGACCTTTATAACAATAAAGAGATCTCCTGGAGGTCCTCCATATTCTCCTGGTTCTCCTTCTCCACGTATCCTGAGTTGAGATCCTGTATCTACTCCAGCAGGTATCCTTATATTTATCCTTCTTTCTACTTTTACTGTCCCGGTCCCTCTACAATCAAAACAAGGCTTAGAAATGATATAACCTTCTCCTTTACATCTGCTGCAAGTCGTAGTTATGTGGAAGAAACCATGAGATCTCGTAATTTGTCCCATTCCACCACAGTCAGGACATACCTCTTTTCCTATACCACCTGATCCTTTACAAGTAGGACATACTTCCAGTCTTTCTATTATTACCTCTTTATTACATCCTGTAAAAGCTTCTTCAAGTGTAATCTCAAGATCATATCTGATATTTCTTCCTTGTCTTGGTCTTTGTCTTCTTCTTGTTCTAAATCCAAATCCAAAAAATTCCTCAAATATGTCATTAAATCTGTCAAATATATCTTCAACATCTGTAAATCCCGTAGAATATCCTCTTCCCTGTAATCCTTCATGTCCATAAGTATCATATATCCTTCTTTTTTCAGGATCACTTAATACCTCATATGCCTCTGATATCTCCTTAAACTTCTCTTCTGCTTCCTTATCACCAGGATTTCTGTCAGGATGATATTTAAGTGCAAGTTTCCTATAAGCTCTTTTTATCTCCTCTTCTGTAGCATCTCTTGGAACACCTAAAATTTCATAATAATCCTTCTTATTCATATGATTCCTCTTCCTCTGTTTCTTCTTTTTCTGGTCCTTGGTAAGCTGTAGCTTCTTTTATTGAATCATAAAGTTCTTCTTTTGAAACAAGCTCTTTTTCAGGTTCAGGAAGTTCTTCTACTCGTTCAGAAGGTATCTCCTCATATTTTATAGGATAAACCTTTCCAGCTGCAATTTCTCTTAATGCTGTAACAATCTCCTTATTGTCACATTCTACAAGAGGAGGTGCTCCTCTTCTCAGTTCTTTTACTCTTTTTATAGCAAGATGGATAAGTTCAAATCTACTTTTTACCTTCTCTAAACAATCCTCAACAGTTATCCTTGCCATGGCAAATCTCCTTTCATTGATATATATAAACTTATATGCTAAAAGTAAAAGAAAAACAAGGGACAAAAAGATGCTAGCAAAGGTAATAAGTGGAGCAACATTTGGAATAGACGGATATATAGTTGAAGTAGAAGTTGACATTTCTCATGGACTTCCCTCCTTTTCAACTGTTGGTCTTCCTGAAGCTGCAGTAAAGGAAAGCAAAGAAAGAGTAAAAGCTGCTATTAACAATTCCGGTTACCATTTTCCAGCTGACCGAATTACTGTAAATCTTGCTCCTGCAGATGTAAGGAAAACAGGAACAGCTTTTGATCTCCCAATTGCAGTAGGGATCCTTTGTGCAACAGGTCTTATAGAAAGCTGTGAAGGATATATGTTTCTTGGAGAACTCTCACTTGATGGAACAATAAGACCAATAAAAGGAGTCCTTCCTATTGTAATAAGTGCAAAACAGTTTGGACTTAAAGGTATATTCCTTCCAAAACAGAATGCAAAGGAAGCAGCTGTCGTAAAGGGCATAGACATATATCCCATAAGCAGTCTTTCTGATGTGGTTGAATTCTTTAAGGGTATAAAAAATATAAGTCCTTTTAAGGATGAAAACAATACCTTAGAAGAGGAAGAATTTGATGTAGATTTTAAGGAAGTAAAAGGACAGGAGAATGTAAAAAGGGCTTTAGAAATTGCTGCAGCAGGAGGACACAATCTTCTTATGATAGGACCTCCAGGATCTGGAAAGACAATGTTAGCAAAAAGGATCCCTACTATTCTTCCTCCTTTAAGTTTTGAAGAATCAATTGAGACTTCAAAAATATATAGTATCATGGGGCTTCTTCCAGAAACAGGACTTCTAAGGAAAAGACCTTTTAGATCTCCTCATCATACAATTTCTGACATAGGGATGATAGGAGGAGGAAATCCTCCAAAACCAGGAGAAGTAAGTCTGGCTAATAATGGTGTTCTTTTTTTGGATGAGCTTCCAGAATTCAGAAGAAATGTGCTTGAGGTCTTAAGACAGCCTATGGAAGATAAAGTCGTGACAATAACAAGAGCAAATATAACTGTTACATATCCTGCAAAGTTTATGCTTGTTGCTGCCATGAATCCCTGTCCCTGTGGTTATTTAGGAGACAGAAGACATGTCTGCAATTGTTCTGTTCTTCAGATCCAGAGATACAGATCCAAGATATCTGGACCTATTTTGGATAGGATAGACATACATGTAGAAGTTCCTTCCTTATCTTATGGAGAACTTATTGAAAATAAAGAAGGGACTTCTTCAAAAAAGATAAGGGAAAAAGTAGTAAGAGCAAGAGAGATACAGGCTGAAAGATTTAAGAATTTTAAAATAAGGACAAATTCAGAGATGGAACAGGCTCATATAAAGAAATTCTGCAGACTTGATAAAGAATCTAAAAGTCTTCTAAAAGATGCTATAGATAATCTTGGAATAAGTGCAAGGGCATATTCAAGAATACTTAAGGTTGCAAGAACTATTGCAGATCTGGATGAATCTGAACAGATAAAAATAGATCATATAGCAGAAGCAATCCAGTATAGAGTTCTTGATAGAAAATTCTTCTAAACAGTGAAGAAGATTACTTTTCACCTCCTGGGAAGCTTTATCGTCTTGTTCTGGATCTTTTTACTTTTTTCTCTTTACAGAGAAAACAAACAAGAAAAGCATTTTTTTAGAATAAAGTCAGCTGAAACTTCATGGTTTTCAATATTTCTCAAAGACAAAAAAATAGGATATCTCGTGGATACTATAATACCTGAAGATTCTGGTTACATAATCAGAGATAACATCTCTTTTATGGGACATCCTGATAAGGTAGATTTGAGGATAATCTGTGAGACAGAAAAGGATTTTTCCCTGAAGAAGATAGACATCCTTTTTTCGTGTAAAAGGATGAGTTTTCATGTGTTTGGAGAGGTTAAAGGAAAAAGGTTAATTCTTAAAAGAAGAATTGGAAAAAAAGTATTTTCTTATGTCTTATTCTTGAAAGAAAAACCATATGCTGGATTCTCTTTTATAGCTGTTAAAGATCTGGATATAAAAAAAAGCTTCAATCTATCCTTTTTTGATCCTGCTTCTATGGCTCAGAGAAATATAACTGTAAAGGTGGTTTCAAAAGAGGATGTAAAGATAAAGGATGCAGAATATAAGGCGTATAAACTCAGGACAGAACTTTTAGGAAATCCTTTGGATATATGGGTAGATGAAAAAGGAAGGATATTAAAGATAAAAGCAAAAGCTTTTTCTATAATAAGATCAGATCCTGAATCAGCAATGAAAAACATAGTAGCTTCAGATGTCTATAAAATGATAGCTATTGAAACAAACAGAAAAATACCTGATCCAAGGAAAGTCTCTTATCTGAAAGTAAAAATAAATCAGAGGATAATAGAGATAAGAAAAGAAAAGCTTCCTGAAAACCCTCCTTATCTTATTCCTTACAAAGACGGACTAAGAGAATATCTTCTTCCTGAGTTTAACATTGAGTCTAACTCAGAGCTTATAAGAAAAACAGCGGAAAGGATTATACAAAAAGAGAGGGATCCTGTAAAAGTGACAAAAAAGATCGTAAATTGGGTATACAGGAATTTAGAAAAAAGACCAACTTTTTCTTTTCCAAGTGCCCTTGAGACATTAAAAAAGAAGGTTGGAGACTGTAATGAACATGCTGTTCTTACTGCTGCTCTCCTCAGGGCTGTTGGAATACCTAACAGGATTTGTATTGGTTTGATATATCTTGAAGGGAAATTTTTTTATCATGCCTGGAATATGGTTTATTTGGGAAAATGGATACAGGTAGATTCTACATTGAATCAAGTTCCTGTTGATGCAACTCATATAATGCTTTTTTGTGGAAACATAGCAGATCAGGCTAAGATAACAGGAAAGATAGGAAGATTAAAAATAGAAGTCGTGGATTACTCTTATGATAAGGCTGATTGATTTGACAAAAGTATATAATAAAACCATTGCTGTGGATCATATAAATCTTGAAGTAAAAACTGGTTCTATAATGGGGTTTTTAGGACCAAATGGTGCAGGAAAAACAACCACTATAAAGATGATAGCAGGGATATTAAAACCAACAAAAGGAAGGATAATCCTTAATGGAATAGATCTCTTAAAAGAGCCAGAAAAAGCAAAGAAGATAACAGGATTTATACCTGACAGACCATTCCTTTATGAAAGACTTACAGGAAAGGAATTTTTAGAATTTGTTTCAGAGATGTATTTTGTTGAAAATCCTGAGAAAAAGATAGATGAAATGTTAAGGAAGTTTGAATTAGAAGATTTCAAAGATGAGCTAATAGAGAGTTATTCTCATGGAATGAAACAGAGAATTGCATTCTGTGCTGCTTTGATTCATGATCCAGAAATCCTGATAGTAGACGAACCAACAGTTGGTCTTGATCCAAAAGGAATAAGGATGATAAAAGATGTTTTCAAAGGATTGGCAAAAAGAGGAAAAACAATCTTTGTTTCTACACATTCTTTAAGTTTTGCAGAAGAGATAGCTGATGAAGTTGCTATAATCAATTCAGGAAAGCTTATAGCAAAAGGGACCTTGGATCAGCTTAAGAAAAAAGCTGGAATAGATGGAGACTTAGAGAATGTCTTTTTGAAGCTAACACATGAGGATCTTTCTTCTTATCAAACCAAAGATAGTTTCTTTTAAAAACAGACTAAAAAAAGAGAAATGGAAGTTCGTATTTGTATTTCCAGTTGGAATTTCCTTTTGGTTTCTTACACTATTTATCTCCCTAAGACTTCTATGCTTCTTTAAAAAGACTGAAATCATAGGTAACCTTTTACTTTATAAGTTCCTCTCTCTGATTCTCCTTACATTTTTTATCTTACTCACTTTAAGTAACACAATATCAGCCTTATCATACCTCTTTCTCTCAGATGATTTAGAACTTCTCTATTCCAGTCCATTCTCCATAGAAGAAATATTCTTAAGCAGACTTTTATTTATTACAGCTACAAGTTCTTGGATGCTTATAACATTTGGTTCTCCTTTAATGCTTGCATATGGTTTTATCTATAAAGCTTCTTTTAGATTTTTTTTAGACCTTTTTTATTCAACTCTTTCTGTCTTATTTATCTCATCTAACTTAGGAATACTTATTGTCTTTATCTTTGCAAGTTTAATTCCTGCTAAAAAATTAAGAGATATCTTTCTTTTCTTATCTTCTGTCTTCTTTGTTTCATTATACCTGATCCTTAGATTTTCAAGACCAGAAAGACTCGTAAATCCAGAATTATTTCTTTCAGCAATTCAGTATATAGAATTTCTTAAATCCTCAGATTCTCCATATCTTCCTTCTTATTGGATGTGTTCTGTTCTATGGAAAGATCTTATTGGAGAAAGACCCAAAACTATTTACTTCTTACTTCTTCTTTTTACCCCAATTGCACTTACAGTAATAAACATCTGGGTATGTGAACTTACTTATTTTAAAGCATATTCCAATGCAGCTGAAGCAAAAAGAAAGTTAAAGATAACACGAAAAATTTCTCAGATCATAAGAATCTTATTTCTCAGGATATTTGGAAGGGAAATGGGAAACATAATGGACAAGGAGTTTAAGGTCTTTTTTAGAGATAACACCCAGTGGAGTCAGCTCCTTTTTCTTTTTGCTCTTATAGTTGTTTACATATATAACTTCAAAGTGCTTCCTTTAACAAAAGGAGAACTTCTTTTTTTAAAAAACCAGATAGCTTATTTAAACATAGGATTTTGTGGTTTTATAATATCTGCTATTTCAGCAAGGTTTGTCTTTTCTTCTGTAAGTGGAGAAGGAAGGGCATTTTGGATAATAAGGTCAGGTCCTATTTCAATAAAAAAGTTTCTCTGGGCAAAATTCCTCTTTTATTTCCCACTTCTTGTATTTCTTGGAGAATTTTCTGTTATATTTACAAGCCATTTACTTGAAGCAAAGACACCTATTTTAGTCATTGCCATAGTTGATACATTCTTTATAACAGCATCTTCTGTTTCTATGGCTATTGGTTTTGGAGCTTCTTGTCCTGATTTTAACTGCGAAAAAATTGCCCAGGTTTCTACAAGTCTTGGAGGACTTCTGTATATGATCTCTTTTTCTGTCTTTTTGCTTATTATACTCTCTGTCCAGGCTATTCCTTCTTATTGGCTCTTTCTGTATAAAAAACCTTCTTTTTCAAGATGTATTATCTCATTTATCCTTTTTTCTGTCTCTTTTTTCCTCTTTTTATTTGCAATATTTTTCCCTATAAGGATTGGAGAAAGATATCTTGAGTCATTATAAGCTTATAAGTATAATAAAACCAGCATGAGATGGGCTGATTATTATACAAGAAAAGCAAAAGAAGAAAATTGGCTTGCTCGCTCTGTTTATAAACTACAGGAGATAGACAAAAGGGTAAATCTTATAAAAAAAGGGGACAAAGTCCTTGACATGGGATGCTATCCTGGATCATGGTCTCAATACTGTCTGAAAAAAGTAGGGAAAAAAGGTTTTGTAACGGGAATAGATGTAAAAGAGCCAGAAAGACTGAAAGCAGAAAACTTCCTTTTTATAAAAGCTGATATATTTAAGTTAGATCCTGTGTGGCTAAAAGAAAAAATAGGGATACAGGATGTCCTGCTAAGTGATATGGCACCAAATACTACAGGAATTGATAATGTAGATGTCATTCGTTCCTTGGCTTTGGCAAATAGGGCTTTTGAGTTTGTCTTTTATCTTCTGAAAAAAGGAGGAAATTTTGTATGTAAGGTTTTTGAGGGGGAAGGATTTATTGATTTTAGGAAAAAAGTTTCATTATATTTTGATAAAACGAGATTGATTAAGCCAAAAAGCACTAGAAAAAACAGCAGGGAGATATTTATAATAGGAATTGGAAAAAAATAAAAAAAGGAGGTTTGGTTTATGTCAGGACATTCAAGATGGAGTCAGATAAAACACAAAAAAAAGATTATGGATGCAAAGAAAGGAAAGATATTTACAAAGCTTATAAGGGAGATAACTGTTGCTGCAAGGCTTGGAGGAGGAAATCCTGATACAAATCCAAGACTAAGAGCAGCTATTGAAGCAGCAAAGGCTCATAACATGCCAAAGGAAAACATAGAAAGAAGTATAAAGAGAGGACTTGGAGAGATTGAAGGAGAAAACTACGAGGAAGTAAGCTATGAAGGATATGGGCCAGGAGGAGTGGCAATACTTGTTGACTGTCTTACTGACAATAAAAACAGGACAGTAGCAGAACTAAAGCATACATTTGAAAAATACGGAGGAAGTCTTGGAGAACCAGGATGTGTTTCATGGATATTTGAAAAAAAAGGTCTTATAACAATAGATGTGGATAAGATAGATGAGGACAGACTTATTGAAATAGCTCTTGAAGCAGGAGCAGAGGATGTAAAAAGATCTGGAAAGCAGTTTGAAGTAATTACAGCAGTAGAAGATTTTGAAGATGTAAAGAAGGCTATAGAGGCTGAAGGAATAAAATACAATACAGCAGAAATAACCATGATTCCAAAGACTACTGTAAGACTTGAAGGAAAGGAAGCAGAACAGATGCTTACCCTTATGCAAGCACTTGAAGATATGGATGATGTAAGTCATGTATATGCAAACTTTGACATACCTGATGAGATCATGGAGGCTATGGCTAAGTGATAATAATTGGAATAGATCCTGGTTCTAAAAGCACTGGATACGGGATTGTAGAAAAAAAAGCTGATGAAATAAGATTCATAGCCTGTGGAAACATTCGTCCTTCAGGGAAGCTTCCTTTTGCTAAGAGGATATTTGAGATATTTACTGGAATAAGCAGGATCTTGGAAGAATATAAACCAGATGAGGTTGCTGTTGAAGACCTTTTTCATTCAAAGAATGCAAAAAGCTCTCTTAAGCTTGGACATGTAAGAGGAGCAATAATAAGTGCAATCCTTCTAAAAGATCTGCCTATTTTTGAATATACTCCTCTTGAAATAAAAAAAGCTGTTGTTGGATATGGAGCTGCAACAAAGGAACAGGTAAAAAGTATGGTAAGCATTATACTTAAGCTGAATGAAGATATAAGTTTTGACAGTTCTGATGCACTTGCTGTTGCTATATGTCACGCAAATTCTAGGAGATGATAGCTTATATAAGAGGAAGACTTGCAAGTAAAGATTCGTCTTCTGTTGTTATAGAAAACAATGGAATAGGATATGAGATATTTATCCCTCTTTCTACCTTGTATAATCTTCCTGAAAAAGATGAAGAGGTAACTCTATATGTATGTCCTTACATAAAGGATGAAAATATAATGCTTTTTGGCTTTTCAACACTTTTAGAAAAAAAGCTCTTCTTAATGCTTACATCTATACCAGGAATAGGACCAAGACTTGCTCTGAATATACTTTCAGGAATAGGTGCTCAGGATCTTCTGGAAGCAATCCTGAATGGAAATACTGCAAGGCTTTGTATGATTCCTGGAATTGGTAAAAAGATTGCTCAAAGGATCATTTTAGAACTGAAGGAAAAATCTAAAGGAATTATTTCTGAGGATTTGATGGCAAAAGATAGGTTTTACTCAATAAAATCTGATGCAATCTCAGCTTTAGTAAATCTTGGATATCCTGAAAAGACAGCAGAAAAGGTAGTAAGTGAGATTTTATCAAAAAAAGAACTTGACTTAGAAACAGTTATTAGAGAATCATTAAAGAGACTTTCAAGACAAGTATGAAAGAAAGGATTATAGATCCAAAGGTATTATTTGAGGATCAAAATGAACTGAACCTTAGACCAAAAACACTGGATGAGTATATAGGTCAAGAGGAGCTGAAGAGGAATCTAAAAGTATTTATTGAAGCTGCAAAAGCAAGAAAAGAAGCCTTAGATCATGTTCTTCTTTATGGAGGTCCTGGTCTTGGTAAAACAACACTTGCCTATGTCCTTGCAAATGAACTTAATGTGAACATAAAAACAACTTCTGGACCTGTTATAGAAAAGCCAGGAGATCTTGCAGCAATTCTCACAAATTTAAGACCAAGAGACATCCTTTTCATAGATGAAATACACAGACTAAGCAGGACAGTAGAAGAGATCTTATATTCTGCAATGGAGGACTTTAAACTTGATATAATAATAGGACAAGGACCTTCAGCAAAGACAATGAAGATACCCCTTCCTCCATTTACCCTCATAGGAGCTACGACAAGAATAGGTCTTCTTACTCCTCCTTTAAGAGAGAGATTTGGAGTTATATTTAGGCTGGACTTTTATTCTGTAGAAGATCTAAAAAAGATTATACTGAGATCAGCAAGGATATTAAACATAAAGATAGAAGAAGAAGGAGCTTTTGAAATAGCTAAGAGATCAAGAGGGACTCCAAGAGTAGCAAACAGATTGCTTAAAAGGGTAAGGGACTTTGCTCAAGTAGAGGCAAATGGGGTCATAGATGCAGAGATAGCAAGGAAAGCTCTTGACAGACTTGAAGTGGATGAGGAAGGACTTGATAAGATGGACAAACAGATACTTCTTACTATAATTGAAAAGTTTGATGGAGGGCCTGTAGGGATAAATACTATATCTGCTGCAGTGGGAGAGGAAAAGGATACGATAGAAGATGTATATGAGCCATTCCTTATACAGCAAGGGTTCATAAAAAGGACACCAAAGGGAAGAGTAGCTACAAAAAAAGCATATATGCATCTGGGAATAGCATATAAGAAAGACTTGGATATTCAGGAAAGATCATTTTAGTGGAGGAATTTTAATGGATTTCATAAAGATAAAATTTGGAACAGATATAAAGGAGATCCAGAGGGACATAGAAAGGCTTATGGATGAAGTGTTTGATCTGAGAAGACCTTTTATATTAACCAGACCTTCAAGATGGATTCCTGAAGCAGATATATATGAGACAGAAGAAGAGGTAGTAATTGTAGTGAATCTTGCAGGAGTGAATAAGGATGACATAGAAGTCTTTTTATACGATGAGTATATATACATAAGGGGAATAAGAAATCAGCCAGTAGAAGACATACTGAAATATCACAAGCTTGAGATAGAATATGGAGAATTTGAAAGAGCTTTTAAGATTCCAGCAGCTGTAGACAGAGAAAGCATAGATGCAATATGGAAAGATGGTTTCCTTATGATAAGAATGAGGAAATACAAGCCTATTCCTAGGACAATAAAGGTAGAGGTAAGATGAAGGTAAAGGTAGGGATAATAGGTGCTGGAGGATATGGTGGATGTGGAGCCATTGAGATCTTGAGCAGGCATCCTTATGCAGAAATCAAATGCCTTGTAGATATACAAGATACTGGAAGACTCATAAGTGAGATATATCCTCATCTTAAAGGTTTCTGTGATCTTCCTATTATCTCACCAGATGATCCTGTTTTAGAAAACACAGACTTAGACATAGTATTTTTTGCAACACCTGATGGAGTAGGTCAATCAGAGGCAAAAAGGTGGCTAAAAAGAGGTGTGAGGATTATAGATTACAGTGGGGATTTTCGTTTTAATGATCCGGAGACATATAAAAGTTATGCAGAGAGGATAGGGAAAAAAGAACCACATAAGTCTCCAGAACTTTTAAAAAAAGCTGTATATGGATTACCAGAACTTCACAGAGAAAAGATAAAAAAGGCTTCTATTGTAGGAAATCCAGGATGTTTTGCAATAAGCTGTATTCTTGGACTTGCACCTGCTGTAAAATACAAACTTATAGAATTTGAATCAATCATATGTGACTCAAAGACAGGTGTATCTGGAGCAGGAAAAAAACCTTCTCCTAATTTCCATTATCCAGCAAGATATGATTCAATGAATGCTTATAAGGTTGCGGCTCATCAGCATGTATTTGAAATAGAAAAAGAGCTTAGCAGACTTGCAAATAAAGAACTAAAGATAACTTTTACCCCTCATGTTGTTCCTATGTGCAGAGGAATCCTCAGCACTATTTATGCAAATTTAAAGGAAGGCTTTACCTTAGATGATGTATTTGATGCATATAGAGAATTTTACAAAAATGAAAGATTTATAAGATTGTTTGAGCCTGGAACTTTGCTTCAGACAGCTTATGTAAGAGGAAGCAACTTCTGTAATATATGTATGGAGTTTGATAAAAGAACAAGGAAGCTCATTATTTTAACAGCAATTGATAATCTGGTAAAAGGACAAGCAGGGAATGCCGTGCAAAACATGAATATAATGTTTGGGATAGATGAAGATGCAGGGCTTCTTTTCTCTGGTAATTATCCTTAAGACTTAGGTTTTATCAAGGAAGATTTTTTTCCATAAAGGTAAAAATTTATCCATTCATATGCAAATTTAAGAAGCTCTTCGTCTTCTTTATAGATCTTTTCTTTAACAGATTCAGGAACATGATATTTTTCAAAGAAACTGCTTTTAAATAAAAATTCCCTGAATTTATCCAGGTTGTATGAACTCATAAAAAAAACTTGCATTTTTTTAAAAAGGACATTCTCATTTTTTTCTCTTTGAACATTATTTTCATAAGAAGTTACTATTTTAAACCAAGGAAGATTGAACTTGTCATAGGTCAAAACACCTTCATGTTCCAACCACTCCTCTATGGTCCAGGTTTTATCTTCATTAAATCCTAAGCAGTGTTTTTCTTTTATAATAAAAAACTTGTCTATTTTATCCTCTTTCACAATTGCAGATGCCCTTGCCAATGGATAGAGTCTACAAGCACTTGGTCTATCTTCATATATACTGCAACCTTTTTCTGTTACAAAAGGACACCTTCCATCAATGTTCATCTTTAACTTCAAAATAGGAAAAGGTGGGTATTCTTCAGGGTCTATGTCAGTATATCTTTCTATAAATTCATCAGAACTTATTCCCAGCCTTCTTTTAATCCTCAGGACATCATAAGGAGTTAACATGAGATTTAACTTTGCACAACATTTTGTAAAACATGGTATATCTTTGTGACATCTGAATTTAAACTTGTTTCCTTCAACAGGTATAAGCTTAGTCATTCCTATACCTCCTTAACTTTAATGTCATTTCTCCAAATAGCCCAAATTTTATCCAATTGTAACCTAATTTCAGAAGTTCTTTATCATTTTCTTTTACTATTTCCTGATTTAACTCAAATCTTTCAAAGAAACTGGTTTTTAATATAAATTCCCTGAATCTGTCTATATCGTATAAAGACATAAATATCATCTCCCTTACCTTAGGATCATCTACTTCTGTCTCCAATGCTTTTATTTTTTTTGTTATTTCAAAGAAACCCCTATTCATTTCTTCATACTCTTCTATGCCTTGACTTTTTAACCATTCTTCTACCTTCCATTCTTTTTTTTCTCTTAATCCAAAACACCTTTCAGGTCCAACAAGTAACCTGAATCTTCCTTCTTCTACAGGATCAAGAGGAAACATCCTGCATGCCCATGGTCTGTCATGATAGATGATGCATCCATATTTTGAGACAAAAGGACATCTTTTGTCTTCTCTCATCTTCAAAATCACAACAGGAATAAGTCCTTTCTCTTTGTAGAGGACATGAGTGTATTTTTCTAAGAACTTGGTAGAGGTTATCTTAAGAGCATTTTTCATCCTTAAAACATCATATGGATTCAGTATAATATTCACATCTGAACAACATTTAGTAAAGCAAGAAAGGGAAGGATTGCAGTCAAACTTTATCTTGTCCTCTGGACCTAAAAGTCTTTCCATAATACTTGACTCTAAAAGTATTATTGCCTTATATCAAAAAGTTAAACTATAAAAAAGGGGGAATAAATATGGAAAGAACACTTGCTATTATAAAACCTGATGCAGTTTCAAAAAAAGTTGTTGGAAAGATTATTCAGAGGATTGAAGAAGAGGGAATAAAGATTGTGGCTATGAAGATGATAAAAATGACAAAAGAGCAGGCAAAAGGTTTTTATCATGTTCATAAAGAAAAACCCTTTTTTGAAAGTCTTACAGATTTTATGTCTTCAGGTCCTTGTATAGTAATGGTTCTTGAGGGAGAAGATGTAATAGAAAGATACAGAAGGCTTATGGGAGAAACAGATTCAAAGAAGGCAAAGCCAGGGACAATAAGAAGAGAGTTTGGGACAGACATAGAAAAGAATGCTGTTCACGGTTCAGATTCTAAAGAAAGTGCTGATTTTGAGATAAGATATTTTTTTAGTGAACTTGAGATCATAAAATAGCTTATTCTTTCTTCTCCTCTTTCTTTTCTCTCAATTCCTCTATCTCCTTTTTCAGTCTTTCAACTTCCTGCTTCAGATCTTCTTCTGACTCTGAGATTGACTCCATAGCCTTCTTATCCTTATATTCTTCATATCCCAAATATGAAGCAAGTGCTCCTCCTAATATGAGCATTAATGGAATTCCTCCTTTAATTATCACAAGAAAATCAGACCACCATGCTATAAGTCCTATAATTCCAAGAATAAGAGCAATTATTCCGCCTCCAAGAATTGCCATTTTTTTCCTCCTGTTTAAAAATTTCTGTTTTTCCATATCATAATAGTAGTGATGATTCAAGTAATAATTATTGGTTTTAATTTTGGATTTTTTTGTGTAATATAATGAAAAAAGAGGAATGAAAGATGTTTGAGAGTTTAACAGAGAAGTTATCTAAGGTATTCAGGAAGATAAAAGGAAGAGGAGTCCTTACAGAAGAAAACATCAAAGAAGCTCTTAAGGAAGTCAGGATAGCCCTTCTTGAAGCTGATGTAAATTACAGGGTTGTGAAGAAGTTTATAGAAGATGTAAAAAAAAGAGCAATTGGGCAGGAAGTATTAGAAAGTCTTACTCCTGGACAGCAGGTAATAAAAATAGTCTATGAAGAACTGAAAAGACTTATGGGAGAAACTGCTACAGAACTTAACCTAAGAGGAAATCCTCCTTATGTCATCATGCTGGTTGGACTTCAAGGTTCTGGAAAGACGACCACAGCAGCAAAACTTGCCCTATTTCTGAAAAAGAAAGGAAGGAATCCATATCTCGTCTCTGCTGATCCATATAGACCTGCTGCACTGGAACAGCTAAAGAAATTAGCCAGCCAGATAAATGTCCCTATATATGATCATCAGCAAAAAGATGCTGAAAAGATCTGTATCAATGCAAAAAAAGAAGCCTTAAAAAATGGTTCTGATATCCTTATTGTTGACACTGCTGGACGTCTTCATATAGACAGAGAACTTATGGATGAGCTTGTGAAAATAAAAGAAAGTATTGAACCTTGTGAAATACTTTTGGTTGCAGATGCTATGACAGGACAAGATGCTGTAAATATAGCTAAGGAGTTTAATGAAGCACTTGAGATTACAGGGGTCATTCTTACAAAGATGGAAGGAGATGCAAGAGGAGGAGCAGCACTTTCTATAAAAGCTACAGTAGGAAAGCCTATAAAGTTTATTGGAACAGGTGAAAAGATAGATGCCTTGGAGGTATTTCATCCTGATAGGATTGCTTCAAAGATCCTGGGAATGGGAGATATACTTACCTTAATTGAAAAGGCTCAGGAACAGATCTCTCAGGATGAGATACAAAGGATTCAGAAGAAGATAAAAGAGAAGGAGTTTGATTTAGAAGACTTTCTGTATCACCTGAAACTTATAAGAAAACTTGGTCCTTTGGATCAGCTTATAAGTATGATTCCTGGTATGGAGCATCTGAAACACATGAAGAAGCTTCAGATAGATGAAAAAGAGCTTGTAAAGATAGAAGCAATTATAAATTCAATGACAAAGGAAGAAAGGAGGAATTATAAGATAATAAAAGGAAGTAGAAAGAGGAGGATAGCAAAAGGAAGTGGAACGACTGTTCAGGATGTAAACAGACTTTTAAAAAACTTTGATAGAATGAAAAAGATGCTTGAACAGCTTTCTAAGAAAGGACTTGCAGATTTTGATTCAATATTTAAGTAGATATATTTTGAAAAATCTGATATAAGAAACTAACAAAAGTGGAGGCAGAAAAGATGGCTGTAAGGATCCGGCTCATGAGGATGGGAGCAAGGAACAGACCTTTTTATAGAATCGTTGCAGCAGATTCAGAATCTCCTAGAGATGGAAAATTTTTGGACATCTTAGGCTATTATGATCCATTAAAAGATCCTGCTGAGATAAAGATAAACAAAGAAAAGGTGAAATATTGGTTAGAAAAAGGTGCCCTTGTAACAGAAGCAGCAAGGGCACTTCTTAAAAAAGAAGGCATTCTTAAAAAGTCTTCTAACTGACATGGAGTGAAAAAAGAAACGGAGGGAGCTTATGAAGGAGTTGGTTGAATACATTGCAAAGGCATTGGTAGACAGACCAGATCAGGTTCAGGTAAAAGAGATACAAGGAGAACAGACAGCTGTAATTGAGCTTAAAGTAGCTAAGGAGGATCTTGGAAAGGTAATAGGAAAGCAGGGAAGAACAGCAAGGGCAATAAGGACTCTTTTAAATGCTGCATCCACTAAGATTGGGAAAAGGGCAGTATTAGAAATTATAGAATAGAAAGAAAGACCTTGAGCAGAACAATTTCTGAAAACCTGCTTCTTATTGGGAAGGTGGTAAGACCTCATGGTATAAGGGGAGCTCTTAAGATAAAATCTTATGCAAGCTCTCCTGCCACCTTCTCAAAAGCAGGAAAAGTTTATTTTTATGTCAAAGGGAAATTAGAAGAAAGAAGACTTATTTTTGTTAAGCCTCTAAAAGAGGACTATCTTTTACTTAAGCTTGAAGGAATTACGACAAGAAATGATGCAGAAGAGTTTAGAGGGATTGATTTATATATAGACAAAAGTATCTTAGAGAAAGAAGAAGATGAATTTTTCTGGTTTGAAATAATAGGATTAAAGGTATATCTTGTTGATGGAAGATATATTGGTAAAGTAACAGAGATACTTCAGACAGGAAGCAATGATGTTTATGTAGTAGAAGAAAAAGACAGGGAGTATCTTATTCCAGCCATAGATGATGTGATAAAAGAGATAAACTTAGAAGATCAAAAAATGATAATAAATCCTCTTGATGGGCTTCTTGAACTTGGAGAAAAAAAGAAAAAAAGGAGATGAGATTTGACATACTCACCATCTTTCCTGAAATCTTTCCTGCTTATCTCAAACATGGTGTCTTAGGAAAAGCCATAGAGAAAGGTTTAATAAAGGTAAACATAGTGGACATAAAAGAGTTTGCAGAAGGAAAAAGGAAAAAGCTTATAGATGATAGACCTTATGGTGGTGGAGATGGAATGGTAATGAAGCCAGAGCCTATTTTTAAAGCTATTCAGTCTGTAGAAAGACTAAAAAAAAGTAAAGTGATATTACTTTCACCTCAAGGATCTCTCTTTAATCAGGAAATGGCATGGGAATTTGCAAAAGAATATGATCAGCTTATATTTATCTGTGGAAGATATGAAGGAATAGACGAAAGGATAAGGATACTCTGTGCAGATATGGAGATATCCATAGGAGATTATATACTCAGTGGAGGAGAGCTTGCAGCATTGGTTATTATTGACACTGTAAGCAGGCTTATTCCAGGGGTTTTAGGAGGAGAAAGATCAAATGTTGAAGAATCTTTCTGTAATGGACTTTTGGAATATCCTCAGTATACAAGACCAAGAGAGTTTCAGGGATTAAAAGTCCCAGATGTCCTTCTTTCAGGAGATCATGAAAAGATAAGGAAGTGGAGAAGAAAAGAGGCATTAAGAAGGACACTTGAAAGAAGACCTGATCTTCTGAAAAAAGCAAAACTTACTGCTGAAGATCTTGAAATTTTAAAAAGTCTCAAGAAAGAATGAGGACATATGTAGGACTTGTTCATTATCCAGTATACAATAAGAACATGGAAAAGATAGCTTCTTCTATAACGACATTGGACATTCACGATATAGCAAGGCTTTCCAGGACATACGAAGTAAAGAGATTTTATGTAATTACTCCTCTTATAGATCAACAAAGAATTGTAAAAGCCATAATAGATCACTGGACAAAAGGATATGGAGCCAAATATAATCCTGACAGAAAAGAAGCAATAAGGCTAGTAGATGTTGTTGAGTCAATAGAGGAAGCAGTGAGGAAGATAGAAGAAAGAGAAAAAGAAAGACCTGTTATAATTGCTACTGATGCAAAAAGGCAGAAAAGGTTTATATCCTTTGAAGATGCAAGAAAGATCTTAGAAAAAAAGACAGTCTTTATACTTTTTGGAACAGCATGGGGATTGCACAAAGAAGTTCTTGAAAATGTGGACTTTGTATTGGAACCTATATATGGCAGAGGAGATTACAGACATCTTTCAGTAAGAACAGCAGCTGCTATAATTATAGATAGATTGATTGGGGAGGGATAAAGGATGGACAAAATTATAGACATGTTAGAAAAAGAGCAGATGAGAAAGGACATACCTGACTTTAGACCAGGTGATACCGTAAGGGTTTATATGAAGATAAAGGAAGGAGATAGAGAAAGGATTCAGGTCTTTGAAGGAGTTGTAATAAGAAAAAGGAGAGGGAATCTTGGAGCAACATTTACTGTAAGAAAAGTATCATACGGAGTTGGAGTAGAAAGGATATTTCCTCTTCATTCACCTCTTATAGAAAAGATAGAGGTTGTAAGGAGAGGAAAAGTAAGAAGGGCAAGACTTTATTATCTCAGAGAACTGAGTGGAAAAGCTGCCAGGATAAAAGAAAGGAGGTAAAAGCTATAATTATTGCAGGAGTGGATGAAGCAGGAAGAGGTTCTCTTTTAGGACCAGTAGTAGCAGGAGCTGTTATTATTCCAGAAGATGAGGAGCTTTTTTCACATATAAAAGATTCCAAATCCATGAGTCCAGTCTCAAGAGAGAAGGCTTTTTCACTTATATGCAAATATGCTATTTCTGTTTCTGTAGGTGTTGTATCTCACCGTTTCATTGACAAATATAATATACACAATGCAACCTTAGAAGCTATGAAAAAAGCTGTTTTAGGTCTTTCTAAAATGCCTGATCTTATCCTCGTAGACGGTATTCACAAGATTCCTGTTCCTATACCTCAGAAGTGTATAAAGAAAGGGGATAAGTTAAATAAGATAATCTCAGCAGCTTCTATTGTAGCAAAAGTATACAGAGACAGGATACTAAATGCATATCACAGAGATTATCCTATGTATAATCTTTCAAAAAATAAAGGCTATCCTACAAAAGAGCATTTGAAAAAGATAAGAATCTATGGTCCCTGTCCTCTTCATCGCTATTCATTCAAAGGAGTTCGTGAATTTGTCAAGGATTGATCTTGGATTAAAAGGAGAAGAGATTGCTTTAAGAGAGATAAAGAAAAGGGGTTATAAGGTCCTTGAAAGGAATTATAAGACAAGTTTAGGAGAGGTTGACATAATAGCAAAAGATGGTGATGTTCTGGTATTTATAGAAGTAAAAACGAGAAGAAAGTCCATAGTTGCTGCAAAAGAGGCTGTTGACAGAAGGAAAAAGAAGAAGCTTTATCAGTTGGCATTAGCTTATATGAAAAAAAGAGGGTTTATTGGGAATAAAGCAAGATTTGATGTCGTTGCGATATCTATGGAAAATGGGATTAAAGTTGAACTTATAAGAAATGCCTTTGAAATCAGTTAAAAAAGGCTGTCTTTATGTCGTAGCAACTCCCATAGGGAACTTAGAAGACATAACTCTTAGAGCTATAAGGATCTTGAAAGAAGTGGACTTTATAGCAGCAGAAAATATGAGAAGGGCAAAAGTCCTTTTGAAACATTATGGAATAGATGAAAGAAAGCTTATAAGTTACAGGAGAGAAAATCAAAAAAAAGTAACACCAAAGATAATAGAGAAATTAAATTCAGGATATAACATAGCTCTTATATCTGATGCAGGAACTCCTTCAGTATCTGATCCTGGAGCTTATCTTGTAAGTAATGCTCTTGACTCAGGAATTCAGGTAATCCCTGTTCCAGGTCCTTCTTCTGTAACAGCAGCAATTTCTGTATCAGGGATTTCATCCTCTGGCTTTCTCTTTGTAGGCTTTCTTCCTTCAAAGTCCAGTGCAAGAATAAAGAAGTTAAATCTGTTGAAAGAAGAAGAAGTTCCTATTATATTTTTTGAAGCACCACACAGACTTTTGGATACACTTGAAGACATAAGAAAGGTATTTGATAACAGAAAGATCGTCCTTTTGAAAGAACTTACAAAGATACACGAGGAGATAAAAAGAGGATACTTAGATGAGATCATAGATGAGATTTCTGAAAAGGAGATAAAAGGAGAATATATAATCATTCTTTTTCCAAAAGAGAGGAAAAAAGAGGTTTCTTTTGATGAAGATACGATAAAAGAAATAGACGAATTGATAAAAGAAGGTTTAAGTACAAAAGATATAGCTGAAACTATTTCAAAAAAGAAAGGCATTTCTTATAGAAAGATATACAAAAAGTGTCTGGAAAGAAAAAGGATATTTGATGGAGTTTGTGAAAAAGCTTAGGGTAAAAAATGAACTTGGACTTCATGCAAGAAGTGCTGCACAGATTGTGAATCTTATAAGGAAACACAAGTCAAAGGTATATTTTAGAAAAGGGAATCAGACTGTAGAAGGAGACAGCATACTTTCAATACTTACACTGAACTGTCCCAAAGGGACAGAACTTGAGGTAAAAGTTGTTGGAGAGGATGCAGAAGATCTTATAGAGAAGATTACAGAGCTTTTTGAAAAAGGATTCGGAGAGCTCTGATGGTCTCAAAAAGAATAGAAATGCAAGGAATTCCTGTATCTTCTGGTATTATAATAGGAAAAGCACGGCTTATTGACAGGGAAAAAGTTAAAGTTCCTTTAAGGAAGATAGACGAAAGTTTTGTTCAGTATGAAATAGAAAGGTTTAAAAAAGCTGTTGAAGAAGTAAAAAGACAGCTTTCAGATCTAAAAAACAGACTCCCAGATAAACTTAAAGAACACGCATTTATCCTTGACAGCCATCTTATGATCCTAAATGACAGTATGCTTTATGATGCCACAGTAGAGAGGATAAAGGAAGAGAAGATAAATGCAGAATGGGCTCTTAAAAGGGCTTTTGATGAGATAAAAAAGCTTTTTTCTCAAATAGAAGACAGCTATATCAGTGAAAGGATAAGTGATGTGGAAAATGTGGTTCAAAGGATACTGAGAATTCTTACAGGAAAAAAAAAGGAAGATATATCCAATATGGAAGAAAGGGCTATAATTGTTGCCCACGATCTTTCTCCTGCAGATACTGCAGAACTTGATTCAGACAAGGTTCTTGGATTTGTTACAAATGGAGGAGGAAGGACCTCTCATACAGCTATATTAGCAAGGGCTTTGAAGCTTCCTGCTGTTATGGGGCTTTGTTCAGTTACAGACAAAGTAGAAGATGGAACGATCCTGATAGTAGATGGGGATACAGGAAGGGTAATAGTAAATCCAGATGAGGATGACATATCTTATTATGAAGAAAGGAGAAGACAGAGAGAAAAAGTAAAGAATTCTATATTAAAGGAAGCATATCTTCCTGCGGTAACCCTGGATGGACACAGGATCTCTGTTATGGCAAATACAGAATTCCTTCAGGAGGTTTTCAGCGTAAAAGAACAAGGGGCAGAAGGAATAGGACTTTACAGAACAGAGTTTCTCTATTTAAGCCATAAAGAGCTTCCAAAAGAAGAGGAGCTTTTTGAGGATTATAAAAAAGCTGCTGAGGCAATAGCTCCTGATCCTATAATAATAAGAACCCTGGATATAGGAGCTGATAAGCTAAAGGAAAAAATAACAGCTGTTGAAGAGACAAACCCTGCTCTTGGACTTAGAGCAATAAGATTCTGTCTTAAACATCCTGATATATTCAGGATTCAGTTAAGAGCAATACTAAGAGCAAGTGCTTATGGGAATGTTCAGATAATGCTTCCTATGATTTCAAGTCTTGAAGAGATATTGGAAACAAAGAAGCTGATAGAAGATGTAAAAAAAGAACTTGACACAGAAGGAATTCCATATAACAGAAACATAAAGATAGGAATAATAATAGAAGTTCCTTCTACTGTAATAATAGCAGACACCTTAGCAAGGCATGTAGACTTTTTCAGCATAGGAACAAATGATCTTATTCAATATACGCTTGCCATAGACAGGATAAACAAGGAGGTAGCTTATCTCTATGAACCTTTCCATCCTGCAATACTTAGGATGATAAAAAGTGTAATCCTATCAGCAGAGAAAAACAGGATACCTGTATCTCTATGTGGTGAAATGGCTGGTGATCCTTTATGTGTACCACTGCTTATAGGATTAGGTCTTAAGAAACTTAGTATGAATCCCAGGGTGATTCCTTTGATAAAAAGGATCATAAGATCTATTTCAGCAGAGGAATTGAAAAAGGATGCAGAAAAGATATTGGAATTCTCTACTTCAAAGCAGATAAAGACATATGTCACAGAAAGGATGAAGAGGCTTCTTCCTGACTTAGAACAATACTTTACGGGGTTATAGGAATGGATGAAGAAAAGATAAAGGTAGTCTGTTATAACAGAAGGGCTGCACATGATTACTTTATAGATGAGGTATACGAAGCAGGGATAGTCCTTTTAGGACCAGAAGTAAAATCTCTCAGAGAGGGATGGGTAAGTATAAAGGACAGTTATGCAAAGATAAAAAAAGGAGAAGTCTTCTTATATAACATGTATATAAAACCATATCCATATGCTGGACATACATCTATTGATCCAAACAGACCAAGAAAACTTCTTTTACATAAAAAAGAGATAAACAGGCTTATAGGAAAGACAGAAGAAAAAGGTTATACACTTATTCCTATAAAGATATATTTTTCTCCAAGAGGATGGGCAAAAGTTCAACTTGCTTTAGCTAAAGGAAAAAAGAAGTATGATAAAAGAAAGGAATTGAAGGAGAAAGAGTTGAAAAGAGAACTTGAAAGTATAAGGAAAAGGTGGAAAATATGATTTTCTTAGTTGCAAGAGCCTGTCCAAACTGTGGTGGTATAATAAGTGATGATCGCTTGTTAAAAGGACTTCCTTGCAGGAGCTGTCTTCCTGAACCTAAGGAAGATGTCTGTAAAGAGCTTGAAGAAAGTGGAAGACTGAAAAATCTTTTGAATTTTTGTAAAGTTGAAAGTGAGTTTAAAAGATTTGTTGAATTTTTTAAAAAAGCTTTAGGATATCCTCCTCTTCCAATTCAAGAGACATGGATAAAAAGACTGCTTTTTAGAGAATCATTTGCAATTGTTGCACCAACAGGAACAGGAAAAACTACATTTGGTCTTATTTCTGCACTGAGTTTTGATTCCCAGAAGGTTCTTATCCTTGTTCCTACAAGACTCCTTGTCCAGCAGACAGAAGAAAGGCTTAAGGAATTTTGCAAAAAGGCAGGTATATCAAGAAACATCTTGGCTTATCTTGGAAGAAAAAAGGAAAAAGAGGATTTTAATCAAAAAAACTTTGACATATTAGTAGCAACAGTAAACTTTTTTTATCGCAATTTAGAAAAACTTAATGAAATCAACTTCAGCTTTATCTTCATTGACGATGTTGACTCCTTCCTTAAAAGATCTTCACACATTGACTCACTTTTTAAACTTTTAGGTTTTTCAGAAGAAGAAATAGCCCTTGCTTTGAAACATGATAAGAAAGAAGAAGACTTTGAAAAACTTGAGGAAATAAGAAAAAGACATTCTGGAAAAAAGATCCTCCTTCTTTCATCTGCAACACTTAAACCTCGTGGAAACAGAGTAATGCTTTTTAGATTTTTACTTGGTTTTGACATCTATCAAGCTGTTTCAAATCTCAGAAATGTAATAGATATAACAGACGAAACATATCCTGAAATTGATAAAGCATGTAAAAGAATAGCTTCTCTTTTAAAGATCCTTGGAAAGGGTGGGCTTTTATTTGTCTCATCTATATTTGGAAAAAATGGGGTAGAAGAAGTTGTAAAGAATTTGAGAAAGGAAGGATTTAAGGTATTGAGTTATCTGGAACTTGATCCTGAAACCCTTATGGAAGAAATGAAAAGAGGTGAATTTGACATAGCAGTAGGTCTTTCTCACATAGGAAATCCTCTCGTCAGGGGAATAGATCTTCCTTATGTCCTTCGTTATGCAATATTTTTAGGAGTGCCAAAACATGTTTTTCCTACTAAGGTTTCAGCAGTTCCAAGAAGTCTTTACAATATACTTGTCAATGTTATCTCTATCTTGGAAGATGAGGAAAGGATAAGGAGATTTCAAGATATTCAGTATCTGAAGAAGTATTTGAACTTAAAAGAAGAAGACCTTGAAAGGTATCCAAGAATAAAACAGAAGTGCGAAAAGATAAAGGAATTCATAGAGAAGAAGTTCAAGGAAAAGGAATTTATTGAAAGACTTGAAAATTCAGAAGATGTGTTTCTTATAAGACAGGATGGAGAGATTTATCTTGTAGTAGGAGATTCTGCTACATATCTTCAGGCATCTGGAAGGGTTTCAAGACTTACAGCTTCAGGTCTTCTTAAAGGTCTTTCTATAGTAATTCCTGAAGACAAAAGATCTTTAAAAAGCCTTACAAAAAGACTCAAATTGCATCTGGGTGAAGAATTTTCTTTTAGACACATCTCAGAGATAGATCTTTCGGCTATATCAGAAGAACTTACAAGGATCAGAAAGGAAAGAAAAATAGATGTCTCAAACCAGATTTCTACTGCTCTGGTAATAGTAGAATCTCCTAATAAAGCAAGGACCATTGCTTCCTTCTTTGGAAAGCCAACTGTAAGAAAAGTAGGAGATGCTTTTGTGTATGAAATACCAACTGAGGACAGGATTCTCATGATAACGGCATCCTTAGGTCATGTGTTTAATCTTTCAAGAAAGAAGGGATTTTTTGGAGTATTTAAGGAAGATTCTTATTTTATCCCAGTATTTGATACCATAAAGATAGTGAAATCAACTGGACAGCAGCTTGTAGATCCAGAAGAAGTTGAACAGAAAAAAGAAAAAGGACCTATTTTTGACAAACAGGATCTTATAAAAAGCTTTCAAAGACTTGCTTATGAAATAAAGGAAGTATTCATTGGAAGTGATCCAGATGCAGAAGGAGAAAAGATAGCTTATGATCTTTTTATACAGCTTTCTCCTTTTAATAAAAACATAAACAGACTTGAATTTCACGAAGTTACTCCTCGTGCATTTAGAGAAGCTTTAAAGAATCCTGTAAGATTTAACTTAAACAGAGTAAAAGCTCAGCTTGCAAGAAGAGTAGTTGACAGATGGGTCGGTTTTACTCTTTCACAGAGGCTATGGAAGGAATTTAAAAAAACGAGGCTTTCTGCAGGAAGAGTTCAAACTCCTGTTCTTGGATGGGTAATTGAAAGGGCAGAAGAGGCAAAAAAGAAAAAGGCTAAAATAAGTTTTAGGCTATGGAAATACCTGTTTTCAGTTGAACTTGAAGATACTGCTTTAGCAAAAAATCTTTTTCAAGAAATAAAACAGGGAAAGCTTTCTGTATCTTTTATTGAAGAAAAAGAACAGATAAAAATTCCTCCTCCACCATATACCACAGATACTATACTTCAGGATGCAAGTCAAAGGCTTGGTCTTTCTACAAATCAAACAATGAAGCTTCTACAAGAATTATTTGAATCAGGACTTATTACTTATCACAGGACAGATTCAACAAGAATATCAGAGGTTGGAAGATATCAGGTAGCAAAAAGATATATTGCTGATAAGTTCGGTGAAGAGCTATTTTATCCAAGAGAATGGGCAGAAGAAGGAGCACATGAAGGAATCCGTCCTACAAGACCTCAAGATGAATCTCAGGTAAGGTTTATGATAGGAGCAGGTTTTATAAGTCTTTCAGATCCTAATATTTCAGTAAGACTGTATGATCTTATATTTAGAAGATTTATAGCAAGTCAGATGAGACAGACAAAACTGAAAGTAAAAAGACTAAGGTTTGAAACTCCTTCATACAGCTGGGAAGATGAAGCAATTTTTGAAATTTTAGAAGAAGGATTTGAGAAGGTCTTTCCTACTTTTTCTGTAGCTTCTATATCAGAAGAAATAAAAGTTGAAAATGTTTCATTTAGATTAGTTCCAAAAGCAGATCTTTATACAGAAGGGACACTTGTTCAGGAGATGAAAAAAAGAGGACTTGGAAGACCTTCTACTTATGCAGAAATCGTTACAACACTTATAAATAGAAATTACATAAAGGTGCTTCCAAATGGAAGACTTTATCCTACAAGACTTGGAAGAGAAGTATATAAGTATCTGAAGCAGAATTTTCCAAGATATATTGATGAATCACTTACAAGACAGCTTGAAGAAGCAATGGATATGATTGAAGAAGGAAACCTTGATTATCAGGAAGTATTAAGGAAGGCATATGAGGCAAGAAATTACATAAAAGAAGAGGAATTTATGGAATATCCAGAAGAAAGTCTTATTTCATATCAGGAAAAATGGAGTGAAGCTAGTCCTGATTAGCTTTTTTCCTTTTTTCTCTTCTTTCTCTTATCTTTTCCAGGACCTTCTTGTAGTAAATCTGATTTTCTTCAAGAAGAGGAGACTTCTTTTTCATCATGTTTAACTTCATTATCTTCAGATTTATCTCTTTTACCAGTCTGTATGCCTCTTTTTCATCTGTTAGCTGTTCTAAAAGATCTTCCATCCTTAAGATCTCTTTTTTCAGCTCAAGCTCAGGAGGAAGAAATCCAGCATTTTTGAGGATCTTATAAGCAAGTCTTAGATCTTGAGGCACATTACTCCAGTCTTCAAGTTTAAGTGGTTTATACTTTCCTGGAAGATTATCAAAGACTCCCTCTTCCTGTGCCTCTTTTATTCTCCTTTCTGCAATTCTAAAAAACATGGTTTTTCTTAATTATAAAATTTTCCATGTATTTGCAAGAGGAAAAACTATTTGACAGGAAAAAGGATTCTGAGGTAAAATATAGGTGAAAGCGGGAATAGCTCAGGGGGTAGAGCACCACGTTGCCAACGTGGTGGTCGCGGGTTCAAGTCCCGTTTCCCGCTTAAAAAAGGCGGCATAGCCAAGTGGTTAAGGCGGCGGTCTGCAAAACCGCTATTCCCCGGTTCGAATCCGGGTGCCGCCTTAAAAGAAGGGTTGATCTTTAAGATCAGCCCTTCTTTTTTTTTATTGACTTTATTTGCTCTAAATTGTTACTAATTTTACATGGTATTTAAAAGCCTCTTAAGCCAGATTGATGAATTAGAAAGGAAGTATAAAGAAAACAGGAAGAAGTTAAGAATATTATTTGAAATAACAAAACTTGTTTCATCACACCTTCATCTTCAAAATGTCTTAGAAGGGATCATCAGACTCCTCATAAAAGAATATAAATTTGATCTTTGTGCAATACTCCTTATAAGCACAAATAATCATGTAAAAGTAGAAAGCTGTGTTGGGTTAGAAAAAGGATTTATAGAAAAGATAGAAAACCGACAACTTAAAGATCCATATGCAATCAGATGTTTTGAAAAAAAAAGGATAGTAATTGTGAATGACATAGACGAGATACAGGATAAAGATCACCTTATAGTTCCAAATACGATGAACTCTTTTGCCTTTACCCCTATAATGGTAGAAGATAAAGTAATAGGAATTTTGGTAACTGCTTCAAAAAGGAAAAACTATTTTCATGTAAGATACAGCGATGCAATATATATAGTTGCCAATGAGATAGGGATAGCTATAAAAATATCTCAGCTTTATGATGAGGTATATATATCTCAGCAGGAGCTTGAAAAAAAAGTAAAAGAAAGGACTAGGCAGCTTGAAGAAACACATAGAAAACTTTTAGAAATGGAAAGACACGCTGCAATGGGAAAGATGGCAAACAGGGTTGCTCATGAACTCAGAAATTCTCTTACGGTTATAGGAGGATTTGCAAGAAGATTGAGTAAAAAAATGCCAAAAGAAGACCCTAACAGGAAATATGTGGACATTATTGTGGAAGAGGTAGGGAAGTTAGAAAAAAAAGTAGCAAAGATTATAAGTCTTGAACCTGAATAAGATGAGTTTGCTTAAATCTCTTTGTTCTCCATCTTCTGTAGCTCTTATTGGTGTTTCAAGAAGGACTGAGACACTAAATCCTTTAAAGATTCTGATAGATTTTGGTTATAAAGGGAAGATATATCCTGTTAATCCCTCAGCAGAAGAGATACTGGGATACAAGTGCTACAGGAAAGTAGAAGAAATTCCTGATATTCCTGAGCTTGCTGTGATAATGGTAAGAAGAGAAATTGTTCCTGATATCCTGAAGCAGTGTGCAAAAAAAGGGATAAAGATTTCAGTTATAATAAGTGATGGATTTGCAGAATCTGATGAAAAAGGAAAAAGACTTCAGAAAGAGCTTGAGGATATTTCAAAGGAATATGGAATAAGGATCTTGGGACCAAATTCTATGGGAGTCGTAAATTATTTTTCTCATTTTACGACTTCCTTTGTCTTTGTATCCTCAAAAGTTATGCCAGTCTCATTTATTGGACAATCAGGACTTTTTGTTCAAGGATTTTCTTCTCTTCCCATAGGAAAAGCAATAGACATAGGGAATGGATGTGACATAGACTTTCCTGAACTTCTTTCAGAACTTCTTGAAGATGATCAGACACAGCTTATAGCTGTTCATATTGAAGAGCTAAAAGAACCAGAATTGTTTAAAAAGGTAATAAAAGAAAAGGGACATAAGAAACCGATTGTCATATTTAAATCAGGAAGGGAAGAAAAAGCAAAAAAAGCTGTTGTTTCTCATTCTGGAGCAATTGCAAAGGATTATAAAGTATATAAAGCCTTCTTTTTTAGCTTAGGTCTGATTCTAACAGACTCAACAGAAAAGCTGGAAGATGTGATCTACATGCTTTCAAAAAAGATACACATACCAGACAAAAAGAGGGTTGGAATCATAACACCTTCTGGAGGAGCAGGGATAATCTGTCTTGATTCACTTGAAAAGTATGGTTTTGAGCTTTCAGAACTTTCTGAATCTACCCTACGAAGAATTTCTCAGATATATCCTCCATATTACAGTCCTTCAAATCCTGTGGACATTATGTCAGCAAGTTTCAGACATGGATATAAAAAGGTATATACAGAAGCATTGAACTGTATGATTGAAGATGATTCAGTGGATATAATATTTTGTATAAATGGGATTCCTACTCTGAAAACAATAAGTTCTGTAGTAAAGGAAAGATCTGTAAAAAAACCTGTCCTTTCCTGGGTTATAGGATATTATAACGAAGAAGATGCAGAAAATTTTACAAAGGATTCTCCTGTAGCAGTCTTTAAACATCCTGACAGGGCTTTTTGTTCTCTTGGTTTATGTATGGAATATAAAGCCATAAGAGAGATGGCAAAAAAAGAACCAGATATTTATGAAATAAAGAAGGAAGAAAAGATAAGGGAAATAATAGAAAATTCAAAAGGGAAAGATTATCTCTTTTCGGATGCATTTGAGATTATAAAAGCTGCAGGTATTCCTGTTGCTGAAACAGTAAAAATAAAAGATGAATCTGAACTAAGAGATGCATTTGAGAGACTAAGACCTCCTGTTTGCATAAAAGCAGAAGCAGAAGGAGGGATTCATAAAAAGAAAAAAGGACTTATAAAAGTTTGGATAAAAAGTTATAGAGAGCTTTTTGAAGCATACAAGGAGATGATAAAAAAGGATGTAAGGGCTGTCCTTGTTCAGAAAATGATAGAAGAAGGAGAGGAGATATTTATAGGAGTAAAAAAAGATGAAAAGTTTGGTCATATACTTCTGGTTGGAAAAGGAGGAGAGGATGTAGAGTTATATGGTGATATAGAAGAAATTCTTGTTCCTTTTAACAGGGATCAGGCATATTATGTCTTCAGAAAGACAAAGGTATCAGATAACTTAAAAGAGACTGAGATCCAGAAAGTCGTAGAACTCATGATAAAAGTTTCTTCTCTCTGTATAAGATTTCCTGAAATAAAGGAGATGGATCTGAATCCTGTTATTTTAAATCCTTATGGAATTTGGGTCGTTGATGCAAAGATAATTATTTGATCTTTAGTTCTATAAGGTAATTTCCTTTTTCAGGCCCTGTTTTTATCCTTGAAGCAGAAAGGATTATCCCTTCTCCAATAAAGAGAAGGGTATCAGAGTAAAATCTTATTTCTGAAATTTTATTATTTTTTGAAATTGACTGAATTGTTCCTATGTATTTAGCAGGAACAAGTATTGTTATTATATCTGCTGACTGAGATTGGACAGGAAAGCTGAGTATCTTAAAATTTTCAGGATTATTAGGATCAACTACAGGTATATCAACTGAATGGACAGGGATTACGCCTTCATCAAAAGGTCCAAATCTTTCCATCTTTTTCAATATCCTTTAACTGTCTTTCTATGTCAAGTTTATTTTGTTATACTTCAAGGACTCTAAAAAGGAGGGGAAGGATGAAGGTTTGTAATGTAGAAGAGATGAGGAGGTTAGATAAAAGGGCTTCAGATGAATTTGGAATAAAAGAAGAGATACTTATGGAAAATGCAGGACAGGCTTCATATTTTGCAATATTAAGTGAACTGAAGGATATAAGGAAAAGATTTGCTGTATTTTGTGGAATAGGAAACAATGGAGGAGATGGATTTGTTGTTGCAAGAAAAATTCACTCAAATGGTTCAGATGTAAGGATTTTTATTATCGGTGATCCAGAAAAGTTTAAAGGTGCAGCAAGAATGAATCTTGAGATAATAAAGAGATTGCCTATCTCAGTAAAGAAAGTTTCATTTGTTGATGACATAAAAGATGAGATCAAGGGATGTGATGTTATAATAGATGCAATATTTGGGACAGGGCTTTCAAGAGAAGTAGAAGGAATATACAGAGATGTAATAAGGGCTATAAATGAAAGTGGAAAATATGTTGTAAGCATAGACATTCCATCTGGTGTCTCAGGAGATACAGGAAAAGTTATGGGAATTGCTGTAAAAGCAAATCTTACGATAACTTTTGGTCTTCCAAAGATTGGAAACATACTTTATCCAGGATATGAACTCTGTGGCAAGCTTTATGTAACACATATCTCATTTCCTCCATCACTTTATGAAGATGAAAGTATAATGTGTGAGATAAATGAGCCGATTCCTATTCCAGAAAGGATAAAGACAGGACATAAAGGAACATTTGGAGAAGTGCTTTTTATTGCAGGGGCAAGAAACTATTTTGGAGCACCATTCCTTTCATCCTATTCATTTCTTAAAGCAGGAGGAGGATATAGCAGGCTTGCATGTCCACAGTCTGTTGCACCATATATAGCAACATTAGGTCCAGAAATAGTATTTCATCCACAGGCTGAAACAAAAGAAGGGACTCTTTCCTTAGAGAATAAAGAAAGACTCCTTCAGCTTTCAGAAAGAGTGGACATGGTAGTAATTGGACCTGGTCTTTCTCTTAATGAAGAGACACAAAGGCTTGTAATGGAGCTTGTAGAAAAGATAGAAAAACCTATACTGATAGACGGTGATGGTCTTACAGCTATATCAAAAGATCTTTCTGTAGTCAAAAACAGGAAGGCAGAAACAGTTCTTACTCCACATCCAGGAGAGATGTCAAGGATAACAAAAAAGACTGTTTCTGAAATAGATCTGAAAAAGATAGAGATCCTGAAAGATACATGCAAAGAACTTAAAGCAATAATAGTCCTTAAAGGAGCACATTCCCTTATAGGAACTCCTTCTGGAAGGATCTTTATAAATATGACAGGAAATCCTGGTATGGCAACAGCAGGTTCTGGTGATGTCCTTACAGGAACGATTTCTGCACTTTTTGGTCAGGGAATGTCTTTTCAGGATTCTGTAAGGATGGGAGTATTCATACATGGATTTTCAGGAGATATAGCAGCTTCAGAAAAAGGAGAAGATGGAATTACAGCAAAAGACATTTCAGACTTTCTTCCAGAAACAATGAAAAGATGCAGAAAAAAAGAGTATCCAAAATACTACTGGATTATCTAAAGTAGATAAGACTAAAAACTGTTATAACAAATACAGCTGCAAGATCAATAAATATACCAGTTTTAAACATATCCCATACGGTTAGTCTGTTTGTTCCAAAGATTATTGCATTTGGTGGAGTTGCAACAGGAAGCATAAATGCACATGATGCAGAAATCGTTGCTGGAACCATTGTAAGAAAAGGACTTACTCCAATTGCTTTTGAAAGACTTGCCATAACAGGAAGGACGACCTGAGAAGAAGCAGTATTTGATGCAAATTCAGTAAGAATAGCTACTCCAATACATATAAGGACTATTGTAAGAGGAATAGGGAGGTTTATATGAGAAAATCTTTCTGTTATCCAGGAAGAAAGACCTGATTGTTTAAAACCTTCTGCAAGGGCAAAACCTCCTCCAAAAAGAAGGACTATTCCCCATGGAAGTCTTTTTGCTGTTTCCCAATCCATGACAGTTTCTCTTTTTTTTCTGCACGGTATAAAAAAAAGCAGGATAGAAACTGATATAGCTACTGTTCCATCATCAATAAATTCTGGATGTGGAAGAAGAGATGACCATCCAGGAAAAGTAAAATTTCCTATTTTTATATCTGCTCTTGTAAGCCACATAACTGCAAGAAGAGAAAAAAGAAAAGCTACAACCTTTTCTTCATATCTCATAGGACCAAGTTTTTTATATTCCTCTAGAAATATCCTCTTTTCTATTTTTTTCTCATTTCTTGGACAGTATAGGAAAAAAAGAAGAAGCCAGGTAAAAAGGAAAAGGATAAGGCTTATTGGAAATGCAAATATGAACCATGAGGAAAATGTTACTTCTGGGATTTCTGGAAAAGATATCTCTAAGATCTTTACAAATATAGCATTTGGAGGAGTTCCTACAAGTGTTGAAATTCCACCAATTGATGCAGAATATGCTATACCAAGAAGGAGTGCTACAGGAAATTTCTTAGCATCCTTTTCAAGTCTGGATATTACTGCCATAGCAATTGGAGTCATAAGCATAACTGTTGCTGTATTTGATATCCACATGGAAAGAAACGCAGTGGCAAGCATAAAACCAAAAAGAAGCTTTCTGTATTCAGAACCAAAAGTAAGGATAATCCTGAGAGCTATTCTTCTGTGAAGATTCCACTTTTCCATAGCAAGTGCCATAATGAATCCACCAAGAAAAAGGAAGATTATGTTGTTAAAATAAAGAGAAGCAGTTTTTTTTCCATCCATTATTCCAAAAAAAGGGAAAAGCACGACAGGGATAAGAGAAGTAACAGGAAGAGGAACAGCTTCTGTTATCCAGAGAAGTGACATGAGAAGACAGACTGAAAATGTTCTTGTTATCTTTGGGTTTTCAGGAGAAAGATCAGCAAAAAGGACAGTAAAAAGAAATATTGCAAATGAAAAGATAATCCATATTATTTTTCTTGTGTTGACCATTTTTTCAGTTTTGCATAATACCAAAAAAATAAAAAGGAGTAAAAAAGTGATATCAAAAAAGATAATTCGTGCAATAGAATCTTCTTCCTGGATCAGGAAGATGTTTGAAGAAGCTGAAGATTTAAAAAAAGAAAAAGAGATCTTTGATTTTAGTCTTGGAAATCCTGACATTGAACCTCCAGATAAATTAAAAGAGATCATAGTTCAGGTAATAAAAAAACCAGGAATACACAGATATATGTCAAATGCAGGATTTTATGAGACGAGAAAAGCAGTTGCATCTTATCTGAAAGAGGAAAGAGGACACAGATTTTCTGCTGATGACATTATTATGACAGTTGGAGCTGGAGGAGGATTAAATGTCGTGTTCAAGACAATTCTTGATCCTGGTGAAGAGGTAATATTTCCAAAACCATATTTTGTGGAGTATGAGTATTATGTAAGTAATCATGGAGGAATAGCAAAAAAGGTAAAGACAAAGGAGGACTTTTCCTTAGATATAGAAGCAATAGATGCTGCCATAACATCAAATACAAAAGCTGTGCTTATAAATTCACCAAACAATCCTACAGGAAGGGTATACAGAGAAAAAGAGATAAAAGAGCTTGCAGAACTTCTTAACTATTACAGCAAAAAATTTGGAAAGCCTATATATCTCGTATCTGATGAACCATATAGAAAAATAACATATGGGGTTTCTGTTCCTGATGTATTTAGATATTACAAAGAGAGTATTCTTGTTACATCATTCTCAAAAGATCTTTCTATTCCAGGAGAAAGGATTGGCTATATTGCAGTCCATCCTGATATATACGAAAAAGACCTTCTTATATCAGGACTTGTCCTTTCAAACAGGATCCTTGGATATGTAAATGCTCCTTCACTTATGCAGGTCATTATTCCTTATCTTTTAAGAGAAAAGTCTCCTGTAATAAGGTATAGAAAAAGAAGGGATATGCTATGTAGTGCTTTAGAATCATTTGGATATGAACTTATATGGCCAGATGGAGCATTTTATGTATTTCCAAAATCTCCTATAGAAGATGACAGAAGATTCGTTTCAATTCTAAAAGAAGAAAACATCATTGTTGTTCCAGGATCTGGATTTGGAACTTCTGGTTATTTCAGAATAGCTTTCTGTATTTCTGAAGATAAGATAGAAAGATCACTTTTAGGATTCAAGAATGCTATAAAAAAAGCTAAAGGAGCTTAGAGCCATGTATTCAAAAATGCTGATCCTTAGATTTCCAAAAGAAAGGGTAAGTGAACCAATTGTCGTTAATCTTGTAAAGAAATTTGATCTTACATTTAACATACTTAAAGCAACGATATATCCAAGAAAAGAAGGTGTGATGGTAATGGAACTGAAAGGTGATAAGAGGAATTTTTATGAAGGTGTAAAATACCTGAAAAGTCTTGGAATAGAAGTAGAAGAAGCTGCCCAGGAAATAAAAAGGGATGAAGAAGTGTGTATTCACTGTGGGATGTGCACAGCAGTATGTCCTACAGGTGCTCTTTATATAAAGAGACCAGAGATGGAAGTAAGATTTAATAGTGAAAAATGCAGTGCATGTGAGCTTTGCGTAATTACATGTCCTGTAAAAGCAATGAAAGTAAAGTTTGATCAGAGCATACTTCATTAGTAAGGTTTATTTTTTCAGCTTGATTTTCTATAATAATCCAAATTCCCTGAAGAAGGAGAAGTGCTTATGGAAGTTCTGGGAAGGATGAAGAGGCTTCCTCCTTATATCTTTGCTGTTATAAATCAGATAAAGATGGATCTAAGAAGAAAAGGAGAGGACATAGTAGATCTTGGAATGGGAAATCCTGACATCCCTACACCAAAACACATCGTTGATAAACTTATAGAAGCGGCTCAAAAACCACAAAATCACAGATATTCTGCTTCTATGGGAATAAGAAAGCTGAGAGAGGCAATATGCAACTGGTATAAAAGGAAATACAATGTTGAGCTTGATCCAGAAGAAGAGGCAGTAGTTACTATTGGAGCAAAGGAAGGACTTGCTCATCTCGTCCTTGCTCTTATTGAACCAGGAGATGTGGTCTTTGTTCCAAATCCTACATATCCTATCCATCTTTATTCCGTAATAATTGCTGGAGGTGATGTAAGAAGTATTCCCATAGGTCCTGATAGAGACTTTTTTGAGGATCTTCTCAGTGCAGTAAAACAGACATGGCCACATCCAAAACTCCTTATAATCTCTTATCCACACAATCCTACAACTGCTGTCGTTGATCTGGAATTCTTTAAGAAGATTGTGCAATTTTGTAAAGAACACAATATTATGGTAATTCACGACTTTGCATATGCTGATCTTGCATTTGATGGATATAAGCCTCCAAGCTTTCTTCAGGTTCCTGGAGCAAAAGACATAGGAGTTGAGTTTTTCAGTATGTCTAAGAGCTATTCCATGCCAGGATGGAGAGTAGGTTTTTGTGTAGGGAACAGAAGTCTTGTTGCAACACTGAAAAAGATAAAAAGCTATCTTGATTATGGAGTATTTCAGCCGATTCAGATTGCATCAATAATTGCACTTAATGGATCTGATGATTGCGTAAAACAGATTGTGAACATATATCGTGAAAGAAGAGACAAGCTTGTTGAAGGTCTGAACAGAATTGGATGGAAGGTAGAAAAACCCAAAGCAACAATGTTTGTATGGGCAAAGATCCCTCCTGAATTCAGAGAAATGGGATCACTTAAGTTTTCTGAGCTTCTTCTTAAAGAAGGAAAGGTTGCTGTTTCTCCTGGAATAGGATTTGGTGAATATGGAGATGGGTATGTAAGATTTGCACTTGTTGAAAATCCTCACAGAATAAAGCAGGCAATACGTGGAATAAGGAAGGTTTTTTACAAATACTGCTAAGGAGAAAAAAGATGGGATAAATGTAGGAATAATAGGTTTTGGGACAGTTGGAGCAGGAACAGTAGAAATTCTTATAAGAAACAGGGAGGTTATAAGGAAAAGAGTGGGAACAGAGATAAACATAAAAAAGATAGCTGATCTTGATCTTGAAAAAGACAGGGGAATTCAGGTTGAAAGTTCTCTTCTTACAAAAGATGCTTCTGAGATTATAAATGATCCAGAAATACACATTGTAGTAGAGCTTATAGGAGGGACAGAAAAGGCAAAGGAGTTTATACTTTCTGCAATGGAAAAAGGAAAGCATGTAGTTACTGCAAATAAGGCTCTTCTTGCAGAATGTGGAGAAGAGATATTCAGTGCAGCAAGAAGATATGGTGTAAATATTGGATTTGAGGCATCTGTTGCTGGAGGAATCCCTATAATTGGTGTCTTGAGATATGGGCTTTGTGCAAACAAGATAAGATCAATATTTGGAATACTTAATGGAACATCAAACTTTATACTCACAAAGATGGCAGAAGAAGGACTTCCATATAGTGATGTAGTAAAAGAAGCAGTAAATATGGGTATAGCAGAAAATCCTCCTACCTTAGATGTAGAAGGAATAGATGCTTCTCACAAGCTTGCAATAATAATTTCTCTTATCTATGGATCTCCTGTAAGCTACAGACAGATATACACAGAAGGAATAACAGAGATTACCTTGGATGATCTTAAGTTTGCAGATGAATTTGGATATACCGTAAAGCTTCTTGCTATTGCAAGAGATAGAGGATCTTTTATAGAAGCAAGAGTTCATCCTACAATGATTCCAAAAAAAAGTATCCTTGCAAGTGTAAATGGAACTTTTAATGCAATCTACATAGACGGAGACTTTGTAGGACCAAACCTCTATTATGGACTTGGTGCAGGAAGAAGACCTGCTGGAAGTGCTGTTGTTGCTGATATTATGGAAATTGCAAGAAATATTATTAATGGAAACTCATCTTCTCCTCCTTTAATAGAACTTGATCGTCCTTTAAGGATCCTTCCAATAGAAGAGCTTGAAAGCAGATATTATTTCAGGATAACTGCTATTGACAGACCAGGAGTCCTTTCTGCAATATCTGGAATACTTGGAAAGAATAAGATAAGTATAGAATCTGTGATACAGAAAGGAAGAAGAAGAAAAGAAAATGACTTTGTTCCAATTGTAATGCTTACACATGAAGCAAAGGAAAGGGATGTAAGGAAAGCTGTATCTGAAATAGATAAACTCAGTGTAGTAAAAGGAAAAACAATGGTGATAAGGGTTGAGGATGGATTTTAGGAAATATGTGATAGTTGTTGGTGATGGAATGGCAGATTATCCGATTGAAAAGCTTGGAAAAAGGACTCCTCTTGAAGTAGCAGATACTCCTAATATGGACCTTATTGCTGGTGGAACCATTGGAACATTTCTTTCTATTCCACCTGATATGGAAGCAGGAAGTGACATAGCAAACATGACACTTCTTGGATATGATCCAAAGCTATATCATACAGGAAGAGCTCCAATTGAGGCTGCATCTATGGGGATAGATCTTAAGGAAGGTGATGTTGCATACAGGATGAATCTCGTAAGTCTTTCTTTTGAAGGAAAAAGGATAATAATGAAGAGTCACAGCTCTGGAGAGATTACAAAAGAAGAAGGGAAAGAGCTCGTTTCTTTTCTAAAAAAAAACATGCCTTTCCCTCCTGATATAAGCATCTATCCTGGTATTGCATACAGGCATATACTTATCTGGAAAAATGGACCATACAATGTAGAGACGATTCCTCCACATGATCTCTTAGAAAAGGACATTTCTTCATATCTGAGCAGATCAGATCCTGTTGTATCACTTATAAGACTTTCCTGGAAATATCTTGATGGACATCCTGTAAATGTCAGAAGAAAAAAAGAAGGTCTTCTTCCAGCAAATTCTATCTGGCTTTGGGGACAGGGGAAAAGACCATCTCTTCCTTCATTTAAAGAAAGATTTGGAATTGATGGGGCAATAGTATGTGCAGTTGACCTTATAAGAGGACTTGGAGTCCTCGTAGGTCTTGAACCAATTTATGTTGAAGGTGCAACAGGATATGTTGATACAAACTACAGAGGAAAGGCAGAAAAGGCTCTTGAGTCTCTTGAAAGATATGATCTTGTGTTTATCCACATAGAAGCACCTGATGAGGCAAGTCACAGTGCAGACATAGAAGCAAAGATATATGCAATAGAAAGGATAGATAAGGATGTTATTGGAACACTACTTAAAGGACTTAAAAGATTTCCAGACTATAGAATCCTTATTGCATCTGATCACTATACTCCTGTAAGCAAAAGGACTCATACAAAAGAGCCTTCTCCATTTGCATGGGCAAAAAAGGATCAGATTGAGAAAGGTATAAGGAGGAAGTTTTGTGAAAAGGAGGCAAGTTCAGGACCTTTTTTTGAAAAAGGCTATGAGCTTATATCCTCTTTTCTGTATTGTTGACAAGTTTTTCTGTTTCAAATATCTTCTTCAAAATTCCAAAAAAGGAGGAGAAAGATGAACATCATAATCTTTGGACCAAATGGAAGTGGTAAAGGGACACAGAGTGCAGTAATAAGAGAAAAGTATGGGATTCCTCATATTGAATCAGGAGCCATATTCAGAGAGAATATCTCTAAGGGGACAGAACTCGGAAAAAAGGCAAAGCAGTATATTGACAGAGGAGAGCTTGTTCCAGACGATATTACGATTCCTATGATCCTTAACAGACTAAAACAGGATGACTGCAAGAATGGATGGCTTCTTGATGGATTTCCAAGAAATCCAAAACAGGCAGAAGAGCTTGTAAAGGCACTTGAAAAAGAAGGGATGAAGGTAGATGTCGTTGTAGAGATTGTCCTTGACAGAGAAACTGCAAAAAAGAGGATTATGGGAAGAAGGATCTGCGTGAATGATAACAGCCATCCAAACAACATTTACATAGATGAAATAAAGCCAAATGGGGACAGGTGCAGGATCTGTGGAGGAAAGCTTATCGTAAGATCTGATGATCAGGATGAGAAGGCAATAGATAAAAGACATGAGATATATTATGACGAGAAAAACGGGACAATGGCAGCAATAAACTTCTTTAAGGAGCTTTCTAAAAAGAAAGGGATTCCAAAGATAATAGAGATAGACGGAAAACCACCAGTAGAAGAGGTAACACGTGAGCTTCTTTCAAAACTTGAATCAGTATGAACATTGTCCTTATAGGATACAGATGCACTGGAAAGAGCACAGTAGGAAGGATTCTTTCTAAAAAGCTTGGATGGAATTTTGTTGATACTGATGAGCTTATAGAAAAAAAAGAAGGGAAAAGCATAGAAGAGATCGTTTCAGAAAAGGGATGGAGGGAGTTTAGGAGAATAGAAAAGGAGGTTATAGAGGAGGTATCAAGATACAGGAATCAGGTAATATCTACAGGAGGAGGAGCAGTCCTTGATAAGGAAAACAGGGAAAGGCTGAAAAAAAATGGGTTTATTGTCTGGCTTAGAGCAAAACCAGAGACGATAAAAGAGAGGATGTTAAGGGATAAAAAAAGACCTTCTCTTACAGGAAAGGCTCCTGAAGAAGAAATAGAAGAAGTGCTGAAAGAAAGAGAGCCAATATACAGAGAATGTTCAGATCTTATAATAGACACAGATCACATCTGTCAGAAAAAGATAGCTGAAAGGATAATTGAAGATGCCAGGAAATTCATTTGGAAAGCTTTTTAGAATAACGACATTTGGTGAATCTCATGGAATAGGAATTGGTGTTGTAATTGACGGATGTCCACCAGAGATTCCTCTTTCTGAAAAGGACTTTGAAGAAGCAATGAAAAGAAGAAGACCAGGATCTTCTCCTTCTGATACAGAAAGAAGAGAAGAGGATAAAGTTGAAATAGTTTCTGGTGTATTTAAAGGACTTACGACAGGTGCACCTATAATGCTCTTTATAAGAAACAGGGATGTAGACAGCACTCCATATGAAAAACGAAAAGACATATTTCGTCCAGGACATGCAGATTATACATACTTTAAAAAATACAGACACTGGGATTATAGAGGAGGAGGAAGGGCATCTGCAAGGGAGACTGCAGCAAGGGTTGCAGCAGGTGTTGTTGCAGAAAAGATTATAAAGCCTGCTGGGATAGATGTTATGGGATATACTGTTGAACTTGGAGGAATAAGGGCAGAAAATATAAAGCTTGAGGATAGAGAAAAAAGTCCTTTTCTTTGTCCAGACCTTTCTGCATCAAAAAAGATGGAAGAGCTTGTAGAAAGGATAAGAAGGGAAGGGGATTCTGTTGGAGGGATTGTTGAGATAAGGGTAAGGGGATGTCCTGCTGGACTTGGAGAGCCAGTATTTGACAAGCTTGATGCAGATCTTGCAAAGGCTGTTATGAGTGTTGGAGCTGTAAAAGGAGTTGAGATTGGTGCTGGATTTATGGCAGCAAGGATGAAAGGATCTGAAAATAATGATCAGCTGACTCCAAAAGGTTTTAAGACAAACAATGCAGGAGGAATACTTGGTGGAATATCAAATGGAGATGAGATAATAATAAGAGCAGCAGTAAAACCTATTCCATCAATAAAAAAAGAACAGGAGACAATTGACAGATATGGAAATCCTGTAACAGTTAAGCTTGAAGGAAGATTTGATGTATGTGCTATTCCAAGAAT
>CAZEOQ010000006.1:0-88778 GCA_964513995.1 uncultured Desulfobacterales bacterium | reverse complement strand
AACATCTGGTGTAAGATCTGGATTCATCTTATAAAGATCCTCTTTTGTAAGCATTCCTTACCTGGTTAGGCAAAGTGTAAACTTTTACACTTTGCCTGCGGATGTAAATCTCCCCCATCCGCAAGGGAATTTAAATCCCTGCCACAAGTAGAGTGGCAGTAAGTGACAGATAGAGCTAAGGACATCCTTCCTTCGGTCATACCTTAGCTTCTCAGAATAAAAAGCCTGGTTTTTATTAATTTCTGTTTGTTGCCTCTTTCATAGGAACAAGCATTAACAACATTCACACTATCTGTCAACTGCTGACAAAACCTCCTGCAGTCTTTTTCCACAATATGGACAATACTTGTATTCAGGAGATATCTCTCTTTTACATGAAGGACAAATTGGTATAGACTGAACAATCCCTCTTTTTTCATCTATCAGCCCACATTTTGGACATTCAAAAAAAGGATCTCCTTTTTTTACCCTGAAAAGTGGAATAAAAAAAAGTGTAAAATAATGATCTATCCTCTTTAAAGTAAGTCTGTTTATTCCACAAAATGGACAGATCTTTTGAGGTTGTTCCTTAGGCTTTACCTCTTTTGGCTGAATACCTGCTATAAAAAAGAAGAACATCTCAAAAACAGATCAGTGATGGATCATATTCTTCTGGCTTTTCATAGCCTAAAAGATTCAGAATTGTTGCAGCTATATTTGAAAGACCTCTTTTTGGAAGATCAGCCATTCTGTATTCTCCTCTATACTGTGGATCATATATCACAAAAGGAACAGGATTTAAAGTATGTGATGTCTTTGGAATCTTTTTTCCATCCTTATCATATGTAAACATCTCATCAACATTTCCGTGATCTGCAGTAACTATTGCAATTCCTTCAATTTCTTTTATTACAGAAAGAAGCTTACCTACGCACCTGTCAACAGTCTCAACTGCTATTATTGCTGCTTCCATGTTTCCTGTATGACCTACCATGTCTCCATTTGCAAAATTCAGTCTTCCAAATCTGTAATTACCTGATCTCAGAAGCTCTATTGTCTTTTCTGTAACCTCATATGCCTTCATCTGTGGTTTTTTGTCAAATTCTATATTATCAGATGGAATCTCAATGTATGTCTCAAGTCTTTCATCTATGTATCCTGATCTGTTTCCATTCCAGAAATAGGTAACATGACCAAACTTTTGAGTCTCTGAAATAGCAAAGCTCTTTATCCCTTCTGCACAAAGATATTCACTTATAGTATTCTCTATAACAGGAGGTTCTACGAGATAGTTTGGAGGGATGTGTTTGTCTCCGTCATATTCCATCATCCCTATGTAATAGACATCAGGAAGAGGACCTCTTTCAAACTCATGAAAATCTTTTTCTGTAAATGCCCTTGATATCTCTATTACCCTATCTCCTCTGAAATTAAAACATATTACCGTATCACCATCTTTTACAGGTCCTACAGGATTTCCATTTTCATCTACTATAACAAAAGGATCCAGATACTGATCTATTATTCCTGGATTCTCTTTGTAAAGTGTCCTTACAGCTTCTTCAGCAGAACGGAATGGTCTTGCTTTTCCAAGAACATGAGTCTCCCAGCCTCTCTTTACCATCTGCCAGTCTGCCTCGTATCTGTCCATAGTTATCTTCATCCTTCCTCCACCTGATGCTATCCTGTAGTCAAAACCTCTTTCAGAGATCTCTCTGAGCTTTTTTTCCGTAGGAATGATGTATCTCAAAGCAGACCTTTCTTCTACATCTCTTCCATCAAGTATTGCATGAACCCTTACTCTTTTTACACCTTCCTGAACACATCTGTCTATCATACTATAGAGATGCTTTATATGTGAGTGGACATTTCCGTCAGAAAGAAGACCTAAAAAATGGATTGTCCCTCCTTTTTTTGCTCTTTCTACAGCTATTTTCCAGTGCCTTGATTCATATATCCTTCCTGTTTCTATTGCCTTATCCACAAGCTTTGCTCCCTGATCTACAATCCTTCCAGCACCAATTGCATTGTGACCAACTTCACTGTTTCCCATATCCTTATCTGTAGGAAGTCCTACAGCAGTTCCATGTGCCTGGAGGGTGCAAAAAAAAGGGCTTTTAAAAAGTCTGTCAAGATTTGGTGTATTTGCAAGATATACTGCATTTGTTTCGTCTTCTTTTCCAATACCTATTCCGTCCATTATTATAAGAAGAAGAGGACCTTTTCTTCCCTGAAATTCCTTAAGTCTTTTTAAACTCAGCCTTTTCATCTTCAAAAAAAAGCCCCATCAGGTAAAAACCTGATGGGGCTTTAAATTTTTATTCAACTGCTTCTCTTAATGCCTTTCCTGGAATGAACTTTGGAACATTCTTTTCAGGTATCTTTATAACCTCTCCTGTCTTTGGATTCCTTCCAACCCTTGCCTTTCTTTTTGCTACCTTAAATGTTCCAAAACCAATAAGTGTAACGGTTTCCTTTTTCTTTAAAGCCTCTTTAATTGCAGAAAGGACACAATCTACTGCCTTCTGTGCCTCTTTTTTTGTCCCTAATACCTTTGCTACCTCATTAACCAAATCTGTTTTGTTCATACCTCTACCTCCTTTTTTGAATTTTTTTTATTGCAAACTGTTATCAAAAGTTTTTGTAAATTTCAATAAAAAATTATAAAAGAATAGATGCCGGAGGTGGGACTTGAACCCACACGGGCATAAAGCCCACCGGATTTTGAGTCCAGCGCGTCTCCCAGTTCCGCCACTCCGGCATCTTTTTTTTTATGTAAGGCATAATTGCAAAAATGTCAATGGAAATGTAAAATACTGGAGAGGAAGATAAGTGCTTTTAAAGATGAAGAAAATTCGTTTACTAAAACGATCATATAAAACATTGATAAAAGGATGAACAATTAAAAAGATTTGAGCAAAATAAAAAAAGGGGGATGTCATGAAAATACTAAACATTTATTACTCCTCTACTGGAAATACAAGAAAAGTTGCTGAAACTATTACAAAAACTTTGAAGGAAATGGGGCAGAGTGTTGATGTCATAGAGGTAAAGGAAAAGGAAGATATCTCTGTTGATCTTTTGGAATATGATCTTATATTTGCAGGATCCGGGGTATATCAGTGGCTTCCAGGAAGACCAATTCAAGAACTCTTTACAAGACTTCTCTGGAAATACTTTGAAAAAGGTGAAATAAAGCCGTCTGCTCCAAGAAGAGGAAAAAAAGCAGTAATATACTGCACATATGGAGGTGCACATACAGGAATAAATGAGGCTATTCCTGCTGTAAAATACATGGGACAGCTTTTTGATCACCTTGGATTTGATATAATAGCAGAATGGTATATTGTTGGAGAATACAGGACAGAAAAGCTGAAAAGGTTTTCTGAAGAAGGAAGGATGGGAAATATAAAAGGAAGACCGGATGAGAAAGACTTGAAAGATATATCAGAGAAGGTAAAAGGAATAATAAAGGCACTGAAATGATTTTTGGAATAGACTGTGGAGCAAGAAATACAAAAATACTGGCTTTAAAAGAGGACAGAATAGCTTTTAAAGAAAAAAGACCTACTGGATTTGATCAAAGAGATACCGTATACAAGCTTTTGGAGGATATAAGAAAGGGAACTTCCGAAGAAGTAATGATTGGTGTTACAGGATGTGGAAAAGATCTGTTTGAATATGTGAAGATAAATGATCTTATTGCACTTGCAAAAGGAACTTTTTACCTTTTTCCCTGTGCAGAAGCAGTAGCAGACATAGGAGCAGAAGAAAGTAAAGTTATAAAGCTGGATAAAAAAGGAAACATAGTTGATTTTGCAGTAAATGATAGATGTGCTGCTGGAACTGGAACTTTTCTGGAAGCAATGGCAGCTGCTCTTGAATTAGACATAGAAGAGTTTGGAAAACTTGCCTTAAAAGCAAAAAAAAGGATATCTTTAAACAGTCAATGCGTAATATTTGCTGAGACAGAGGTTGTCTCACTTATTCATTCAAAGGTATCGCGTGAAGACATAAGTAAGGCGATATGCGATTCTCTTGCAGAAAGAATTTCAGCAATGATAAGAAGGATGAGGATAAAAGGAAAGGTAGTCCTTTCAGGAGGTGTTATAAGAAACATAGGATTTGTGGAGTCAATGAAGGAGAAGTTAGAAAAGCTGATCATACCAGAAGATCCTGAATTTATACCTGCACTTGGTGTAGCACTTATCCTTAAGGAAAAAAGATGAAGCATTTTTATAGATGGAAGGAATATAGCTGGAAAAATCCAGAAATAGACTGGAGGTCTGCAAAGATCATAGCAGCAGGGATAGATGTTGGTTCAGTAAGCTCTCAGGCAGCTATTATAGTAGATGGATGTCTTTATGCATATTCAAACATAAGGACAGGAGCAGAAAGTTCTGAAAGTGCAAAAAAAGCTCTTCTCCTTGCACTGAAAGATACAGGACTTGATGAGGAAAGAATAGATTGCTGTGTTGGGACAGGATATGGGAGGGTAAATGTTCCTATGGCAAAAAAGACTGTTACAGAGATTGCCTGTCATGCAAAAGGTGCTATCTTTATATATGGACCAAATGTAAGGACTGTTATAGACATAGGAGGACAGGACATAAAGGTTATAAGGTGTGATGAAAAAGGAAAAGTAAAGGACTTTATACTGAATGATAAGTGTGCTGCAGGGACAGGAAGGGGAATAGAAGTGATTGCAGAACTGTTTAAGATACCTGTTGAAAAGCTTGGAGAAATGTCACTCAGATGCAAAACTGATCCAGAACCTATATCAGACACATGTGTAGTATATGCCAGATCAGAGGCAATTAATCTTTTAAAAAAAGGACATCCCCTTGAATGTGTTCTTGCTTCTTATCTTAAGGCAATGGCAATAAGGATATATTCTCTTGCAAAAAAGATAGGAATAGAACCTGAACTTGCTATAACAGGAGGAATAGCTAAGAATAAAGGAATTGTGGAAAGGATAAAAGAAATAACAGGGCTTAATATTCCAAAGCCAAGATTTGATCCACAGATAGCAGGTGCAATTGGTGCAGCTCTTTTTGCTTATGAGATGTGTAAAAGATGAGGGATCTTTCCTGGCTTCCATACATGCTTTTTTCTGACAGATCCGGAAGGATATATGAGCATCCTTATTACAGAATGGCAGGAATGTTTGGAGAAAGACTCGTCCCTATAAATCCTGAGGATCTCATCCCAATGCCAAAATACAGCAAACTGTTTTATCTTCCAGACTGCCCACCAATTGGAATTGATCCACAGACAGGAGATTATGTTATAGTATCTGAGGAGAAGATAAATGGAAGGAAGGAAAGGATATATGCAGTATGTGCTTTTCCTGAACCAGGAATTGTAAGGACACATCTTCCAGCAGCAGACTATTCCAGAAAAAAGTATCTTCTTCCAACATGGGGATATACTGCTGTAGGTTTTAAGGATGGAAGGTATTGGATATGTGGCTTCTGGATTGAGAAGAACTACAGATGGGATCCAAGAAATTATGATGACAGGGTGCTTCTGAAAAAGATAGAGGAATACAAAAAGAGGTATCCTTGTGGAAGACTCATAAGACATCTTATAAACTGTGCTTTAAGGAATCACTGCTTTGCTGCAAAAAACCTCTTTTATGTAAGATGGGAAGCACCTGTTCCTGTAAGCAGGAAATGCAATGCAAGATGTCTTGGCTGCATTTCATTTCAACCAAAAGGTTCTTTTCCTGCATCTCACAAAAGGATAAACTTTACTCCTAAGAAAGAGGAAATAGTAGAGCTTGCAGTAAATCACTTAGAAAATGCTCCTGACCCAATCGTAAGCTTTGGACAGGGATGTGAAGGAGAACCACTTATGGAATACAGACTAATTGCAGAAAGTATAAGGGAGATAAGGAAGAGGACAAAAAAAGGGACAATAAATCTGAATACAAATGGAAGTGATCCAAAGAAGGTAAAAATTATTGCAGAAAGCGGTCTTGATTCAATAAGGATAAGCCTGAACAGTGCAAGACCAGAACTATATAGAGCATATTTCAGACCAAAAGGATATGACTTTTATGATGTGGTTGAGTCTATGTATATAGCCAAGAGATTAGGGCTTTATGTGATGATAAACTACCTTATATTTCCTGGAATAACTGATCAGGAAGAAGAATTTTCTGCTTTAAAAAGACTCATAGAAGAGACAAAAATAAATTTTATACACTTCAAAAACCTGTGCATAGATCCTGTCCTTTATCTGAATTCCATGAAAGAAAAGGGATCTCCTTTTGGAATAAGAAGGTTTGTTCAGAGGTTAAAGAAGGAGTTTCCTAATGTAGAATTTGGTTATTTCAACAAATACTTAGGTGATGCAGGATAAAAGAGATGCCACTTTATGAATTTTGCTGTAAAAGATGTGGTTCTGTTTTTGAGGAGATCACACCCTTAGACTCTCCTCCTCCATCCTGTCCTAAATGTGGAGGAGAGACATACAGGCTTATCTCACCTGTGTCATTTAAGATAAGTGATGATAGGGCAATAAGAAGGATTGAGAAAAGATTCAGGGATTACATAAAAGATGGAAAATATAAAGATGCTGAAAGATTTCTTTCTAAGGCTTCAGAATACGTAAAGGATGACAGAATAAAAAGGCTTCAGGAAAAGATAGAAAAGATATCAGGCAGAAATTCTTCTTGAAATGAGAAGGTTTAAGCCTGATTTTATCTTTTCTATCCAATAAGAAAATTCCCTGAAATGCTTTGAGACTTTATTGTAGAGCATGTATAGGTCCTGAAAGCTGCTGACTTCAGCCTTCAGATTCATCTCTTTTAAAATAAGGTCAGTATCTAAGATAAATTCTTCTATTTTAAACTGTGATATGTGAATAAAGGCCAAGGTGAAAAGACAGAAAAGCCTTTCTTTTGAGTTTTCTGAAAAGTAAAGCGCTTCTTTTATACTCCTTTCTGCATCTTTTAGTCTTTTTTCCTTAATATAAGCAAGGGTCAGAAGCTGAAAGGCTTTAAAAGAAGGTCTTATCTTTATGTATTCTTCTAAGTAAGGAATTGTAAGATTCAGTTTATCCTGCTTTATAAGAAAGTTTACAATAAAAAGGATGCTTTTAGCTTTTTCTTCCTCAGAGACTGCTCTATTATATGCATTCTCATAAGAAGATATTGCAAGTTTCATGTATCCAAGCTCTTCATAACATCTTCCCATGTTCAGATAATAGTTATACCTTACCCTATCCTCATCCATTGGAATTGTTATAAGAGAAAGCCTTTCAGGATTTATTGTTACATACCTGTTTAATGCACTTCTGTAATCTCCTTCTTTCATATCCATCTCAGCAATGAAAAATTTTACAAGATCGCTGTCAAACTCCTCTTCAAGTTTTAAAAGGATGTCCCTTGCTTTTCCCTTTTCCCCTCTTTCAAGAAGAATATTTACATATCTCAAAGAAGCTCCTATATACCAGTTTACATCATGTCTTTTGCAGTCTTCTGTAATGGATCTTTTCAGATGATACTCACAAAGCTCCTTTTCTCCAAGGACTTCATAGGTCTGAGCAAGAAAATAATGAGCAAACCAGCAATCTGGATCTTCTGAAAGCATATCTTTTAGAATCTTCAGATTCCTTTCTGCTTTTTTTAAAAGAACCTCTGGATCCTTATATCCCTCATGCCTTATCACTACATCAGTAAATACGCCTTTTATCCCTTTTCTCTTCAAAGAAGGAACTATCTGCTCATGTATAGGATACTCAAACCTTACTCCTTCAAGTTTTGGAAATATCCTTACCTGATAAGCACTGTTTTTTGTTCCATCAGGTGATTCACTTACTATCTTCAGAGAATATGCAAGATTTTTTTCTTTTGGAAATCCCTTTTTAATCTCCAGTATCTTTTCAGCATCTTCCTTACTTACTCTGTCATCTGCATCAAGATATATGATGTAGTCTCCAGTTGCATACTTCAGAGACTCATTCCTTGCCTTAGAAAAATCATCACACCACCTGAAGCTATATACCTTTGCACCAAGCTCTTTCAGGATAAAAGGAGTTCTGTCTTTTGAACCAGTATCAACGGCTATTATCTCATCAACCACATCTTTTACATTCTCCAAACACTTCTTTATATTCCTTTCCTCATCCTTCACTATCATACAAAGAGAAAGCCTCATCTTTCTCCTCCTTTTTTTCTTTAAATCGCCCGTTTCTGAAATCTGTTCGTAAGTAGCGAACGATTTTTTAATGAATCCGATAAGGTAAAAAAAAAAGAGGGAAAAAGATGGATGAAAGGTATCTCTGCCAGAAGATAGCAGAAGCAGTAAAGTCTGTATTTAACATGATGGCAGGGATAAGTCTTGAAGAAAAAGAGGTAATAACTTCAAAAGAAGAGATAAGAGGAGATATAACGGGAATAATAGGTTTTTCAAATGAACAGACAAAGGGATCTATGGCAATAAGTTTTCCCATAAAGCTTGCAAAGAAGACAGTAGCAAATATGCTTGTTTCTGATCCTGAAAGCATAACAGAAGACGACCTGATAGATGGAATAGGAGAGATAGCAAATATGGTAATAGGAGACTTTAATAACAGGATAGAAAACATCTTTACCATATCTCTTCCAAGTGTTGTTACTGGAAAGAATCATCTTGTTTCGTTTTTCCATGATGGATCTCCTGTTATCATAAGCTTTTCAGACAAAGAAGGAAATCTTCTTTATGTATTGACTACACTGGAAAAAATAAAAAGGAGGTAATGGTATGAAGCTTTTGGTAGTTGATGATTCAGCTACTATGAGAAAGATCATTATGAGGACTATAAGACAGTCAGGATTTAAGGTTGATGAGTTTCTTGAAGCAGAAAATGGAAAAGAGGCACTTCAGGTTTTGAGTTCTAATAAAGTAGATGCAGTCCTTACAGATATAAACATGCCTGAGATGAACGGATTAGAGCTTCTTGAAAAGATAAGATCTCAGGATGAGACAAAAGACCTTCCTGTAATTATGATAACCACAGAAGGTGCAGAAAATATCGTGGAAAAGGCAAAAAGTCTTGGAGTAAATGGATTCATAAGAAAGCCTTTTACTCCTGAAAAGATAGGTTCTGCTCTTTCAAGCATACTGAAATAGCAAACCATGCAAGAGGAAAAGATAAATAAGCTTGGACCTATAATGAGACCACTCTTCAAGAATGTAAAGTCTCTTTTTAAGGAACTCATACAGTCAGAGGTGGTCTTGAGTTTTAGAAAAGGACCTGCAGGAAAGCCAGAAGAACTTAGTTCTATCCTCTGGGATAAGGCATTTGGATGTAAGGTATCAGCAGAAGGTATAACAGAAGATGGTCTTTTTCTTCTTATGCAAAAGGATGGAGGAATAATACTTAGTGGAAAACTTCTTGTTCTTCCTCAAAGCAACATAGAAGAGCTTTTGAAGAGAGATAAGATAGATGATGAATCTATCCTTGATGCTCAAAAAGAGATATTTAACATGATGGTAGGAAAGCTGAATGACATACTTATGGAAAAAGTAAACAAGAAGATGCATCTCATTATGGGAGAAAACTTTATAGTAAATTCAGGTGATCCTTCGTTTTTTTCTTCAGATAAGGAATATCTCTCATATGTTGCAAATGTAAAGATAGCTGGTCCTGTTAGCTTTTCCCTTGCAATTGTTATGAGTGAAGAACTTGCTGATGCTATTCTTAAAGATCTTGGAGTTGAAATAGAGGAAGAGGAAATGGAAGAAATGGAAAAGGAAGTTACTGTAAAAGAAGAGGAGGAGGAAAAGGAAGAGGAGGAAAGACCTGTTATAAAGATTCCAGAGGTAAAAAGAGAAAAAGGAGAATTTCATGTTGAAGACATAATGGAAGAGGATTTTCCTGTTGTTCAGATAGGAACAACTGTCTGGGATGCATTCTTGAAGATGAAGGAATACAACAAGGATTTTATAATACTCGTTGATGGACTAAAATTTATAGGACTTCTTACAATGGCAGACATAAGAAGAGGTTTGAGTCCTTTTATAGAAGAACCATTTAAGGAATACTGCAGGGAACAGGATGTGATAACAAAGTCGTTTAAAGTGGAATGGTTTTTGGAAAAGGATGTAAAGCCTGTTCCTTATGAATCATCTCTTGAAGAGGTCCTTCAGATATATCTGAACCAGGACAGTCCATATCTTCCAGTATGTAAAGGATCCAGGATAATGGGAGTAATAACGCATAAGAAACTCATACAATTCCTTACAGAACTTCTTTTTGACATGCTAAGGGACAAACTGATAGCAGATAGCTCCTCCAAAATCTCTTCTGATGAAGCGAGGGCTCAAGCCTGAAGGAATTTCAGCCATTCCAAAAAAGAGATAACCATTTGGAAACATGTTTTTTTCAATCCTAAGAAGGACATTTCTTTTTAGCTCAGAAGAAAAATATATAAGCACATATCTGCAAAATATGATGTCAAACTTCCCTAAGTAAGAAAAGTCATCTTTCAGATTTATCCTCAAAAACCTTATCAACCTTCTTACTCTTTCATCTATAACCCATCTTGACCCTTTTTGTCTGAAATACTTTATAAGAAGTTTTGCAGGAAGTCCTCTGTTTACCTCTATCTGAGAAAAACTTCCCTGTTTTGCATATTCTACTGCCCTTTTTGATATGTCACTTCCTATTATCTCAAGATCCCAGTTCAGTATATGAGGAAAATGTTCACATATGAGGATTCCTATGCTGTATGGCTCCTGTCCTGTTGAACATGCACAGCTCCATATCCTTAATCTTTTTTCTTCTTTTTTCCTCTCTATAATCTCAGGAAGTATGTATTTCTTTAAAGCATCAAATTGTATCTTGTCTCTAAAAAAATATGTCTCATTTGTCGTAAGAGCATCTATCAGGTGATCAAGAAGTTCATTTGTAAGCTGATATTTTGCTTTTCTGTATAGCTCCTCTATGTTTCTAAAACCAAGACTTTTAGAAAGCTCTTCTAATCTGCTTTTTATAAGATAATCCTTCTCAGGTCCAAGGACTATGCCAGTATGTTTCAGTGCAAAGTCAGAAAAAAAATCAATTAATTCTCTATTCATCTGACTAACTTGGATATTGCTATAGGAATCTGTTCTAAGGGAAGAACCTTATCTGCTAAACCCTCCTCTACAACAGCTCTTGGCATTCCCCAGACAACAGATGTCTCTTCATCCTGTGCTATTACATATGCTCCTTTTTCTTTTAACCTTTTTACTCCTTTTAGTCCATCATTTCCTATTCCAGTAAGTATTATTGCAAGAGTCCTTTCACCATATGTCCTTGCCATTGACCTGAAAAGGACATCTACTGATGGTCTGCAGTTGTTTTCAGGTGGACCTTTGTGAAGTCTTATCCTTTCGTCTTCTACTTCCATGTGATAATCTCCTGGTGCTATGTAAGCCGTCCTTTCACTTATCTTTTCTCCATTCTCTGCTTCTTTTACCTTTATTTGAGACATCTTATCAAGACTTTCTGCAAACTGTCTCGTAAATATGGGAGGCATATGCTGGACAATGAAGATAGGGGAGGAGATGTGAGGAGATAGTCTGGAAAAGATCTTTTTTAAAGCATTTGGTCCTCCTGTAGAAGATCCTATTCCGACGACTTCTTTTTTTATTGCAGGAAAGGAAGGGTTTCTTAAAAGATCTGGGATCTGTTTTAAAGGAGGTGTCCTTAGCTTTCTCTTTAAATAACAGGCTTTTATCTTTGGGATCAGGGAAAGTCTGATTTCGTTTATGTTTTCTGAAAAAGAGGATCTTGACGGCTTTGTAACAAAATCAAAAGCACCTTTTTCAAGTGCAGAAAATGTAAGTTCTGCACCTTCTTTTGAATGGGCAGAAAATACTATTACTCCTACCTGAAGATTCCTTTTTCTTATATTTTCAAGTGTTTCAATTCCGTCCATCTCTGGCATCTCAAGATCAAGTGTCATTACATCAGGATTCAGTTTTTCTATAAGATCAAGAGCTATTTTTCCATTTGCTGCTGTTCCAACAACTTCTATCTGTGAATCCATTCCAAGCACTTCTGAAATTATCTTCCTGTAAAATGCACTGTCGTCAACAACAAGCACCTTTATCTTATTACTCACTTTCTCCTCCAAGAATCAGATCCATCTTTGCTTTAAGCATGTCTTTGTCAAATGGTTTCATGAGATATTCGTCTGCTCCTGCATTAAGGGCTTCCTCTACATCCTTTTCACTTGTTTTGCTCGTTATCATCATCACTTTTATGTCCTTCCATCTTGGATCTTTTTTTACGGTCTTCAGAAACTCAAAACCGTCCATATTTGGCATGTTCCAGTCAAGTAATATAAGGTCTACTTTTTCCTGTTCATACAGGATTTCCAAAGCCTTTTCACCATCCTCTGCCTCAAATACCTCTATCCTTCTGTCTATCTGTTTTAACATCTTCTTTACAATAGACCTCGTTGCCTTTGAATCATCAGCAACTATGACCTTCATTGTTCCTGAATTGCTTCTGGATCAAGTATTATGAGAAGTCTTTCTGGAAGCTTGCTTATATTTTTCACATATCTTTTTTCAATCCCTTCCAGATGTTCAGGAACAGGTTCTATGTCCTTTTCAGAAAGGCTTATGACATCTCCTATCCCTTCTACCAAAAGACTTATCGGCTCTTCTGAGGTCTTTACAATTATGTGATAGTAGTCTTTACGATTCTCGTCATACTTAAGCCCTATCTTTTTTGCCAGATGAATTGCTGTAATTATCTGTCCTCTCAGATTTATTATTCCTTCTACATAAGGAGGACTTAATGGAACAGGGGTTATTTCAAAAGACTTCTTTATCTCCATAACATTTTCAACAGGAAGAGCAAACATAAACTTACTGAAGAAAAATGTCAAAAACATAATCCCCTCCTTTTTTAAGCTGCCTTTTTCATCCTTTTTTCAAATATCCTTTCTATTGCACCAGAAAGCTCTTCAAATTTTAGCTTAGGAACATACTCGTCTATTCCAGAATCATGTCCTTTTTTTATGTCCTCTTCACTTACAAGAGAACTTACAGCTATAATAGGTATGTCCTTTCCTGTATTTCTCACATTCATACTCAGCTCATATCCATCCATCCCTGGCATAACTATGTCAGTTACAAGGACATCAAATTCATATTTTTTGATCTTTTCCCATGCTTCTCTTCCATCCTTTGCTGTCGTTACATCATAACCAAGACTTGTAAGATATGACCTCAGAAGATTTCTGTAAAATGCAGAATCCTCTGCAAGAAGTATCCTTTTTGTATGAAGTGGAACATATTTTCTTATCCATTCAGGATCATACATTTCTATTATCTTGTAAACATCAACAAAAAGAGTTGTGTGATCTTTTACGATAGCAGAACCAAGAATCCCGTCAAATTTGTAAAGATCTTCGTCAAGTTCAAAGTATCCATAAATGCTGTCAACTATCTTTGAAGCAAGAAATGCTATCTGTTTTCCTCCAATGTCAAAAAGGATTATGTTATATTCAGGCTTTTCTGAAAGGGGATTTACAGGAATGAACCTGTCTAATCTTATAAGAGGAATACTCTGATTCCTGTATTGAATTATCTCTTTTCCTGCAACAACTTCTATCTGCTCAGATCTTATCTTGTCAAGTCTTGCAACAAGTGCTAAAGGAATGGCAAAGTATTCGTCAGAATCTGATATTTGAAATATAAGGAAGAACTGCTCTTCCCTTCTCTCCTTTTCTATCTTTTCTTTCATCTCTGCCTTCATCTCTTCTATCTCCTCAACCTTTATGTCAAGAACAGAAGATATTCCAACAACATCCAGGATAAGAGCTATTCCTCCATCTCCCATAAGTGTTGCACCAGCATAAACAGGAATTCCCTGGAAGTGTTTACCAAGAGGCTTTACAACAATCTCTTCTGAATCCCATATGCTGTCAACAATAAGACCAAATTCTATAGCTCCTGTATTCAGTATGACTATACTCATCTTTTTCTTTTTTTCTTCAAAAGGAAGACCAAGGACCTCTTCCAGATAAAATACAGGAATTATCTCATCTCTTAATCTGTAAAACTTTGAATTTCCTATAATCTGTATGTCCCTCCTTATTTCTTCTTCATTCAATATAACGAGCTCTTTCAGATTTACTTGAGGAATAGCATATCTCTGACCTTTACAGGTTACTATAAGAGCTGGAATTATCGCTAAGGTCAAAGGAATCTTCATCCTTATAGTAGTTCCTTTTCCTTTTTCTGTCTGTATGTCTATACTTCCTCCAAGCTTCTCTATGTTCGTCTTTACGACATCCATTCCCACGCCACGACCAGATATGTTTGTTACCTTGTCTGCTGTTGAGAATCCTGGTCTGAATATGAGATTGAGTGCCTCTTTTTCTGAAAGAGAAAGTGCTTCTGCCTCAGATATGATACCTTTTTCAACTGCCTTTTTCTTTATCTTCTCTATGTCTATTCCCCTTCCATCATCCTTTATCTCTATTACGACCTGACCTCCTTCATGATATGCCTTAAGAAGGATGTTTCCTGCAGGAGGTTTCCCTTCTTTTATCCTTTCTTCAGGAGTCTCTATTCCATGATCCACACTGTTTCTGATTATGTGAGTGAGAGGATCTTTTATGGCCTCTATTATAGACCTGTCAAGCTCTGTATCAGCTCCTTCAATACTCAGGTTTATCTTCTTTCCAGAAGCCTTAGAAAGATCCCTTACAATCCTTGGAAATTTGTTAAATACTGTTCCGATTGGCTGCATCCTTGTCTTCATTATCTCTTCCTGAAGCTCTGTCGTTACAAGAGAAAGTTCCTGAGTAGCAGATATGAGTTCTGAATTAGAAATTCTGTTTGCTATCTGGACGAGTCTGTTTCTTGAAAGAACGAGCTCTCCTGCAAGATTCATGAGTTTGTCCAGAAGATCAATACTTACCTTTATGTGAGTCTCTGTAAGCTGCACAGAAGTTACTCTTATGTCCTCTTCCTTTTCTTCTCTTTTCTCCTCTTTCTTCTTTCTTTCCTCTATGTTATCTGCAAATTCCCTTATTTCCTTAACAAATCTCTCATACCTTTCCTCTTCAGGCTCTTTTTTCTCTTTTTCTATGCAAGAAACTATCTCTTTCACAAAATCTCCAGCTTTCAGAAGAATGTCAATTATTTCTGGATCTGCTATGACCTTTCCATCCCTCAGCTTTGCAAGTATGTCCTCTGCTGCATGAGAGATTGATTCAAGTTTCTTGAATCCAAAAAATCCAGAAGTCCCTTTAATTGTATGCATTATCCTGAATATGCTTGATATAAGCTCTTTGTCTTCAGGATTCTGTTCAAGTTCAATAAACTTTTCATCAAGCTTTTCCAGATTTTCCTTTGTTTCTGACAAAAAGTCCTTCAGTATTTCTTCATCAAGTTCTACGGTCATGAAAACCTCCTTTTTCCTTTTTTATAAAACTTCGGAAAAAAAATTCTTCTTTTCGGAAAAAATCTTAAAAAAGTTCTATCTGAGGTGCTTCTTCTTCCTTAAATTCCCTTCCAATCACCTCGTCATGGACATCCCTTTGAGCCTTCATCACATATTCTTCCTTGATGTTCTTTATAATCTGTGGTTCTAAAAAGAGCTTTCTTTCCAAAGACTCCCTGAGATATTTCTCTATTTCCTTCAGCGTTTCTATGACATGTTCTATCCTCTGTCTTAGGATATCCTGGAACTGAACCTTTCCCAAGACTTCTGAAAGAGCATTTATTATGTTACTGTTAGCACTTGCTACCTTTTCTGTTATTGAAATAAGCATGCTGCTTGTCTGTCTCAGTTCATCTGAGATCTTTCCTGTCTGTTTTGTCATAAAGTTTATCTTTTCAAGTCCTGATTCTGCTTCTTCTATAAACTGTTTCGTAAAAGCTACTTCCTTCTTTATCTTTTCTATGTTTGACTTTATAACAGAAGATATCCTCTCTGCTGTCTTCTGTGTCTTTACAGAAAGCTTTCTTATCTCATCAGCAACAACAGCAAAACCGATTCCTGCTTCTCCTGCACGAGCTGCTTCTATATTGGCATTAAGGGAAAGAAGATTTATCTGCTGTGAAATGTCAAGGATGTCACCTATTGCCTGTTTAAGAGACTCTATATCCTGAGCAATACCAACAAGTCTTTCAAGATTTTCCTTAATCTTTCTCCTCTGCTGATTTATGTATCTCTCATTTTCTTCCTGCAATATCCTGTTATTTTCTATCTGGCTTTTTACAAAGGTAGATAGATCTCCTCCTGAATCAAGACATCTGTTTATCACATCCTGATTGTTATTTACCTCCCTATAAATAACACTCAGATCCTCCACTGCATTTAAGATACTCCTTTCTGTCTGATCCTGAAGATCTTTGAGTTGAGATCTTACAAGGTCAAAGACAGGAAATATTCCTTTTAGATTTGAAAGATCTATTTCTTTTTTCTGAAAGCCTTCCTTGCTATAAGAATAACCTGCAAGGATTCCTAAGATCACAAGGAAAAAAGAAGGGATATTTAAGAAAATGGAGGAGAAGATAAGAAAGCTCATAAAAAGAAGAATTAAGAGCTTTTTCCTCTTCATGGCTCAAAACCTTATGGAAGGACTTTTTTTACTACATTTATCAGATCATTTCCTGAAACAGGCTTTACGATCCATCCTGTTGCTCCAAGTCTTTTTGCTTCCTGTCTTTTTTTTACCTGGCTTTCTGTAGTAAGGACAAGGATTGGCTTGAATCTGTATTCTGGTAAACTTCTTACCTCCTTTATCAAACCAAATCCGTCTAACTGAGGCATGTTCAGGTCAGTGATGATGAGGTCAGCCCTTACTGCACCTCCTTTAAGCTTATCAAGTGCAGTCTTTCCATTATCTGCTGTCTCTACTTTAAAACCATGCATTTCAAGGTTCATCTTTAGACTCATGAGAACTGTAGGAGAATCATCTACGATAAGAATGGTCCTCTGCATCTTTAAACCTCCTTTATGTTTTTTTCATTGCTTCCTTTATCCAAAAACAGAGATCCTTTTCTTCTGGCATTGATACTATTTCTGGCTTAAAACTCATGAGAATCTGAAGACAGGAAGTGTGGATGTGAGTGCACGAAGAAAGATCAAGCTTTAGATCAGGATTTTTTTCAAGTAAATCAAAAAGCCTTTCAGCTTCTTCTATTGTTACATTTCCTTTAAGACTCAGAACTTTTTCATTTACCTCAACAGGCATGCCAAAACTCCTTAGGATTTAATACTATAAGAACTGATCCATCCCCTAAGATAGCAGATCCTGCATAAAAAGGGATGGATCCGAGAATTCCCTGGAATGGTTTTAATATGATGTCCATCGTCCCTTTGAATGAATCCACTATGAGACCAACCTTGGATCCATTTATCCTTAGAACAAGAACAGCAAATTCATCGTCTTCATTTGGTATCTGTGGTTTATCTATTCCTAAGATCTCGTTCAGGGAATAAAGTGGAATTATCTTTCCTCTAAGGACAGCAGCATCCTGTTTCCTTATCTTCTTCATCTCACCCCTTCCTACCCTTACTGATTCAACAACACAGTCCATAGGTATTCCAAATATCTGAGAAGCAGATTCTATTATCATTACCTTTGTTACTGCCATGGAAAGTGGAAGAGAAAGCTTTATACTCGTTCCTTTTCCTATCTCTGTTTCTACATAAACAGCTCCCCCAACCTTTTCCACAGCATTCTTTACGACATCCATTCCCACTCCTCTTCCAGATATGTCACTTACCTTTTCAGCCGTAGAAAATCCTGGAAGGAATATCAGATTTATTGCATCCTTATCACTCATATTTTCCAGATCATCTTCACTTATAAGACCTCTCTCATATGCCTTCATCTTTACTTCCTTAGGATCTATCCCTCTTCCATCATCCTTTACTTCTATACAAACCCTGTCAGTCTCATTATATGCAGATATGACGAGCTTTCCTGTCTCAGGCTTTCCCTTTTTTCTTCTCTCTTCTGGACTCTCTATTCCATGATCCAGACTGTTCCTTATGATGTGGATAAGTGGTTCTGAAATTGATTCTATTATGTTTTTATCTGCTTCTGTCTCTTCTCCTGAAAGTTCAAGCTCAACCTTTTTCCCTAACTTTTTTGACAGATCCCTTACAATCCTTGGAATTCTCTGAAAGATCATAGAAATTGGCATCATCCTTATCTGAGAGACTGCATCCTGCATCTCCTCAACAATCCTGTCAAATACCGCATATTTGTTCTTTAGCTCCCTTGAAAGCTCCCTTATTCCATATTCCTCTTCTGCCTTCTTTGAAAGATAAAGCAAGCTGTTTTTTGCAACTACTATTTCTGCAACAAGATTCATAAGTCTGTCCACCTTCTCTGTATCTACCTTTAAAGTCCTTATCTCAGAAGTCTCTATGTGTCTTTGAGACTTCACTGCAGGCTTTTCTTCTTTCTCTACCTTCTTTTCCTTACTGCTTATAGTATTTCTGAATTCCTGAATAACCTCTATCAGAACCTCTGGATCATTCTTTTCCAGAGCAGAATCTATCTTCTTCTGAATCTCCTCTTTTCCCAAGATCTTTGAAAGATTCCTTAAGACCAAGGCTACGGATTCAATCTTTCCTGAAAATCCCTGATCCACATCTGACTTCAGGACACTTTCCTGACTTTCAAGCACAAGCTCTATCTCCTCATAAAACTCATCTTTCCTTTCAGGAACCTCAACCTGAACTACAGAAACCTGATCACGGACATACTGAAAGTGCTCTTCAATTTCCTCTTTAGAAGCCTGTGAGATTAGTTCAAAACTTACGAGACAGCTGTATATGTCAAAGTCTTTTAAAGGTTCTCTAAGTGAGACCTTTCCCCATTTAAGTCCAGGAGTCTTTCTCACTAAAAAGAAAGGATCTTCTCCTTTAAAGAAACATTCCTTTTCTGGATTATACCTCACATAAAAACAGCTACTTATCCCCAATTCCTCTATCCTTTTCCTTACCTCTTCTGGAACTTCTCTATTCTCAGAACCTTCTTCATTCCTTTCCTTCTCAGGACCCTCTTTCAAGAATTCCCTAAGAGATCCTTCTATTCTCTTTGCCTCTTCATTATAGTCTTCTCTAAAAGAACCTTTTTTCTCAACCTCATCTATGATCTCAGAAAAAAGATCCATTGCTTCAAGAATTGCATCCGTAAGATCAGAATCAAACTTTATCTTTCCCTCTCTTACACTGTCCATAAGATCTTCTGCTGCATGAAGCATCCTTGTTACAGAAGAAAATTCTTCAAATATTCCGCTGCTTCCTTTAAGCGTATGAACAAGACGGAAGAGTTCATTCATGAGATCCCTGTCTTCTGGAGAAGATTCAAGTTCCACAATCGTCTCACTTATTCCCTGTAAAAGATCTCTTGATTCTTTTATAAACTGCTCCATTAAAGGACTGAGCATCTTTACACCTCTCCAAGAAGGATTTTTACATACCTTAATAAAATCTCTGGAGTAACAGGTTTTACGAGATAAAGATTTGCTCCTGCCTTAAATGCAGATTCTCTGTCTTTTTCCTCTGCTTCCGTGGATACCATTATTGCTGGAACTTGAGGAATCTTTTGAGTTCTCAGCTCTTTCAAAAAAGAATAGCCATCCATCTTTGGCATGTTTATGTCCACTATGTAAAGATCAAAAGGATTTTTTAGTGCCTTTTCCAGAGCCTCCAATCCGTTAACTGCTTCTTCTGTCTCAAATCCTGCTTCTTTGAGTATAGAACAGTGATATTCTCTTACTGTTGCTGCATCGTCTATTACAAGAACTCTCTTTTTCATGGCTTACACCTCAAGCTGTTTTTTGATACACAATTGATTCCGTAAACTTTCTGACCTTAAATATAGAAGAAATCCTGCTCATTGATTCAGCATGTCCAAGAAATACAAATCCTCCAGAAGTAAGTGCATCATAGAGTGCTTCTGCTGCAATCTTTCTTGAAAGATCGTCAAAATATATGAGAAGATTTCTGCAAAATATGACATGGAAGTTTCTGTAAGGCTTTGTATCTTTCTGATCACAGAGATTTACCCTCGTAAAACTTATTGCTTCTTTGAGTTCGTCTATTATCTCGTATTCTCCTTTTTCGTTTTTTCTAAAATACTTCCTCAGTATATGTGAAGGAAGGTTGCTCACAGACCTTTCTGAATAAACACCTTCTTTTGCCTTTCTCAGTGCTTCTGTGTCTATGTCAGAAGCTACTATCTCCACATCATACCTTTCTATCTCTGGCCAGTATTCAAGCAGGTATATTGCTATGCTGTAAGGTTCTTCTCCTGTAGATGAAGGAATGGACCAGATCCTTATAGGATCACTGTCTTTTTTGTTTTCTAATATCTCTGGAAGGACTTCGTTTACAAGTGTCCTGAACTGATATTCTTCTCTAAAGAAATATGTCTCATTTACTGTCATTGAGTTTATAAGATTCTGAAGCTCTTTTTTTGAAGATTCAAAACGAAGCTTTATAAAATAGCTCCTGAAGCTATCACATCCTGTTGCCTTTATCCTTTCTATCAGTCTTTTATCCACGAAGTATCTTTTTGAATCATCAAACCATATTCCCGTCTTCCTGTAGAAGAACTCCCTGAATTTTCTAAATTCCTCATCAGTTATCTTTAATGCCTCATTCATCTCAACTTCCCCTTATTCTGCTTATTGCCATCTCTGCAGCAAACTGGATGTAAGGACTTTCAGAAAACCTTTTCTTTACCTTTTCCAGAGAAGGTAATGCTTTTTCTGTTCCTAATTCTGCAAGGAGATCAATTGCTGCTCCACACACATTTATGTGAGAATCATTCTCAATTATTCTTATAAGCCAATCTTCAACATTTCTGTCTCTAAGTGATTCCATTATATTTACTGCAAATATCCTTATGTCAGGATCAGGATCTCTTATAAGATCCTCCATAAAACGACTGACCTTATCAGGCATCTCTTTTAGGGCTTCTATAGCAGAATTTCTGAGATGGGCATCATCACTTCTGAGACATTCTATAAGTCCTTCTACAGCAGTTCTGTCTCCTATCTTTATCAGGCTCGTTATGATCACTTCCCTTACAGACTTGTTACTTTCCTTTTTTAGCTGCTGAACAAGAAATGGACTTGCTTCTATGTATTGTGCAAGATCCCTTGCACACCACCTTCTTACCATAGGATCAGGATCAGAAAGACCTTCTAAGAGACCTGAGAAGTCCCTCTTTCTTTTTCTCCTTTCTCCTTCCTTCTTCTCTTCTTTTCTTTTTACAAGCCCCATCCTTTCCTCCTTACATCACCCATGTTATAAGCCTTTCAGAGATCTTTTCTGCAGGAAGAACCACAGTTGCGCCTCCTCTTTTTATAAGCTCCTGAGGCATACCAAATACTACGGCACTTTCTTCTGATTCTGCTATAGTCCTTCCTCCTCTTTTTTTAATCTCTGAAAACGAATCTGCTCCGTCATATCCCATTCCTGTAAGCAGGACTCCTATGACTGTCCTGCAGTCAAGGTTCTCTATTACAGAATATCCAAGTGCATCAACTGAAGGATGCCAGAGAAACTTAGGATCTTCTGGTTTTGGTATAAGCATTATCCTTCCTTCTCTCTTCTTAATAACACAATCTGCTCCACCTCTTGCTATATAGATATTCCCTGATTCTACAAAAGTTGGTCTTCTTACCTCCTGAACGCTTAGCTGACAGAGCTTGTCCATCCTTTCAGCAAAAGGTCCTGTAAAAGCCTCTGGCATATGCTGAACGACTATTACAGGCCATGGAAACTCCTTTGGAAGGAATGGAAGGATCTTTTCAAGTGTAGAAGGTCCTCCTGTTGAAACACCTATGATGACAATTCCTTTTTCAGTCCTCTTCAAAAAATCCTTCCTTTTTTCCTTTATAACCTTTATCTTCCTTTCTATCCTTTCCCTTATGCTATTTCTCCTTTTTATGTTTGCCTTTACAGCAGCATATACCTTGCTTATAAGCTCTCTCTTTATGCTTTCTACAGAAAGAGAAACAGTTCCTCCAGGCTTTGTTACATAATCAACTGCTCCAAGATTAAGTGCTTCAAATGTTGCAAGAGCTCCTTTTTCAGTAAGTGAAGAAACCATTATTACAGGGACTGGTCTTTCAGCCATGATGTATGAAAGGGCTGTAAGTCCGTCCATCTCAGGCATGTTTATGTCAAGGGTAATGACATCAGGTTTGAATTCCCTGTTCAGTTCTATAGCTTCTATTCCATTCCTTGCAGTCCTTATCTCAAAGTTTCCTTCTTCTTCAAATACCTGTCTTATAAGTCTCCTCATTAAAGCAGAATCGTCTACGATCAGAAGTTTTATCATCTCTCATTTCCCTCTACTTTTTCTTCAATTTCTTTGATCTCTTTAAGCTCTTCTTTTGAAAGAAGCCTTTCTGGATTTATTACCTGTATTAACCTTCTCTGTTCATTCAGATTTATTACCTTTCCAACAACATCTTTCTGTTCCTTAGAAAGCACAGGAGCTTCTTCTATCAGGGACCTTGAAAGTCTCATTACCTCTGTTACTGAATCTACGATAAATCCTGTTTTTATTCCATTTATGAGAAAAACTATTATCCTCTGTCTTTCGTTCTTTTCTATTGGAGGAAAACCAAGCTGCTGTCTCAGGTCAATTATAGGAAGCACAGTCCCTCTCAGATTTATAACTCCTTTTACACTTTCAGGAGCCTTTGGAACATGAACGATCTCTTCAGGAAGCCTTACTATCTCCTGGACATAATCTATGGATACTGCATACTCCTCATCCTGAAGTTTAAATACAACCATATGCACCTCTTCATCTTCTATTTTTCCTTCAAATTCCTCCTGTCTTCTTGTCTCCATCTTTTCTATCTCCTCCTTTACCTTTGAACTTACAAGCTTAAAGAATTCATCTCCAGAAAGTATTGAAACGAGTCTTTTTCCATTATCAAGAGTGCAGATTCCAGTGATATTTGAAATCTCATTTCTTTCCATCAGTTCAGGCAATGATTCAATAGAAGATTTAGGAATCCTTAAGACCTCATTTACCTGATCCACATGTATGCCTATCCTTAAACCATCCTTACTCAGAACAACAACTCTTCCTTGATCCACATCTGATTCAAGACCAAAGAATCTTCTGAGTGATATAAGAGGAAGGAATCTATCTCTTAGATGCATAACACCTTTTACATAATGAGGTGAATTTGGTATCTGAATCACCTTATCAGGAAACTGAACGATCTCATTCACGTATGAAATAGGTATGCCATATTCTTGATCCTCTATCTGAAAACATACAAGCTGAGTTTCTTCTAATTCCTTTTTCTCTTTTTCATCTTCTGATTCTCCTCCAGTTATGTATTCCTTCCTTTCTGAAAAACTCATACCAGAAAACTCTTTTTCTATGATCTTCTTAAGATTCAAAAGCATGACCATCTCATAGTTTCCTGCTTTTCTTACAAGTCCATCCAGATACTCACTTTTTACGATCTTGCTTACTCCATCTGCAGGCTCTACTTCTTCTTGATTTATCATCACCACACTTGCAACCTGATCAACCAAAAATCCAAGTGTTTCACCAATGTTTACGACAATCGCTCTCAACGATTCACCTTCTTCTATATCAGGAAGACCAAAGATCCTTCTCAGACTGACTATTGGAAGGACCTTACCTCTCAGATTTGCAAGACCCAGAAGACTCTTTGGAGCAAGAGGAACCCTTACTACTTCAGGCATTCTTATAATCTCCTGAATTGGTCTTATATCCACTCCAAAATATTCATCTCCTATCCTGAAGATGTTTATCTGTGTGAACTCCATCTTTTTCCTCCCTTAGATAGAGGAAAGATCAAAGCTTTGGAGTTCGTCTGCAAGTGAAGCAATTTCTTCTATTGCCTGAGCAAGTGCTTCTATTCCTTTCTGTTGCTGTTGTGCAGAATTTGCTGCTTCTGTTGCTGCCTTTTCTGCTTCCTGAGCAGCCTGAGCAATCTGTTCAGCTGAGACCTTTACCTGTTCCATTGCAAGAGAGATTTCCTGAGCAGACTTCAGGATGTCTGAAGCACTTCTTTGCACATCATTTATCTCTTCCTGAACACTGACAAGAGATTTCGTAATTCCTGCTGCCTTTTCTGTTTCAGATATTGCATGTTTCATAATCTCTTCCACATCTCTGGATACGACCTCTATCTGATCATTTATTGCCTTGACAGTATCTTTTATCTTCTCAGCATTCTGTGTTGAATCATGAGCAAGATTTCTTATATCTGCTGCAACAACTGCAAAACCTTTTCCAAATTCTCCTGCTCTTGCTGCTTCTATTGCTCCATTTACGGCAAGCATGTTTGTCTGAATTGAGACCATGTTTATGACATCCACTATCTTGTCTATTTGTCTTGAAAGTGCTTTTAATTCGTTTATCTGTCTCAAACTCTCTTTTGACCTCTTTACACTTTCATGAATCCCTCTAATCAAACCTTCCACTTCTTCTTTGTTCTTTAAAAGGAGCTCTTTCATTTCACTTGACCTTTCAGAAGCCTTCTTACACTCCTCTTCTGCTATCTTTAATCCCTTCTCAAGCTGTCCTATAGCAGAAGACGATTCTTCTGTAGCTGATGCCTGAGTCTCTGCTCCTTTCTTTATCTGTTCAAGAGCTTGTGTTATCTGTGCTGCAGACCTGTTAAGTTCCTGAATTGCTGAAGAAAGCTCTTCTGCAACAGATGCAACTTCTTCAGAACTCTTCGTTATCTCTGTTGAATTTTTAAGTTCCTCTGCAACTTCTTCCAGGCTTCTTGCTGTTTGCTCACACTCGTATATAGCCTGAGTCTGTTCTTCTACTGTCTTGCTGAGCTCTTCTGTTGCTGAAGCCTGTTCTTCTGCAGCAGAAGCTATATTCTCAGATCCCTTAAGAGCCTGTTGAGCTGCTATTTTTGACTGTTCTGCCATGGTTGCAACTTCTTCTGCCCCTCTTGCAAGTCTTTCTAAGTCTCTGTTTATCCTTTCAAGCTGTTCTGCCACTTTCCTTCCCTTTTCTGCTTCTTTCTGAACCATCTCAGAAGACCTGTTTATCCCTTCTGCTATTTCGTTTACCTTCTTTTGTATTTCAGCAACGAGCTTCTGTATGTCCTTTGCACTCTTTTCTGAAGTCTCTGCAAGTGCTCTTACCTCATCTGCTACCACAGCAAATCCCTTTCCGTGTTTTCCAGCCCTTGCAGCTTCTATAGCTGCGTTCAGTGCAAGGAGATTTGTCTGATCTGCTATTTTTCCAACAGTCTTAACTATGTCGCTTATGCTTTTTGCGTGTCTTTCAAGCTCTTCCACCATCTTTACTGAATTCTTCTGTCTTTCAGAAGCAGAATAGATGTTTTCTATAAGTCTGCCTATCTGTTCGTTTACTTTTAAGACGAGATCCTGAAGCTTAAGACACTTCTCTTTTGCACCTTCTGCAGCTTCAGCCTGATCCTCAATCTTCTTCACGACACTCTTAAATGCCTGATACGACTGCTGACTTGCTCCTGCTGCCTGTTGAGCTCCTGCTGCAATCTGTTCACTTGCTTTCTTTAGCTCTTCTACTGCTGCAGCTGCCTCACTTATACCTGAAGCAAGCTCTGTTGAAGCAGAAGCAATTCTTTCTGCCATCTGCTGCTGCTTTGCAAGTGTCCTGGCTTTCTTTCTTTGAATCTCTGCCTGATGAGCTATCTCTTTCTTTAAAGGAGCTTTTTCCATCTTCTTTACCAGAGGCATTTCCATTTCCTCCTTGCTTTTTTTACCTTTTCGTCATTTTTGACTGAACGTTCGCTAAAAATTTTTTCTTTTTTTTTCCTATGGTTCGTCACATAAGCTAATGTGTTCGGAAAAATTTATTTTTCTGAACAAAAGGTGCGATATGACGATAGAGATTAAAAAAAACAAAAGGAGGTAAAGCCATGGCTATCAGGATTGCAACAAATGTATCTGCACTAAATGTAGTAAGGTGGTTGAGTATAAATCAGGCAGGTCTTGATAAGGCACTTGAAAGACTTACATCTGGTTATCGTATAAATCATGCAGCAGATGATGCAGCAGGACTTGCTTTGAGCAATCAGTTCAGACACGAGATTGCAGGACTCCAGATGGCTTATAACAATGCTTCTCAGGCAGTAAACATGATAAGGACAGCAGAAGGAACACTTAATCAGCTCGTTGACATGGCAAAGAGACTAAAGGAGCTTGCAGTAGAAGCTGCATCAGATACAGTTGATGACAGCAGAAGAAAGTATCTGGATGATGAAGCAAAGGAAATTATAAGTGAGATGGTAAAACTTGCAAAAAGCACAAAGTATGCAGGAGTAAATCTTTTCAGTAATTCATCTGATAAGACATTTACATTTGGAGTTGGACTGACAAGTGATGAGTCTAATCTTATAACAATTACTATAAACAGAATAACAACTTCAGCTGACTTACATCTTCAGACAATAAATCTTAGCACTCTGGAATGCGCACAGGAATCTCTTGATTACATAGATACTGCACTTTCATGCATAAACACATGGCTTGCTAATATAGGTAGAACTGAAAACAAGCTCGTATACAGACAGGCAAATCTCCAGACAATGATTCAGAACTATACTGCTTCTGATTCAGTCATAAGAGATGCTGACATGGCAGCAGAGATGGCAAACTTTACAAAATACAACATCCTTATTCAGTCAGGTATGGCAATGCTTGCTCAGGCAAATGCCCTTCCAAACAATGTTCTGACACTTCTTAGGTAATAAAACAGGGAGCCAGTGGTAAGAGAACCAGCTGGCTCCTCCAAAAAAGGGGCTTTTAGATGAAGGTTTCAGATGTCATATACAACAGGTTCATAGAGATTGTCAAAGATAAAATAAACGATGTAAAGAAGCCTTATACTTATCCTGCAAAAAGGAACATAAAGAATTCTGTAGAAACTAAGCTTATAAAAGAAGAGGTTCTAAAAAGGATAGAAGAGTTTTTAAAAAAACTGAACAGAAACAACTATTCTGTAAGTATAACCTATCATGAAAAGACAAAGACATATGTGATAAAGATAATAGACAATGAAACGAAGAAAGTCGTAAAAGAAGCACCTCTTGAAAAGATCCTGGACATGATAGCCCATGTTGAGGAGATTATAAAAGAAAAGCAGATGAGGAGGTAATATTATGGCTTCAGAACTGAGTCTAACAGGAATCGTTTCAGGAGTTGACTGGGAGGCTATTATAGAAAAGCTTATGGAGATTGAACACAGACCTGTGGACTTGCTTGAGCAGAGAAAAGAGGAATACGAAAATAAGCTTTCAGCATGGCAACAGATAAATACAAAGCTTCTTTCTCTAAAGTCTGCTTTAGAAATGATCCTTACAGAGGAAGACTTTAATCTTTTCAAGGTAGAGCTTTTTTCAGAAAATGGGAATCCAGAGGACATAATCCTTGTAAATTGTGACAGTAATGCTGTTCCTGGAACATATACTCTAAGAGTCCTTTCTGTTGCAAAGGCAGAAAGTATTCAGTCAAAGAGTTTCTCTCAGTCAACATCTTCTTTGGGGATTTCAGGAGAGATACTCATAAACGGAAAGCTCATATCCATATCAGAATCTGACAGTCTTTCAGACATAGCTGGAAAGATAAACAGTGCTGATGCATCAGTCAAGGCATCTATCATTAAGATAGACGAAGAAAAATACAGACTCACCATTACTTCTGAAAATACGGGAAGTTCTGGAATCGTTATACTTAATGCAAGTCCAGAAAATGTCCTGCAAGAGCTTGGAATTGCAGGAAGCACAAAAACTGTCCTTCATCAGATAAGCAGTGGTGCAAAGAGCAACTACTTCAGTGATTCTTCTACAGCTGTTGGAACACTCCTTTCACTTTCAAATCCACCTTCAGGAACTGTTGTTATAGCAGGAGTAAGTGTTGACATTGATCTTTCACTGGACAGTCTTGATGATATCGCAAACAAGATAAACAATGCATGGCAGGCTGCAGGAAACACGGGAAACATAGCAGAGGTAGGTCAGGATGAAAATGGATACTTCCTTAAGATAAACACGACGAATATTACGGATTCTAACAATGTCATGGAGGCACTGGGAATACTGAAAAGTGAACAGGAAGACACATTTGAAATACAGATGAATACAAATCAGCTTACATCATCTGGATCCCCTGTAACAGAATCAACTCTGATAACAGAAATAGACACAGATACTGGAAATCCAAAGCCATCAGAGACAATAACAATAAAAGGGACAGATCATAATGGAAATCCTGTAGAGTCTGTATTTACTATTACGGATACATCTACGGTTGGAGATCTTCTTCAGGCAATAGAAGACACATTCAACAATACTGTTACGGCAACACTTACATCGGACGGCTACATCCAGATAAAGGACAATGAAGCAGGAAGCAGCTTCCTTTCAGTGTCTCTTATTGCAAATAATGAAAAAGGAGGAGGACTTGATTTTGGTCAGTTTACGGAAATATCTGAAGGATACAGTATGGAAGTAAGTGCTGGAGAAGATGCAAAGATTGAGATAAATGGAAATACAGTAGTATCAAGTTCAAATACCATATCAGATGTGATTCCAGGAGTGGTAATTAATCTGAAAAAGGAAGCTCCGGATACATTAATAACACTGGAAGTAAAGCACGATATAGACAGTATAGCTGAGAATATTAAAAATTTCTTTAATACTGCAAACGACCTCATCTCTTACATAAACAGCCAGTATGAGTTTGATGAAGAAAATCCTCCTCCACTTATGGGAGACTTTACTCTTCAGATGCTTAAGATGGACCTTACAGATGCTTTAAGAGAGCCTGTTTCAGGAATTGACTCAAATAAAAACTATCTTGCATGGATAGGAATAGAGGCAGACGATCATGGAATATTCTCAATTGACGAAAACAAGCTGAAAGAAAGACTTTCTGATAGCTTTGAAGATGTTAAGAACCTTTTTATCTCATCTGATGGAATAGCAAAAAGGACAAATGAACTCATATCTAATCTTACAGACACTTCAGAAAATGGATATGTCGTAACACGAATAGATACGCTGAATGATACGATATTACATATAGAAGAACAGATAGAGGATATGGAAAAAGCTCTTGAGGTTAGAAGAAGAATACTTGAGATGCAGTATTATGCACTTGAGCAGCTTATAGCTCAGATGAATCAGATGACATCATGGATAGCTCAGCAGTTCAGTATCTATCAAAGGAGGGGATAAGATATGAAGTTAGCAAGGAATCCTTATGAAGAAACTGAAAAGGAAAGTATTCCAAAAGTAAAACTCGTGATTATGTGTTATGAGAAGATAATAGAATTGCTTGAAGGGGCAGAAAAGGCTATAGCTGAAAAGAATTATGAAGAAAAGTCAAGGCTTCTTTCCAAAGCAGTGGACATAATTACAGAACTTATCTGTGCACTTGACTTTAAAAGAGGAAAACAGATTGCTTATGGTCTGAATAATATTTATCTTTATTGCCTTAACAGGATCATTGAAGCTGATAGAGAAAATGAGCCAGCTTACCTGAAAGAGATAATTCCTATACTCAAAGACATAAACGAAGCATGGAAGGAGGTTGCAAAAAAGGAACTTGAAAAAAACAGATCTGTATAAGAGAAAAATAGAAAAGCTTGAAAAGATACTTATGATCTCAAGGCTTTTAAAAAAAGCCATTGAGGATGATAAGGTGGATGTGGCAGCAGAGCTTATGAAGAGAAGAGAACTTACGATGAAAGAGATAGAAAGGATAGATCAGAAGATTAAAGATGGAATTTTTTTTGAACAAAAAGGAGAAAATTTCCGATATATAAAAAAACTCCTGAGTGAGATTCAGGAAGAGGAGAAAAAGATCATGAATCTGGCAAGGGAAAAGCTGAAAAAAATAGAAGAGGAGCTTCTTCTTATAAATAAAGAGCTGAGACTGAGAGGTGTTTATAAATCAGAAAGACAAAAACAGGTAAATTTTGAAAGGACAGGGTAAACAGAAATGACTGATCCTGTTCGGATAGTAGAAAGTATATCAAAGATATATGAGAGCAAGATCCTGAAGACAGAAGAAAAGGAAAGAAGGCAGTCTTTTAACAAAAGATATGTTGATGAAGTCCATATATCTGTTGAAGGAAAAAAGAAACAGATTCTTGAAAACATACTTCTGGAAGCAATAGATGAACTTCCAACAAAGAAGTTTGAGAAGTAGTCAAGAAGACTTTTGGAGTATTTTTTCTTCTATAATAAAATTCCCGATAAATACGAAGGCTGACATAGAAAAATTTTTTAAAAATGCTGTAGAAAAGCTCTCCTCTGCTATCCCTTCTGAAAGGTTGTCTCTTATATTAAAAGGAAAGGATTCAGCTGGTTATAAGAAAGAAGATTCAGGTGGTTATACAGTTTATATGCCTATAAACATAAGTGAGGGGGATTCAGAGATATCAATTGGTTATATAAGACTTCAGAAAGAGGACGGTATAGATCCTGAAGAATGGAACTTTTTAAATGCCATGTCTTATGTGATAGGAATGAAGTTTCAAAATAGCATACTTCAGCTCGTAATATACGAAGGACTCGTTCAGACCCTCCAGGTCCTTGTGAAGACAGTAGAAGCAAAAGATGTTTATACGAGGTTTCATTCACAGAGAGTTGCAGAATACTCTCTTGGAATTGCTGAGGTCCTTGGGCTTTCTGAAAGGGAAAAGGACATTCTGAAGATAGCAGGGATTCTTCATGACATAGGAAAAATAGCTGTTCCTGAAAACATCCTTTTAAAAAAAGGAAAGCTTACAGAAGAAGAGTTTGAAATAATAAAGCTTCATGCTCCATTTGGAAATGAGATACTTAAGCCTTTAAGGTTCTTTCACCATGAAAGGGAAATAATTCTTTATCATCATGAAAGATGGGATGGAAGTGGTTATCCAGAAGGTCTTGTAGGAGAAGAGATTCCATTTCTTGCAAGAATACTTGCTGTTGCAGATTCCTTTGATGCAATGACATCTGATAGGGTTTACAGAAAGGCAATGACATTTGAAGATGCTTTAAAAGAGATCAGGGAACTTTCAGGAATAAAGTATGATCCTGTAGTCGTAAATGCCTTTGAGTTTTACTTGAGAAAGAAGTATCTGAGATAATGGAAGAAAAGAGATCTTCTGTAAGGATAGACGATTACATATCTTTTGATTATAAGATACTTTCAGAAGAGGAATACAGGGAAGAGGAAAAAAGATTTAAGAAAAGCTTAAGCAGTGTTGAAAAGATAGATCTGAAGTATCCTTTTTTTTCGCGGATTCAGGAAAAGTATAGAGAAAAAGAAGGAGAGATATCATTTGGAGAACAACTGATTATTGATCTTCTTATAAGCATAGCTGATAAGCTTGATTACATCTTGAAGATAATAGCACCTGAAAAGATTCAGTTTCATGAAAATCCATGTCTTAAAAAACCTTCCCTGGTAAATATAAGTGCAGGTGGAATGAGATTTGTTTCTGAAAAGGAGATAAAAAAAGATACACCTTTAAAAATAAGGATCTGCATCCCTATCTTCCCTTCTTTTGTAATAGAGGTCCTTGGAAGAGTAGTCTGGACAAAGAAACAGGATTCAGGGTTTGTAGTAGGAGTAAGGTTTACTCTGATACATGAGGAAGACAGAGAAGCACTGATACACTACATATTCATAAAGCAGAGGAAGTTTATAAAGGAAAGCAAATCCTGAACAATCCTTCTTTTTTTCCGAATATAATAAAAAAAAGGAGGGAATGGTATGAGAGATTATCTAAGCAAGATGAGTATTCGTGGAGTTATGTTTATAATCTGGCTTTTTATGGCTATCTGCTGGTTTGTGGGATGGTGGCTTTGCCTTACAGGTCTTAAAGAGATCGTAAATTTGGCAAGACAAAACTTAGGAAATTCTGAAATTCTTTCCCTTTTAGAAAAAAACTTCTCCAAAGACTTAGCAATATGTCTTATAACTCCTGCTGTAGCAGTTGGTGGACTCTGGTGGATAGCTTCAGTAATGAGAGGAGAAGCACAAAAGGTCGTTGAAGTTGCTCAAAAGATAAGTAATAAGGATCTTAGAGTGGATCTGGATATACCTGAAAGAAGTGAAAATGAAGTGCATATCATAGGAAGAGCAGTAAAGCAGATAGTTGAAAACATAAGGGATATCCTTGGATACATGAGAAATACGATTACCAGATTCTCACAAGCAGCTGATAAGTTTACAAGGATAGTTGAACAGAATGTAGCTGCTACGAACGAGACATTTGACAACATTGCTCAGGTTGCAAATTACATGGAAAAACTGAAATCTCAGATAAGCAATATAAATACTTCTCTTGCTCAGCTTACAGAGGCAGTAAACGAGATATCCAGAAATGCTAATGAGACTTCACAGGCAGCTTCAAAGGCAAATGAACAGGCAGGAGTTACAAGAAAGATATTGAATCATCTCATCCAGGAGATAGAAAACATAAAAGCATCTGCAGGACTTATACAGAACATAGCAGAACAGACAAATCTACTTGCTCTCAATGCGACCATAGAGGCAGCCAGGGCAGGAGAAGCAGGAAAGAGCTTTGCTGTCGTAGCAAATGAGGTCAAAGAGCTTTCTAATAACTCTGCAAAATCAGCTGATGAGATAAATGAAAGGGTTACTGCTCTTATTGACAGAGGTCAGGAGATGGAAAAAGGCATGAAACAGATAGAGGAGGTTATATCAATTACAAATGACAGGACAATAAATGTTGCTTCAGCTGTTGAGGAACAGACGAGCACGATATCTGAACTTGCAAATAATGTCTCCTCAATTGACAAAGAGCTTGGAACACTGAAGTCAGTAATGGAAGAGCTGAAGAGACGAGCTGAAGAAGCTACAAAGATGACAGAAGAGATAAAAAGCACAAGCAGAGAATTATATCAGATATCTGAAATGCTTCAGGGAGAGGTCGTTAAGTATCAAGTCTGATCAGGAGTCCTGTAAGAAGTATTATTGAGGAAAGGAGAAATATGGTTCTGAATCCAAAAAATTCTCCTACATAACCAAGCAGAACAGATCCTAAGAATATCCCAAGATCAATCGTTCCTGTAAATATTCCTACCAGTCTTCCTCTTATGTATGCTGGTTGACCTTTTATTATAAAAGAATTGAGGCAGGGAAAAAGGATTCCATGACCACAGCCAGAAATTATTCCTGAAAGAAAAAGCAGAAGCTCGTCTTTTAAAAAAAATAGCATAAAAACACCTAAGCTCTCTATTATTATCCCATACGGAATAACCCTTTCCTCACCAAATAGATCTCCAATTCTTCCTCCAAATATCCTCACAGTGATTGCTGAAAATGAGTAGGAGATATAATACAGGGAGATGAAACCAAGTCCGATTTCTTCAGAAAATGGAGAGACAAAGTTTCCTGTTGCAGAAAGTGCTATTCCAAAAAGTAGACTTATAACAGAAACTGGCAAGATTTTTTTTGTCTTGAGTATGTCTAAGAATGAAAGCTTCTTAGGAGAAGAATAAGATTCTGGTAAAAGGGCTATTATGATCAGTGAAAAAAAAGAAGCCATGCTTGATGAAAGAAAAAAGAAAGGAAATCCAAAACTTTTTACAATAAATTCTGCAACTGATGGACCAATAGCAAGCCCCATAAGTCCTGTAGTTCCAAACATTCCAAGTCCTTCATTTAGCCTTTCCTTTGGAACTATGTCAGCAACATATGTAAAGACTGCTGTAAAACATATGGCAATTCCTATTCCATGGATAAATCTGAGGAGAAGGAGAGGAAGATAGAAGTCTTCTAATTTTCCTTCAAATCTCATATACAAAAGAGGAACAACTGTCATTATCAGACATCCAATCTCATAACTTCTTTTTCTTCCTATCCTGTCTACCATTTCAGATATCCATGGTCTAAAAAGAATTGAGGAAAGGGAAGAGATCCCCATAGCTATTCCTATATCTGACTTTGTAGCACCATGTAATGTAAGAAAGAGAGGGAAGAGATAAAAAAATCCGATACCTGATACATTAAAGAAATTTGCCAGAGATATAAGGAGGAAATTTCGCGTATAAAGTCCTGACCCCACTTATACAGTTCTCAGAAACCAGCTTACAAGACTCAGATATACGAAAAGTCCAAGGATGTCATTTGTCGTTGCTACAAAAGGACCTGTTGCAAAAGCAGGATCTACATTTAGTTTGTATAAGACAACAGGAACAGCTGCTCCTATAAAACCTGCATTGAGTATAACAAGGACAAGGGCAAGGGCTATAATAGCACCAAGATATAGACTTGAAAGCCAGAAATAGACAACAGCTCCAAGTAAGATCCCAAGTATTGTTCCTATTATAAGAGCTGTCTTTATCTCCAGAAATATCCTTTTTCCAAGATTCAATACACTTATATCTCCTGTTGCTATTCCTCTTACAACAATTATTGCTGCCTGCTGACTTGTTGCTCCACCAAGAGCCATTATAACAGGAAAGAAAAAAGATATGGCTATTATCTTTTGTATAGATGCAACATATCTGTTTATCACAAATGCTGCAATAATTTCTCCAACAAATGATACAATAAGCCAGGGAAGTCTTGCTTTTGATATCTTTAAAGAAGAAACTTCTGCTATCTCCTGATCAACTATTCCTGCCATAATTGACATGTCTTCATCTGCCTCTTCTTCTATAACATCTATGATGTCATCATATGTTATCCTTCCTATAAGTCTCTTTTTCTCATCTACAACAGGGATGCTTACAAGGTCGTATTTTTTAAAAAGTCTTGCAACTTCCTCCTGATCCGTATTCACATCTACATATATCACATCTGTATTCATTATCTCCTTTATCTTTTTTTCAGGAGACTCAAGAAGAAGATCTCTTATTGATACCACACCAACAAGCCTTCCTTCATCATCAACAACCCATACATGATAAAGATTTTTTATTTCATCCTTTTTCTTCCTGATCACCTCTATTGCATCTTTTATAGTAGCATCAGCTCTTACAGCCACAAACTCAAGAGCCATTATACCGCCAGCAGTATCTTCTGGATAAGGAAGAAGTTTTTTTAGTTCTTCTGAGACCTGTTTCTCAACAGAATCAATTATGCTTTTTGCCCTTTCTTTTGGAAGAAAGCCCACAAGATCTGCTGCATCATCAGAATCCAGTGTTTCAACGATTTCTGTAAGTGATCTGTTATCCATCTTTTCTACGATGTCTTCCTGGATAGGAGGCTCAACTTCCACAAGGACCTCTCCTGCACTTACAGGCTCTAACAGCTTGAAGATAAATACCCTTTCATCTGGATCAAGATGTTCTATAAGGTCAGCTGCATCAGCTGGCTTCATCTTATCTATTATCCTTCTTAAGTCCTCTGTTTTTCCTTCCCTTATAAGTTCCTTTATCTCTTTTACAAGCCTTTCATTTATGAAAAACTGTTCCTCCTTTTTTTGCATAAAAATTCTCCTCAAAAAACTTTTGAAAGAAGCTTACAGGATAAAAAGAGCTTTTACAAGAAAAATTACATAAAGATCCTGTGGCGAGTATATCTCAGATAATTATCAGAGATAAAATTAAGAGGCTTTTTTGCTTTTTGAAAGTTTTCGTGGAGATCCCAGAATATCTCTTCCCAAGCAGTATCTTTTACGAATTTATGTGTTGCTGCAAGCTTATAAAACTTCCTTCCTTCTCTTTCATACTCTTCTGGGCTTATTCTTGGGCGACCAAAAATCCCTGGTCTTACTTCTTTTGTAAGAGGATACCTGTAGTTTCTTTCTGCCCAATCAGGGAATATTCCTAAGATGAAAAGGCAGACATCTGCTATTCTTTTGTAAAGTGCAAGTCTGTGCTCTTCATCTACCATGTCGCAGAATGCCATAAGGCTTTGAATGTCAAGATCATTAAAGCTTACTTTTCTCCATATCCCTTTTCCTACTCTCAGATAAATTGTATAGTTTTCTATTCTCGTAAAAGATGCTAACATCTCTGCAAGATATACTATATGCTCTTCCTTTTCCAAGAAAGCAACGATCTCACTTGAATCAAATATAGGAATCTGCATATTTGATGTCTTTTCCCATGTATATCCTTTTCCTTTAAGCTCTTTCAGAGTCCTCCTCAGCAGGATCTCAAAGAAAAGAGAAGGGGATATCTTTAAAAATACCTCCTTTTCATCCATAACCCTGTTGAATATCCTGTCATCACTTAAGAATTGAGCTCTAAAGTCACTGTCTTCTTTCAGGATCTGTTTAAGCCTTGCTTTATCAGATACATCAGGAGCAGCAGTTTCTATTATAAAATCTAGATCTTTATCCGTAAAATTTCTTCTCAGAAAAGCCATTTTTTTGTTCCCCCTTTCTTGTTTAAAGATTATTATAGAACATTCATCAGAATCAGTGAAGTATATCTATTTTATGAAGTTTACAATAGTGATGAGTATGGAAACAAAGGTAAATCCTCCGGCTATAAGCCACTGAAGAAAAGAAAGGCGTTTTTCAAAAGAGTCAAATCTTTTATCCATTGCTTCAAACCTTCTGTCCATTTCTCTCTGAAGTGATTCAAAACAGCTATTCATTGCTTCAAATCTCTTATCCATCTCTCTTTGAAGAGACTCAAATCTTTTATCCATTTCTCTTTGAAGAGACTCAAATCTTTTATTCATCTCTCTCTGAAGTGATTCAAAACGGCTATTCATTGCCTCAAACCTTTTATCCATCTCTCTTTGAAGTGTTTCAAAACGGCTGTTCATTGCCTCAAAAAGAGTATTCATTTCCCTTTGAAGTGAGGCAATAATCTCCCTCTGAGCTTTAAGTTCCTCTTCCACACGGATTATTCTTTCAATCAGTGATATCTCTTTTGCCTTAAGTTCGTATTCACGGATAAACTCTGATAGCTGTTCTGCTATGAGTGGTTTTATGACTTTTATGAGTTCTTCTTTTGTGATCTTTTCTTCCATCACAGCTGATTCTAAGAAGAAAAGATGATGTATGTCAAGGAAAAGACTTTTTTCAGATGTCCTATACAAATTTTTTCTTGACAAAGGAAAAAATATGAAAGATGTTTCTTAATCCTGAAAATTACAGGAGAAGGAGATGAAAGAAGAGCTTGAAAAATGCACAGAATGTGAGATCTGTATTGATGTTTGTCCTTCTTATCTCGTAAAAAAGGAAAAGATGTTTTCTCCTTTTGGAAGAATACAAAGCCTTAAAGAACTTTTATCAGGAAAATACAGTGAACAGATAGAAAAAAGTCTTCTTACATGTAATGGATGTGGAAGATGCAAACAGGTATGTCCTCTGGATATAGATGTTGGAGGACTTGTAACTGCTGGAAGAAACATCCTTTATAAAAAAGGAATAATTCCAAAAGATGCACAGAGGAGGATAATTGAGAGTATCCTTGAAAAAGGGAATGCTGTGCTTAGGGAAGAAGAAAAAAGGGTGATATATGGTTCTGAGTATTATAGAAAGTTTCTTGAAAATGAGTCAGATACAATCCTTTTTTTTGGCTGTATATCCTCATTTCTGAATAAAGATGCAGTTTATGGAGCAGTAAAGATCCTGGAATCACTTGAAGTAGATTTCAGGATAATTAAGGAAGAAGGATGTTGCGGTATATTTCTTTATGATGGAGGGTATTTTGATAAGGCAGAAGAGGTCTTTGTGAAAAATGCAAAAAGATTTAAAGATCTTGGAATAAGAAGGATAATTGTTCTTTGTCCAAGCTGTTATAAGTCATTCAAGATTTATTATCCTGAAGTCCTGAAAGATTTTCCATTTGAAGTCGTTCATCTCGTAGAAGTAATGGAGGAAGAGCTGAAAAAAGGAAAAAGTATAAAAGCAGAAGGAAGCTTTTTTCTTCATGAACCATGTAAAATTACGAGAACCATAGATCTTTCTGAAACTGTAAGATATGTTTTAAATAAGGTAGGAATAAGTTTCTTTGAGTTTAAAGAAAACAGAAGTATGTCTCTTTGTTGTGGAGCAGGAAGTGGATTAAGGACATATGATCTTGAGCTGTCACTAAGGATAGCTGATCTTATAATCTCTTATGCAAAAAGAGACATAATAACACTTTGTCCATTCTGTAACCTGAACCTAAATCATGCATTAAAGAAGAAAGGAGAAAAGATAAGGTCTTTTTATATCTCAGAACTATTTTCCTAATTTTCTCCTTATTACCTCAGAGATCTCTTCAGCATATCCCTTTATCTTCTCCTCATCTTCTCCTTCTACCATTATCCTGCATACTGGTTCTGTTCCTGAATATCTTACAAGGACGCGACCTTTTTCTGAAAGCTCTTTTTTTATCCTCTCTATTAAAGCATTTAGTTCAGGAATCTCTGAAAGATCTTTTTTTTCTCTTACTTCTACATTCCTTTTTACCTGTGGAAAAGGTCTCATTATTTTTTGAAGTTCACTCAGTGGCTTTTCAAAAAATTTCATGGCACAAAGAAGCTGAATTGCAGAAAGCAGTCCATCTCCTGTTGTATGATAGTTCATAAATATTATGTGCCCTGATTCTTCACCACCAAGAATAGCTCCTTCTTTTTTCATCATCTCTGAAACATTTCTGTCTCCAACAGCTGTCCTTATATGCCTTATTCCAAGATCTTTTAGCAGTTTTGTAAGTCCCATGTTACTCATTACAGTGCTTACGACAGCAGGTCTTTTCAGCTCTCCTTTTTCTTTTAGAAAAAGTGCAAATATTGCTATAAGGTGATCACCAGAAAGTATATTTCCTTTTTCGTCAACAGCCAGGACCCTGTCTCCATCTCCATCAAAAGCAAAACCTACATCTGCTTTTTTTTCTATAACTTCTCTTTTAAGTCTTTCTGGATGTTCTGAGCCACATCCTTTATTTATGTTCTTTCCATCTGGACTTGCAAAGATTACATCAAGACTTATTCCAAGTCTTTGAAATACAGATGGAGCAATCCTGTATGTTGCTCCATTTGCACAGTCTATAACGGCTTTTATATCAGAAAATGAGGTGTCTTTTGGAACTGATCTTATAAGAAAATCCTGATATTTTTCATGAACACTTTCTTCTGTCTTTACTTCACCTATGGTCTCTCCCTCATACCCTTTTTCCATAATCTCTTCTATACATTCCTCATCCTTTTCTGAAAGCTTTTCTCCTGTTCTGCTGAATGCCTTAAAACCATTATATTCCCATGGATTATGAGATGCAGATATTACGATACCAGCATCTGCTTTAAGCTCTTTTACGAGATATGCAACGGCTGGTGTAGGAATTATTCCGCAAGAAAGGACATCTCCTCCTGAAGAGAGTATCCCTGATATTATTGAAAATTCAAGCATCTGACCAGAGATCCTCGTATCCCTTCCTGTAATTATAAAAGGTCTTTTTCCACAAAATTTTACAACAGCCCTTCCAAATCTTATCCCCATTTCTGCAGTTATAGGATACCTGTTTGCTATACCCCTTATTCCATCTGTTCCAAAAAGCCTTGGCATTTTTTAATGTGTATATTCAAGGATTATGACTTCTTTTCCAAAATTTTTTTGAAGAAGCTCTTTTATCTTTTCAAAAAAAGGACAAGGATATCCTATAGGATTTCCTTTTGATATACACGCTCCTAATGCAATAACTTCTGCTCCTCTTTGTATCATCATCCTTGCTCTTTGAATGACCTTTCTTCCAGGACAACCCCCACATGTTACAAATCCTATAATCTCACAAGGACCAACAGATTCAAATCCTTTTTCTCCATTCAGTGCTGACCTAAAACAACTTGTTCCTGGACAAAGGTCCTCTGCTTGTTGACACCTAATAATCCCTACTTTCTTTTTTTCCATCTTACTTCTCCTTTTTTTTTAAAAAAGCAGGTTTTTTATATCTCAGGACATTTTTCCTGTCAAGAAATCACTCTGACAAAATAGATTCTGCTTCTTTGACTATGCTGTCAACTATCCCTTGAAGCCAATCTATACCTGTCTTTACAGTATCTTTTTCAAGCCTTTTTATTGAAGATATATATTCCTTATCCCTTGATCTTTCAAACTCTTTTAAGAACTTCTCTCTCTTCTTTATATCCCCTTCTTCCCTTCTTCTTTCTTTTAAAAATCCTTCTATATCCTTCCATCTTTCATAAAACCTCATCTTCCACTTTATAATTCCATCTGAATGTTTCCTTATCTTTCTGAAAAGCTTTGCAGAATAAGGCATCTTTTCTGCAACTTCTCCAAGCCTTTTTATCCTTTCATCTATCCCCATATCAATCTTTTCTATAGCACCATCCAAAAGCTCTTTTTTCAAAAAGTAAGATCTTACATCCTCATACCACCTTCTTAAAGCAATGAGATTTGCAATATAGAGGACATTTAATCTGAATATCCTCTTTGGATTATTATAAAGCCCCCTATGAAATGGAACCTTCTTACTTATCTTTGCAGGGTAATCTATAAAAAGAGTATTCTCTTCAAGGAGATCTTTTCTTACAACAGTTCCTGCAGATACAACAACTCCATAGGTAATCCTTACAGGACCTACTATTCCACCTTGTCCTCCAAGAAATATAGGAGGCTCTCTCAGCATAACCCCTCTTGGAACATCTCCTATAAGTGATGCAGTTGCTTTGTCTTGATTTGGTGTGTAGTTAAAATGAATGTAAGAGCTTCCAACCTCACTGTGATTCTTTCTGTCTGTTCCACCTGCCATAAGACAGTCACAGAAGTTTATAAGACTTCCAAGTGTAACAAAAGGAAAAAGGATTGTCTGTTTTAGTCCGACTGTATGAGCACATCTGCTGTATTCTTCAAGAAGGCATGCTTCTCTTACCTGTGCACCAAGACCTATACTAACTCCATCTAAGAAGACAGACCTGTAGAATACTCCACCTTTAAGTTCAACACCCCTTCCTATCTGACAGTCATATATACTTACAGGACCTTCACTTCCAATCTCTGTCCCAGACATAATGTATGTATCTTTTCCGTATATCCTGCATCCTGAATGAATTATTACACCTTCTTCTATCCTTTCAGGATCTACCTCATCTCCTATTTCTACTGTTTCAGGACTCAGTATCTTTACTCCTCTTTTCATAAGAATGTCTATCTTTTCCTTCATGATACACTCTCCTGAATCTTTTTTATTTCATCTTCAACCTTTTTATGAAACCTAAAATTTTCTTCTCTGTCTACAAAGACTTCTATGATTGCACTCTTCCTTTTTCTTACGCATTCCCTATAAGCCTTTAATAGGTCTTCCCTTTTTTTTACAGGAAAATATGGGATTTCAAAAAGTGAGGCTATTGGTTCAAATGAACAGATGTGGTGAGGAGTAAAGAAGTATTCAAAGACTTTATTAAATTTTGATATAGGAAGGAAGGAAAAGATGCCTCCTCCTCCATTATTTATAAGAACAAATATCACGGCTGAATCCGTCCTTTTTAGAATACTCAATGAATTCATATCATGAAGAAATGCAAGATCTCCTATAATAGCTGTTGTAAGCTTTTTGCTCCCTTGTGCAATACCTATTGAACTTGAAACAATTCCATCTATTCCACTTGCACCTCTGTTTGCATATATCTCTACCTCTTTTTCTATCCTTCCATACATGTCCATATCTCTTACTGGCATACTGTTTGAAAGAAAAAGAGCTGTCCTTTCAGGGATATTTTTTGAGATATCATAAGCCAGAATAGCTTCATTTATCTCTTCCCTTCCTTTCATAAGATCCTCTAAAAAAACACTTATCTTCTCACATATCCTCCTTAATTCTTCTAAGCCCTTGCTCCTTTTAGCAGAAATATACGGAATAATCTTTTCACAAAATATCTTTATACTACAATCTATCTGCATCATACTTCTGTGAACAGGATCCTGTCTGAAAGGTCCTTCCTTTATCACAACATATCTTCTTGCAAGTCTTATAAGCTGATATATGTGTTTTGAAACAACGGGCTTTCCTATGTGTATCACAAGATCTGGATTTTTCTTTGGAATAAAGGATCTTAAAAGAAGTGAAAAATAAGGAAGGACATTCTCTGACATATACGGATATATACCTGACCTTATGTCTGAAAAGACAGGCCATGGAATCTTTTTTAAAAGTTCAAGTATATGACCTTTACATCCTGTCTCACCTATGATCAAAAGTCCATTTTCAGCCTCGTTTATAAGTCCTGCTATCTTCCTTATCTGATCTTCTGAAATATCCTTTTCAGGAACAGGATATTCAGTATATGGTCTTTCAGAAACAAGCCAATCAGACAAAGAGCATGTATATGATGGATTAAAAGGGACTTTTTCTGGAGCAAGAGGTTCCCGTATCATCCAATTTATGTGAACAGGACCATTTGGATGGGATATACTTCTGTATATTGCCTGATCTACAGTTGTAAGAAGCATTTGAGGTGGTATGTTTTCTTCTGCAGGAGGAATATTAAAGAAATACTTTACATATCTTCCAAATATGTCCTCCTGATAGATTGTCTGATTTTCTTTTGAATCTTGAAGTTCAGGTGGTCTGTCAGCAGAAAATATAATAACCGGGACACAGTCCATATATGCTTCTATAACAGCAGGAAAGCAGTTTGCTACTGCTGTTCCTGATGTCGTTATAACAACTGCAGGTCTTCTTTTTGCTCTTGCGTAGTTTAAGGCATAAAAAGAAGCCCCTCTTTCATCATAACATATCACAGGCTTTGCTTTTTTATTCCTTGCAACAGCAACAACAATAGGGCTTGATCTTGATCCAGGACATATACAAAAATGATCTATTCTGTTTCTTACAAATTCCTCTATGATGAGTTCAGCCCAGAGTATGTTTAAGTTCTCTCTCATTTTTCATAAAACAAACAAAGCTTTTAATCTTGTATTCCAGTTCATCCCATTCTAATTCTGGTTTTGAGTTTTCTACTATTCCTGCACCAGCAAAAAGATAAACAGAATCAGGAGTTGCCAGAGAAGATCTTATAGCAGTAATAAATTCAGAACAGCTTTGAGAGATCCAGCCAAAAGGAGCTGAATAAAAACCTCTATCAAATCTCTCCAGCTTTTCTATTTTTCTCAAGGCATCTTCTACAGGATATCCTGCAATTGCAGGATTTGGATATAAATGAAAGATGATGTCTTGATCAGAGATATCTTCTGATAGTATTCCTGAGAATTTGGTATAGAGGTGTTGCATGAAGCTTAGCTTTATGACATTCTCTTTTTTGCTGATCTTAAAAGAAGAACACATCTTTTTCATCCTTTTTTCTAAAAAATCACTGACAAGTCTGTGTTCCTTTAGCTCTTTTTTGTCTTCTTTAAGCCTATCATAAAGTTCTCTGTCTTCTTTTTCTGTCATACCTCTTCTCTTTGTCCCAGCAATTGCTTCTGTTTCTATGTATCTTCCTATCTTGAGAAATATCCTTTCAGGACTTATTCCAAAAAAACAAACGGATGGATCAAGTTGAATAAGGAATTTAAAAGAATTGTCTCTTATAGTTCTGAGAAAATCAAATGCATCAAATCTATCTTTTATCCTGAATTCTGTCTTTCTTGCAAGAACGATCTTTTCAATCTCCTTTTTCCTTATAAGCCAGATCACTTCTTTTATGATTTCTTCCCATTGGCTTTTCTCTGGAATGTCAGATCTTTCTGTATACCTTACAGAAGACTTCTTTGTCTCTGATTCAGAAAATTCTATGTTTTCTAAATCCTGCAAGACCTTTTCCAGATCAAATATAGGTGTCATTATGTTACAGGCAAAAAATGTCTTTTTATTTTTTTTTATGAGTTCAAAACTCGGAAGAATAATAAATCCATTTCCAAATACATTCCATATACTTTCTTTTTTTTTGCAAGGAAATCTGATTCCACAAAAAAATCTTATCTTTCCCACAGCCTTCTTAAGAAACCTTTCTGCTTTTTTAAAAAGAACAGAGGAATCTCCTTCATTGAAAATACTTTCTCCTATTCCTGCATATAAAAAATGAAAATCTCTTTCAGCCCAATATATCTTTTTTCCAAACTTCTGAGCCTTGAGCCACAAAAGAGGATCAATTTCCTCTGTTTCTACTTCTATCCTTATGATCTTCTCCTGTCTTTCCTTTCCGAGACAGATTATCCTTTTCCTGAAAAAATCCTTAAGTCTATTTTTCTCCAACATATATCGTGCAAACACCAAATGTTTGAGGATAAAAGTTTACATTTTTGAATCCTGAATCTTCCATAATTTTTTTAAAATCATCTCCATAAGGAAACACCTCTATTGTCTTACTCAGATATCTGTATGCATGTCTGTTTTTTGAGATGAGAGTTCCTATTGCTGGAAGCAGATATCTCAGATAAAAAAGAAAGATCTGTTTTATGAAAAAACTTTCTGGAATAGAAAATTCAAGTATTATCATTCTTCCATCTTTTTTTAAGACCCTATGGGCTTCCTTTAAAAGGATCACAGGTTCCTGAACATTTCTTATGCCAAATGCTACAGTTACAGCATCAAAGCTTTCTTCTAAAAAAGGAAGAAAAAGTGCATCTGCCTTAACAAAAAATATGTTTTTATAAAATCTCGTCTTTTTCCTTGCCCTGTGCAGCATTCCTTCAGACCTGTCTATTCCTATTGCCAGAGAAAAACTTCTTAAGGAAAGGATAACATCTGCTGTTCCAGTTGCTATATCAAGGATGCATAGCTTACTTTTCTTAGGCAAAAATAGCCCCATATTTTTTCTCCAAATCCTGTCCAATCCAAAAGAAAGTATCCTGTTTATGAGATCATAGTAAGGAGAAATCTTGTCAAATACTTTCCAGATCTCTTTTTTTTCAATACCAAATCCCACCTATTCTCCACTTTGGTCTTCTCTGGATATTTATAAGATAATCTGGCACAGAAAGTTCATACATGTGGTATATAGGCTCATAAAGGAGATAATCTTTTCTGATCAGAGACATAAGTCTTTTTATCCTTTCTTCTGTCTTAGGATGTGTTCTTAAGATTGAAGGAACAGGATCTTTATATCCTGGAAAGAATATCCTTGAAATAAGACTGCTCTGATATCTTTCCATCTTTGCAAGAGCCATTGCAAGACCTTCTGGATCTCCAGTAAGTATTGCTGCACCAAGATCTGCATCAAATTCCCTTGTTCTTGAAAGTGCAAGCTGAAGAAGTGTGTTTAAGAGAGGTGCAGATATAAGGATTATTATAGGGAGCCATGGTATGTTATGTCCTGAAATAAGAAGCATAGGGAAGTTTAAAAGGAGAAGGAACTGACCTGTAAGGGAAAAGATAGCTGTAAGACGACTTATGACATCAGAAAGATTCATTATCCAGATGTCATTATTTTGAATATGACTTATTTCATGAGCAAGGACTGCTGTTATCTCCCTAAGTGACAGGTTTTCAAGAAGACCAGCTGTTACAGAAATTACAGCATCTGACTTCTTTCCTACAGTAAATGCATTCATGACAGGAGTATTTATGTAATAAAGCTCAGGAACATTTTCCAATCCTGCCCTTTCACTCAGCTTTTCCAGTATAAAAAACAATGAAGGAACTTCGTGTCTAAGAAGGGGTCTTGCTCCATAAAGAAAAAGGATGAGCCTTGGAGAAACCTTTGGAGCAAAAAGAAACATAAATATTCCAAAAAACATCATCCACTTTATCCCTTCCTTTCCTGCTATTGACCAGCCTAAGAGAGAAAGAAGAAGTATCATTCCAAGAAGAAGAAGGACTGAATGGATAAAATTAAGGACTTTGTGTTTTATAACAAGTTTTGGATCTATCTTTCCCAATACCATTTTTCAGGATTATACTATCAAGATATGCCCTTTCTGGCAATGGATTTTTTTTGTTTCCCAGGTAAATTTTCTTGACATTTCTGAAAAATTTAGATATAATTAATTTTTGCCTAAAGAGATAAGGGTTATGTATGAGCTCGTAATTATAAGCAGGGAAAGGTTTTTTTTCAAAAATTACTCCAAAGTGGATAATGGCAAATATTTAAAGGAGGTAAGAGAAGATGGGAAACCTAAGAAGACCGAATGCTAATGAAGCAACTGGCACATTTAATCGCTCCAGGAATGTTGTTCCTGTGTCAGGGCTTTGCACAAGGTGTGTTGATGGATGTAAAGGAGGATGTGAGGTATGGTTGGCATCCTTTAGAGGAAGGGAAGTCCTGTATCCACAGGGATTTGGGATGATAACAGCAGGAGCAGATAAAAACTATCCTGTGGATTATTCTCACTTAAGTATTCAGGGATATGCAAGGGGAGCAAAAGGATTGGAAGGTGATGTGGGACCTGATGAAGCTATCTTTCTGAATGTTGATACCACAACAGAATATGGATGGGAAAAAAAGGTGAAGATGCGCATTCCTATTTTTACAGGAGCACTTGGTTCTACTGAGATAGCTCGCAGAAACTGGGAACATTTTGCCGTAGGTGCTGCTATTTCAGGTATTACGATTGTATGTGGTGAGAATGTATGTGGAATGGATCCAGAACTTGAACTTGATTCACAAGGAAAAGTAAAGAAATCTCCAGAGATGGATCGCAGAATAGAGATATATAGAAGATTCTATGAAGGATATGGAGAACTTATTGTTCAGGCAAATGTTGAAGACACCAGACTTGGTGTTCCTGAATATATCATAAGTAAACACAATCTTGAAACAATTGAACTAAAGTGGGGACAGGGAGCAAAGAGTATAGGTGGTGAGATAAAAGTAAACACAGTGGAAAGGGCAATTGAACTTAAAAGAAGAGGATATATCGTTGTTCCTGATCCTGAGGATCCAGCAGTCAGGAAAGCTTATGAAAAAGGAAGTATTAAGGAATTTGAAAGGCATTCAAGGCTTGGTTTTGTAAGCAAGGAATCATTTTTGAAAGAAGTGGAAAGGTTGAGAAAGCTTGGATTCAAAAGAATTACACTGAAGACTGGTGCTTATTCAGCTGTTGATCTTGCAATGGCACTTAGATTTGGAGCAGAAGCAAAGCTGGATCTGATTACCATAGATGGTGCACCAGGAGGAACAGGAATGAGCCCATGGCCTATGATGAATGAATGGGGAATTCCAACATTTTACCTTGAATCCTTAGCTTATCAATTTTGCAGAAAACTGGAAGAAAGAGGTTTTAGAGTTCCTGATATAGCTATTGCTGGAGGTTTTTCAAGTGAGGACGGAGTATTCAAGGCAATAGCCCTTGGAGCACCTTATGTAAAAGCAGTATGTATGGGAAGGGCACTTATGATACCAGGAATGGTGGGAAAGAATATTGGAGAATGGCTGAAAAAAGGTGATTTACCCAAAACTGTTTCCAAATATGGAAATAAAGTGGAAGAGATATTTATCTGCTATGAAGAATTAAAAAATAAGTATGGAGACGAAATCAAAAACATCCCATTAGGTGCAATAGCTATGTATACATTCACCCAGAAGATAAAAATAGGATTGCAGCAATTGATGGCAGGTAGCAGAAACTTTAAAATTTCAACAATATCTCGCAATGACTTGATGGCTTTAACAGAGGAAGCAGCAAAGATTTCAGGGATTCCATATGTAATGGAAGCTTATAGAGAAGAAGCAGAAAAGATTTTGGAAGAATAAAACTAAGGGGCATCTGCTAAAAAATAGCAGATGCCCTTAGTTTTTTTGCCTTTTCTCTTATCTTTTCAGGCGTCCATTCAGAAGGATCTTCTATCCTTTTTGCCTTTGGACCAAGATCATAAGATCCTGCTTTAAGAAGCTCTTCTATTGCTATCTGAGCCGTATCTTCTGCATTAAATACATTTACAAGAAGCCTGTAAACAAATTCTTCTACTTCCTCCTCCATCCTTTCTTTTATCTTTCTTGGCTGATTCAGGATCTTTTCCTCAAAAGGAAGATTCAGTTTTTTATAATCTCCTCCTTTAAGCCCATGCTCTTTTGCATACTTTACCATTTCTTCCCAAACCTCTTCTGAAACACCCTTCCCTGGCTCTTTTACAGGATTTCCGTCACTGTCAAGTATTGCATTTCCATATTCATTTACCTTTACTCCCCACGAGATCATCTGAAGTGCTGTTGACACATTTGCCTTTGTCGTCCTTGTCCTTTCTGCAAGCTCTCTCAGAAGCTCAAAGCTGTTTCCAGATGTCCCGTGCTGTGCTCCTGATACCTTATATGGTTCAAGAGCTGAATGAATTTTTGCAGTAAGTTCAACATCTATTCCTCTTCCTGTCTTTTCTATTCCATGAACTGTTCCATTGTTTATTGCTATCCAGTCTGGAAATATCTCATGTGCATTAAGTCCTCTGATAAGGAAAAGTGCTTCTTCTGGAGTAGAAAGACCTTCTTTTCCTTTTATCTCTCCTACTTCTGTTTCATATCCTGCCCAGCTTGGAATATATCTGCTTAGTTCTATATTTGTAAGAAGATTCTCATCATCCTTCATGCTTGATGCATCTATTGCAATGGAAGTTATTCCTGCATCAAAAAGAAGAGGTATCTCTTTTTTTGCCTCTTCTATCTCTTTTCTGTTTCTAACCTTATAGTGATCTGCATGAATTGCAACAGGAACAGTTATTCCAAGCTCATTCATATAGGAATCAACGATCTTTGCAAGATTAAAGAAGTTTATAGCACAGTATTTAGTTTCAGACTTTGCAATCTCTATTATTATACAAGCATTTGCCCTTTGAGCTGCTTTTAAGACTCCTCTTATAATAAGTCTGTTTCTTGCATTTGCAGCAATTGTCATAGATTTTCCTTTTTTAAGAAGAGCTCTGTCTATGAGCTTTCCACTTACGATAAGCGCTTTTGAATCTGGAAAAAGTTTTTTTATGTTTGGAGGTCTTCCTAAGGAAAGAGCCTTTTCAAAATCCTTCATCTTAAAAAAGATAATTTATCTCAAATCTTATATCTGTATAAGACGGATCTTCTCCATTTGCCTGAGCATATCTTCTGTGATCAGCCTTCACATACCCTATCCTGAACCTGAACTGTAACCAGTGATCTTCTGGTATCTTTACAGGTGGTATCCACCATGCATCAAGATGAATACAGTATCTGTCTGTTTTGTTTATTGAACCAAGCTCTTCTTTTTTATCATCATAATCTATGTATGTAAAGTCAAAAGAAGTCTTTAGTCCTTTTATAAGATGAGCTCTGTCCCAATCCATTTTCCATTTTATCATATAACTTTTTGTCCCTGCAATCCAGTTATACTGTCCCATAGGACGTGTATATCCCTGTGTTGGAAATCCTCTCCATGGAGAAATAAAGTCTGCATCATCTGTAACATATGTGAATCCAAAATGAAACATCATTTCATTATTTTTAAGTCTTATCCTGAATCCATAAAGAGTTGAATCAACACTTTCAGGATCTTTATATCCAAGTCCTTTCTGACGAGTATTCTCCTTTATGTCTCTTTCAAGGCCAAATATTCCTGAAATAGCTGCTCCTCCTATTTCTCCTGCCTTGTCATCAAACTGATGCATGAATCTGAATCCAGGAATAAGCTTCCATCCACAGCGAAGTGGAATCGTATAATTTGCTTCTCCAAGGAATGTATCAAAGAGATCAGGGACCCATGCATTCCAGAAGTCAAGTTTTAGCTGTCTTATGCTTCTGTTTGTTATTCCTATGATGAAAAGTCTGTTTCTTGAATGAAGTCCATAGAGGTCAAAGTTATCATAGCTTAGTCCTTTATGAACTGCACTGTCATCCTGATTGTTCCATTTTCTCCAGGGTGATACGCCTTTTGACTTGTATGTGATAACATCATGAAATCTTGTATGATCTCTTAGCTTCTGTCTGTTAAAATACATGATGTTAATTGTGGTCCCTGAAATCTCTTTTGTAAAAAAATGGATTCCCTGCATTGTATTTGGTATCATCTTCGTATCGTTTGATCTTACAAATGGACATTCTACAATCATTCTTCCTATCCTTAGATCTGATTTTCTGAACCTGTATTCAAGATAAACCTGAGCAAATACAGCCATTCCCCAATCTCCATGTTCCATTACCTGATATCTTGAAAATGTATCCTTTCCGCTTTTTCCAAAGACTACATCATCCTCATCAAGAAGACCGAGATCATGACATCCATAAAATCCTACAGTTCCACTGAATCCGTAAAATGTTGCAGTCTTATATATAATGCTTCCACCAAAACCAAATCCTTGTGGATCTATCCTGTCCCTCCACTTTCCATTTTTCCAGTATCTTCCTTCATTCCATATCCATTTAAAATAATTCAGCCTTAACCTTCCATACCATACACCTTTTTTTAATATTTCCAAAGGACTTTCTGCCTTTTCTGGAAGGACATTATAGACCTCCACCATATTTCCTTTAAGAACCCTTTTAGGTCTTCCATAAAAGCCTGCTTCTGAAACAGAAAAGATCAGCATGTTAAGGGCAAGGATCAAAAAAATAGTCATAGGAAAAAGGCTCAATACAGTGGATTCTTTGTTATCTCTTTAAGCAGACTTTTATGATCTATCTCTTTGTCATATTTCAGAAATTCTGGCACATTAAAACACATCATTGGTTCACTTTCAATAGGAAGCTTTACAGGAGGAGATGCATGTCCATGATCGTCTATCTCTGTAAGATATATCCTTGCAAATATCCCATCATCTCTTTTTGTTGCAAAAAGAAGCCATCTGCTATTAAGTGACCAGCTGTGCCAGCTGTCCATTGCATAGTCTACATTGCATTCAAGTCTTCTTGGAGGAGATGAAAGATCAGCTGGCATTATGTATAGATCAGAAGTTGGTTCTACAAGTGATGCAGATTCTGCTTGATTAAATACTACCCATCTTCCATCTGGAGAATATCTCGGTGCATAATTGCTTTTTCCATTAAAGGAAGCACCTTTTATGGGAATAGCCTTTCCTCCTTTTCCACCGTTATATGGAATTCTATAAAGATTAAACCTTACATCTTCAAGTGCTCCTTTTTCTGGCTCTTTTGCCCTTGCAAATATTATGTATTTTCCATCAGGAGACCATGTAGGGAAGTTTTCCATATAAAGAGGATCAGATGCTCCTTTTAGTGGAAAGATCCTGTTGTTTTCTACATCAACGATATATATATCTGATCCAAGAACAAAGAACTGCTGTGTTTCAAGAGTAATACATGGTCTTATGCTTACTGTCCTTCCTACTGTAACAGCGATCTTTTTTCCATCAGGCGCCCATGACATAAAGAAAGAATTAATAGCAAATGTCTTCCCCCTTTTCTCAGAAAACTTATATATGCCAAGTATCCTTTTTGCTTTTCCAAGAAGCTTTCTTGATGGAAGCTGATCTCTTACAGCAATTGCAACTATCTGCTCTTCTGGCTTTATGTCTGGTCTTTTTGGAAAGAAGTGGCAGTTTGTGCAATATATTTCTTTTCCTTCAACAAAAAGTCTTGTAATAAATGAGTCAACATGTCTGTAATATACATTTGGTGTCTTTTGTGGATGAAAAAGAGGAGAAACGAGTCTGTATACGATTATTCTGTCAAGTGGATATGGAGAAATCCTGAATTTTATTCTGTCAACATATACAAATTCACTCAGTCTTTTTCCATCCTTCTGAAGACATCCTCTTATCTCCAATAAAGAATACTTTCCTTTTCCCCACTTTTTTATCTTCTCCCATAGTTCCTTAGGAGGTCTCCAGCTTTTTCTTTCAGTAACCACAATTATAGGAGAATCTTCATGTCCTGGTATTGTTATCCTTATAAGCCAGGCATTGTCTATATTGTCATCCCATATGATTTCTGGAGGAGCAATATTTATGGGAAATGATGCTCTGTTGTATGGTCTTATTATTTTTAGATACCTGAAGTGTTCTCTTTCAAAATAAGGTGTCCTGTATGTTGATGGAAGCTTCTCTTGGTCAAAAAGTATGACTGGTTTTGGTCTTTCTATCTTATGTATTGTTTTTCCTGAATAAAAAAGACTTAAATTTATGTCTTTTGACTCAAGGATTATTATAGGAGAAGCAAGACAGCATGATGAAAGAAGGATGAGAATCAAGAAGATCCTCAAAATCCTTCCCTCCTTTCTTTTCTAAATACATTTAAGAGTTCTTTTTCTGTAGGAATAAACCTCTTTTGCTGAGCCATTTTTAGATATTCTAAAGGCTGTCTTGCTCCACTCAGCTCATAGGCATATGAAAGCCATTCAATTGCCACATCATATTTCCCTTCTTCATAAAAATACTTTCCTACCTCAAAAGGAACTTCCCAGAATTTATAAATCTTTCCTTTTAGCCTATAGACATACACCTTATCTGTCCTTCCTGTATAGAAAAGGACTATTGGGTCTTCAGAAATAAGATCCCTTACCTCTTTTTTAAAGCCTTCAAACTTTTCGTATATCTTCCTGAAATCAGGTCCTTTTTTTTCAATCCTTTTCCACATCCTCAGATACCTTTCATATCTTTCTTTGTCTTTTATTACATAGCTTGCAAACATTGCATAGTATATAGCTTCCCTGTCATAAGGATTGTAGCTTAGGACTTTTTCAAAATATCTTATGGATGCCCTAAAGAAGTTTTTGTAAACAAGGACTTTTCCAAGTTTTTTATATATGTCCATATCATACGGATCAAGGACAAGGGCACTTGCATAATAGTTTTCTGCATAGCTTAAGTATCCAAGATCAAAAAGAAAGTCTCCTATTGGAATAAGCCTCCATTTTGCAATCTTGCTTGCTCCAGGAAGTGCTCCTTTTGGCTTTTGCAGAAAATAATAAGCTGAAACTTTTATTTTCCCCAGTTTCTTGTAAATTATTCCAAGCTCTACATTTACTGTGTCTTCCAGAAGAGGAGGGACATCTTCTGTTTCATATTTTATCTTAAAAAGGATCCTTTTTGCATCATCAAGTCTATCCTCTTTTATATAAGCCTGAGCAAGATTTACTCCAACAATAGGTTCTCTTCTTCCCTCATACATATTTTCCCAATAAGATAGATCATTCCTGTAAAACGAGCTTATCTTTACAGAAAATATAACAAACAATCCAAGGAATATAATCAGGATTGTATTTTGCCATCTTTCTCCACCTGTCAAAAAAGGAAATATGAGGATCGTAAGGATAAAAAATACATAAAGTCCTTGTTTTCTAAGAAGGGTCTTCCATATGTAGGAAAATTTGAATGGATCAAGGAGATGAGCTTCTTCTATTTTTTGAATTGGATACTGAAATACTGGTTTTATTCCGATATGGAGAGAAATGAGATACCAGAAAAGGATTATAACTAGAAATGGAATTATACTGAGTGTTATTGAAAAAAGTTTTCTTCTTTCAGGTATTGTGTTTGTCATAAATATAAGGACAAAGATAAGGGAAACAATGAACAAAAAAGAAAGGCTTATCTTATAAGAAAGAAAGAATATGGCTGTAAAAAGATAAGTAAGGAAACCAAAGACGAATTTTCCGTATCTTTCTGTATGGTGGAAAGTTGTCAGAAAGACAGGAAGAAATATGGCTGGTTTAAAGGTCAATATGGAAAGGATAAAGGAAAGTATTGAAAAAAGAAGAAAGGAAGTTTTTCTTTTTTTTATGTAATAGAGATAAAAAAGCATACAGAAAAAAGAGAAGAAAGAGCCTAAGAGGATAGAAAAATTGTTTGGATCATTTATAAGGATGATTGAAAAAGGGAAGAAGGAAAATGTTAAGGAGATAAGAAAAGCAGAGAACTGGTTTATGAGCTCTTTAAGTATGAGAAAAAAAAGTAAGCTATTCAGAAGATGAACCGTAAGTGAAAGGAGGTGAAATCCTTCAGGAGAAGCTGGAAAGATTGCTCTGAATATAGATACTGCAAGGAAGCTAAGAGGAGTAAATTCTCCTTTAGTATAGAGAGAAAGATCATCAGTAAAAAGTTTTGGGATAAATTTGGGAGATTTGACTAAGGATATTTCAAAAAAAGGATCAGTATAAAGAGAGGTTATGTGATGAAAAAGAGCAGTGTTTTTTATGGTTATTAAACCTAAGAAAACAGAAGAAACCAGAAAAATTAAGACTTTTTTCATTTTAAACCCTGAGCCTTTTTATCCTGAAGTATATCGCAATTCCTGCAAAAAATACAAAAGCAGGCATACCTGCTACTATACACAGAAGTTCCTTTCTCTCATTTTCCCTTAAGGACCTATAGCTGTATCTTTGAACCTTTCTTTCAGCAAGGAATTTTTCACCCCTACACAACCATTCAACAAGATTTATAAAAAGTCCTTTATTATCAACTCCTGGAAGATTTAAGTAGGAATTCATTGCAAAATCAGCACATCCAATAAGTATCATCTTTCCTTTTTTTCCTTCAAAACTTACTGCTACAGGAACCTGTCCTCTTATCCCTTCTCCTTCCTTATATTCAAATTTCCAGCTGTTATACCTTTTTTCACTTATTGTCCAGCTTTCAGGATTTGTTTTTAGTATAATTTTAAGATCCTCAGATTTCTTCAGTATATGAATAGGTCTTACCATTGGAAGCATAACAGGAAAGCCAAGATGAGCTACAATAGGATGCTTTGTATTTGGAAATATCATAGGCATAAACATATCTCCACCTATAAGCCTGCTTGAACTGTCTACCACGATGTCATCTTTGATTGCAATGCCAAATTTATTTAAAAAAGAATTTAGAGACATGACACTAAAAGGTTCAATCATAAAAAGTATCCTTCCTCCATCTTTCAGATAATTCTCAAGAAGACTTATTTCCTCATCTGAAAATTCCTTCTTTGGTCTCCAGATAATTACAAGATCAGCATCCTCAGGAATCTCTTTTTGCTTATGCCTCCACTTTAACTCCTTTACGACATAGTTTTCGTCTTTTAGTATATCAACAACCTGGCTATATGAACCTGTTGGATCAAATGGATTATATTCTCCATCTCTTATAAGAAAATATACCTTCATTTTGTTTGAAGTAAGCCTTAATATTGCATTAGTAAGATCTTCTTCAGAACCTACTATCACTTTCTTTATCCTTCCTTTGTATTCAACAACTGCAATTTTGTCCTCTGGTGAGATGTTGTATCTTTTTGCAAGGCTTGGATTTCTTTTTGGATCAACTACCTTGCATTCCACCATATCCGAACACATACTGTAAAGATCAAGCATCTTTCTTATGAGTTCTGTTTCTGGCATATTCCTTGGTCCAAAATATATAATAGTAACTTTATCTTTCAGAGAACTTAAAACCTTCTTTGTCCTTTCTGAAAGTTCATACTTTAAACTTCCTGAAAGGTTAAATCTTACATTATGAGCTAAGGAAATATATTCAAGAATAAACGCAACTGCTATTATCAGAAATATCTTTCCTCCTAAGATCATCCACTGTTTTTCTCTTCTTCCTATCATCTTAAGCCTCTCCAATATCTGGATCTTAAAGATTCACGAGTAAAAAGGATGAAACATATAGTGAATATAAGACAGTGAAATACAGATGCTGTATCTATCACACCTTTTCCAAATTTATCTGCATGTTCTAAAAAAGAAAGATGAACGAGTATCTTTTGTCCTGTATAACCTGCCCATCCTGCATTAAATGCTATACTCAGAAAAAAAAGACATATACCGAATGTTACCATTGCTGCTGTTATCTGATCCTTTGTAAAGGAGGAGATAAGAAGTCCTATGGATATAAATGAGCTTCCAACAAGAAAGAGTCCCAAGTATCCTGAAAGTATAACTTTTACATTGAGTTTCCATATTTTTGAAATAACAACTGGATAAACAGCTGTCATCAAAAGCATTCCTGCAAACAGGATAAGGCATGTTATATATTTTGCGAGGATGATCTCCATGTCTTTTACAGGATAGGTCAAAAGAAGCTCAATTGTTCCTGTTTTCTTCTCTTCTGCAAAAAGTCTCATTGTAAGAAGAGGAATTGTAAGACAGATTATGTGGACCATATCTAAGAAAAACTGTCTAAACAGTCCCTCTTCTACACTTATCCCTTCTACTATAAGAAATGTATCAAAGCGGATAACTGCAGTAAAAAAGAAGTAGCCTGAAAGAAGAAGAAATATCGTTGTTACTGCGTAAAGGATAAAGGAATTAACATATATGTGAAACTCCTTTTTTACTAATGTAAAAAATCTTCTCATCTTTTTTCTTCTCCTATAAGTTTCAGATATATCTCCTCAAGACTCATCTTTTTCAGACCAATTTCCAAAAGCTTCCAATTATTCTCTATTACCTTTTCTGAAATAACATCCCTTAAATCTTCCTTTGTCTCAATCCTGTATCTCAAGACATCATTCCCTTCATCTTTATCAAGTTCCTTAGACAAGATCTTTGCTCCAAGATCCTTTAACATCAAATCTATCTTTTCTTCTGGTGCTTTTACTTTAAGAATCAACTGTCTTTCTTCCTGAGCTTTTTTTGCAAGATTATCAATTGTATCCTCAGCAACCACCTTCCCTCTGTTTATTATAATCACCCTATCACATATCATACTTATTTCTGAAAGAATATGAGAACTTAAAAGAACTGTCCTCTGTCCTGATAGTTCCTTTATGAGATTCCTTACTTCTACAACCTGCTTTGGATCAAGTCCTATTGTTGGTTCATCTAATATAAGGACTTCTGGATCGTTCAGAATTGTCTGAGCAAGACATACTCTCTGACGATATCCTTTTGAAAGGTTTTCTATAAATCTTTTTGCCACATGAGCTATTCCACAAATTTCCATAACTTCTCCTATTCTTTTTTTTATCTCTGAATGTTCCATTCCTTTCATTTCTGCTACAAATTCAAGATATGTCTCTACAGGAAGGTTTGTATAAAGTGGAGCACCTTCTGGCATGTATCCAATATGTCTTCTTACTTCTAATGAATTTTCAAGTATATCATACCCTGCTATCCTTGCAGTCCCTTTAGAAGGAGGCATAAAGCAGGTGAGTATCCTCATAGTAGTTGTCTTTCCTGAACCATTAGGTCCAATAAATCCTACTATTTCTCCTTTTTCTACATTAAATGTTATATCTTCTATTGCTTTAAAAGAATCAAAGTATTTTGTAAGTCCTATTGCTTCTATCATCAAAGTGTCCTTCTTCTGAGCCATACAGAAGCTCCTATAAGAGCAATTATAAAAGGAAGAAGAATCATGCTTAAAAAGAAATGAATATTTCCTTCGTGTTGCGTAACTGCTAAATTCCCTGCTTCTACTACCCTTGGTCTTATGGATATAAACTCTTCTTTTCTTGCAAGCCAGTTTATTATGTTTACAAAAAAGTCTCTGTTTCCAGAAAATCTTATTGCTGCATTTGTTGCAAAATCAGAATCTCCTACAATAACAATCCTTGTCTTTCCACAAGAAACGGCAACAGCATTCGTAAGCCTTCCTTTCAGGTCTTTTCCTGGATCGTATATAAATCTTCTGTCCTTAAAATCAACTTCTGCTCCACAGTTTGGATTAGTATAAGTCAGTTCTGCTACTTTTAGATTTCTGTTTTTTATGTCCTTAAGTGGAAAAACAGTCCTTGATCCAGGAAAAAGGACAGGAAGATCAAAATCTCTTGTAATCTCATGACTCCAGTTAAAGTTAGTTATAACTGGCATCGTGAGATCTCCACCAAAAAGTTTTGAAACAGGATCTACGATCTCATTTTTTCCAAGATCAACTCCCCATTTTTTAAAATACTCAACAAGGTCGTCGCAATGTCCAGGATCAAGCATAAAAAGGACAGATCCTCCTTTTTTCAAGTATTCATCAATTATCTGGACCTCTCTTTCAAAGAGATCTTTCTTAGGACCTGCAACTACAAGGACCGAACAGTCTTCAGGTATTAATCCAGTTTCATATAGTTTTAACTCCCTTACGATATATCCCTCATTTTCCAAAGCACGAACAGCACTCAAATAATCTGCTTTTGTAAAACCGTCCAAAGTCCCTTCTCCGTGCCCTTGAGTAAAGTATATAACCTTTCCCTGTTCTTCAAGAATCCTTATCAAGGCATTTGTAATCTTTTCTTCAGATACGCCTGTAACTCTTATAGCCTTATTTCCATGTTCAACTACAGTTACGCCATATACTCTAAGGTCATATTTTCTTGCAAGTCCAGGATTTTTGTCAGGATCAACGATCTTTATATCCAGGATATCTTTTGCAGCAAGTTTATAACAGCTTAAAAGATCTTCTATCTCTTCTCTGTCAGGATATCCTGTTTCATAAAAAGCTATCATTTTTATTTTTCCTTTTATTTTTTTCTTAAGCAGAGAAAGGACTTTTAAGGTATGGGGAGAAAGAGTAAAAACTTTTTTTCTTGTAAGATCTATCCTTCTGTTAAACTGAATTGCCAGTATGTTTATGAATATCAAACAGAGAAGAGTTACGATAATAGATACCGTCATTCTTGTTTCATATTGGAGTCTTAGCATGTCTATCTCCAGCGTCTTGATTCTATTGACTGATAGGTGAGAAAGAGTCCAAAGAACGAGAAGCTCAAGACATATACCACATCTTTCAGTTCAATAAGTCCTTTTGTAAATGTATGGAAGTGTTCTTGGAGAGAAAAGTATTTCAGCACTCCTACAACAGCTGGATTTGCTATTATATACTGAGCAAGCCCTATCATCCAGAAAAAACATATAACGCCAAATGTTACTATTGCTGCAATTATCTGATTATCTGTAAGAGATGAGCAGAAAAGACCAATTGAGAGATAGGAAAGACCAACAAGAAAAAGTCCTATGTAACCAGTAATAATTGGACCTATATCTGGATTTCCAAAAAGACATAAAAAGATCACATGCTGGACTGTGAATATAAGAAGGATTGAAAAAAGGATAACTGAAGCAAGATACTTTCCAAGAACTATCTGCCATGAAGATATAGGAGATGAATAAAGGAGTTCATCTGTTTTAAGCCTTCTTTCTTCTGCAAAAAGTCTCATTGTTATAACAGGTATAAGGAGATAAAGGATGCTGAGGCTGTGAAGATATGGTTGTGTTATCATATGAGTAAGATCTCTTTCCTTTTCAAGTTCCTCCCATGGGATAGGTTGGAGTTTTGAAAGGAAGAATATAGCAAGTCTGTTATAAAAGAAAATCCCAGAAAAGAGAATGAAGACAATACATGTTAAATATGCACTTGGAAGAACAAAATAGGTCCTTAACTCCTTCCATGCAATTATCCATATCTTTCTCATCTATTATCCTTTGTAACCACTTTGACAAATATATCCTCCAGACTTATCCTTTCTGGTCTTAGCTCAAGTATAGGTATCTTTGCCTCCATCATCTTCTGAGATATCTTTTCACAGACTTCATCCTCATCTGTCTCATATTCTATCAAGAAATAATCTCTATCCTTTACAAGACTTCCAATCTCAGGAATTTCTTTAAGTTTCCTCTCTGCCCTATCCTTTTCTTTTACTTTAAGAAAAAGCCTTCTTTTTTTTCCTATCTCTGAAGTAAGAGAATCCAGACTTCCCATTGCTGCAATCTTTCCTTCATTGATTATTATAACCTTCTGACAGATCATAGTAACCTCATATATGATATGAGTGCTGAGGATTACTGTCCTTTTTCCTGTAAGACTCTTTATAAGCTCCCTTATCTCTTTTACCTGTCTTGGATCAAGACCAATTGTTGGTTCGTCAAGGATAAGGATTTCTGGATCATTTATAATTGCCTGAGCAATCCCTACCCTCTGTCTGTATCCCTTAGAAAGATGCTTTATAAGCCTTCCATAAACCTTTTCAAGTCCACATTCATGAACTGCCATATCTTTCAGAAGCTTTTTTCTTTTTTTTGGAACATCCTTCAGATCTGCAACATAGTCAAGATATGAGCTTACTGTCATCTCATCATAAAGTGGTGGATGCTCTGGAAGGTATCCTATAAGCCTTTTTGCTTCATTTGGATCTTTAAGTATGTCATATCCTCCTACAATAACTCTTCCAGAATCAGCAGAAAGACAGCCCGTAATTATCCTCATTGTCGTTGTCTTTCCTGCACCATTTGGTCCAAGAAAACCAACTATGTCTCCTTTTTGAACAGAAAAAGAGATGTCATTTACTGCAACAATATCTCCATATCTCTTTGTAAGATGCTCTACCTGAATCATAAAAAATTCAATCCCCCACCAGAAGGTTGGTGGGGGATCTGTCCAAGAAGAATTAGTTAAACTGTCTTGTTATCTTAAACCAGAACATGTCGTTGTGAGATAAGATTCCAAAGGACTTACCTGTTCCGTGAAAATCAGCATCAGGATCAGCAAATATTCCTAACCATCCTATCTCTTCCCTCCACTTATCTCCATATTCAAACTTTATCTTTGCTTTAATCCAGAAGCAGTCCTCAGTAAGATCGTGCACATAGAGGATCTTTGGCTTAATCCTCTGATGGTCATATTTACCTTCTACAAGATATGTTACATAGAACCTGTCTCTTGGTATCTTCCAAGGATCTATGTATTTGTTGAGTATGTTTGGATTATGTGCAAATTCAACAAGTGATACATTGACGACTCTTCTGTTAAATACCATTGGATCTCTTACAAGTGCCTCATCATGATAATTGATTACTCTGAAGTGGAAGAACTGGAAGCTTGTAAAGAAGTTCTGATGTGGATTGAGCCAGTAGATCCATATTGGCCAGTCATAACCAATCATATACCTGAGTTCATCTTTGCGAACAATTCCTCTTTCAGCAAATCCGTCAAATGGATGATCTGTGTAACCAAGGACATAGTTCAGGTATTCAGGAAAGCCTGACCATTCCAGTCCTTCAAATCCCTTTCTTGGATCAAAGACAAGATGATGATGTCTGTCTGCACAATATGTCTTACCAAACTCATACTGAGCTTCAATCCTCAGGACTGGAGATGTATTTCTCCATCTGAACCACCACATACTTTTATTTACCGTAAATCCTACAAGCTGCATCCTTGGATAATACCAGTCAACATCTAACTGCATAATACGCGGATTCATATATGGATCTGTATATCCACCCCATGCATGAGTATACTTGGCACTCTTAGGAAATGCACCATTCAGGAAGTCTTCAAGTAATCTCTTTGGCACAATGTATGTCTTTCCGTTAACTGTGATAGGTGTTGTAAGGTGTCCTTTTCCATTTGCCTGCATAAATCTACCAAGAGCATCAAGTGCATCAAGTTCATCTTCTCTAACATTCAGCTGACCATTCCGAAATGCTGGACGGAATGTAAAACCACGCCACTTCAGTATATAGAACCTCTGGTATCCGTAGAATCCATTAAGTGTAATATACCAGTCGTGGATGTTAAACTTAAATCTTACTGCAAATTCCATATGACCCCTTTTCTTTGTATCACGAGGCCAAACTTGTGAGAACTGTGGAAGCCATGGGAAAAGGAATGCCCATGGTCCACCCTGATTTGCATAATCACCATGAGTAGTTACATATTTCTGCTTTCCAGTAAATATTACTTTATGTGCTGCCTTATCGTATATGTATTTTCCAGCAGAAATTCCTCTCCAACCACCTCCAATGTTAAATCTATCCACTTCATTATCACCTGGATTAATGATAAACTCAATTGAGTGATCTCTTATAAGACCACCAAACCACTCATTTGGGAAGAAGTATTCTGCTTTAATCAGCCAAAGTGGAATACGGCTGTTTTCATATCCTTCGTCTGAATCATAGAACCATCCCTGGAATTGAATATCCAGTGGATTTATGCAGTCCATAAGTCTTATTCCATCTGACTCACCCCATACGACCTGCTGTTTTCCTATTCTGAACTGCCAGTTTCCAAGGTATATGTCCACATATAGCTCTCTTGGAAGATCCTCATCCCTGTCTCTTCCATATGCCCAGCTGAATTCATGAAGATGCTCTCTTTTATGAAAACTGTAAGATCCTTTCAGTCCATCACCACCTTTATCCCACCAGTCACTTCCTCTGTTTATTGCATATGCCCAGTCTGCCCTGAATCTGATAATTCCATAAAAGCTCATATACTGACCTAATACTCCACTTGGAGTAAAACCTACCTCTAACTGCATAGTAAACAGATCACTTATGTTGTGGAAGTCATGAGGAGATCCAAGTCCCCATGAGGTCTCCTGGGAGATAAAACCGTGAACATCAAATATTCCCCATGATGTCTGGATAGTCCTGGAATAGCCTGATTGAGGAAGGAGGAAAATACTGAATAGAATTGCTGTTATGAACAATCTTTTTATAAACCTTTCCATACTTCCCTTCCCTCCTTTTTGTCAGGGGCAAAAAGTGCCCCTGACTTTTTTATTAGTGAGCCATTCTGCTTAAAAATCTCAGATTAAAATAATTATCTGTAACCTTTGGATCATTAGGTATTCCTTGCATCAGTAGAGGTGTCCAGTGCCTGTTTACATGATCAATGATATCACATCCCCACCATGTGAAATAACCTGTTTCTGGTTGCCAGCGTTTACAGTCAATCCATGTCCTCCACAGCCTTCCTCTTTTATCATAATATTCACCATAATTTACACGTTTTATCTCAAAGTCTATCCATGCACGCCTTACCTTATAGAAGTAAGTAGATGGAGGAACAGCAATGTAGTCAATTACCCAGGAAGGTCTTCTTTCCCAGTAAGTAGTAATAAAGTTCTTTTCATCATACTGGAATCTTCTATCCCATATAACAGGAATAAGTATCTCTTCTGCCCTGAGAGTAACTGCCTTTGATGGCCAGATTGTCTGAGAAATCTTCTGCCACCATGCCTTCCAGTCTTCCCATGTAAGGTCTGTTCCAAGGATTGGGTCCTGTGTGTCAGATCCAGATAGACGCCTTATTCTACGAAGTGCTGGAAGATAACACATAAAAAGTGCTTCTTTGTTTTTATCACAGTATCTCCATCTCGTTGCAGCAAATCCTCTTACATCAAATGGATAAGTAGCAACGACTGAACCCTTAGACTCTATATCCTCTTGACCAGGAACATAGGGCATTGGCTCAAGATCCATCCTTCCCCAATATATCCTCCAATAAAGTCCCCACTTCTGTGTCCTTTCCAGTTTTCCGTGTCTGTCATGCATTGGAAGAGTAATAGGATTAAAGCTTAAGTGATCCTGTCCAACTACAAGTCTGTCCATATTATGGACGATCCACCATGCATATTTATCACCATATCTGTCTCCCAAGCTCATCTTTGGATCATCCCATTTTGCACATGTAGGAACAAATGGGAAAGGAACTCCTGCTACATAGTTGTCAAAGGAAAGATCCATCATTCCTTCTTTGTCAATATGAGCTTTACCCAGGTATTTCTTTGTCCAGTAAAGAACACCTTTTGATTTATAGATGTGCTGAGTTGGACAGACAGTAACTTTTCTGATCGGGATATAGCAATTATTAATAAGTCTTAACCACAAGCTCTTTGGCCAAAGTTCTTTAAGACCTTTTTCATACTTCTTCCAATTTTGTTGAGTAATAACAACTCCGGGTCTTATCTCAGGAGCAATCTTAGAAAGTGCAACAATCTTAGAACAATCTATACCATTAAACTTTATCCACTCTAATCCCAGCTTAATTGCCTCAGGTTTTGCTAATCTTCTTCCCCATGCAATCCATTCCTTATTTCCTGTCTTTTTTGCCCAGTAGTTCCAGTTTCTTACCCAGAAAGGAAGCTTTGAATTTGGATCTTCAAATGGAACAGGCCAATTTGCTTCTTTCCAATCTTTATACTGGGGTATGCACTTGTATTTTCTTTCAGGTCTGTATTGAGGATTATATTTTAGATTCACAGAAGGCATCTCTTCTGCCGTAACACTTCCCAGCATAAAAAGCACACTCAACAAAACTGACAAGGTCTGAATCAACTTTTTCATACTCATCCCCCCCATTTTTTTGTCTTCTTGAAAAAATCTTTCATAATTTTTGTTTCCTTTCATTCTCACCTCCTCCTCAATTTTTTTACTCATGACCAAGAGTAATGAACCTTGGTTTAAAGTATGCACAAACAGCTGGAATAAAAAGCAATGCACCAAGCATATTGAAGAAAAGCAAGAATGCTAACAGAACACCCATGTCTGCTTGAAACTTAATCTGAGAGAACCAATACCACAAGAAGACAGGAATAATAAGACTTATACCTGTGAATACTACTCCAAGACCTGCCGTAGAAACTCCTTTCTTAACAGCCTTGTCTATATCTGCTTCATTTTCATATTCCTCTCTGAATCTTGAAATTATATAGATACCATAGTTCACACCAACTCCCACACCAATTGCAAAGACAGGAAGGGTATCTATATCCAGACTTATTTCTTTAAACACCATATAGATAAATGCTACTAAGTTAGCAATGACAAGTGGAACAGTAAGTGTTATACCTGCCCAGATAGATCTAAATGCTGAAGAACATAAGATAAATACCATTACGAAAATAAGCAGAAGTGTTCCTACCTGAGACCACTCTATCTCTTCATTTATAGCAGCAAGAACACCAATAGTTCCACCACAAAGCAAGAATTGAGCAGCACCGTATCTTTCAGGACTCATAAACTCATCTTTATCCATAAGCTTCATCTCAGATACTGCCTGTGGATATGTATCCACAAATTCCCTCATGCTCATCTTCAATATCTTAGGATACTTTTTTACCAGGTTCTTCTTGGAGTAAAGTTCAGGAAATTCCTTGATAAACTTTGGATCTTTTATGAGATCTGCCTTTTTTGTCTTCATGTATTCCAGAAATCCGTCTAAATCAAACTCACATATGTTTCTTGTAACCCTTTTTACAAAATGCTGTTCTCCTATGTCAGGATATTTCTCAACCAGTCTTTTATACACATCATCATAAAACTTCCTCTGCATAAGTTCTGGATACTGATATAAGAATTCCTCTGCAACTTTGAGAGCGTGTTTGATTGTTTTTGCAAGATGGTTTTTGAAATATATCCTTATGCTACCTTTCTTGAATTTATGATCTGCCCAGACATCAAAATCTCCAGGTTCACCAGTGGACCTATACATAAGTATGTATGTTCCTGTAGCAAGAATGGAATCTGGAATTACATGCCATTTTGGATCTCCTTCATGAAATTCCTGATTCAACTTCTTCACGATGTTTACGATACACTGACTTCCACCTACTGCTGGAACCTTTCTCTTCATCGTCTCAGTAAAAGCCTCCATTTTGTAAAGGACAGAAGGCATTTCAATACAGTTAGGTATTCCGCTTACAACGACATTCATCGTGTCAACACCAGCATTGTCAAATCTTTTGTTTATTTCAGCCACATCCATATTGTATTTGGAATCTGGAAATAGTATTGGAGAACCTGGATGTATATCACCTATTTCAACCTTATTTGCATAGTATCCCCCTACAACTCCAGCCAGGATAAATAATGTTATTATGGTAATAGCACCTTTTCGGTTAATTGACATATCAGCAACCCTGGAAAGAAGTTTTTCAAAGAATCCTAAGCCACCTATACGAACCTTCTTTGGAGCTGGCAGATATATGCTTAAAAGAGGTCCACCTACTGATGCAGTAACAAAGATGGCTAATATCCAAAATGTGCACAACAGTGAAAGTTTTTGGATACAAGGTATCCTTGCGAGAACCAATACCAGGAAACCTCCAGCGTCTGTAACAATAGCTGAAAGACCAGCAAGGAAGAGCCTTTCCAAGGTATTATAAGAAGCATCTAATTTAGAACCTGTCTTTTCGTATTCTTCAAGCCATCTCTGTGTAGTTTGAACAGAATGACTCAATGCCCTTGCACCAACAAGAAATGGTAATACAAGCATCAGTGGATCTAAGGTCATTCCAATAAGACCACAGAAACCAAGTCCCCAGATTGTGCTTACAAAACTGACTATTATAGGTATGCTAAATCCTATGAAGTTGTGGAAGATTGAGATAACAAGAACCACTATTACAACAACTGTCCATAAAAAGACCTTATTTATTGCTGGCAGATAGTAATGGATCCATCCCATCAGAACTGGAAGACCTGCCATGTGGATTACAGTATTGCTGTCCTCTTCTCTTTCGCGTATCTTCATCAAGAATTTAAAAAACTCATTGAAATCAACTCCTTCCTTTAAGTCAGCAAAGATAAGAGCTGCTTTACCGTCATTAGATACCAGAATTCCTCTGTAAAACTCGTTAGTAAAGATGTTCTTTTTAAGCTTTTCAATCTCTTCTGGTGTCTTAGGAACTTCAGGATAGGCAAGAGATTTAATGTCCAATACTCCACCTGCATATCCTCTTACTGCCTTTGCCTTACGTCTGGTAATGGACATAACAAGGGCTCTTCTTACATATGGATGAAATTGAAGATCATCAGTAATCCTTTTTATCTTTGAAAGTGTTTCATAGTTAAAGATATCTCCTTCCTTTACATGGACTTCTATAACAACAGTGCTTGCACCACCAAATGTTTCCATAAACTTTCTGTTTAGTTTTACGAATGGATGAAGAGGAGGCTGCATCTCGTCAAGACGAACTTTTATCTGTAAGCGCATTACTCCATAAGCAAAGATCAAGGTAGCAATACCTAATAGGATCAGTATAGGTATTCTCCACTTGATCAAAAAGTCAGCAATCTTTGCTCCTACTCCTTTCTCTTCCATATCAAGACCTCCTAAGGTTTTATTCTCCTTCGTATTCATAACCATACTCTATGTTTACCCAGTGAAGTCCTTCATCCCATGACCTCAGAATAATCCCATCCTCTCCCACAGCAATACCAACATGGTCTGTTGGCCATGTTATTCCTCTAAGCCATGTATATTCTAATGGACGATTTTCTGGCATTTTTACTTCTATAACACTTTCCCAGTTTTTCTGAAGCTCACCATATGTATGGATAAAAACTCCTCTTCCTACTGCATATACTCCAAGACCTAAGTTAGTAGCAGGATTCCATTCTGGACTCACCCTGAATGCAAGATTATATATGTGCTCTGTTATAGGAATGTCCTTCCATTGAGGCTTTTGCCATGTCTTTCCATCTTCTGTATAGAGAAGTACTCCATCTGCTCCTGTAATAAAACCCATCTTCTTTGGTTTAGCCTTTGTAAGGAATGTTACACTGAACAGTGTCTTTTTAACACCAAGATCAACCTTCTCCCATGTCTTTCCTCCATCTGTTGTATGGAAACAGAGACCTTGCTCACCTACAAGCCATCCTTCATTTTTGTCCAGAAAGAATACATCATTGAACTGAATTCCCCAATCTTCCACATACTTACTCATATCAACGAGTTTCCATGTCTTTCCTCCATCTTCTGTATGTATAAGAGCTGCCATATTTCCACATGCCCATCCTTCTTTTTCATTCAGAAACTGAACAGAACACAGATAAGTCATTGGATCTAAGTCTTTTGGAGGGTTTTGTTTCTCCCAATGCCTTCCACCATCAGAAGTGTGTAAAATTGTCCTCCACTGTCCAACTGCCCATCCTTCTTTTGCATTGATAAAATCTACATCAGCAAGGGTAGCAATGGTGTTGGAATGCTGATGTTTCCAGTGTTTTCCACCATCTTCAGAATGAAGAATAGTTCCACGATATCCAACAGCCCATATGTTTTTTTCATCTCCGTGATCAACTGCTAATAGGTTGTAATGCCAGAGCTTTCTTTTTACCTTTATTTCTTCCTTTTTCTTTACTTCCTGCTGTGTCCAGTAAACATAATATACACCAGCACCAATGATTACTATGGTTGATATGGCAAAAAGAAGCAGTGCGTGTCTTCTTATCCAGTCACCTATCCCCATGGCTTCATCTCCTTTTTTTATTTTTTCATTAATCACGAACGTTCGTTCTTGTCAATATCAAAATCTTAATCTTTTTTCAATATCCCAAAAAAGAAAATATCACAGATCTGTTTTGCAACATCTTCTATGGAAAGAGGACCTTTATCTTTATACCACCTGTAAGACCAGTTCATCATTGCGTGAATTGCAAAGTTTGCTACTGTCTTGTTTACATTTCTGAGTTTTCCCTGTTTTTCAAGCTTTTCAAGCTGTCTCTTGTAAATGTTATATATCTCTCTGTGCTGTTTCAGTATCTTCTTCTTATAGTTCTCATTTAGCTGATACTGCTCTTCAAGGAATATCTTTGTCTCTTTTTTCTTTTCTTTGACAATACTTACCTGTGTAAGGATCATCCTTGAAAGAGCCTCTACAGGATCACTATACCTCTTTTCTATCTTTCTCAGAGATTCTATAAGCTCCCTTCCTGTCCTCTCTATAATCACAAACAAAAGCTCATTTTTGTCCTTGAAATAATGATAGAGTATAGAATTGCTAACCTTTACAGCCTTTACAATATCGCGAACAGATGCACCTGCATATCCTTTTTCATAGAAAAGATCTACTGCCTTTTCTAAAAGCTGTTCCTTTGTATTTTCCTCAAATTTTGACATATTATATATGCCTCCTGTAGGGGGCAAGAGCCCCCTAAGGAATCAGCTCCTTTTGTATTCCATTCCTTCTTTTATTGCCTGAATAAGCTCTTCTCCTTTGTATTCTGGTTTTCTCTTATCTATCATAGCCTTTAGTCCTTCCTTTGCATCCTTTGTCATATAAGCAAGATTAAACAGCTCTATCTCCATCCTTCTTGCACTCATAAGATCAAGGTTTATTCCAGTATTCAGCATGTGTTTTGCAAGTCTCAGAGCTGTCCTTGGCTTTGACATAAGTTCTTTTGCAAGTGCCTTTGCCTCTTCCATGACCTTGTCATGAGGAACAACCTTCATCACAAGTCCCATCTCAAGTGCTTCCTTTGCACTGTATTGTCTTCCAAGCATTACCATCTCCTTTGCCTTTGCCCATCCAACAATGTATGGAAGCTCTATACTTCCTCCTGTTCCTGGAATAAGCCCCAAGTTTATCTCTGCCTGACTGAATATAGCCTTTTCTGAAGCAATCCTGAAATCACATACACACATAAGCTCTATTCCACCACCCATTGCAATTCCGTTTACTGCAGCAATTGTTGGAACTTCAAGATCTTTTATTTTCCTCAGTGCAAGACTTGCATTGTTTACATATTCCCTTACATTCTCTACAGAATCACCAAGTTCATAAAATGCCTTTATGTCACCGCCTGCACTGAATGCCCTGTCTCCTGCTCCTGTAATTATTACGACCCTTACATCAGGATCTGCACTGATTATATCTGCAGCTTTGTGGAGCTCTGCATAAGTTCTGTATCTCATAGGATTCATTGGAGGGCGGTTTAAAGTTATGGTAACAATTCCATCTTCTTTTTCAAAAAGGATATCCTGAAATTCTGCCATTTTTTTTACCTCCTTTATTTTTTGCTATAGTCATACCATCCTGCTCCAGTCTTTCTTCCAAGTCTTCCTGCTCTTACCATTGCCCTGAGAAGTGGTGGAGTTGTGTGTTTCAGTTCTTTTGGAAGTTCTCTTGCAAATACTTCATTTACATGATATGCAATGTCTATTCCTGTAAAGTCCATAAGTTCAAATGGTCCCATAGGATAGTTCAGACCAAACTTTACAGCCTTGTCTATATCCTCTATGCTTGCAATCCCTTCTTCATATACCCTTATTGCTTCCATAAGATATGGAACCATAAGTCTGTTTACAATAAATCCTGCAACATCCTTCTTTACAAGAACTGTAACCTTTCCAAGTCTCTTTTCTGCAAGATCCCTTACAAACTGTGCAGATTCATCACTTGTAAGCTGACCTTTTACGACCTCTACAAGCCTCATAACAGGAGCTGGATTAAAGAAATGCATTCCTACGACCTTGTCAGGTCTTTTTGTAACTGATGCAATCTCTGTAATAGAAAGAGAAGAAGTATTTGTTGTAAGGATTATTTCTTCTCTTGTAAGTTCATCAAGTTCCTTAAATACCTTTTTCTTTGTATCCATATCCTCAATCACTGCCTCTACTACAAAGTCCACATCTTTCAGATCTTCCATATTTACCGTCCCTTTTATCCTTCCCATAATTGCATCCTTGTCCTCCTTCTTCATCTTTCCCTTTTCCACAAGCTTTGAAAGAGATCCATCTATTGCCTTCATCCCTCTGTCAACAAACTGCTGTTCTATATCTCTCATAACCACTTCAAAACCATTCTGTGCAAAAAGCTGTGCAATACCACTTCCCATTGCTCCTGCACCCACTACTCCTACTTTTTTTACATCCATGATATCCATAGCTTTCCCTCCTTATTTTGATTTTCTTCAGACAAAAAAAAGAGGGGGAAAAAATCCCCCTCTTTCTTTTTTTAAATTATACCAAGCGACCTGGTTTTCCAAGAAGCATTGACTTTCCTCTCTTTACAGTGCGGAGGAATCTTCTAGATCTGTTCAGCATAAATGGTGGAAGCATCTCTGTTACCCATTCTGGGTCATATGGTGCAGGTGGATTTGATACTGTATTTGGATCAAACTCTTCCTTGAACCTGTCCACCCACACCTGATAGTCATTGAAGAATGGTCCCTGGAAAAGTATTCCGTGACATGATGCTGGGAAGAAGTCAAGGAATCCTGTTTCTGCATCTACAAGAGGTGTCTCTTCAAAATACCATCCTATCATGCTCTGGACATATTCTGGCTTGTAGTATGGTGAAAGTGGATCGCAGTAGTCAACATTCATGTAAACGAGGAATTCAAGATAGCTTGAATGACCAAAGTCATTTGACTGGAACCATCCAGGATCTCCATATTCCGGCATAAATGGTGGAGTGTATTTCTCCCAAAGGAGTTTTCCAAGCTTCTTTCCTGTCTCATACGTGCATCTCAGACACTCCTGTCCTGCTTCACATGAAGAATAACCATTTGTCATCATCCACATTCCAGAAGTATCAGCATTCTTAAACCATGATTCATCCCATGGCTTAGTCCTTGTAAATTCCCCTCCAAACTCCTTTGTCAACTCCTCAAGAACTGCCCTCTCATACTCCATCTGCTTCTCATTGGTAAATCCTATAAGAAGGACTCTTGCCATGTGGAAGTTGTCTATGTCTTCTTTCGTAACTCCACTCCACCTTTCCCAGAAATCTTCCTTGTCCTGTGCCTTTGCTATTACCCTCCAGAATACTGGAACCTTTGTTATCGCTGCTCCAATCTGACAGTGTGAAAATTCATAAAAGAAGTCCTCAAGTGCCTTCCTGCTTGGAAGACGAATGTTCTGCCATGCAACACGGTTCGTGTTGAATCTTAAGTGTGAGTCTGGATTAACTCCTTCAGGAACCATTGCTTCACGTGCATTCTCTATGAATGGAAATATCTTTACTGTCATCTCTGTTACAATTCCCATTGCTCCAAACCATCCTATGTGTCCACGCCATATTCCATTCAGATTTGGTCCAAGTCCATCTCCCCAAAATCCTGTTTCTTTTGTACACTCATCCCTTCCTGCCCATGATCCTGTTCGGACTATGTCTCCTTCTGGTGTTACCCATTTTACTGCCAATACACGACGCTCTGGATTACCCATTCTGTAGTTGAATGGAGAACAACCCCATACTGTATGATTTGCAATTACACAGGATGCAGATCCACCTCCTGTATTTATGAAGTAATGGTCATGATCAAAGCATGCCTGACAGAAGTGTCCATATCTTACACCTGCTCCTACATGTGCAAGATGATTCTTTTTGTCTATGTCAATTATCCACATCCTCTGAAGGTCTATCTGAACCTGATCAGGACGAAATCTTGGATTTGCATTATATGCCCACTGTGATGAGCATGGATTAAATGGAAGATGATACTTGTTACAGATCCTTACAATTGCTGCAACCTCTTCTGTTGTCTCTGGCTGAACTACACAGCATGGAGGATATGCCTGACCAGAAAACCATATAAGCTCTCTTGCATATCCTCTTCCAACATATGCCTGTCTTACTACTTTCTCTCTACTTATCTTATCAGGTCCAACAACTGCTTCCATCTCTCTGTATGCCTCTTCTGGCATATCCCACCAGTATGGTTGTGTTCTAAGCTGCCTAAGCTTTTCTTTCATCTCTGATGTTGTAAGCATTGGTCTTTCTTTGAATTCCTGCATAACAACAACCTCCTTTCTTATGAATAGATTTGATCAACAATCTCAGAGATATGATATACCTTCTTTACAGAAGTTTCTACTCTCTGGAGGGCATCTCTGAGCATGAACATGCTGTGGACATCTGGTGTAATTATTGCTTCTGCACCAAATACTCCTGCTTCCTTTACTCTCATTTCTGCTGCAAACTGTGCAGTATCAGGATATGCTTCATATACTCCTCCACCTTCACCACTGTGATATGCATTGTGATGATGTCTGTACATCTCTACAAAGTCTATTCCTGGAATTGCCTTGATCAGATTTCTTGGTGGTTCATAACATCCGTGTGTTCCGCGTCTGAACTGTCTTCTTGGCTTAAGTTTGCCCCAGTCATCAGCATCTCTTATTCCTTCCCATGGAATCCATGGTTCACTGAGTCTTCCAACACTGCATGCATCGTGATATGTTACTCTCATTTCAAGCTTTTCTTTTGGTGAAAGCTTTCCTTCCTTTACGAGCCTGTCTGCAAATTCTGAGATGTGGAGTACTTCAAATCCAAGGTCTTTTGTAGCAATTTCAAGGACTTTTGGATATTCTACCTTCAGTGTCTTATAGCAGTATCCACATGCACATACTACTGTCTTTGCACCACTGTCTTTTATCTTCTTCATCGTAATATTTACTGCTGCTCTGAACTCTCTAAGATGCCCTGTTTCATACATGAAGCTTCCACAGCAGGTTTCATTTTCAAGAAGCATAAATGGAACACCAGCTTTGTTCAGGATCCTTGCTGTTGCCTGTGCTATTTCTGGGAACTTAAATGATGCCCAGCATCCTACAAAGAATAGAACATCAGCCTTTTCTTCTACCTTTATGTCACTTGTAATCCAGTCTTTTCTGAGCCTGTTATCCATTCCATAATAATTTCCTGATCTCTGAATAAGGTTAATTATTCCCTTATGCTCTGGTCTTCCATATCCTCTTTCTACAAGAGCTACTTTCAGGGACTGGTTCATAAGAAGTATTTCAAGGTCAAGATTACGCTTACAGCCTACATCACATCCACCACAGCTAAAGCAACGGAATGCTGCTTCATGGATAAGTGGTTCTGACCAGTCAAGGTCACCTACAAAAAGTGCATTTATAAGTCTTGTCCTTCCACATGCACCCCAGTTGTCAAACTTTCCCCACTGCCATTCTGGGCATATCCAGGAAAATTCGTGATCTGCAGGGACATATGTCCAGTCACCATATTTACACATTGCACATCCCATGCAACAACGGGATTCCCAAAAGTAATTCTCAAGGTTTAAGTCCAGTTTGAAAGTCATCCCTAAAACCTCCTTTTTTTTATTTATACCCAGAAGCAAAGCTTACCTGGACTAAGGATCATGTTTGGATCAAAAAGCTTCTTTACTCTCATAAGATATGCTGTATAATCTGGTGCTTTTGGATATACATACTGTGCTATGTATTCATATGGTCTGTTAAAGAATCCTCCTGCTTCCCATATTGCTGGAATAAGTGCTTTGTAAAGTTTCAGGATCTTGTCCTTTTCATCCTCTGAATAATAGAAGCTATATGTTACCTGGCATGCTCTTCCTTCTTCTACTGGCTGGATATAGTGTCCTATCATGTCTACTGGATAGCCGTGTTCTTCTACAATCGGTCTTATTACCTTACAGAATGTTGGTGCTTTTTCAAGTGTTGTCATGAATACGAGATCCTGACATCTTCCCTTAAGCATGTGCTTCCAGTATGTCTTATCCTTTGGCCATGGTTTTTTGAGCATTTCTGGAAGTCTTTCTTCTACACCTTCTACTCCTTCAAGCTTCTGAACAAGGTTTACATTTGGAAATCTCTGTTTGAATGTTGTCTTAAGATAATCTTCCTGATACTCTACATGCATCTCTGGTTTACGATAAAGTCCACCTACGATCATTATGAATACATATGGAGGGAGCTTATCTCTTAGTTTCAGAATCTCGTCCTTGTTTTCTGCTATCATGTTTGCAAATACAAGATTGTTTACTATGAAACGCTCATATCCTACACGACGCTCAAGTATGTCATATACAGGATCAATAAGGTCATCAAGTCTTTCAGATGGAATAAAATAGACCTTTTCTATCTTTGGAATACGCTCAAACTTTACTACTGCCTTTGTTACTATTCCAAGTGTTCCCTGAGAACCCTGAAGAAGTCTCCAGAAGTCAATTGTTCCTGGTCCCTGTGGGTTAACTCCTGCTGCATAGTTTCCTGGCTGTCCGAATGTATTAGATGATGCAGAACCTGTTACGAATTTTTCTCCAAGTCCCCATACAACCCACATTCCACCAATCTGTTCTGAGTATTCAAACATTGGAATTGTTGACTGTTCTCTTTCAAGCCAGTCCATTATTACTGATCTTTCTGCATGTGGAAGAAGTGGCATTGTTGTTCTATAGCCCTTTTCCTTCAGAGCCTCTGCATACTGCTCCCAAGTAACTCCTACTTCTAAGTATCCCCACATGTCGTCTTCATTCAGCCTTTCAATCTTATTCATTCCAGAAAGATCCATAATGATTCCTACAGGTCTTGGCATTGTCTTGCTTGGTCTTGGAATTGTTCCACCATTGAAATGCACTTTTGAGCTTGCAGGATAGATTGGAATATTGTGGTCATTACATGCAATAACTACTTCTGCAACCTCATCTCTGTTTTTTGGTCTTACAACTGCATCTGGCTTGCATGGTGGAACAAGACTATAATCCTTTTCAAATTTTGCCCTATCCTCTTCACTTTCACTTACTTCTGTTATCTTTTTAAGTTCTTCTAATCCATTCATCTGACTCCTCCCTTAGGGTTATATTAATTTATTAAAGCTTCTTCTGCTTAACAGTCTATATACTGAACGTTCGTTTTTGTCAAGAACTTTTTTTAATTAAGCAACAAAAATATTTCTTTCATTACCATATCCACGGTTATCTCATTCATGCACCTTTTTTCATGACATCTCTTTTTAAAACAAGGACTGCATGGAAGATCTATCTTTATTACTTTATGTCCATTGCCATAAGGTCCTGTTCTTAAAGGATCAGTTGGACCAAAAAGGGCTATGACCTTGCATCCAGAGGCTGCAGCTATATGCATGGGTCCAGTATCCAGTGTGACAGTAGCAAGACAGTTGGAATAGAAATAATAAAGCTGTCTTAGATTGAAAACCCCTGAAAGATTTACTGCACCTTTTATACCATTTATGATCCTTTCTACTGCCAGTTTTTCTTTTTTGCTTGCCAAAAACACAGGTCTTATTCCTTCTTTGATCAGCCTTTTTGCAAGTTCAGAAAAGTTCTTTTCCTTCCAGAGCTTACTCTTCCATCTTGCTACAGGATTTATAGCCACAATTGGAAGCATTTCTCTGTTTATCTTATTTATTATCCTTTTTACCTTCTCTTTATCACTTTCAGTTATAGCTATCCTCCACTTCCAATTTAAGGATTTACATCCAAGATACTTTGCTACTTGAATATAACGATCTATAGCATGCTGATTATAATTAACCGAAACTATTTCATCCACAAAGAGCCATCCAAATTCTCTTGCTCCACTAAGTCCTATCTTTCTTTTTCCCTTAGAGATTCCAACTATTAACCCGCTTTTTAAAAGCCCCTGAAGGTCTATGACGATGTCATACTCCCTTTTTCGCAGTTCTTTGATAGAAAAAAGATTCTTTTTCCAGTTATCTCTGTGAAATACGATTATCCTGTCTAAAAAAGGATTTCCTTTAATGATCTCACATGTCCTGTCTTCCACACACCAATCCACAGTCAATCCTGGATAGTTCAGCTTAAGGACATCTAAGAATGGAACAGTATGAACTACATCTCCTATTGAACTCAGCTTTACTATAAGAACCTTTTCACTTCCTTCCATCCTGTTCCAGGATCCAGTTTACTGCAGAGAAAAGATCTTCAGCAATATAGACAGGTTTCAGTTTTGTCTTTGGAAGCCTGTATTCTATTTCTCCAAGTCCATAACCAGTCTTTACTATTATCCCTTTTATTCCTGCTTTTTCAGCAAGTTCTATATCAGTGCACATGTCTCCTATAAGATAGGACTTAGAAAGGTCTATAGGAAATTCCCTGCAGGCTTTTTCAATCATTCCTGTATTTGGTTTTCTGCAGTTGCAACCCTCTTCAGGGGCATGAGGACAAAAATATATTGCGTCTACATGAGCTCCATGTTTTCTTAGAAGCTCTTTCATATAATCATGAACCTGATAAAGAAGTTCTATTGGAAAATAGCCTCTTGATACACCTGACTGATTTGTTATTACAATGACAAGATAGCCATTTTTGTTTAAAAGCCTTATTGCTTCTCCAACCTTAGGAAGAAGCCTGAATCTTGTTATGTGATTTATATATCCCATCTGCTCATTTATAGTCCCATCTCTGTCTATAAATACAGCAGGCTTAAGCATCTAAAAGCTCCTCCATAGCCTTCCAGACTTCTTCTGGTGAAATCAAGTAAAGACATCTTGGTCTTCCAAAAGGACATTCTCTTTTAAAACAAGGAGAACAAGGAATCTCCTTCTTTACTATCTTTACTTTTTCTCCTTTTGGTCCTGTCCTTTCTGGATCTGTTGAGCCAAATATTCCCACTGTAGGAACACCTAAGGAGGCTGAGACATGCATAAGACCCGAATCATTACTTACAAACATGTTACATCTTTTTATCAGTGCTATAGTCTTTCTTAAATCTGTTTTTCCACAAAAATCCAAAACTTTCCCTTCTGTATTCCTCAAAATCTTTCTGCTTATTTCTGCCTCAGCCTCTGTTCCAAATATAAATACTGCTGCTTTCAAAGCTTTTGTTGCCCTTTCAACTATCTTTGAAAAATAATCAGGTGGCCATCTTTTTGCACTTCCATAAGACGCTCCCGGAGATATCCCTATTATAAACCTTCCTTCTAAACCTTCTCTTTTAATTATCTCATCAGCAATCCTTAAGTCTTCTTCTTTCAGATACAGTTTTGGATGTCTCCTTTTTGGTTCTATCCCTATCCCTTTCAGTATATTCAAGTATTGATCTACATGATGGACAAAACCAATTTTTTTTACTGGATGAGTAAGAAGAAATCTCCTTCCATCTGTATCAAGTCCTACTCTTATCTTTATTCCTGAAAGAAATGCAAGAAGAGCTGCTTTGAATGCATTTTGAAAAAGGATTGCCATGTCAAACCTTTTCTTTTTTAAAATCCTAACAGCCTCTAAAAAGTTTCTGTATATGATCAGTTCATCTACTGCAGGATGTAACCTGAATATATCAGCAACCCACTTTTTTGAAAGGACACAGATGTGTGCATTCGGAAAATTTTCCTTTATCTCTTCCAGTGCAGGGAGGCTCATTATGGAATCACCTATCCAGTTTGTTGCTCTAATCAGTATATTTTTTACTTCTGTATTTTTCATCTATTATTTGAAAAAACTTTTCCTTTTCTCTTATTTCTAATCTTACTTCAATAAAAGCTATTTCACTTTTCATAATTTTTACCCAATCTTTCTCAGTTGTAACTACATAATCGGCTCCTGTATCCTTTTTAAGCCTTATAAGCTGAGATATATCTTTTTCCTTATACCAATAGTGATCAGGAAATTTCTTAAAGTAGATCAATTCTGCTCCTAACCTCCTTAGCATATCCTCAAATCTTTCAGGATTTGAAATTCCTGAAAATGCAATGATTTTTTTCCCTGTTATAGCTGATATATCCTTTCTTTTTCCTTTTATAACGAGACTTTCAGGGATATATTTAGCAAAAAAGACATCCTTATTAAAGGGAATTCTGAAAAGACCTTCTGTAATCAGAATTATATCTGCTCTTTTTATATGAGATATAGGCTCTCTCAGCGGACCTGATGGAAGGAGTCTTTTGTTCCCAAAAGGCTTCTTTCCATTTATAAGAACTATGTCCAGATCCCTTTCTAATTTCACATACTGAAATGCATCGTCCAAGATGAAAAAATTTAACCCTTTCTTTTTTAAGTAAATTCCTGCAAGGAATCTATTTTTTGAAACAACAACAGGGATGTTCAGTTTTCTTGCTATAAGAAAGGCTTCATCACCACATTCTTCAACATTTGAAAGAATCCTCTTTCCATCACATACATTTCTTATTCCCCTAAACCTTCCTTTGTATCCAATTGATATTACAGCTGGATTATAACCTTTTTCTTTTGCCCATTTTGCTATTTCAATTACTAATGGAGTCTTTCCTGTTCCACCTACTGTAATGTTTCCTACGCTTATGACAAAACCAGGAAGTGATCTTTTTTTTAGGATTCTTCCATAAAGCTTGTTCCTTATCTTCATAAAAGCTCCATAAATTACAGAAAAGGGAAAAAGAAAATCAGACACGAATGAATCAAATATTATTTCTGGTCTCATATCCTGGATTTGATAACAGAAATAACTTTTTTTGTTGCTCCTCTGTTTTTTTGAACAAAACTGTATGAAGAATCTCCTATCTTTTTTCTGTAGCACTTGTCAGATAAAAGCTTAAGGACCTCTTTTTCAAGTTCCTCTTCATTCCTTACAAGGATTCCTCCTCCAGATTTTATAATCTGCTGAGTTATTTCTTTAAAGTTAAACATATATGGACCAAATATAATTGGACAGCCAAAAGACGCAGGTTCTATTATGTTGTGACCTCCAAATGGAACAAGACTTCCTCCAACAAATACAAGATCTGCTATTGAATAAATCCTTGAAAGTTCTCCTATTGTATCAATCACATAAACTTCTTTTTTCTTTCTCATGTCCTTAGTCCTCAGTCCACAAGAAAATCCCATATCTTTTACTTTCCAAAAAATCTCTCTTGCCCTTTCTATATTCCTTGGAGCTAAAAGCAGAATAAGATCAGGAAAACCTTCTTTTATCCTCTTAAATACACTTAGGATGACATCTTCTTCTCCAGGATGAGTGCTTCCTGCAATCCAGACGACCTCTTTCTTAATACAGAAGATGTCTCTTAAATAGCTCTTTTCCTTTTCTGTTACTGACTCAATCTCTCTGTCAAACTTTATGTTTCCTGTATTTATTACTTTATCTTCTGGTATTCCCAGTCTTATAAACTTCCTTCTTTCTTCTTCAGACTGGACCATACAGACCTCAAAAAGGCTGAATACATATTTTGCTATGCTCCTGAGTTTTTTGTATCTGCTGAAACTCTTAGGAGAGATTCTTCCATTTACGAGAAAGCTTTTTATGTTCTTAGAAGAAAGATAAGAAAGTAAGAATGGCCAAACATCTGTCTCTATAAGTATGAAAAAGTCAGGTCTTGTGAAGTCTGTAAATCTCTTTACGGACCACCAAAAGTCAAAAGGGAAAAAGGTCAGATAAGAGACTTTGTCTTTCAGTTTTTTTTCTGCAATTTCCATTCCTTTTTCAGTCGTTACGGTAAAGACGATCTCTTTTGAAAACTCCTCTTTTATAGCATCAACCAAAGGCAAGCAAGAAAGGACCTCTCCTACTGATAGTGCATGAATCCATATACTGCTTTCAAAATTCTTTGGAGGATCTATGACCCATCTTTTTCTGTATCTTTCATGTCTTAAGGTAAAAGGAATTAAGAAAGAAGCAAAAATATTCCAGGCTAACTCATATATCAGCATCTTTTAGCAGCTGCTTTAATAATAGAGTTTACCCATCTTTTGTTTCCCCTTGCATGTATGTGCGTATAAGTAGCAAGAACATTCCTTTTTATCATTCCATCCTTTCCACCATCTATTCCTTTCCCTCTTTTTACCTTAAACACAAACTCCTCTTTCCCTTCCAGTATAGGTCTTGAATAGTGAAATTCGTGTCCTTTTATTATTTCACCTTTTTCAAAAAATGGATTTTCTCTGCATACTTCTAAGACAGTATATCCATGTCCTTGAGGTTTTTTTTCTAAAAGAAACTTAACAGAAAATATTCCAACCATAGGATACTTCTTTCCATCTGTTATAATCTCTTTTCCCAGATACATAAATCCACCACACTCTGCATAGACAGGCAATCCTTCTTCTATTTTTCTCTTCAGATCCTCCTTCAAACTTATATTCCTTGCAAGAAGATCAGCTTGTGTTTCAGGAAAACCTCCTCCTATATATAATGCATCCACATCAGGAATGGAGTTATCTTCCAAAGAGTTTATCCTTATAAGCTGGACACCTGCTTTTTTCAGAAGTTCTAAATTTTCTGGATAATAAAACCAGAATGCATTATCTAAGAAAAAACCTATCTTTAAGCTATTACTGAGATTTTTTTCTTCTGATCTCCTAAGTCCTCTTTCTATGGGAGGAGCACTTTTTGCTATCTCTTCTAAAACATCTGTATCAACAGTCTCTTTGATAATACTCTTTGCCCAATATATGACCTCTTCTGCCCTTTCTTTTTCTTGATACGGAACAAGCCCCATATGTCTTTCTTTAAGCAAATTTTCTTTAAGCTTTGGAATAGATCCAATAACAGGAATACCACAATAGTATTCAACTGTATTCCTTATAATCTTTTCCTGTCTTTGTCCAGCTACCCTATTCAAGATCACAGCAGATATATTCACAGCCCTGTCAAAAATTTGACATCCTTTAACTAAAGCTGAAACTGTCCTTGTCATCATGGTTACATCTACTATAAGGATAACAGGAGATTTCAGAAGTTTTGCAAGTTCTGCAGTGCTGTATCTTCCTTCCCTGTCTACTCCATCATAAAGCCCCCTGTTTCCTTCTATAATGGCTATGTCTGCATCAGATGAATTTTCTATAAATGAATCAAGGATATCAGTTTTTTTCATCAAGAACTGATCCAGATTAAAACACTTTCTTCCAGAAGCAAATGAAAGCCAACCAGGATCAATAAAGTCAGGTCCTTTTTTAAATGGTGCTACTCTATAGCCTTTTTCTTTGAAAAGTGAAGAAAGACCAACAGATACGAGTGTCTTTCCAGAACCTCCCTTCAGTGCAGATATAACGATTCTTGGACAGTTAAAGATCATGTAAAAAGTATATCATCATTTTTGAATCTGTCAGCAAGAAACTCGTATTGAAAGATTTTTGCAATTCAATTATAAATCCAAAAAAACTGGAGGAAGAAGGTATGAAGCAGGAAGAAATAAAAAAGCTTAAGGAAGAGCTTTTTTATGAACCAAAGCTCGTATGGGATGAGATAACTGAAGAGGAAAAAGAAATAAGTTTTTCTTTAGCAGAAGAATATAAAAAGTTTCTTGATTATTCTAAGACAGAAAGAGAGGCTGCAGGATATATAAAAGATGCAGCTGAAAGAGAAGGACTCTATGTAAAGATGTTTCGGGAAAAGGCTATAGCAGTTTTGAAAAAAGGGAAAGAAGACATAAGGAATGGACTAAGGATCATTGTCTCTCATATTGATGCACCAAGGCTTGATCTGAAGCAGAGACCAATTTATGAAAATGTAGACCTCGTATTTTTAAAGACGCACTATTATGGAGGGATAAAGAAGTATCAATGGCTTGCAAGACCTCTTGCAATACACGGAAGAATAGTAAAGGCAGATGGATCTTATGTTGATATAAAAATTGGAGAAGATGAAAGTGATCCTGTATTTACTGTCTTAGATCTTCTTCCACATCTCGCAAAAAAGGAACAGTATGAAAAGAAGCTTGCAGATGCAATAGAAGCAGAAAAGATGAATGTTCTTATTGGCTCTCTTCCTCTTGGAGATAGGGAAACAAAGGAAAGGTTTAAGCTTTTTATACTGAAAAAGCTAAAGGAGATGTATGGAATAGTTGAAGAGGATCTTATAAGTGCAGAAATTGAGGTTGTTCCTGCAGGAAAAGCAAGGGATGTAGGTTTTGACAGATCTCTCATAGGAGGATATGGTCAGGATGACAGGATCTGTGCATTCTGTTCACTCAGAGCAATCCTTGATTGTAAAGATAACAAAAAAACAGCAATAGCCCTTTTTTTAGATAAGGAAGAGATAGGGAGTGAAGGTGCAACAAGTGCAAAATCAAAGCTTCTTGAAGCTGTCCTTTCAGAATTTCTTGAAAAGCCATCTGTTGCAGAAATCTATTCAATCCTTATGAAATCAAAAGCAATATCAGCAGATGTAAACGGAGCTCTTGATCCTGACTATAAAAATCTTCACGAAGAAAGGAATGCAGCAAAACTTGGATATGGAGTCTGTATAACGAAGTTTACTGGACACAGAGGAAAATATGAAGCAAATGATGCAGATGCTGAATATGTAGGATGGATAAGAAGACTTTTTAATAAGAACAGAGTTGTATGGCAAACTGGAGAGCTTGGAAAAGTAGACGAAGGAGGAGGAGGGACTGTTGCAAAATACTTAGCAGCTTATGGGATGGAGATTATAGACTGTGGTCCTCCAATACTTTCCATGCATTCACCATTTGAGATATCTCACAAGGGTGATCTTTACATGACATATAAAGGATACAGGGTATTCTTTGAATCAGGAGATGAGATTTAGGTATCAGCCAAAAAGAGTCCTTGTTACAGGAGGAGCAGGATTCTTAGGATCACATCTTTGTGAAAGACTGGTTCAGATGGGATGTGATGTAATATGTGTGGACAATTTTTTTTCTGGATCAAAGAGAAACATATTTCATCTTTTAGAAAGACCAAACTTTGAGCTCATAAGACATGACATCATACATCCACTTTATCTTGAAGTAGATGAAATATATAACCTTGCATGTCCTGCATCTCCTGTTTACTATCAGATGAATCCAGTAAAGACGATAAAGACAAATATAATGGGATCTATAAATATGCTTGGACTTGCAAAAAGGGTAAAGGCAAAGATACTTCAGGCATCTACGAGTGAGGTATATGGAAATCCACAGAAACATCCTCAAGATGAATCTTACTGGGGAAATGTAAATCCTATAGGACCAAGAGCCTGCTATGACGAAGGGAAAAGATGTGCTGAAACACTTTTTTTTGAGTATCACAGGCAGAACAATGTAAGAATAAAAGTCGTAAGGATATTTAATACATATGGTCCAAGGATGAATCCAAATGATGGAAGGGTCATAAGCAACTTTATTGTTCAGGCACTTACAGGACAAGATATTACTGTATTTGGAGATGGATCACAGACGAGGTCTTTCTGTTATGTGGATGATATGATAGACGGGATAATAAAGATGATGGAAACTCCTGATGAAATAACAGGACCAATCAATCTTGGAAATCCAGAAGAGATAACAATTCTTGAGCTTGCTGAGCTTATTTTAAAATTGACTAAAAGCAGATCAAAGATAGTATTTCTTCCAAGACCAAAGGATGATCCATCAAGAAGGAAGCCAGATATAACACTTGCAAAAAAAATCCTTGGCTGGGAACCAAAAGTTCCACTTGAAGAAGGTCTCAAAAGGACAATAGAGTATTTCAGTTCAATACTATGAACATTGTAAAGGATATAACTGGTGTTATACTTGCAGGAGGAAAAAGCCTCCGCTATGGAAAAGACAAAGCCTTTGAACTTTTCAGAGGAACTCCTCTTATAGAAAGAGTAATCTCTGTAATGAAGGAGATATTTTCTGAGGTAATAATAATCACAAATGACTTGGATAAATATAGAGAATTTGGACTGAAGACATATGAAGATATAATAAAGGATGTTGGACCTATTGCAGGTATTCTCACAGGTCTTATCAGGATAGAGACAGAAGCAGGTTTTTTTGTTGCCTGTGACATGCCTTTTCTAAACAGCAGGCTTATAAGATATATGCTTAAAGAAAAGGATGGTTTTGATGTAACTGTTCCAAAGATTGGAGAATACATAGAGCCTATTCACGCAATATATACAAAGAGATGTATACCTTTTATAGAAGAAGCCATCTCTTTGAAGAAGTTCAATATAAGGAGCTTTTTTGAAAAGGTATCAGTAAGATATATCCAGAAAGAAGAGATCTTAGAATTAGATCCAGAAATGAAAAGCTTTATAAATATAAACAGTCCAGAAGACTTAAGGAGGTATTTAAATGTTTGAACTGGTTCTTTCAACAACCTGTGCAATAGTCATATCTGCTATATGCTCACTCTTTGAAGCAGTCCTTTATTCTGTTCCTGTAAGATACATAGAAGCAAAGGCAAATTCAGGAAGTTCTACAGCTTGTGTATTTAAAAAACTGAGAGAGGATGTAGATAAACCAATAGGTGCTATCCTTTCTCTGAATACCATTGCAAACACAGCAGGAGCTGCATTTGCTGGATCTGCAGCAAGTTCTGTATTTGGTCATGAAAACCTCATTTATTTCTCTATATTCTTTACCCTGGCTATACTTATATTTTCAGAAATAGTTCCTAAAACAGCAGGAGTTGTATATTCAAGGGCATTTATGCCTATTGTTGCATATCCTCTAAGATGGATGGTATGGCTTATGTCTCCTGCTATATGTCTTATTTCACTTATTACAAAACTTATAGCAAAAAAGAAGAAAGAAGAAGTGGTAACAGCAGATGAACTGAGGATTATGGCTCATCTGAGTCTTAAAACAGGAGGAATAAAGCCTTATCAGAAAGAGATGATAGAAAACATACTGAGTCTTCAGGATAAGATGGTAAAAGATGTGATGACTCCAAGGACAGTCATCTTTTCATTAAGTGAACATATGACACTTGAGGAAGTAAGCAGGCTGAATACAAAATGGGAACACAGCAGGATACCTGTTTATGACAAAAACCCTGAAGACATAGTAGGAATAGTCCTTACAAAGGACATATTCATTGAACTTGCAAAAGGAAACAGAAATATGAAGCTTACATCTCTTATGAGACCTGTTCATTTCGTTGTTGAATTTGCAAGGCTGAATGAAGTCCTTATGGAATTTTTGGAAAAAAGAGAGCACATGTTTATTGTCCTGGATGAGTATGGGGGAATTGCAGGTCTTATAACACTGGAAGACATAATTGAAGAAATACTTGGAAGAGAAATAGTAGATGAATCTGATCAGGTTATTGATAAAAGAGAGCTTGCAAGACAGAGAAGAAAAAAGCTTATGGAAAGATATACTTAAAAATGCCTAAATCCTTTTATCTCTAAACTGGATTCCCTATCTCCTTCTCTCATCCTTATTCCTCTTTCTCTTGTTATTTCTCCAATCCTGTATATCCTGTATCCTTTCATCTTACATTCAATCTCAAACTCTTCTGTCTTTTTCTGTGGCACGACAACTATAAGCTCATAATCTTCTCCTCCATAAAGGACAAGTTCATATATTGGAAGGACAGATTTAAGCTTTTTTAGAAAACTTGAGACAGGAAGCTTTTCCTTAAAAATTACTGCTCCGACATTGCTCAGCTTACAGATGTGATTCAGGTCAGATACAAGTCCATCACTTATATCTATCATTGCATCTGCATATCTTGAAGCTATCTTTCCTATTTCTAATCTTGGTATAGGTCTTTTATGAGCCTTTAAGAGCCTTTTTGCAATCCTTTCATCTACTTTTATCCCTTCTTTTATTATCCTCAGCCCTGCTGAAGATTCTCCAAGAAATCCCGTCACATATATTGCATCACCAGGCTTTGCTCCTCTTCTATAAACTACCTTCCCCTTTTCTGCCTCTCCTATAACAGTAACATTTAAAACAAGTCTATCAGGAGAAGATGATGTATCTCCTCCTATCAGATCTACTTTATATCTTCTGCATGAAGCCTTTATTCCTCTATATAGATCTTTTAAATAAGAAAACTCTACATCTCCATCTGCTGCTAAGGAAATAAATGCATAAAGAGGATCTCCTCCCATTGCTGCAATATCACTCAGACTTGCATTCATGACTTTTATTCCTAACTCATAAGGAGAAATCTTATCTTTTATAAAATGCACATCTTCAACAAAGATTTCTGTAGTTGCTAAAAAGACTTTTCTTTTGTCTTTTTCAAATACTGCACAGTCATCTCCTATTCCTCTTTCTGGATCGTGATAAAAAATCCTGTTTCTTTTTTTCAGATAATCTATAAAACCAAATTCTCCAATATCTTTTATACTTCCCATCCTTCCCTCCCATATGCTAAAATCAGCAAACCATGAAGGACTCACTCGTTCCTCTAAAAGACATAATAGCTAATGTCAGAAAGATGTTACCATTTGACTTTGAAGATGGAAAGATCTGGAAGATATGGGAAGATACCTTAGGAGAAGGTATAGCAAAGAATGCAAAGCCTCTGTGTATAAGAAATAAAATACTTACAGTAAAGGTATCTGGTCCTGTATGGATGCAAGAGCTTTCATTCAGAGAAAAGGAGATAAGGGATAAGTTGAATAAGGCTCTTGGAAGGGATGCAATAAAGAAAATCAGATTTAAAGTGGGATAAAGCTATGCAAATAGCAGAAGGGAAAATAGTAGAGTTCATTGAAAATGAAAGATTTGTATGTGCACTGTGTATAGGAAAAAAGACAGGGAAGATAAGAGTTTTAACTGCTGATAACAGGGAGCAAAATCTTTCACCTAACAGGATAATCCTTGTATCTAAGAAAACTGTAAATCTTTCAAGACCAAGAGAAGAGCTCCTTTCTTTCTTAAAAAAAGAAGAAGAAGAAAGAGAAAGACTGAAAAAAGAGGTGAATGTAAAGGAACTTTGGGAGCTTTTAAAAGACGAAGAGGAGAACTTTTCTAATGAAGAACTTGCACAACTTGTATTTGGAGAAAAGTCAAATGATGTTCATGTATCTGCTCTTGTAAGAGCTCTTTTTGAGGACAGAGTTTACTTTAAGTTTAAAAACAAGACATTTATTCCAAATCCTGAAGATAAAGTACAACAGATAATAAGACAGAGGGAAGAAGAAAGGATAAAGAAGCAAAAGATAGAAAAAGGAAGCAGATGGCTTAGAGATATAATAGAAGGAAGAGAAACAGAAAAGCCAGATTTTGCAGAAGGGATAATAGAAGGTTTAGAAAAGATATATATATTCGGTAGAGAAGCAGATGATTATGAATTCACTCATCAACTCCTCGTAAAAGCAGGAATATCTGATCCAGAACAGATAAGGAGGATTCTGGTAAAGGTTGGAAGATGGGAAGAAGATGAGAATATTGACCTTATAAGATATAAGATTCCTGTAGATTTTAGCTCAAAGGTAGCAGAAGAAGTTACCAAGATAAAGGCTAAGGCTTTTGAAAAGGAAGGGAGAGAAGATCTGACAGATCTTGATACATTTACGATAGACGGAGAAGAGACAAAAGATTTTGATGATGCCTTAAGTATTGAGTTTGAAAATGGAAAGATCCTTTTGGGAATACACATATCTGATGTATCAAGCTGGATAAAGCCTGAAACCAATATTGACCTTGAAGCAAGAAAAAGAGGAATATCCTGTTATCTTCCAAGAAGACAGATCCCTATGCTTCCTGCAGATCTTTCTCATGATTTCTTGAGCTTGAAAAAAGGAGAAAAAAGACTGGCTCTTTCACTTATCTTAGAAATGGATCCTGATGGAAACATATTAAATCACAGGTTTGTGCCAAGCATAATAGAAGTAAAAGAACAGCTTACATATGATACTGTGGACAAAAGATTGGGAAAGGACAAAAGATTTGATGAGCTTTACAGAATAGCATCTTATCTGAAAAAAGAAAGGATAAAAAAAGGAGCTTTAGACATATCTCTTCCAGAAGTAAAGATAAGATTTGAAGGAAATATACCAGTTTCTTTTGAGCTTATACCTCAGGATACTCCTGCACATGTTATAGTCTCAGAATTCATGATACTTTACAACTGGCTTATAGCTAAGCTGAGCTTGAAAAAAGGAATTCCTATACTTTTTAGGACTCAAGAAAAGCCTTCAGAAATTATTCAGAAAAAAGAAGGAATGGAAAGGATATTTTATGTTCTTCAACAGAAAAGAAAGATAGGACCTATGAGTATCACAACAATTCCTGGTCCACATTCTGCATTAGGTCTTGATATATACACCCATGCAACATCACCTCTTAGAAGATACCTGGATCTTATTGTTCAAAGACAGGTAATCTCATTTCTCAAAGAAGGGAAATACATATATGAGCCAGAAGAGCTGGAAAAGATAAGGATGGAAGTTGTTTCTTCTGTAAAAGATGTTCAGATAGTAACAAGAAACAGGTTTCGCTACTGGACCATAAAGTATCTTTCAATGCACATAGGAGAAAGCTTTGATGCAATTATACTTGATGAGCTAAAGAACAAGTATAGGATTGTGCTTTGTGATTTTCTCATTTTAGCAGAGATGAAGAAAAAAGAAAGGATCTTGTTTTATCCTGGACAAAGGATAAAAGTGAGAGTAAAAAAAGCTGACCCATGGAGGGATATCCTTGAGTTTGAATATGAAGATAAAACCAAATGAGATAGCATTTGACATAGATGGAGTTTTTGCTGATACGATAGGTGCATTTATAAAGAAGGCAAAACAGAAGTATGGAATAACAATAAAGTATGAGGACATAAAGGAGTATGATCTTAAAAAGACCCTGAATATAGATGAAAGGATACTTACAGAACTTGCAAAAGAGATCCTGTATAATCCCATAAAAATGGGGATAAAACCAATAAAAGGTGCTGTTGAAGTATTGAAGAAGCTTTCTGAAAGATCAAAACTTCTTTTTGTCACGGCAAGACCTGATAAAGAAGGAATAAAGAGATGGGTATATGAGACACTGAAAGAGATTGAAAGAGAGAATATAAACATAGTTGCTGTTGGAACGCATGAAGAAAAGATACCTTTTCTGAGAAGCTGTGGGATAAGATATTTTGTAGAAGATAGACTGGAGACATGTTTTCTCCTTTCTCAAGCTTCCATAATTCCTATTGTATTTGAACAGCCCTGGAACAGGAAGCCTCATCCTTTTTTAAAAGTAAAAAACTGGAAACAGATAGAAATGATGATAGACTGGTAGGA
>CAZEOQ010000005.1:0-89729 GCA_964513995.1 uncultured Desulfobacterales bacterium | reverse complement strand
GAAAAGATGCATATTCTCTTCTGGAAGATCTGAAAAAAGAAGGAATAGAAGCAAGTATTATAGGAGAAGTGATAAAAAGTAAAGAAGAGGTTGTGATTATAAAGTAAGGAGAAAGTAGTTATGAGAAGAGTCGTTCTTTTTATCATATCAGCTCTTTTTCTTTTAGATCCTGTCTGTGCTGAACAGTTCTATTCATTCTATTGCAAAAGTCTTCATTATACTGGAGCTGGAATGAAATACTGGTATGAAAAAGGTTTCATGAAGGTTACAAACATAGCTTATGAAAGACTTGGTTGCAGTCAGTGTCATGTAAAAAGCTGTGACATATGTCACATGATACAGAAAGAAGAAGGATGTTTTTTTTCTCTTTCAAAAGCAAAAGATCAAAAGACATGTCTTACTTGTCATGGAAGGGAGAGGATGACAGAAGAATTTGACAAAAAGATGAATACATTGGGAATCCATCATGATATGAAATGTATGGACTGTCATTCAGGAAAGGATGTTCATGGAACAGGAAAGGAATACATTGCAAGAAGGGATGCTGTTAAAACAGACTGTCTTTTTTGTCATACTGGGAAAGGAGCTGCTCCAGTATTTGAAAAAAAGCTTAGAGCTCACAGGATTCATAAAGGAAAGGTTGACTGTCTTGCATGTCATGTAAGTTCAAGTATGGTATGTTATAACTGCCATTTTGAAAGCTTTCTTAAAACAAGGACTGAAGAAGGAAATTTTATTCCTGTAAAATCCTGGCTTCTTCTTATAAACTTCAAAGGAAAAGTAACAGCAGGAACTGTTATGACAATAGTATACAAAGGAAAAAGATTCATTGCATATGCACCTTTTTTTACTCATTCAGTAAGAAAAGGAAGAAGCTGTCGTGAATGTCATGCAAATAAGGCAATGAGGCTTATAAAGGAAGGAAAAAAGATTCCTGTTGTTTCATATAAGGATGGAAGGATTATATCTTGGAAAGGTGTTGTTCCATGTGTCTTGGAAAATATAAAGTGGACATATTTTGATAAAAAAGAAGGAAGATGGATTCCATTGAAAGAAGGAAAAGAAGTCGTTCAGTTTACAAATTATGGAGAGCCTCTTACAGAAAGACAGATAAGGATGCTTATGAAGCCTTTTGGAGGCAAGAGATGATAGTTGATACAAGAGGACTTTCTTGTCCTGCTCCTGTTTTAAAGACAAAAGAGGCAATTGAAAAAGAAAGACCAAGGGAGATAACAGTAATAGTTGACAATGAGGCTGCAAAGCAGAATGTAGTTAGATTTTTGTCTTCTCAAGGATTCTCTGTATCTACAAAAGAAGAGGAAGGTGCAGTAAAGATAATAGGGATATTTGAAGATAAAGCTTGTCTTGCATCTTTTAAACCTGAAGAAGAAGAAAAAAAGATACTTATAATGATCACAGCAGACAGGATTGGTCATGGAGATGATGAACTTGGCAAAAAGCTTATGGAGAACTTTATAAATACACTGAAAGAGATGGAAGGGCTTTGGAGGATCATATTTATGAACAGTGGAGTAAAGCTTACAGTAGAAGGATCTCCTCTTCTTTCTTCACTGAAAGAACTTGAGGAAAGCGGTGTTCAGATCTTTGTATGTGGAACATGTCTTGATCATTTTGGGCTTTTGAAAAAGAAAAAGATTGGTGAAACAACGAACATGTTAGACATCATCACATCACTTCAGCTTGCTGATAAGGTCATTCATGTATGAATGAAGTCTTTTTTTCTCATCTTCTATCCTTTTCTTCCATCCACTGTCAGCCTCAATATTTGGAATAACAGCACTTCCAGATATCCCTCTGTTTTTAAGTCTTTCAAGCAGATACCTTTCATATCTTCTTTTCTCTTCCTCAAGCTGTTTTTCAAAAGATAAGATCAGATCCTTTAAAGAACTTACATCTTTTTTTATTATCTCCTGCATCAGTTTCAGGACATCCTGATTTCTTGCCCCAAATGGTTCTATAACTTCTATACACTCATTTATCAGCTCTTCTTCAACAAACCTCCTTTTTTCTTCAGAAATCTCTTCAAGCTCTTTCATAACATCATAAATATTTGGTCTCTGAGTATATCTTGCCAGAATCCTCTTTGCCCTTTCTCTTGCCTCTTTCCTTGCTATCTCCTTTTTTTCCTCTTCTGTTATCTCCATCTTCTTTAGCTTTTCCATAATAAGATCTATCGTGCTTTTTATCTCTGCCATCTTTCATCTCCTTTCCTTGACTTTATCTGACATTTAGTTTTATAACTCTATTGCCATTCAAAAATCAACAGGAGGTTTAAAATGAAAATAGTAATAATTGGAGGTGTTGCATGTGGACCAAAGGCAGCTGCCAGGATAAAAAGACTTAAGCCTGAATATGATGTATTGATCATTGAAAAAGGAGAAGAGATATCTTATGGTGCATGTGGTCTTCCTTTTTATCTTTCTGACGAATTCTCTGACATTTCAGAGCTTATGAAGACGGCTGTTGGAGTCCTAAGAGATACGGTTTTTTTTAAGAATGTAAAAGGGGTTGATGTAAGGGTAAGGTGTGAGGCAAAAAAGATAGACAGAAAGAACAAGAAAGTAAAGGTGGTCTGTAATGGAAAAGAGGAGGAGATCTCTTATGATAAGCTCATAATAGCAACAGGAAGCACACCTTTAAGACCTCCTATTCCAGGAATAGGACTTGAAGGCATATATACACTTAAAAGTCTGAATGATGGAAAGACGATAAAAAGAGCAATAAAGGAAGGAAAAGGAAGGAGTGTTGTTATAGTTGGAGCTGGAATGATAGGAATGGAATGTATAGAAGCTTTTTTAAAGGAAGGATATGAAGTCAGTTTAGTAGAAAAACTTCCTTTTGTTCTTCCAGCTTTCCTTGATGAAGAAATCTCTCTTCTCATTATGAACTACTTGAAACAGAAAGGAGTAAAGCTTTTCTGTGGAGAAGGTGTAAAGGAGTTTGTTGGAGAAAATGGAAGGGTAAAGAAGGTATTGACAGAAAAAAGAGAAATAGAAGCAGATATTGTCCTTCTTGCAATAGGATTCAGACCAAACATAGAGCTTGCTAAGGAAGCAGGACTTCAGATAGGAAGATTTGGGATAAAGGTAGATTCTTTCTTAAGGACTTCTGATCCTGACATATATGCAGGTGGAGATTGTGTGGAGATATATAATCTCGTAACTGGAGAAAAGACCTATACGCCTATGGGTTCAATTGCAAATAAACATGGAAGGATAATTGCAGACAATATATGTGGAAGGACAAGCCAGTTTAAAGGAACAGTTGGAACAGCTATACTTAAGGTCCTTGATCTGAATATTGCAAGAACAGGAATAACAGAAGCACATGCAAGGAAAAAGGGATATGAGGTAATAACCTGTATAAATCCTGGTCCTGACAGACCTCATTTTATGAAAGAAAGCAAGCCCATAATCATAAAACTTATTGCAGAAAAGTATTCAGGAAGACTTCTTGGTGCACAGATAATAGGAGAAGGAGATGTTTTTTCCAGGATAAATACATGTGCCTCTCTTATCCTGAAAGGCGCAACAGTTGATGACATAATGGATGTGGATATGGCATATTCTCCACCATATTCTCCTGCAATGGACAATCTCATCGTTGCAGCAAACATTATACAGAATAAGAGAGATGGGCTTTCAAGAAGTTACAGTCCAAAGGAGCTAAAAGAAAAGCTTGAGGCAAAAGAAGACTTCGTTATCCTTGATGTAAGAACTCCTAAGGAAGTGGAAGAAGTGAGACTTCCTTATGAGAATGTAGTATACATTCCTCTTGGAAAGTTAAGGGAAAAGGCTGATGAACTTCCAAAAGACAAGGAGATAGTTGCAACATGCAAGATATCTCTTAGAGGATATGAGGCTGTAAGGATACTTGCTGGAAAGGGATTTGAAAGAGAAAAACTTGCTTTTCTTGATGGAGGAATCATGGCATGGCCATATGAAAAAATTACAAAATAGGAGGAATCTATGAGAAGACTTATTTTAATACTATTTCTTGCAATTGCATTTTCATGTGCAACAGAAAAGAAAAAGCCAACTCAGGGGATCTTAGAAGAAAAAAAAGAAGAAACAAAAACCTATTATGACTTTACTGACATTCCTATTCCAAAGGACATGAAACTTATTACTGAAAAGTCTTTCCTCGTTGAATATGCTAATCTGAAAGGTGGAGTAATGCATTTTGAAGGAAGGGTTGATCCCCTTTCTCTTTTTAATTTTTTCTACATAGGAATGCAGAAAGAGGGATGGAATCCTGTAGGATATTTCAAATACGGACCATACATCATACTTATGGAAAAACCAGAAAAGGAGTGTGTTATAAGGATAGAAGATGGAGGCTGGAATACAAAGCTTGAGATATGGATAACTCCAAAAGGAATTATTCAGGAATAGGTTGACATAAAGTCTTATTTTGAATATAGTCCTTTCCAAAAAAAACCGTAAAGAAAGGTGTGCAAAAAAAAGCTGTTATTACAAAGGTAAGGGTTCTTTACAGTGATGTGGATCAGATGAGATGGGCAAATCATGGTGCTTATCACAGGTGGTTTGAGATGGGAAGGGCAGAGTATATGAGGCAGAAAGGACTTCCGTATAAGGAACTTGAGGAGATGGGTTATTTTATGCCCGTAACTGAATTCTATTGTAAGTTCCTTAAGCCTGTAAGATACGATGATCTACTTGAAGTAGCAGCATGGCCATCAATTGTAAAAAGAGCGAGTATGCGTTTTGAGTATGAGATAATAAAAGATGGAGAGGTCATGGCAAAAGGATATACTCATCATGTATGTCTTAACAGGGAAGGAAAGATAGTGAGGATTCCTGAAAGATTAAGAAAAATCCTGAAGGTGCAAGAATGAGAATACTCATCTTCTTTCTTATAATCCTTCTTTCAGGAAATGCTTATTCAGTTGATTATGTGATATTTGGAAAGGAGGTAAACATAACGGGTTATCTTTCTCAGGAATTTGCATTTTCTGCTCACAGTGATAAAAAAGTTGAGCTGAGTCCTGACGGAAGATTCAAATACTACGATGATCCAGGACTCCATTCTGCATACTACACGGTATATCTTGATACTACATTCTGGCTTACTCAGGAAATTCATATCCGTCTTATAAACAGGCTTATGGGAGATCATATCTATGACATGAAACAGCATAATGATAGCTGGAGGGATAGGGGATTTACAAGATCCAGAACACCACTTCATCTTGAATTTACAGCATATGATGTCCTGAGAGAGGCTTACATAAACTATATGAGTGGAAATCTCGTTGTCCGTATAGGAAAACAGCAGTTAGCATGGGGACAGGCAGATGGAATGAGACTCTGTGACATCATAAATCCACTTGACATATCAAGGGAATCTCTTTTCAGGGATTCTGATGAAGGATACGAAACAACAAGGATTCCTCTTTTTCTTATAAGGGTTGATTATACACTTGGAGGAAGGTCATTTGGTCCAATAGAAGAGCCGACAATAGAGGTTGTCGTAAATCCAGGAGACATAAGAACACCAAGAATTGTTGATAATTCCATCTGGAGTCCACACGATCCCCTTCTTCCAGCAGGAATAAATGTAATTGTCCTTGATGATAGACCAGACAGACAGATTGACAATACTGAATGGGGAATAAGGCTTATTGCAAACATATGGGATACAAGGGTAACATTTAACTTCTTTAGAGGATACAGAAACTTCTGGGATGGAGTTGTTCCTACTGTAAGGAGTGTAGGATTTGATCCAGTAACAGGGACACTTATCGTAAAGAAGATTTATCCAAAGATAAATTCATATGGAATTACTGCAACGAGGGAATTTTATTCATTCAGAAAAATTTTTAAAGGTCAGATAAATCCAATCCTGAGACTTGAGCTTCTGTATCAGCAGGACTTCCTGTTTAATACAACACGCTTTCCATCATTTGACAGAAGGGAAGTTGATGAAAAGGATGTCCTCACATACATGCTTGGATTTGACTGGCCTGTAAAAATAAAGTATATCAATCCAGAAAAGAACATATTCATATCAGGACAGTTCTTCCACAAACATATCTTTAACTATCCTGATGACTATGAACTTCAGGTTGGACCATACAGTGACTGGATAGCAAGAGAAGACATGTTTTATTCAACACTTCTTACAAGAACAAGCTATTTCCACGATTTTCTAAAACCACAGATCCTTGCAGTCATTGACTGGACATATGGGACATGGTGGCTTAAGCCAAAGGTAAAGTTTGAGATAGGGAATAACTGGAGACCAGAAATTGGAGCAATATTCGTATTTGCAGGAGCAAATGATTACAGAAGAGAATTTGGACACTGGGCAGACAGAGATGAGGTTTATGTAAAGATGACATATCAGCTTTAAAGAGGGATAATTTATGAAGGATATGACAAGAAGGCAGTTTCTGAAATATATGGGAGCAGCTGGTGCTGCAGCAGCACTTTCTTTCAGTTTTCCTAAGGAAGCAAAGCCTGAATGGAAGGATCCTGATCTTGAAAAAGAGGATTTTCCAGGAAGAGGAAGATATGTATCACACATATGGAGGGACAAAAGCAAGGCATGGGATGGAAAGACAGAGTATTATGCAGTTGAAAGTGACAGGGACAAGACTCCAAGAAAGCTAAGACTTACTCTTGATGATGGAAGGGTCTGGGAGACAAAAGGATACTACTGGAAGTGGCCAACAACAGAAGAGATAGTTCCACCTGATATAGTGGAAAGACAGCTTCATCCAAGAGGTGCAAAAGGGCTTCAGGAAGAATGGAATGAGATAATAGGATTCAAAGCACCTGATCTCGTAGGAAAGATTGCACCTGAGATAAAGCCAGGAATGATAATAAATGGTGAAAACTACAAGAAGTATCCTGGTCTGAAGGAGCTTATGCCAGAAGACATTTATGAGAGACTTGATCCAAAAAGCTACATGCCACTTCCACAGATAGAGATAGTTCCTACAAGGAGCATATATCCAAACAGGTGGTGGATAGAGTTTACGAGAAAATACAGTAAAAGGTGTCGTATTGCAGAAGACGGAGTTACACTTGTAGGATGGGTTGCAGGAACTCCTTTTCCAAGACCTGACATAAACAATCCAAGACTTGCTGCTGTTCAGCTTGCATGGAATCATGACAAAGTGGACATTGTTGGAGACTGTCTCCGCTTTGCACCAATGTATTGGGATCTTTATGGACCAGATGGAAAATATGACAGGACATATCATTTTCACCTCTGGTATTTCAGACAGACAGGAAGGACACACATAGATCCAATGCCAACATGGGGAGAAAACAAGGAAGGTGTATTTGAATGGATGGTAAACTACTTTAGCTATCCACAGGACATAAAAGGATTTATACTCTTTCGTGTCAGGTATCTTGACACACACAAGCCAGATCTTGCAAAAATGTATATACCTTCTATGAGAAGAGTAAGGAGGGTTTCTGGAACAGATCTTTTTGATCCACTTCTTGGATCAGACATGATCTGGGAAGACTTCAGAAGCTATTGGCAGAAGCTTTCTCCAAAGGTATTTCCAAATGAATACGAACTTGTAGAATTCAGAGAATACCTCCTTCCATCAACAGCTCCATACGGTTATGCAAGACACTATCCAAGACTTGGAAAGACATACTTCTGTTTTGAAAGAAGACCAGTATATGTTGTTGAGATAAGATCAAAGGACAGAAATTATGTATACAAGAAAAGGAGGCTTTTTATTGATGCAGAAACATTTACCCTTCTTCACATCCAGAACTATGACTGGGAAGACAGGCTCTGGAGGACATGGATGAAGAACATAGTCTGTGAGCCAGAACTCGGTATCCTTCACGAGGATGTAACACACATAATTGATCACATAAGCAAACATTGCACAATACTTCACTTTACACCAACTTGCTGCTGCAAGTGGATAACACCTTCCCTTCCTGGAAGATTCTTTGCAGGAAGGGCAAGATAAAATAAAAAAAAGGAGGGAGGAGCTATGCCTTATGATCCAACAAAGATGCCAGACTGGAAGATAGCAGAAGAGGCAGAAAAGAATATGCCAACACCAGAAGAATGGAGAGATAGACTTGGTCTTGAAAAGGATGAAATAATTCCTATGGGAAGGGTATGTAAGCTTGATTTTCTGAAGATCATAAAGAGGCTTGAAGGAAGACCAGACGGAAAATACATAGATGTTACAGCAATAACACCAACACCTCTTGGTGAAGGAAAGACAACAACAACCTTAGGACTCGTAGAAGGACTTGCAAAGAGAGGAAAGAATGTAGGAGCTGCAATAAGACAGCCATCAGCAGGTCCTACGATGAACATAAAAGGAACAGCAGCAGGTGGAGGAAATGCACTACTTATTCCAATGACAGAATTCTCCTTAGGACTTACAGGAGACATAGACGCAATAATGTATGCACATAATCTTGCAATGGTAGCTCTTACTGCAAGGATGCAGCACGAAAGAAACTATGATGATGAGACACTTCTCAGACTTTCAGGAAAGCCAAGACTGAATATAGATCCTACAAGAGTTCAGATGGGATGGGTAATAGATCTCTGTGCACAGGCACTCAGACATATTGTAATTGGACTTGGTGGAAGGATGGATGGATATACAATGGAGTCAAGATTTGACATAGCTGTAAGTTCAGAATGCATGGCAATCCTTGCAATTGCAAAGGATCTGAGGGATCTGAAAGAAAGACTTAACAACATTACTGTAGCATTCAGCAGGGACGGAAAGCCAATCACCACTCGTGATCTTGAAGTTGGAAATGCAATGGCTGCATGGATGAGAAATACGATAAATCCAACACTCTGCTGCACAGTAGAATATCAGCCAGTAATGGTTCATGCAGGACCATTTGCAAATATTGCAGTAGGACAGTCTTCCATTATTGCTGACAGAATCGGTCTTAAGCTCTTTGACTATCATGTAACAGAAAGTGGATTTGGTGCAGACATAGGTTTTGAAAAGTTCTGGAATGTGAAGTGCCGTCTGAGTGGACTGAAGCCTCATGTAGCAGTCCTTGTAGCAACCATAAGGGCACTTAAGATGCATGGTGGAGGACCAAAGGTCGTTCCTGGAAAACCAATGCCAGAAGAATATACAAAGGAGAATGTTGAGCTTGTGGAAAAAGGATGTGAGAATCTGATCCATCACATAAACATCGTAAGGAAGTCTGGAATAAATCCAGTTGTATGCATAAATGTATTTCCAACTGATACAGAGGATGAGATAAAGGCTGTAAGAAAAGCAGCAGAGGCAGCAGGTGCAAGATGTGCAGTATCAAATCACTGGAGATATGGAGGAGAAGGAGCACTTGAACTTGCAGATGCAGTAATTGATGCATGTGAGGAAAAGACAGACTTTAAGTTCCTTTATCCACTTGAGATGAAGCTAAGGGAAAGGGTAAAGGTAATAGCAAAAGAGGTATATGGTGCAGATGATGTATCCTGGAGTCCAGAAGCAGAACAGAAGGCAAAGATGATAGAATCTGATCCAAAGTATGACGATTACATGACTATGATGGTAAAGACACACTTAAGCCTAAGCCATGATCCAAATCTGAAAGGTGTTCCAAAAGGATGGGTCCTTCCTGTAAGAGACATCCTTATCTTTTCTGGTGCAAAGTTTATCTGCCCAATGACAGGAACAATAAGCCTTATGCCAGGAACAGGATCAAATCCAGCATTCAGAAGAATAGATGTAGATCCTGATACAGGAAAGGTAACAGGTCTTTTCTAAAAGGAGGAGGGGGCTTTATGCCCCCTTTAAAAAAAGATGAAGATACTTGTAACAGGTGGAGCAGGTTTTATTGGATCAAATGTAGTGGATGGGTATATCAGGGAGGGGCATGATGTAGTTGTTGTTGATAATCTTTTTACTGGAAAAAGGGAGAATGTAAATCCAAAAGCAAGGTTTTATAAGGCAGACATAAGATCAGAGGAGATAAGAGAGATAATAAAAGAGGAAAGACCAGATGTAATAAATCATCATGCTGCACAGATAAGCGTTCCTGAGTCTGTAAGAGATCCTCTCTTTGATGCAGATGTAAACATAAAAGGAATCCTTAATCTTTTAGAAAGTGCTGTAAGGTATGGTGTAAAGAAGTTTATTTTTATATCATCAGGTGGTGCAATATACGGAGAAGCAGAAGAGTTTCCTACAAGTGAGTCATACGAGCCAAGACCTCTTTCTCCATATGCAATAAGCAAATACTGCTCAGAGTATTATCTTTCATATTACAGTCATCAGTATGGACTGAAGTTTACAACACTTAGATATGCAAACATATATGGTCCAAGACAGATCCCTCATGGAGAAGCAGGTGTTGTTGCAATATTTATGAACAACATCCTCAGTGGAAAAAAGTCTGTCCTTTATCACTTTCCAGAAGATAAGGAAGGTATGATAAGGGATTATTGTTTTGTTGAGGATGTAGTGGAAGCAAATATAAAGGCACTTGAAAGAGGAGATAATGATTTTTTTAACATAGGAACAGGCATAGGGACAAAGACACTTCATCTTTATAAGCTTATCATTTCCGTATACAGAGAAATGGGACATGATGTTCCTGAAGAACTTGAAGAACCAATAAGAAGACCTGCAAGACCTGGAGATTTGAGAAAAAGCTGTCTTTCTGTAGAAAAGGCAAAAAGAATTCTCAATTGGACTCCTAAGACTTCACTAAAAGAAGGTCTGAAAAAAACATGGCTTTGGCGTCTTTCAAATCCCTTCTAAAGGACAGGATTTACAGATTGGCTTTTTTTTACAGAATCTCTTTCCTGTCTCAACAATAAGTGCATGAAACTGGCTGAACATCTCTACATCAGCTGGAAGATTCTCCATAAAGATCTTTTGTAAATCCTCATAGCTTATTTGATCCCAAATAAGATTGTGTCTTCTAAGGATTCTAAAAGTATATTCATCAACGACAAATACAGGTCTTTTTGCAGCATAAAGAAGAATACAGTCAGCTGTCTCAGGTCCTATTCCTTTGATTGAAAGAAGCTCATTTCTTAAGCTTTCTGTATCAAGTGATAAGAATCTTTTTAGATCAGAATCAAATCTTTCTACGATGTGTTTTATAAAATTCTTTATCCTCTTTGCCTTTATCCTGTAATAGCCACAGGATCTTATTTCATAAGAAAGATCCTCTTCTTTGATCTTGCTTAAGGCATTAACTGAAAGTAAACCCTTTTGTTTCAGATTCCTTATAGCCTTTTCTGCATTCCTCCAGTTTGTATTCTGTGTAAGTATAGCTCCTACAGCTATCTCAAGCTCGTCATTTGCTGGCCACCAGTTCAGTGGTCCAAAAAAGTCAAAAAGTCTTCTGTAGATTTCCAGAAGCCTTTCTTTCATGAAATCTTCAGGACCTTTGCTCCTCTTATTTTTCTTTCTTTGAGCTCCATAAGTGCAATGTTTGCTTCTTCCAAGCTGAAAAGTTGAAATTCAGGCTTTAAAGGAATCTCTGCTGCAAGTCTTAAAAACTCTTCTATGTCTTTTCTCGTAACATTTGCAACAGACTTTATCTCTTTTTCCATCCATATATGTTCTGGATAGTCTATCTTCAGAAGATATTCCTTATCCATGTCCTCCTTTCTTATTGCATTTATTACGAGTCTTCCTCCTGGTTTCAGATTTTTCATTGCTTCAACAACAGGCTTCCATGCAGGAGTCGTATCTATTATTGCATCAAGAAGTTCTGGTGATCTTTCTTCTGTATCTCCTGCCCAGACCGCACCAAGCTCCTTTGCAAATTCCCTTTCTCTTTCGCTTCTCGCAAATACGAATACAGATGTATTTGGAAACCTGTGTCTTACCATCTTCAGAACAAGATGACCTGATGCACCAAATCCTGTAAGACCTAAGTTTTGCCCATCTTTTATGTTTGTAAGCCTTAAGGAACGGTATCCTATTGCACCTGCACAGAGAAGTGGAGCAGCTTCTTCTGGAGAAAATACTTCTGGAATCCTGCAAGCAAAATCCTCATCCACTACCATGTATTCTGCATATCCACCATAGGCATCTCTTCCTGTAGCCTTGAATTCAGGACAGAGATTTTCGTTTCCTGATTTGCAAAAGCTGCACCTTCCACATGCCCAGTATATCCATCCAACTCCTACTTTATCACCTATTTTAAACCTCTTTGCATCTTTTCCCACATCCTCTACAATCCCTACAACCTGATGACCAAGTATCATGGGAAATTCAGAAGGAGGGGTCCTTCCTTCTATTTCATCAAGTTCAGTATGACATACACCACATGTAAGCACCTTTAAAAGGACCTGTCTTTTTTCAGGCTTTGGTATAGGAAGATCCTTCATGACAAGAGGATTCCTTTCTTTACTGAGGTCAAATATTCTTTCAAGCACCATTGCCTTCATCTTTTCCCTCCTGTTTTTTGATTATATATACCGTAAATATAAGCTTGACAAGTCCTCTATAATTCTTATGTTTTCATTAGAGAAAAATCAAAAAAGGAGGTCTTAAGTTATGAGATGGGGAATGCTTCCAAGTCTCTTTGCAGAACTTGAAAGGGTAAAAGAAGAGATGGACAGATTTTTTGAAGAGATCTCAGAAGGTATCCTGAAAGAGCCAGCAGCAGGTGTATTTCCACTTGTAAATCTTACTGAGGACGAGAATAACTATTATGTAAGAGCTGAACTTCCTGGAATAAAACCAGAGGAGCTGGACATCTCTGTAACAGAAAACACACTTACAATCTCAGGAGAAAGGAAGATTAAGGTAGAAGGGGATGTTGATTATCACAGGAAGGAAAGAGAAGAGGGAAGATTCAGCAGAGCAATATCACTTCCAGGAGAAATAGATCCTGATAAGGTTGAGGCAAGATGTAAAAATGGTATCCTTACAGTAATACTTCCAAAGGCAGAAAAGACAAAGCCAAGAAAGATATCTATAAAGTCTGAATAAAAGACAAGGAGGGGAAAGATGGCAGAGACAAAGACTCTTAAACCTAAGGAAAAAGCACAGGTAAGGACAAAGGCAGAACAGACAAGACCTGGAAAGACCTTTATACCTGATGTAGACATATACGAAACAGAAAAAGAGATAGTTCTTTTGGCAGATATGCCTGGAGTAACAGCTGAAAAGCTAAATGTAAACCTTCATGATAATGTCCTTACCATAGATGGAGAAGCTGAGAAGCTTGAAGGAAAAGGAGAAGTTGAGATATTTAGAGAATTTGAAACAGGAAGATATTTCAGACAGTTTACACTTTCTCATGACATAGATCAGTCTAAGATAGAAGCAGAACTGAAAGATGGAGTCCTGAAGCTAATACTTCCAAAGGTTGAGACAAAGGTTCCTCGTAAGATTGAAGTAAAGGCAGGATAATGGGGACGATAATACCTGAAAGTGAAAAGATAAAAAAAGCAATAAAGTGGATATCCGCAGAGCGGCAGCAAAATCCAGACAAGTCTATTATACTCCTCATTGAAGATGCCGCTCTGCGCTTTGATTTATCTCCAAAAGAAGAGGAATTTCTGAGGATATTTTTTGAGAAAAAGACAGACGATTCTGTAATCCTTTAAAAATCCCTCCTTTTTTTGTAAATTCCCTTAAGAAATTGTAATATAAAATAAAAAAGTCCTGGAGGAAAAAGAATGAGATTTTCCAGGTATTTTATTCCTACATACAGGGAGACACCTTCTGATGCAGAGGCAGTAAGTCATAGACTTATGCTAAGGGCAGGGATGATAAGACAGATCACTACTGGAATATACACATATCTGCCAATTGGTCTGAGGTGCGTAAAGAAGGTTGAACAGATTGTAAGAGAGGAGATGAACAGGGCAGGAGCTATAGAACTGCTTATGCCCCTTTTTCAGCCTGCAGAACTCTGGAAAGAAAGTGGAAGATGGGACTTTTATGGAAAAGAACTTTTGAGATTCAAAGACAGATATGGAAGAGATGCATGTCTTGGTCCTACACATGAGGAGGTGATCACATACATAGTAAAGAACGAGATAAGGTCATACAGACAGCTTCCCGTAAACTTTTATCAGATACAGATAAAGTTCAGGGATGAGATAAGACCGAGATTTGGAATAATGAGGTGCAGGGAATTTATTATGAAGGATGCTTACAGCTTTGATGCAGACGAGGAAGGAGCAGAAAAAAGCTATAAGCTCATGATGGAGACATATAACAGGATATTCAGGAGATGTGGATTCAGATTTAACATGGTAGAAGCAGATACAGGAACAATAGGTGGATCTTATTCACATGAATTTATGGTCCTTGCTGATACAGGTGAAGATCAGCTTGTTGTATGTCCAAGATGTGGATATTCAGCAAATGTAGAAAAGGCAGAGACTGTAGAAGGAGAAATTTCTCTCTTTTCAGAAGAGCTTCCTCTTCAGGAAGTAGAAACTCCTGGTATAAAGACAGTGCAGGAGGTATGCAGTTTCCTTGGTATATCTCCTGATAGACTCGTAAAGACTCTTATATGTCTCGTAGACGGTGAACCTGTAGCAGTTCTTATAAGAGGGGATCATGAACTTAATGAGACAAAGCTGAAAAATCTATTTGATGCAGAAAAGGTAGAGCTTGCTGATGAAGAGACTGTTAAAGAGATAACAGGAGCTTCTCCAGGATTTTCTGGACCTGTTGGACTAAATATAAAGATTGTTGCTGATCTTGCAGTAAAAGGAATGAGAAACTTTGTAACTGGAGCAAATAAGGAAGACAGACATTTCAAGAATGTGAACATAGGAAGGGACTTTGAAGTAGATCTTTTTGCAGACCTGAGATTTATCACAAAAAAAGACAGGTGTCCGAGATGCAAAAGTGAACTTGAATTTAAAAGAGGGATAGAAGTAGGGCATATCTTTAAGCTTGGGACAAAATATAGCAAAGCCATGAATGCAAAATTCACTGACAGGGACGGAAAAGAAAAGTATTTTGTGATGGGATGTTATGGAATAGGGATAGGAAGGTGTGTTGCAGCAGCAATAGAACAGAATCATGACGAAAAAGGAATAATATTTCCTATATCAATAGCACCATTTGAGGTCATAGTTGTTCCTGTCTTGATGAATGAGAAAAAGGTCATAGAAGAAGCTGAAAGGATTTATCATAAGCTTATGGAAAATGGAGTGGATGTCCTCATTGATGACAGAAATGAAAGAGCTGGAGTAAAATTCAATGATGCTGATCTTATAGGAGTTCCTATAAGAGTTACCTTAGGAAAAAGATATCTGACTGAGGGAAAGCTGGATATAAAGATAAGGTCAGAAGAAAAGTCATTTGAGGTTTCTGCTGATCAGGCACTTGAGACAATCATAAAAAAGAGAAAGGAACTTTATGATTCGCTTAAATGACATAATACAGAGTCTGCTGAGCTATCATCCAGAAGCAGATGTTCGTCTTATTGAGAAGGCATATGTCTATTCTGCAAAAGCACATCAAGGACAGGTAAGACTTTCTGGAGAGCCTTATCTCTCACATCCTCTTGAGGTCGCATATATCCTTACAAAGATGAAAATGGATGAAGTATGTATTGCTTCTGGACTCCTTCACGATACTCTTGAAGACACGCAGGCAACAGAAGAAGAGATAAGGAGGCTTTTTGGAGATGTAGTCTGCAACATCGTAAAAGGAGTAACTAAGATAAGTCAGATAAAGTTTGCAACGAGAGAGGAAAAGCAGGCAGAGTATATAAGAAAGATGATACTTGCAATGGCAAATGACATAAGAGTAGTTCTTGTAAAGCTTGCAGACAGGCTTCACAATATGAGGACCTTAGGATATCAGCCTCCTGAAAAACAAAAGCTTATAGCACAAGAGACACTTGACATATATGCACCTCTTGCAGGAAGACTTGGGATATACTGGCTTAAAGCAGAACTTGAAGATCTCTGTTTTTATTATCTTGAACCTGAGATGTATGAAAAGATAAAGAATGCTGTTGCTCAAAGAAAAGAAGAGGAAGAGAGATTTATAAGAGAAGTGAAGGAGATAATAGAGAAGAGACTTGCAGAGGCAGGTATAAAGGCAACTGTAAAAGGAAGGATAAAGAACTTATACAGCATTTACAGAAAGATGGTGAACAAAGACATTCCTGTTGATCAGGTATATGATCTTGTTGGATTCAGGATCATAGTAAACTCAATAAAGGAGTGTTATGAAACACTTGGAATAATCCATTCCATGTGGAAGCAGGTTCCGGGAAGGTTCAAGGACTACATCTCTCTTCCAAAAGAAAACATGTATCAATCACTTCACACAACTGTAATAGGACCATATGGACAGAAGATAGAGATACAGATAAGGACATGGGAAATGGACAGGATTGCAGAAGAGGGAATAGCTGCTCACTGGAAATACAAGGAAGGAAAAAGTGCAAAAGAAGCAGATGAGAAATTCTTCTCATGGCTAAGACAGATAATAGAGACACAGCAATACTGTGATCCAAAGGAGTTTTTGGAAAATGTAAAGATGAACCTTTTTCCTGAAGAGATATATGTATTTACACCAAAAGGAGAAGTGAAGTGCCTTCCAAAGGGTTCAACACCTGTAGACTTTGCATACAGTATTCATTCAGAGATAGGAGACAGGTGTGTTGGAGCAAAGGTTGATGGAAGACTTGTCCCTCTTAATTATGAGCTCAAAAGTGGTTCTGTAGTAGAAATTATCACATCTCCAAAACAGCATCCAAGCAAGGACTGGCTTGAATTCGTAAAGACACCAAAAGCAAGGACAAAGATAAGGCAGTGGTTAAGAAAACATGAAAGGGAAAAAAGTATAAGTATTGGAAAAGAGATGTTGGAAAAAGAACTGGCTCAAGAGCATATAAACCTTAACAACAAAGAAGAAATACTTCTTTCTGTTGCAAAAGACATGTCTCTTCAGTCTGTTGATGATCTTCTTGCACAGATTGGTATAGGAGTGGTTTCAGTAAGACACATCATAAGCAGGATAAAACAGAAGCTTCACATAAAAGAGGTATCTCCTCTTCGGGTCGTATCAAGGCTGGTAGATAGGTTTAGAAGGAAGGAGAAGGGGATAAAGATAAAAGGACTTGATGATATAGTTACACATCTTGCAAAGTGCTGTTATCCCATTCCAGGAGATCCTGTAGTTGGGTATATAACAAGAGGAAAAGGGATAACAATACACAGGTATAATTGCAGGCATATAAAGAATGCTGAACCAGAAAGGATAATAAACATAACATGGGAACCTTCTGAATCAGAAACATATCCTGCAAGGATATTTGTTTTGAGTGTGGACAAAGTTGGAATGCTTGCAAGTATAAGTTCAGCTATTGCTCAGAAGAATGCAAATATAATAAGTGCAGAGATAAAAAGCACTGGTGATAATAAAGGAATAGCTTTTTTTACGGTTGAGGTAAGGGATGTAAATCATCTAAACGAAGTAATTGGAGCAATAAAGAAGATAAAAGACATAATCTCTGCAAGAAGGATTTAGCTACTTTATAGGAGGCTTTTTTATCTTTCCTGCCTTAATACACTTTGTGCAAACTCTTATCCTTTTTACCTGACCATTTGGAAGAACACATCTTACTTTTTGAAGATTTGGAAGCCATCTTCTCTTTGTCCTGTTTCCAGCATGACTCACATTATGACCAACCTGAGGTCTTTTTCCACATATCTGACATACCTTTGACATACTTATCCTCCTTATAGCTTTATATTACTCAGATCTATGTCCTTTTCGTGTATAGGACCTAAGGCTACAAAAGTAAGAGTCTTGTTATTAAAAAGCATTTCTGCTGCACTTATCACATCATCCAGACTTACCCTGTTTATCTTATCAACAATCTCTTCATACGGAACATAGCGATCAAAAAGGAACTCATTCTTTGCTATCCTTATCATCCTGTTTTCTATGCTTTCGGATGAGAGGAGAAGTCCTCCTACAATGTAATTTTTTGCACTTTCAAGATCGTCCTTATTTATCTGACCTGCTATGATCTTTCTTATCTCTTCATTTATAAGAGACAGGACCTTGTTCACATTATCTGGTTCACATGCTGCATATATTCCAAGAAGTCCTGTATCCGTATAAAGACTCAGGAAGCTGTAAACAGAATAAGCAAGCCCTTTTTCTTCTCTTATCTTTTGAAAGAGCTTTGAGCTCATATTTCCTCCAAGTATAGTATTTAGGACATTTACAGGAAATCTCCTTTCATCTTTTACAGATACAGCTTCAACTCCAAGACATATATGTATCTGTTCCAGTTTTTTATAATTTACTGAAACTGATGTATTTGACTTTGGAGGTTCTCTTTTTGGATCATTTTCGTTTTTTGATTCAATCTTTTCAAAAAGTGGAACAAAATACTCTGTCAGTTCTTTATGAGATATAGCACCAGCTGCTGATATTATCACATTCCTTGGAAGATAATGTCTTTTTACATAATCAATTATCATATCCCTTGTTATACTCATCACAGAATCCTCTGTTCCCATAACTGGCATGGATATAGGATGACCTTTCCAGAAGTTTCTCTGAAGAAGATCGTGGACATATTCTTCTGGACTGTCTTCCATCATCTTTATCTCCTGAAGTATGACACCTCTTTCTTTTTCTATCTCAGCTGGATCAAAAAGAGAATTCAGGAAGATATCACTCAGTATGTCTGCAACTATAGGAAAATGTCTTCCTAAGACCCTTGCATGAAAGCATGTATTTTCTTTTCCAGTAAACGCATTTGACATTCCACCTATGGAATCAAGCTCTTTTGCTATCTGAAGAGCACTCCTTTTCTTTGTCCCTTTGAATGACATATGTTCTATAAAATGTGAGATACCATTTTCTTTTGGCTTCTCATCTCTTGATCCTGCATTTATCCATATTCCAATAGATACAGAACGGGCATAATCTACTGTCTCAGATATTATCTTCAGTCCATTTTCAAGAACTGTCTTATGATACATTTCTTGCCTTCTCTTCAAGAACAGCCTTTCTTGAAAGTCTTATTCTTCCAAGTTCATCAAAACCAATAACTTTTACTTCTACCTCATCTCCTTCTTTAAGGACATCTGAAACCTTGTTTACCCTTCTGTGATCAAGCTGAGATATGTGTATCATTCCTATTGTTCCAGGATATATTTCTACTATTGCACCAAAGTCCAAGACCCTTTTTACCTTTCCTTTATATATTCCTCCAAGCTCTACTTCCTTGAAAAGCTCCTTTATCTTTCTTATTGCAGCTTCTGCACTCTGTGCATCAGGAGCTGTAATGTGAACAGTTCCATCGTCTTCTGCCCATATCCTTGCACCTGTCTCCATAGTAATCTCCCTTACAGTCTTTCCACCAGGACCAATTAGTGTCTTTACCTGATATGGTGCAATCTTTACAACATCTATAACAGGAGCATACTTTGATACATGCTCTCTTGGAGCAGGAATTGCTTTTTTCATCTCTTCCAGTATAAAAAGCCTTGCTTCCTTTGCCTGAGAAAGAGCCTTTTCCAAGATCTCACGACTTATGTCCTTTATCTTTATGTCCATCTGGATTGCAGTAATTCCATCCTTTGTCCCTGCAACCTTAAAGTCCATGTCTCCATAGTGATCCTCATCTCCGATTATATCCGTAAGGATTGCTGTTTTTCCTTCTTCAGAAATAAGACCCATTGCAACACCTGCAACATGCTCTTTTATAGGAACTCCTGCATCCATAAGAGAAAGACTTCCACCACATACACTTGCCATAGATGATGAGCCATTTGACTCAAGTATCTCTGAAACAACTCTTATACAATACTGAAATTCTTCCTTGCTTGGAACAACAGGCTGAAGAGCTCTCCTTGCAAGCTCTCCATGTCCAATCTCTCTTCTGCTTGGTCCTGTAAGCCTTCTTACCTCTCCTACAGAATATGGTGGGAAGTTATAGTGGAACATGAATGACATAAGATAATCACCATAGATTGATTCAAGTCTTTGCTCATCCCATTCTGTTCCAAGAGTAGTTAGGACAAGAGCCTGTGTTTCTCCTCTTGTAAAGAGTGCTGAACCGTGAACACGAGGAAGGACTCCTACCTCACATTCTATTGGTCTTATGTCCTTATAAGATCTTCCATCAATCCTTCTTCCTTCTTCAAGAACCATCCTCCTCATCATTTCCCTTTCAATATCCTGAACAAGCCATTCTATCTCTCTTTCTCTTCCTTCATATTCAGAAAGTTTTTCAAATAGTTTCTGACGAAGCTCTTTTCTTTTCTGATTCCTCAACTTCTTAGGAGCTGTTCTGATGATGTCTTCAATTGAAGGACCTGCTATATCTAAGATCTTCTTTTTAAGCTCCTCATCTATCTCTCTTTCAGGAATCTGAATCTTCTCTTTACCTATCTCTTCTTTCATCCTTTCTTGAAGATCAAGCAAAGGAAGAAGGGCTTTGTATCCATAAAATATTGCATCTATGAGTTCCTTTTCTGAGACAAATTTTGCTTCTCCTTCAACCATTACTATTCCATCCCTGTTTCCAGCAACAACTATATTTATGTCACTTTTTTCCTGCTCAGCTATGGTAGGATTAATGATAAATCTTCCATCTACCCTTCCTACCCTTACTCCTGCAACAGGACCATTAAAAGGAATATCTGAAATTTCAAGTGCAGCAGATGCACCAACAAGTGCAAGGACATCTGCTTCGTGTTCTTTGTCTGTAGAAAGGACTGTTGCTATGATCTGTGTATCATAGCGATAGTTTTCAGGGAAAAGTGGTCTCAGTGGTCTGTCTATAAGTCGTGCAGCTATTATTTCCCTGTCAGCAGGACGACCTATATCCCTTCTGAAGAAGTTTCCGGGTATTCTTCCTCCTGCATATGACATTTCCTGATAGTCTACTGTAAGTGGAAGAAAGTCTATGTCTCTTGTTTCATCTGAAGCAACGGCTGTTACAAGAACAACGGTATCTCCTAAGCTTACAAGGACTGCACCATTTGCCTGTTTTGCAACACGACCAGTTTCTATTGTAAGTGTTTTTCCGTCAAGTTTTACTGAATAACTCCTTGCCATGGCTCCTTCCCTTTTTATTTTCTTAATCCTAATGCTTTAATCAAATTCTTATATCTTTCAAAGTCTTTTCTTTTCAGATAATTCAGAAGTCTTCTTCTTTTTCCAACAAGCATCATAAGTCCTCTTCTTGAATGATGATCCTTTCTGTGGATTTTCAGATGTTCCGTAAGCTGTCTTATCCTTTCTGTAAGAAGAGCAACCTGAACTTCAGGAGATCCTGTATCTTTTTCATGAAGTTTAAACTTATCTATTATCTCTTTTTTTTGTTCTGGTGTAAGTGCCATAACTTCCTCCTTGTTTTAATTATATTTTCAATGAAAAACCCTTTCAAGCCTTATTTTTGAACCTTTTACCTCAGCAATGGCAACAAGCTCTTTTTCTTTTACAAACTTTATATAACCTTCCTCTGTTATTCCAAATTCATCCTTTCTTGGCTGAACTCCATTTCTCAATCTCCAAGCTATAGCTTCATCTATATAGACTGTTTTGAAATCTGGAAGGGCATCTATAAGAGGAATTATGTTTTGCTCCAAAGTCTCTAAGGAAAGATCATCTTCTATCTTTAATGCATCATTTACATGAAAATGTCCACACGAGATCCTTCTGAGTTCTTTAAGATGACCGCAACTGTTAAGAGATCTTGCTATATCTACTGCAAGCGATCTTATGTATGTCCCTGCAGAACACCTTACTTTTATTTCAAGTTCTGGATTATTCCATCTTATAAGTTCTAATTCATAAATGGTTACATTTCTCTTTTTTAACTCTACTTTTATTCCTCTTCTTGCAAGCTTATAAGCTCTTACTCCTTTATATTTCAGTGCAGAAAAAGGAGGAGGAACCTGTTCTATATTACCTACGAATTCCTTTAGTTTTTCCTTTATAAGATCCTCACTCAATGATGGAACTTCTTCCTGTTTTATAACTTTTCCTGTGCAATCATAACTGTCTGTTTCTATTCCAAGATAGACTGTAGCAAGATAAAGCTTTGGCTGAGAAGAGATAAAATTGAACAGCTTTGTTCCTTGATTCAGGAGTATGATCAAAAGTCCTGTAGCAAAAGGATCAAGTGTTCCTGCATGTCCTATCTTCTTTGGCTTTAAAACCCTCTTTATCTTATTTACTACCTCTAAGGAAGTTATCCCTTTTGGCTTATCTACGAGAAGAATCCCATCCATAATACCTATTCCTTAAAGAATCCTGATACAGTCCTTATAAATCTCTCTTTGAGTGCCTGAAGCTCTCCTTCACACTCAAATCCTGCTGCCCTTGCATGACCTCCACCACCAAAGCATTTTGCAAGTTTTGCTACATTTATCTTTCCATTTGACCTTAAGCTGAACTTATATCTTCCAATTCCTATCTGTCTTATAAGAGCTGCTATTTCTACTCCTGCAATAAATCTGGGATAAGTTATAAATCTTTCGCTGTCTCCTGGATATGTCCCGGCTTTTTCTATCATCTCATATGTGATACTCATTATACTCAGCTTTCCATTGCAGTGAAGTTCTACAGTAGCCAGGGCAAGTTCTAAGAGCTTCAGATCTGCAAGCGTATACTGCTCTGACATGTTCGTATAAACATACCATGGGCTTACTCCATATTCCATAAGTTCAGCAGCTATCCTAAAAGAGGATACAGTAGTATTTTCGTATTTAAAACAGCCTGTATCAGCCTGTATAGCTGCAAAGATGTTTTCTGCTATTGTTTGATTTACTGGAAATCCTGCTTTCTTTATAATATTGAAGACGAGTTCTCCAGTTGATGAACTCTTAGGAACGACAAAGTTTATGTCTCCAAAGTAGTTGTTGGTTTCGTGATGGTCTATGTTTATAATTGGTCTGTATCTTAGGATTTCATCTTTTATACTTCCTGTTCTTTCAATATCACTGCAGTCAAGTGCAATAGTTGCATCAAAGTCCCTTTCTTTAAGTTCATGAACTATTTCCTTTGCTCCTTTTATGTTACTTAAAGGAGGGCGTAAAGGGGTCTCAGTAAAACAGACAACCTCTTTTCCCTGACTTTTAAGAGAATAAGCCAAACCCATCATTGATCCTATTCCATCAAGATCTGGATCTTTATGGGTAAGAAGAAGGAATTTTTTTCCTTTTTTTAAAATTTCTACGATTTCTTCAATCACTTTTTCTTTTCTTCTACAAGCTGATCAATCCTGCTGCTCAGCTTTATAGAAGGATCATAAATAAAGGTAAGTTCTGGAACATATCTCAGTTCCATCCGAAGACCTATCTCTCTTTTTATAAATCCTTTAGCACTTTCAAGACCTTCCTGAGCCGTCTTTATAGCTTCAGCATCTCCTATTACACTGTAATATACCTTTGCCCTTTTCAGATCATCACTTAAGTGAACTCCTGTAAGAGTAACCCCTTTTACTCTGGGATCCCTTACCCTTGTTAGCAAAAGATAAGCTATTTCTCTTAAAATAGTATCTCCTACTCTTTGAGCCCTTCTTCTTGCCATCTTAATTTTCTCCTGAGCCTTCTATAAATTGATTATCTCTATCTTGCTTCTCACGATCTGGGCAAGATAGAGAGATTCTAAGTAGGATAGAACCTTGGACAAAGAAGCATCTATGTGTCTTCTGTCATTTCCTACAAAACTTATTCCAAGCTCAATCTTTTGCCAGTTATCATTAGCTCCTACCTCTGCAACCGAGACATTGAATCTATGCCTTACCTTATCCACCATACTTTTTACGATCTTTCTTTTTCCTTTTAATGACCTGTTTTCAGGAATAAAAAACTCTACTTTTAATGCCCCTATTACCATGATTATTCATTCATATCTCTGGTCTTTCTTCTATCATCTTGTATACTTCAAGTATATCACCTGGCTTTATGTCATTGAAATTCTCTATACCAACTCCACACTCATATCCTGCAGCAACTTCTTTTACATCATCTTTAAACCTCTTAAGAGAAGCTATCCTTCCGTCATGGACCACGGTATTGTCTCTCAAGACCCTTACATTTGCATTTCTTTCAATCTGACCTTCAAGCACATAACATCCTGCAACTATTCCTACTTTCGGGATCTTGAATGTCTGTCTTACTTCTGCCCTTCCTATTATCTTTTCCTTATAGACTGGCTCTAACAGTCCTCTCATTGCCTTCTTTATGTCATCTATCACATCATAGATGACCTTATAATACCTTATGTCCACCTTTTCCCTTTCAGCAACTTCTGAAACTCTTGGAGCTGTCCTTACATTGAATCCAATAATTATTGCATCAGATGCAGATGCAAGCATAACATCTGATTCTGTTATAGCTCCTATTCCTGAATGTATTATGGAAATTTTTATCTCATCTGTGCTCTGCTTCTTTATAGCATTTTCAAGTGCTTCAAGTGTTCCATGAGTATCTGTTTTTATTATAAGCTTAAGTTCTTTTACCTCTCCTTCTTTTATCTTTGAATAAAGCTCTTCCAGGCTTATTGCCTTCTTAGGAGCAGCCTGTGCTTTCTTTCTCTGTCTGTGCTCTACTATCTCTTTTGCAACCTTTTCACTTTTTACTACTATAAAATCATCTCCAGGATTTGGAACTCCAGATATTCCATATATCTCAACAGGCATTGATGGACCTGCAGATGAGATATTTCTTCCCTGGCAGTCTATCATTGCCCTTACACGACCATAGTTTTCTCCACATACAAAATAATCTCCTCTTTTAAGTGTTCCGTTTTTTATTATAACAGTTGCAACAGGCCCTTTTGTCTTATCAAGTCTTGATTCTATAACAGTTCCTCTTGCTGGTCTGTTTGGATTTGCTTTAAGTTCTAAAAGCTCTGCCTGAAGAAGGATAAGACTTAAAAGTTCATCAACACCTTTTCCAGTCTTTGCAGAAACAAGTGCCATAAGTGTATCTCCACCCCACTCTTCTGGAACAAGTCCAAGTTCTGCAAGCTGTCTTTTTACCATCTCTGGATTTGCATCAGGTTTGTCTATCTTATTTATAGCAACAACAATAGGAAGATTTGCTGCTTTTGCATGATTTATCGCCTCTTTTGTCTGTGGCATAACACCATCATCTGCAGCAACAACAAGAACAATAATGTCTGTTACCTGTGCTCCTCTTGCTCTCATTGCAGTAAATGCTTCATGTCCTGGTGTGTCTATGAATACTATCCCTCCCTCTTCTGTTTCTACATAATATGCACCAATATGCTGTGTTATTCCTCCCACTTCTTTTTCTGCTACATTTGAATGTCTTATGTAGTCAAGGAGTGTTGTCTTTCCATGATCAACATGTCCCATAACGGTTACAACAGGAGGACGGGGCTTGAGGTCTTCTGGTCTGTCTTCAGGCTCTTCCAAAAGATCCTCTTCTTTGAATGTATCAAGTTCAAGTTCATATCCAAATTCATCTGCAACAAGAGCAGCAGTTTCAAAGTCTATGGACTGGTTGACAGTAGCCATAACTCCCATTGAAATAAGCTTCTTTATAAGCTCGGCTGCTTTTATTCCCATAGCTTTTGCAAGTTCAGAGACCGTAATAGATTCAGGGATCTTTAGCTTCCTTTTGCCCTTAGGAGGAGCAACAACTGGCTGTTCTTGTTCTTTCTTCTCTTCTTTTTTCTTCTTCTTTTCTTTTTCTTTCTTTGCTTTTGAAGGCTTCTTTAATCTCCTTCTCGTTACAAACTCTTCTTCATCATAAAGGTCTTCTATCTCATATATCTCTTTCTTTATCCTTTTATAAACACTTCTTGGAGTAAGCTCCTTCCCTTTTTTCTTCTTAGGCTCTTCTTCTTCAACCTCTTCTTCCTTAGCTTCTTCTATCTTGACCTCTTCAGCCTTTTCTTCTTCCTTCTTTTCTTTTACTTCTTCTTTTACCTCCTCTTTCTTCTCTTCTTCTTTCTTCTCTTCTTCTTTTACTTCCTCTTTATGCCTTTCTTCTTCAGGAGCCTTAAATTCTTTCTTTTGAGGAGCATGGAAAAGCCTTTTCTTCCTTCTTCTTATAACCTTTGCTGATATCCTTTTTTCCTCAACTACTTCCTGTTTTTCCTTAGAAAACATCTCTTTTACTTTTGTTACATCAACCTCATCCATATGATCACTTACCTTTATCCCTGCTTTCTGAAGCTTTTCCAGAAGACTTTTACTGTCCATATTCAGCTCTTTTGCCAGATCAAGAACTCTTATCTTCCCCATATATCCCCCCTATGTCTATCCCTTTTATATAGCTCCTTCTTAATGCTTTAGCAAGGACTTGTGGTCTTGAAAGAAGTCTTTCTATGCACTCTTTCTTAGGACACACATATGCTCCTCTTCCACCAATTTTTGCCTTGTCATCCCTTCTTGCAATCCCGTCCTTTCCAGCTGCAATTCTTATCAATTCATATTTGCTCTTTTTTTCTTTGCATATTATACATGTCCTTATAGGTATGTGTCCTTTACCTTTGCTCACCAGATTCTTTTCTCTTCACATACTCCTTTGCTTCTTCTATTATCTTCTTTGCCTTCTCTTCTGTCATTCCCTCAATAGAAAGAAGGGATTTTGGATCTGCCTCTGCAAGCTCAAATGCAGAACCATAACCTTTGTCATAAAGATCTGTTGCAAGTTTAAGATCAACACTTTCAAGACTAAGAAGTGATTCAAATCCTTTCTTAAGAGCCTGATTATATCTTGACTCAGTTATGACATCTATATGCCATCCTGTAAGCTTTGCTGCAAGCCTTACATTCTGTCCTTTTTTACCAATAGCAAGAGAAAGCTGATCATCAGGAACAACTACTTCCATTGTCTTGTTTGCTTCATCTACAATTACTCTTACGATCTCAGCAGGAGCAAGTGCATTGCAAACAAACTTTGCAGGATCAGGTGACCATGGAACTATGTCTATCTTTTCTCCTCTAAGTTCCTGAACAACTGCCTGAACTCTCCTTCCCCTAAGTCCTACACATGCTCCTACAGGATCAATGTCTGGATCTCTTGATCTTACTGCTATCTTTGTTCTGCTTCCTGGTTCTCTTGCTACTGCAACTATCTCTACCTGTCCTTCTGCTACTTCTGGGACCTCACTTTCAAAAAGTGCTTTTACAAAATCAGGATGAGTCCTGGAGATAATTATCTGTGGTCCTCTGCTATAGTGTTTTACATCTATTATATACCCCCTTATTCTGTCTCCTTGTTTATATGATTCATTTGGCATCTGCTCATTTGGAGGAAGTTCTGCTTCTGTTCTTCCCAAGTTTACGATAATTGATCCTCCTTCAAATCTCTGAACTATCCCGTTTACTATCTCTCCTTTTCTGTCCTTAAAATCATCATATATGATGTCTCTTTCAGCCTCTCTGAATCTCTGAATTATAACCTGTTTTGCTGCCTGAGCTGCTATTCTTCCAAGAGATGTAGTATCCATCTTTATCCCTAAGCTGTCTCCTACTTCTACTTCTGGATCATACTTTCTTGCCTCTTCCAGAGATATCTGTCTTTCTTCATCTGTAACCTTTTCCACAACTTCCTTAAACTCAAATATCTCTATCTCTCCAAGTTCCTCATTGAAATTTACCTCTATGTCCCTGTCTGGACCAAACTTTTTTCTGACAGCAACTTTTACAGCATCCTCTACTGCCTTTATTACTCTTTCCTTGTCCACTCCTCTCTGCCTGCTTACCTGTTCAATTATTCTCATAAGTTCTGAGGTCATTTCTCAAAACTCCTTTCAGAAAGAGTCATCAAATTCATAAACCAGATTAGCTTTCTTTATGTTTTCTCTTTCTAACTGATAGATCCTGTTATCAACTTCTATCATGACTATTCCATCTTTAAAGTCTCTGAGATATCCAGTAAAGTTCTTCCTTCCTTCTATCGGATTTTCTGTCTTTATCTTTACCTTCTTTCCTATAGCCTGAATAAAGTGTTTTTCTTTTGTGAGTGGTCTGTTAAGCCCAGGAGAAGATACTTCCAGAACATATGAGCTTTCTATAGGATCTTCTATGTCTAACAAGGTGCTCAATTCCTGACTTACTTCCACACAATCATTAATACCTACCCCTCCTTCTTTATCAATGTATATCCTCAATACCCATCTTCCCCTTTCAAAGACATACTCCACATCAACGAGTTCATATCCAAGGTCTTCTAAGGTAGGCTCTGCTATTTTTGTTACTTTCTGAATTATCTCCTCTTTTTTTGCCCTGTCCATTTTTAACAAAAAAGCGGGCAAAAACCCGCTTTTTTAAAACTTCTTTAAGCGGGCAACGGGACTCGAACCCGCGACCCCAAGCTTGGGAAGCTTGTGCTCTGCCACCTGAGCTATGCCCGCTTTGTCTTTAAAGTATAACCTACACAGGTAAAATAAGTCAATTCTTTTTAAGGTCCCTTTATGACAAATTTTTCCTCTTTTCATTTTTTTTCTGTTGTTTTAAGATTCAAGAAAATGAAGTTTTTTGAAGTAGCTCCTCCAAAAAAGGTTTTTGAAGTTATAAACAGCTTCTCACCTGTCTCAGAAGAACTTATCCACATAGATGATGCCTTAGGAAGAGTAATTTCAGAGGATGTATTTTCTCCCTGTGACCTTCCAGGATTTTTCAGAGCAAGCATGGATGGATATGCTGTAAGAGCAAAGGATACATTTGGTGCAAGCCAGTCTCTTCCTGCTATTTTGCGCATAAAAGGTGAGGTAAAGATGGGAGAAATACCAAAGATAAAAGTTGGTGAAGGAGAGGCAGTAAAGATATCTACAGGAGGGATGCTTCCTGAAGGTGCTGATGGAGTCGTTATGATAGAGTATTGTCACAGGATAGACGAAGAGACGATTGAGGTAGAAAGGGCAATATCTCCTTTTGAAAATGTCATAGCACCTGATGATGATGTAAAAAAAGGAGAACTTGTTCTTAAAAAAGGAAAAAGACTTAGACCACAAGACATAGGAATCCTTGCAGGACTTGGAATAGCCTCTGTAAAGGTATACAGAAAACCAAAGGTAGCAATAATATCCACTGGAGATGAGATTGTTCCAATAGAAAAAGAACCTCCTCCTGGAAAGGTAAGGGATATAAACAGATATACACTTTCGGCATTTTGCAGATCCCTTTTTGCAGAACCTGTATTCCTTGGAATCTGTCCTGATGATTTTTCAAGACTCAAAGATCTGGTAGAAGAAGGATTAAGGATAGCAGATACTGTTTGGATATCTGGAGGAAGTTCTGTTGGAACAAGGGATCTGACTCTTAAGGTATTTGAATCAATCAGTGATTTTAGGCTCCTTGTTCACGGAATAGCAATCTCTCCTGGAAAACCAACAATAATAGGAACAGTAAAAAGAAAACCAGTTGTTGGAATCCCTGGTCATGTTGCATCTGCACTTATCGTTGCAGAGGTATTTATGAGCAGGCTTCTGAGGAGACTTTCTGGTGAAGATCCTGTTCAGGATCCTCCAAAGATAGAAGCAAGAATGACAAGAAACATTGAATCTGCTCCTGGAAGGGAGGATTACATAAGGGTAAAGCTTATAGAAAAAGATAAACAGCTTTATGCTGAGCCAATAATTGGAAAATCAGGACTTATATCAACACTTGTAGAAGCAGATGGTCTTGTAAGGGTGGATATGAATAAGGAAGGGGTTTATGAAGGGGAAAAGGTAGAAGTAATTCCTTTTGTTTCAAAAGGGCTATGGTAGAAAGAAAGGCATATCTTTCAATGAAAAGTCTTGAAGAAGCAAAGGATCTTTTTTTCTCAAGGATAGATATTTCTAAGCTCAGAGAAGAGGAAAAGATAAAAGTAGAAGATGCCTTGGGAAGGGTTACTTCAAGACCTCTGTTTGCAAGATTCTCTTCACCACATTATCATTCTGCTGCAATGGACGGAATTGCTGTAAAAGCAGAAAAGACATATGGTGCAACAGACAGAAGACCAAAACTTCTTGAAATAGGAAAAGATGCAATCTGGGTAAATACAGGAGATCCTCTTCCTGATGGATATGATGCAGTGATTATGGTAGAGAAGGTCTATCAGGTTGATGAAAGACACATAGAAATAAGATCACCTGCATATCCATGGCAAAATGTAAGGAAGGTTGGAGAGGATATTGTCTCAACCGAGCTTATTTTTCCAAAAAATCATAGGCTTCGTCCATATGATCTTGGAGCTTTGATCAGTTCAGGAATATTTGAGCTTTATGTGTGGAAAAGACCTGAGGTTGCTATAATTCCTACTGGTTCAGAGCTTGTAAGTTATAAGGATATAAGTGGAAGGCTGGAGAAAGGAAAGATAATTGAATACAATTCTGTTGTTCTTTCTTCTCTTGTAAAAGAGGCAGGAGGAATTCCTAAAGTATACGGTATAGTTCCTGATGATGAAGAAAAGATAAAAAGGGCTGTTGAAGATGCTGTAAATTCTTCTGCAAAGATAATAATAATAAATGCTGGATCTTCTGCTGGATCAAAGGATTATACTTTCCGTATACTGAAAGATATAGGAGAGGTCCTTGTTCATGGAATAGCTATTATGCCTGGAAAGCCAACAGTTTTGGCAATAGCACAGGGAAAGCCTGTTATAGGAAATCCAGGATATCCTGTATCTTCTGTAATATCTTTTGAACTTTTTGTCATGCCTATAATATACTGGCTTCAGGGTCTTGAGCAAAAAGAGAGAAAAAAGATAAAGGTTATTCCTACAAGGGATATTCCTTCAAAACTCGGGATAGAGGAATTTGTAAGGGTAAATATAGGAAAGATAAGAGGAAGATATGTTGCTACACCTCTTCCAAGAGGTGCAGGAGTCCTTACAACACTTACAAAAGCAGAAGGGATAATAAGGATAGGAGAGATGAAAGAAGGAATTACACAGGATGAAGAGGTTGAAGCAGAACTTCTTGTTGATGAAAATGAGCTGGAAAATACTGTTGTTGTTATTGGAAGTCATGATATTTCTCTGGATATAATCTCTGATATGCTTAAGGAATATGGAATAAGGATCTCTTCAAGCAATGTAGGAAGTCTTGGAGGTCTTATAGCCCTAAGAAAAGGTATATCACATCTTTGTGGAACACATCTCCTTGATCCAGAAAAAGGCATATATAACATTCCTTACATAGAAAGATATCTGAAAGGGATGAAGGTATGTGTATTTCATCTTGTAAGAAGAGAACAGGGGCTTATTGTAAGAAAAGGGAATCCTAAGGGAATCAAAGGGATAGAAGATCTTGTAAGAGATGATGTAACTTTTGTAAACAGGCAGAAGGGATCAGGGACAAGGGTCCTTCTTGATTATAAACTCAAGGAACTTGGAATAGATCCTAAGAAGATAAAAGGATACGAGAATGAGGAAACTACGCATATGGCTGTTGCAGTGGATGTTTTAAGTGGTGTAGCAGACTGTGGAATAGGAATATATGCAGCTGCAAAGGCACTTGATCTTGAGTTTATTCCCATAGGAAAAGAGCAGTATGACATCGTTATTCCAAAAGAATTTATGGATGATCCAAAGATAAAAAAATTTCTGGAAGTTATAAGAGATAGAAGATTCAAAGAATCGGTTGAATCACTTGGTGGATATGATGCAAAAGAAAGTGGAAGACTCTTCTTTGAGACTTAACTATTCTACAGTCACACTTTTTGCAAGATTCCTTGGTTTGTCAACATCCCTTCCAAGAAGGACAGCACAGTAGTATGCAATAAGCTGACAGGGAATTACCGTAAGAACTGGATAAAGGAAGTCAAGAGTTTCTGGAACTTCTATTACATCATCAGCAATTTCTTTTATTCTCCTGTCTCCCTTTGTAGCAATTGCTATAACTGGTCCTCCTCTGCTTTTTATCTCCTGTATGTTGCTTATCATCTTTTCATACATGTCATCTCTTGGAACAATAGCAACTGTTGGCATTTCTGGATTTATAAGTGCAATTGGACCATGTTTCATCTCTCCTGCAGCATATCCTTCTGCATGTATATATGATACCTCTTTTAGTTTCAGTGCTCCTTCAAGTGCAATGGGATAGTTGAACTTTCTTCCAATAAAAAGCCAGTTGTTGTATTTATAATATTTCTCAGCAATTGCCTGTATGTGATTTGCCTGAGAAAGGACCTCTCTTACCTGAGAAGGAAGTTCTCTCAGAGCCCTTATTGCCTCTACTCCATCTGTAAATGAAAGCTTTTGATGTCTTCCTATAAGAAGTGCAAGGAGTGTAAGGATTACGAGCTGTGATGTGAAGTTCTTTGTAGATGCAACTCCTATTTCAGGACCTGCATGATTGTATACTCCTGCATCTGTTTCTCTTGCAATAGAACTTCCAACAACATTTACTATTCCAAGAAGAGTTGCTCCTTTTCTCCTTGCCTCCCTTATTGCAGCAAGTGTATCTGCTGTTTCTCCAGACTGGCTTAGAGCAAGGACAAATGTATTTGGAGAAAAATTGTGCTTTCTGTAGCGAAATTCAGAAGCAAGCTCAACTTCTACATTCACATCCGTAAGCTTTTCAAATATGTATCTTCCAACATATCCTGCATGATAAGATGTCCCACATCCAACAATTATCATATGCCTGCATCTTTTAAGCTTTTCCCATACAGGCTGAATCCCTCCAAGCTTTGGAACACCTTCTCCAGGATCAATCCTTCCCCTCATTGCATTTTCTATTGCCTCTGGCTGTTCGTATATCTCTTTTAGCATGTAATGAGGAAATCCTTTAAGTTCTGCTTCCTCTGACCTCCACTCAACTATCTCTATAGCTCTTTTTATTGGTTTTGCCCTTGCACTTGTAATCATATAGTCATCAGAAGTAATAACGGCTATTTCATTGTCTTCAAGATGAACAACCCTGTTTGTATGTCTTATCATTGCATGAATATCAGATGCTGCAAAAAACTCCTTTTCTCCTATTCCTATAATCAGAGGACTTCCCCTTCTTGCAACAACTATCTTCCCTGGATCATCTTTATGTATCACAGCTATTCCATATGTTCCTTCTACTTCCAAAAGAGCTCTTCTTACTGCTTCCATAAGATCTCCTTCAAAATAAATGCTTATAAGATGAGCAAGGACCTCTGTATCTGTCTCTGATCTAAAGCTTATCCCTTTTTTTTCAAGAGCTTTTTTTAAAGGAAGGTAATTTTCTATTATACCATTGTGAACAACAAACACTTTCTGATCCTTATCTGTCTGTGGATGTGCATTTATGTCTGATGGCTCTCCATGTGTTGCCCATCTTGTATGTCCAATTCCAAAAAATCCTTTTATATGCGTATTGTTTACCTTTGCTTCAAGATCAGATATCCTTCCTTTTGTCTTTACCATATATACATTCCTTCCATCATGAACTGCAATTCCTGCAGAATCATATCCTCTGTATTCAAGTCTTTTAAGACCTTCTATGAGTATAGGCAAAGCCTCTTTTTTTCCTATATAACAGACTATCCCACACATCAGTCCTGCCTCCTGATTCTTTCTATCCCATCCATATATGGACGAAGTGCTTCTGGAATAATTACAGATCCGTCTTCTTGTTGATAGTTCTCAAGTATTGCAACGACTGTCCTTCCTACTGCAAGCCCTGAACCATTAAGGGTATGAACAAACTCAGAACCTTTTTTCCCTTTTCTCCTGAACCTTATATTTGCCCTTCTTGCCTGAAAGTCTGTGCAGTTACTGCAAGAAGATATCTCCTTATATACACCCTGTCCTGGAAGCCATACTTCTATGTCATATGTCTTTGCAGAAGAAAAACCAAGATCTCCTGTGCAGAGACATACAACTCTGTAGTGAAGATTAAGTCTTCTTAGGATCTCTTCTGCATCACGTGTAAGCTTTTCAAGTTCATCCCATGAATCTTCTGGCTTTGTTATCTTTACAAGCTCTACTTTGTTAAACTGATGCTGTCTTATAAGCCCTCTTACATCCTTTCCATATGATCCTGCTTCTGACCTAAAGCATGGAGTATATGATACATAGTATTTTGGAAGCTCATCTTCACTGAGTATCTCTTCTCTGTGTATGTTTGTTACTGGAACTTCTGCTGTTGGTATAAGATAAAGATTCCAGTCTTCTACCTTAAAAAGGTCTTCTTTGAACTTTGGAAGCTGTCCTGTCCCTGTCATGCATTCTTCTGTTACCATAAATGGAGGAAGGACTTCTGTATATCCATGCTCCTTTGTGTGTATGTCAAGCATAAAGTTTATAAGAGCCCTTTCAAGCTTTGCACCAAGACCTTTATAAAGTGCAAATCTTGAACCTGCAAGCTTTGCTGCTCTTTTAAAATCAAGTATTCCAAGTCTTTCTCCAATCTCCCAGTGAGGAAGAGGATCAAAATCCATCTTTGGCTTTTCTCCCCATACCCTTACGACGACATTATCACTTTCATCTTTTCCTATGGGCACAGACTCATGAGGGATATTAGGAATGTGAAGAAGGAATTCCTTAAATTCTTCATTTATCTTAGGCAATTCTTTCTCTTTCTCTTTTATCTCTGAAGAAATCTTTTTCATCTCTTCTATAAGATCAGATATGTCCTCTCCTTTTTTCTTTCTCTTAGATATCTGATCATTCAGCTCATTTCTTTTGTGTCTGAGAGATTCAACTTCTGTTATCAGTTTCCTCCTTTTATAATCAAGCTCTTCAAATTTTGACATGTCTAATTCATATCCTCTGTTTTTCAGCATTTCCTTTATCTTTTCCATATTTGTCCTTATAAATCCCAGATCTAACATGATACTTCCCCTCTGAATTTTTTTTCTTTTTTACTCCTTGTTTCAGTTATGTCAAACATTTATTTGAAATTGTCTTTTTCATATGATAGTCTTTAAAAAATGAACGACATATACAAAAATATACTAAGGATTCTCAAAACACAAAACATCCATTTTGAAGAAATTGAACATCCTCCTGTCTTAACATGTGATGAATCTGCAAGATACAGAAAAGAACATGGATGGGAAGGTGTTGGTAGCAAAAATATAATACTTCATGCAAAAGGAAGATTTTATCTTATTGTAACAGTAGCAGAAAAAGAAATAAAGGCAAGAAGGTTCAAAAAAGAGTTTGGAACAAAAAATATAAGGTTTGCTACACCTGAAGAGGTAGAAAGGATAACAGGTTGTAAAATAGGAGCAATTCCTCCTTTTGGTTATCTCAACCCAGAGATTCCAATATATGTGGATGAAGAGATATTTCAGCATGAATATTTTATGTTTAATCCTGCTGTTCATACAAAAAGCATCAGGATAAAAACAGAAGATTTAAAGAAAATTTATAAAGCAGTTGAACAGCCAGTAAAATTTTTTTCAATTAAGGAAGGAAAGATCTACTTTAGTGATGCAAAAGATTAAATCAAGGATTGGAAAGATTTTTCTTTCTGAAGAAATTTCTGTTTCTCTTGTAGAGAAGATAATAGAAAAACACATGGAAAATATGGAAAAAGGAAGGGATGTTTTAAAGAGAGATAAAAAAAGACAGCTTTCAAGGGTAAAAGAAGGAGAAAGAAGTTATGTGGTAAAGGAATTTAAAAAGCCTGGTCCATGGTGGATATTTAGACCAGATGCAATATCTTGGAGAAACAGTATATTTTTAAAGAAAAGGGACATACCTGTTCCTAAGGTATTTGCATGGATAAAAGAAAAAAGAGGTTTTATAATTATGGAAGATCTTGGAGATAATGTCCTTGGACCTTTACTGAAAAGACTTTCACCTTTTTCAGCATACAGGAAGTATCTCATAAAAGAAACAGCAAGGCTTGTTTCATACATCCACAGCAAAAACTTGATATATGGTGATCTGAAGCTTACAAATATAATCATAAAGGATGAAAAGCTTTTTTTGGTTGATATGGACAGGATAAAGATAAAAAGGAGGATAGAACTGAAAGACAGGCTTTACAATATAAGCCAAGTATTTAAAACTTTTCCTGAAGACATAACAGAAGAAGAAATAGAACTCTTTCTAAATACATATTTTCAAAGATGAAGGAATTTTTCATTATTGCTGGTCCATGTGTTATAGAAACAGAAGAGATTACATTACAAGTAGCTTCTTTTCTGAAAGATCTCTCTCAAGAACTCAGCATTCCTGTAATATTTAAGACATCCTATGATAAAGCAAACAGGACTTCTCATAGGTCATATCGTGGACCAGGACTTAAAGAAGGTCTCAGGATAATAAAAAAAGTAAAAGAAAGATTTAGACTTCCAGTCCTTTCTGATGTTCACTGTAAAGAAGAAGTAAAAGAAGCAAAAAAGGTATTGGATTACATACAAATCCCTGCTTTTCTTTGCAGACAGACAGATCTTATTATAACTGCTGCAAAGACAGGACTTCCTATAAATGTAAAAAAAGGACAGTTTCTTTCTCCGTGGGACATGAAAAATGTCGTGGAAAAGATAGAATCTGCTGGAAACAGAAAAATAATACTTACAGAAAGAGGAACTACTTTTGGATATAATAATCTCGTAGTAGACATGAGAAGTATTCCTGTTATGAAGAGCTTTGGTTATCCTGTCGTATTTGATGCTACGCACAGTGTTCAGCTTCCAGGAGGAGCAGGAGATAGGTCTTCTGGTCAAAGAGAATTTGTAAGCTATCTTGCAAAGGCAGCTGTTGCAGCAGGAGCAGATGGTGTTTTCCTTGAAGTTCATCCAGATCCAGATAGGGCTCTTTGTGATGGTCCAAATTCTCTTCCACTTGACGAATTAAAGCCACTTGTAAAGAAATTAAGGGAGATCTATTACATAGTTAGAGAATGAATTTAAGGATAAGACAAAGATGGACTTTTTTTGGTTTTATCATCCTGGCAGGTCTGATTTTTTGTTATGTAACAAGGTCTGAGAAAAAAGAGGTAAGGAAAAATAAAGAAAAAGATTCTCCTTCTTATGCCGTCCAGTTTAACAATGTCTGCTATAGTTATGAAGAGCCAAGGAAAAATATAAGGTGGGAGCTTAGGGCAAAGAAAATAGAGTTTTCTAAGGACAGAAATACTGTATTTTTTTATGACTTCCATCTTTGTTTTTACTCAAACAAAAAAAAGGATCTTGAACTCAGGGGAAAAAAAGGAAGATATCTGAAAAAGGAGAGAGTTATATACTTTAAAGGTCCTGTTGATTTGGTTTATAAAGGATATAGGCTTCTTACAGAAGACCTCGTGTTTTATGAGGAAAAAGGAAAGGGTGTATCTGATTCTTATGTAAAAATATCAGGACCTTTTTTTGTTATTAAAGGAAAAGGACTCTTTTTGGACATAAAAAACAAAAAAATAAAAGTAATTTCAGATGTGGAAAGCTCAGTTAAGAAGGTTTCTTAGATTATTTGTTCTTATTCATAGCTGTTTATATGCAGCTCAGTTTCCCATAATTATACACTCTGACATGCTTGAAATAGATGATGAGCTGAAGTTAATTGTATTTAAAGGAAATGTAATAGCTACTAAAGGAGATCTGAGAATAAGCTGCAACAGGATGAAGGTATATTATGCAAAAGAGGGTTCAGTAAAAAAGATTGTTGCTATAGGAGATGTTAAGATATACAGAGGGGAAGGGATGGCTATGGCAAATAAGGCAGAGTATTATCAAAAAGAAGAGAAGATAATACTTACAGGAAAACCAGTTGTTAAGAAAGGAAAGGATTTTGTAGAAGGAGAAAGGATCATAATTTATTTAAAGCAGAACAGAAGTATTGTGGAAAGTTCTGAGAAAAGGCAGGTAAAGGCTGTTATATTTCCTAAGGAGAAAAGATAGTATGGAAAGGCTTTATGCAAGAGGTCTTGTAAAGGTATTTAATGGAAAAAAAGTGGTTGATAGGCTGGATATAGATCTAAGGAAAGGAGAGATAATAGGTCTTTTGGGACCAAATGGTGCAGGCAAAACAACTACATTTTACATGATCGTCGGAATCTTAAAACCTAATGAAGGAAGAATCTTCCTGGATAATGAAGACATAACAGATATTCCAATGCACATAAGAGCAAGGAAAGGAATAAGTTATCTTCCTCAAGAACCTTCAGTATTTCGCAAACTTACTGTAGAAGAGAATCTTTTAATGATATTTGAACTCCTTGGAGTTGAAGAAAAAGAAAAGAAGGTAAAAGAACTTTTAGAGGAACTGAATCTTTTTCATCTCGCAAAACAAAAGGCAGGTCTTCTTTCTGGAGGAGAAAGAAGGAGACTTGAGATAACCAGAGCATTGATAAGAGAACCAGCATTTATGCTTTTGGATGAGCCTTTTGCAGGAGTTGATCCAATAGTAGTTAATGATATAAAGCAGATTTTAAGACAGTTGAAAAATAGAGGAATAGGTATTATGATTTCTGATCACAATGTAAGAGAGACTTTAAGTATATGTGATTATGCTTATATTATAGATGAAGGAAAATTGCTTGAATATGGAAGACCTGAACAGATTGTCAAAAGTGAAAGAGTAAGGAAGAGATATTTAGGAGAGGACTTTTCATATTGATTATGATAGAACTGAAACAAACTCTTAACCTGACACAACAGCTTATCCTTACTCCTCAGCTTCAGCTTTCTATAAAACTCCTTCAGCTTTCAAGGACTGAGCTTTTAGATCTAATTAAAGAAGAATTAAGGAGCAATCCTGTTCTTGAAGAACAGGAGCCTGACAGAGAAGAGCTTTTAGAACTTGGAATAAATGAAACAGAATTTTTGGATGCAAGTTGGGATTTTTATCTTGAAGAATATTCAGATGAGTATTGGTATGACAGAGAAAGATTCTTGAATCCAGGAAAAAGAGAAATACCTTCTTTTGAAAACTTTACTGCTTCAAAAACAGACCTCTATTCTCATCTCATGTGGCAACTTCAGCTGACTGATTTAGACAACGAAAAGAAACTCATAGGAATGCACATAATATGGAACATTAATAAAGATGGATATCTGGAAGCGTCTCTTGAAGAGATTGCAAAAGCTGTTGGCTGTTCTGTGGATAAAGTAGAGGATACCTTGAAGATAATCCAGAACTTTGATCCTCCAGGAGTAGCAAGCAGGTCAATAAAAGAGTGTCTACTTGCTCAGGCAAGGGTCTATAATCTTGGAGGGACCATAGTAGAAAAAATAATAAAGGATTATCTTGAAGATGTGGAAAAGAAGAATTTTGAGAAGATAGCAAAAGAGCTTTCTGTGACCTTAGATGATGTTATTTCAGCTGTCTCTGTGATTAAAGAACTTGATCCAAGACCAGGAAGTTCTTTCTTTGATGAAAAGCCTATATATATAATCCCTGATGTATATGTGGTAAAGGTTGGAGATGAATATGAGGTAGTATTGAATCAGGATGATTTTCCAAAGCTCAGGATAAATCCTTATTATAAAGAGCTTTTAAAGAACAGAGAAAGACTAAGCAAGGAGGAGTTTTCTTATTTGAAGGAGAAGCTAAGATCTGCAATCTGGCTTCTAAAGAGTATCTATCAGAGGCAGAGCACTATATATAAAGTAACAAAAAGCATTGTGAAGTTTCAGAAGGAGTTCCTTGATCACGGAATATCTCATCTAAAGCCTTTAATTTTAAAAGATGTTGCAGAAGACATAAATATGAGTGAGTCTACAGTAAGCAGAGTAACAGCTAATAAGTATGTCCATACACCTCAGGGTATATTTGAGCTAAAGTTTTTCTTTAATAATGCCATTTCAGGAGGAGATATCTCATCTAAGACAGTAAAAGAATACATCAGGAATATAATTCAGAATGAGGATAAAAGAAGACCATACAGTGATCAGGAGATAAAAGAGATACTTGAGAGAAGATACAATGTAAAGATTGCAAGAAGGACAATAGCAAAATACAGGGAAGAGATGGGTATACCTTCATCAAAAAAAAGAAAAGAATACTAAAGGAGGGAATTTATGGAAATAAAAGTAACTTTTAGGCATACAGAACCAATTGATAGCTTGAAGAATTATGTAATCAAGAAGCTTTCCAAGATAGAAAGACTTATAGATTTTCCTGCAAAGGCACATGTGGTATTAAGTGTGGAAAAATTCAGACATCAGGTAGATGTTTCTCTAAATCTGAATGGAACATGGATAAATGCAACTGAACAATCAGAAGACATGTATGCTGCAATTGATCAGATAGCTGATAACATAGAACAGCAAGTAAAAAAGTTTATGGAGAAGATAAGAAGGAGGAGACAGTCACAGAAAGAGGAAGAAATATCTTCTGAAGAAGAATTTGCAGAACAGCCTGAAATAGAAGTGGAAGAGATAGAAGTAAAACCAATGGATCCTGAAGAAGCTGCAATGCAGCTTTATTATTCAGATCAGGATTTTCTTGTATTCAGGAATTCTGCTACAAACAGGATAAATGTTATTTACAAAAAAAAGAACGGAAACCTTGGATTAATACAGACTTAGAAAGGTCAGAACATGAAGCTTTCACAAATAATGGAAGAAGATGACATAATACTTGAACTCAAGGCAAGTAATAAGAAAGAGGTATTGGAAGAGCTTTCAGAAGTGATCTGCAGACATGAACCTTCCTTAGATAAAGAAAAGCTTGTTCAAGTCCTTATGGAAAGAGAAAAGCTCGGAACTACAGGAATAGGAGACGGAATAGCTATACCACATGGAAAGGTAGAAGGACTTAAGAATCCACTTCTTTCTTTTGGAAGAAGCAAAAAAGGAATAGACTATGAAGCAATTGACAATAAACCTGTTCATCTTTTTTTCCTACTTGTTGCTCCAGAAAACTCTTCTGGACTTCATCTTCAGATACTTGCAAGGATAGCAAAGTTACTTAAAAATAGTAAGTTTCGTAAAAGACTGATAGAGGCAAAGACAAAAAAAGAGGTTTATCAAATAATAACAGAAGCAGATGAAGAGATTTCCGTATGATAGGGATACTTATAGTTTCTCATGGAAGGCTTGGAGAAGAGCTCGTAAATGCTGCTGAGCTTATCTTGGGAAAGATAGAGGCAATAGATTCGGTTTCTATTACTCAAGCTGTTGAAAGTGAAAAGCTTATAAGGCTTATATCTAAGAAGATAAAGGAGCTTGATGATGGAGATGGTGTCCTTATCCTTACAGACATGTTTGGAGGAACACCTTGCAATATAAGTCTTCCTTTTTTGGAAAAGGGAAGGGTTGAAGTACTTGCAGGTGTAAATCTTCCAATGATTATAGCAATAGCAAAGGACAGGGAAGGAGTTTCTCTTGAGGAATTGAGTAAAAAGGCAAAACAGGCTGGTATAAGAGGAATAACACTTGCAGGGGAGCTTCTTTCATAATGAATGATCTCTATCCTGGAGATAGACAGAAAAAGGTTTGAAAAGGTAAAAAAAGACATCTTGGAAATAGAAAAAAGATCTTTTATAACACCTTGGAATTTAATCCATTTTTTGGATGAGCTCATGAATCCTTCTTCTCACATATGGGGGATATTTCAGGATGAAAAGATAATAGGATACATATGCTTCTGGCTGGTAGCAGACGAGATTCACATCCTGAATCTTGCAATTCATCCTGATATGAGAAGGAAAGGAATGGCAAAATTACTTCTTGATAAACTAATAGATTGGGCTATAAATAAAGATATAGCAAGCATATGGCTTGAGGTAAGACCTTCAAACAAACCTGCTATAAGTCTTTATGAAAAGTTTGGTTTCAAGAAGGTAGGGATAAGAAAAGGGTATTATACTGATACAAAAGAAGATGCTATTCTTATGGAATTAAAATTAAGGGAGGTAAGGCATGCCAGTAAAAGTAGGAATAAATGGGTTTGGAAGGATTGGAAGGATGGTCCTGAGAGCAGGAATAGGTAATGATAAGATTGAATTTGTTGCAATAAATGACATAACAGACGCTGCAACACTTGCACACCTTCTGAAGTATGATTCTGTTCATGGAAGACTTAAGGCAGATGTTTCTCATACTGAGGATTCACTTGTGGTTGATGGAAAAAAGATAAGGATCTTTACAGAAAGAGATCCTTCAAAAATTCCTTGGGGAGAGCTTGGAGTAGATATCGTATTTGAATGCACAGGACTTTTTAGAGAAAGGGAAAAGGCAGAGGCACATCTAAAGGCTGGAGCAAGAAAAGTCATAATATCTGCTCCTGCAAAAGGTCCAGATATAACAATTGTCATGGGAGTGAATCACGAAAAATATGATCCAAAAAATCATCATATAATATCCAATGCCTCATGCACGACAAACTGTCTTGCTCCTGTATGTAAAGTCCTTATGGAAAAGTTTGGAATAGAAAAAGGTCTTATGACAACAACACATGCATATACAAATGATCAACGACTTCTTGATGCCCCTCACAGAGATCTTAGAAGAGCAAGAGCAGCAGCTCTTTCAATGGTTCCTACGACTACAGGAGCTGCAAGAGCGGTATCTTTGGTCCTTCCAGAACTTGAAGGAAAGCTTAATGGAATGGCAATAAGAGTTCCTACATCAAATGTATCTGTTGTTGATCTTGTAGTCCAGCTGAGCAAAAAAGCAACAGTGGAAGAGATAAACAGCAGTTTTAAAGAGGCAGCTGATACATACCTCAAAGGAATACTTTCTGTATGTGAAGAGCCTCTTGTATCTGTAGATTTCAACGGTTCAACATACTCCTCTATTGTGGACGCACTTTCTACGATGGCAATAGGAGATATGGCAAAGATCATTGCATGGTATGATAATGAATTTGGATATTCTTGCAGGATGATAGATCTTGCGATATATATGGCACAAAAAGAAGGGAGAATATAAAATGAGGAGACCACTTATTGCTGGAAACTGGAAGATGAATCTGAGTCTGGAAGAAGCTATAAGACTTGCAAAAGAAATATCTGTTGGTATATCAAACATAGAAGACAGAGATGTCCTTATTGCTCCTTCTTTTCCATTTCTTTATCCTATAAGTCTGGCAGTAAAGGGAAGTAAGATCTTCTTAGGTGCTCAGGACATGCACTGGGAGCTGAATGGTGCTTTTACAGGAGCTGTCTCAGGTCTTATGCTCAAAGATGTAGGATGCACACATGTGATTATAGGGCATTCTGAAAGGAGAATACTCTTTCATGAATCAGATGATGAAATAGCAAAAAAGATAAAGACTGCCATAGATATAGGACTTTATCCAATACTTTGTGTTGGAGAAAGACTTGAAGAAAGGAAAGAAGGAAAGACATTTTCCATTATAAAGACACAGCTTGAAGGTGCTTTTAAGCTTTTAGAACATGTTCCTGAAAGTTTCACGATTGCCTATGAACCTGTCTGGGCAATTGGGACAGGACATACAGCAACCCCTTCTCAGGCTCAGGAGGTTCACGGTTATATAAGGGACTGGATAAAGGAGAACTTTGGAAAAGAGGTTTCTGAAAACATAAGGATACTTTATGGTGGAAGTGTAAAACCTGAAAATATAGATGAACTTATGGCAGAAAGGGACATAGATGGAGTCCTTGTAGGAGGAGCAAGTCTCAAAGCAGAATCTTTTTTGAGAATAATCAGGTTTAAAATAGTTGACAAATAAAATTTTATTTTGTAAAAGCCGAGCAAAGTATTTTGATAGGTAAAAAGTTATGACGATATATCCGGATCATACACTGATTATACAGATCATAAACTTCCTCGTGCTCTTATTTGTCCTAAACAGGATCCTATACAGACCCATAAGGGATATACTTTCTGAAAGAAGCAGAAGGATAAGTATGTTAACTCAGAACATAGAAGACATGAAAAGGGAAATAAAAGAGAAGGAAGAGGATGTTAGAGAGCTTCTTGAACAGGCAAGAAGGATAGGGATGAGTGAAAGAGAAAACATAAAAAAGCAGGCAGTAGAATATGAAAAGAAGCTTTTACAGGATACTTACAATACTGTAGAAGAAAAGCTTTCAAAGGCAAGGAATGAGATAGAAGAAAAGATAAGTAAAATAAAAGAGGAGCTTAAAAGAGACATAAACATCTTTTCTCAGGAACTTGCAGAAAAAGTCCTTGGAAGGAAGGTTTAAGAGATGAGATATCTGCTTGTATTGATCATGTGTTCTGTATGCTTTGCAAAAGAAGCTCCTTCAGAAGAGACCACTCTCTTTATGGACTTTTTATACAGGATCTTGAACTTTGGAGTCATGTTAGCAATACTTTATGTAGCTATAAAGAGGACGAATCTAAAAGACTTCTTTGCTATAAGAAGAGAGGAGATCAGAAAGAAGTTTGAGGAACTTCAAAGACAGAAGTCAGAATTTGAAAAAAAAGTGGCTGAATTGGAAAAGAAGCTGAAGGAGATGGAAGATAAAAGGGAGGAGATAATAGAGCAATTTAGAGAAGAAGGGAGAAGGGAGAAGGAAAGGATTATAGCTCAGGCAAAAGAAAGGGCTAAGCAGATTATGGCTCAGGCTGATGAGGCTATTCAAAGAGAGATACAGCTGGCAAAAGATAGGCTGAGAGATGAGATCGTTGAGCTTGCTACAGAAAAAGCAAAGCAGCTGATAGCATCTTCTATAAAAGAAGATGATCAAGAAAGACTTGTTGAAGAATTTATAGAAAAAGTGGAGAGGATAAGTTGAAGGTCTCAAAGATTGCAAAAAGGTATGCTCAGGCACTTTTAGAGATTGGAAAAGAGGATGGAAATTACAAACAGTATGGAGAAGAAATAAAAGAATTTGCTGATCTGTGTTCAAAGAATAAGGAGCTGTTTTATGTGCTTTCAAGTCCTGTATTTTCTGTTGATGAAAGGATGAAGGTCTTGGATAGTATCCTTGAAAAGACGAATTTTTCTCAGATCACAAAGAACTTCCTGAGAGTCCTTTTAGAAAGAGGAAGGATAAGCAGCATAAAAGAGATTGTTGAATACTATACTAAGCTCATGTATGAAGTTCTTGGAATTGTAAAGGCAAAGGTTATAACAGCAAAGCCTATAAAGAAGAAGACATTAAAGAGGCTTGTAAAAGCTCTTGAAAAGTTTACTTCTAAGAAGATAGAACCAGAAGTAGAAGTAGATGAATCTATAATTGGTGGTGTAATAGTAAAGATAGGTGATCTTATACTTGATGGGAGTATAACAGCCCAACTTAAAGGGCTGAAAGAATCTATAAAAAGGGGTGAGTATAGGTAATGGTGGAGATAAGAGCAGAAGAAATAAGCAAGGTCATTAGGGATCAAATTAAGGATTATGAAAAGAGGATTGATTTAAGTGAGACGGGCGTTGTCATCTCTGTTGGAGATGGCATTGCCCGTGTTCATGGGCTTGAAAATGTTATGGCTTTGGAGATGGTAGAATTTCCTGGTGGAATTTATGGACTGGCACTTAATCTTGAAGAGGACAATGTTGGTATAGCTATTATGGGAGAGGATACGCACATAAAGGAAGGTGACATCGTAAGAAGGACTGGAAGAATTGCACAGATTCCTGTAGGTGAAGCAGTAATTGGAAGGGTGATTGATCCTATGGGAAGACCTCTTGATGGAAAAGGACCTATAGAGGCAAAGGAATTCAGAAGGATTGAGATGAAAGCACCTGGAGTTGTTGAAAGACAGCCTGTCAAAGAACCGATGTATACTGGAATAAAGGCAATAGATGCAATGATTCCTATTGGAAGAGGACAGAGAGAGCTTATCCTTGGTGACAGACAGATAGGAAAGACAGCAATCTGCATTGATGCAATACTGAATCAGAAAAACAGTGACATTTACTGCATCTATGTTGCAATTGGACAGAAGAGGTCTACGGTTGCACAGGTAGTTGATACTCTGAGAAGGTATGGTGCAATGGAATATACGACAGTTGTTGCAGCATGTGCAAGTGATCCAGCAACACTTCAGTATATTGCTCCTTATGCAGGATGTGCAATTGGTGAATATTACAGGGACAAAGGAATGCATGCACTCGTCATATATGACGACCTTTCAAAACAGGCACAGGCATATCGTCAGGTCTCACTTCTCCTTAGAAGACCACCTGGACGTGAGGCATATCCAGGAGACATATTTTACAATCACTCAAGACTTCTTGAAAGAGCAGCAAAGCTGAGTGACGAAAAAGGAGGAGGATCTCTTACAGCACTTCCAGTCGTAGAGACACTTGAAGGAGACATCTCTGCATACATCCCTACAAATGTCATTTCAATTACAGACGGACAGATATATCTTGAACCAGGTCTTTTCTTTGCAGGCATAAGACCTGCCATAAATGTTGGACTTTCTGTATCAAGGGTTGGAGGTTCTGCACAGATAAAGGCAATGAGAAAGGTTGCAGGAACACTGAGACTTGAGCTTGCTCAGTATAGAGAACTTGAGGCATTTGCACAGTTTGGAAGTGATCTTGATGAAGCAACACTCAGACAGATTGAAAGAGGAAGAAGACTCGTTGAACTTCTGAAACAGCCACAGTATCAGCCAATGCCTGTTGAAAAACAGGTCCTTTCAATATTTGCAGGAGTAAACGGCTACCTTGATGAATGGCCTGTTGAGGCTGTTCAGGAATATGAAAGGCAGATGCATGAGTTTATAGAGACGAAGTATCCTGAAATATTAAAAGAGATAAGAGAAACAGAAGACATAAGTGATGAACTTGAAAAGAAGATAAGAAAAGCTCTTGATGAATTCAGAAGTGTATTCCGTCCACCTGCTACAGAAAAATAAGGGGTGATGGGGAATGGCAAAGCTAAGAGACATAAAGAGGAAGATACAGGCAATACGGAAGACGATGCAGATAACGAGAGCCATGAATATGGTTGCTGCTGCAAAGCTTAGAAGAGTTCAGACAAGGGCAGAAAATTTTGCTCCTTATGCAGAGAAGTTTTCTGAAGTCCTTGGAAATATAGCAGGAAGAGTTGAACCAGAGATACATCCTCTTCTTGTAAAAAGAGATGAGATAAGAAGATGCCTCCTTATCCTTTTTACTGCAGACAGAGGTCTTTGTGGAAGCTTTAATACAAATCTTATAAATGCTGCTGAAAGCTGGCTAAAGGAAAAGGAAGAAAAGGGTGGTGTAAAGTGTGAGATTATAGCTATTGGAAAAAAAGGAAGGGATTATTTTCAGAAAAGGGGTTATGAAATAGTAGAAAGTTACATAAATGTCTATGGAAAAGTGGATATGAAGTTTATAAGTCAGCTTTCAGAGAAGTTTATAAAAAGGTATGTTTCAGAAGAGATAGACGAGGTCTATATGCTCTATAGCAGGTTTATAAATGTTTTAAGGCAAGTTCCAACCGTTGTAAAGCTTATTCCTATTGAACCTCCAAAGACAGAAAAAGCTCCTTCTGGAGAATACATCTGTGAACCAAATCCAGAAGAGCTCCTGATTCAGCTTCTTCCAAAATACATAAACATCCAGCTTATGAATGCATTCCTTCAGAATGAGACAAGTGAGCATGCAGCTCGCATGACAGCAATGGACAATGCAACAAAAAACTGCAGTGATCTTATAAAAGACCTCACTCTTCTTTATAACAAAGCAAGACAGGCTTCTATCACCGCCGAACTTATGGACATTGTAGGCGGTGCAGAAGCCATTAAAAAAGGATAAAAGGAGGCGATTATATATGAGGAAGGTAGAAGTAGTAAATGAAGGAAGGATTGTTCAGGTTATGGGACCTATTGTAGATGTAGAATTTCCTGATGGAAATGTACCAGAAATTCTTACTGCTCTTCTTGTAACGAATCCAGCAATAGACGATACAGAAGACAATCTTACACTTGAAGTTGCACAGCACCTCGGAGACAATGTAGTAAGATGTATTGCTATGGACATAACAGATGGTCTTGTCCGTGGAATGAAGGTAAAGAATACTGGAAAGCCAATACTTATGCCTGTAGGAGAAGCTGTTCTTGGAAGGGTCCTGAATGTTGTTGGAAAGCCTGTTGATGGAGGTCCACCAATAGAGACAGACGAATACTGGCCAATACATAGACCTGCACCTGAACTTGAAGAACAGGATACAACGATAAGGGTCCTTGAGACAGGAATAAAGGTCATAGACCTTCTTGTTCCATTCCCTCGTGGTGGAAAGATGGGGATGTTTGGTGGAGCAGGAGTTGGAAAGACAGTAATAATGATGGAGATGATCCACAATATTGCTATGGAGCATGGTGGAATTAGTGTATTTGCAGGGGTTGGTGAAAGGACAAGAGAAGGAAATGACCTTTATCTTGAAATGAAAGAGTCTGGAGTCATAAAAAGGGCAGGACTCATATATGGACAGATGACAGAGCCTCCTGGAGCAAGGGCAAGAGTTGCACTTTCTGCACTTACAGTAGCTGAATACTTCAGAGATGTAAAAGGTCAGGATGTCCTTCTTTTCATAGACAACATATTCAGGTTTGCACAGGCAGGTTGTGAAGTATCAGCACTTCTTGGAAGAATCCCTTCTGCAGTCGGTTATCAGCCAACACTTGGAACAGACCTTGGAGAGCTTCAGGAAAGGATTACTTCTACAAAGAAAGGATCAATTACATCTGTTCAGTGCGTGTATGTTCCAGCTGACGACCTAACAGATCCAGCTCCTGCTACAACATTCTCCCACCTTGATGGAACAGTGGTCCTTTCAAGACAGATTGCAGAGCTTGGAATATATCCTGCAGTTGATCCACTTGAATCTTCTTCAAAGATACTTGATCCAAAGATAGTTGGTGAAGAACACTATTATGTAGCAAGACAGGTCCAGCAGATCCTACAAAGATACAAAGATCTTCAGGACATTATAGCAATCCTTGGAATGGAAGAGCTTTCTGATGAGGACAAACTCATTGTTCACAGAGCAAGAAGGATACAGAGATTCCTCTCCCAGCCATTCCATGTTGCAGAGCAGTTTACAGGAGTTCCTGGAAAATATGTTCCACTTAAGGAGACAATTCGTGGATTCAAGGAGATAATAGAAGGAAAGCATGATGATCTTCCAGAAGCAGCATTTTACATGGTAGGAACAATTGATGAGGCAGTAGAAAAGGCAGAAAGACTTGGAAGGAGGTAATATGGGAAAGATATATCTTGAGGTTATAACTCCTGAAAAGGTCCTTGTAAGACAGGAAGTTGATATGGTTGTTGCTCCTGGCATTATGGGAGAATTTGGTGTCCTTGAAGATCACGCACCTTTTCTTTCAGGAATTGTTCCAGGGGAGCTGAGATTTAAGGTAGGAGATAAGACATACTATTATGCAGTTATGGAAGGTTTTGCAGAAGTATCTAACAACAAAGTCTCTATTCTTGTAGATGCTGCTGAAAGGGCTGAGGACATAGATGTAGAAAGGGCAAAAAGGGCATATGAAAGGGCAAAAAAAAGACTTGAAGAAAAGGAAGGATGGGATCTTGAAAGAGCTGAAGCAGCACTGAAAAGGGCTGTTGCAAGACTGAAGGTAGCAGAAAAGGTCAAAAAGTAGATTTTAGTGATAAAAGAAGATGTGAAAGGCAAGCCTTTTTATAAAGGCTTGCCTTTTTTATATTGACTTTTAGACAGCAAGAGATATTATAAAATTAAATCAAAGTAAAGGAGAAAGGGTATGCACATATCTGAAGAAATAGATCAGTTTCAGCTTTTAGAAGACAAGGTAGAGCAGCTTATAAAGCTTATAAACAATCTCAGACAGGAAAAGGAAAGACTTGAGGGAATAATAAAAAGCCAAGAAGAAACGATAAATGAACTAAGACAACAGGTAGAAAGACTTCAGGCAGACAAAGAAAGGGCAAGAGAAAGGATCAGTCAGGTCATCAGCAAGATAGAGCAACTGGACATATCTGTTGAGGAATAAGGTGTGAACAGGGTAAAGGTAAGGATAATGGACAATGAATATATAATTGAAAGTGAACTGGATAAGTCTGAGATTATAGAAGTAGCTCAGCTCGTTGATGAAAAATGCAGGGAAATAAAGCAAAATGCACAAGGGCTGACAGATAAAAAAGTTGCTATACTTGCAGCCTTTGAGATAGCAAGTGATTATTTGAGACTTTTAAAAAGGGAGATAAGCATAAAAAATGACATAGAAAAGAAAGTTCAGGCTTTAAGTTATCATATAGATTCTGTAATTGGGGAGAATCAAGGGGAATAACCCTTTTAATATTCCAAAATTTTTTTAGTATTTTTTTGAACTCCCCCCTTCTTTCTCCCCAGCAGTTTGTCTGATTTACGGAAAAAGGAGAAGAGCCATGCTTCAAGCAACATTGATCCTTATGACACTTACGATAGGAGTCTTTTCAGGATTTTTCTTAAGAAAGAAGTTCTTGGAGAAAAAGATAGAGGATGCTGAAAGGTATTCAAGACAGATAATAGAAAAGGCAAAGAAAGAAGCAGAAAGCATAAAAAAGGAGGCGGAATATAAGGCAAAAGACATACTTTATCAGATGAAACAGGAGTTTGAAAAAGAGACAAAAGAAAAAAAAGAACAGCTTGAGGCTCAAGAAAAGCGTCTGATAAGTAAGGAAGAAAGTCTTGAAAAGAAGATTGAGCAGATTGAAAAAAGAGAGCAGATGATACTGGAAAGGGAAAAACAGCTTGATGAACTTCTAAAAGAAATTGAGCAAAAAAGAAAGGAGATAGAACAGCTAAAAGATGAACATAAAAAAAGACTGGAACAGCTTGCAGGAATGTCAGCAGAAGAAGCAAAGCAGATGCTTATAAAGTCTATGGAAGAAGAGGCAAAGAATGAGGCAGCAAAGCTTATAAGAAAGATTGAATCAGAAGCAAAGGCTCAGGCTGATAAGAAGGCAAAAGAGATTCTTGCTCTTGCAATAAAGAGATATGCAAGTGAGACGGTCTCTGAACAGACAGTATCTGTTGTTCATCTTCCAAATGAGGAGATGAAGGGAAGGATCATAGGAAGAGAAGGAAGGAATATAAGGGCAATAGAGGCAGCAACAGGAGTAGATGTTATAATTGATGATACACCAGAGGCTGTAATCCTTTCTGGATTTAATCCTATAAGAAGAGAGGTTGCAAGGATTGCTTTGGAAAGACTTATATATGATGGAAGGATTCATCCTGCAAGGATAGAAGAGGTCGTGGCAAAGGTAAAAGAAGAGATAGAAGAGGCAATAAAGGAAGCTGGAGAAAAAGCAGCATTTGATGTAGGAGTTCATGGGCTTCATCCAGAGCTTATCAGACTTCTTGGAAAACTGAAATACAGATCAAGTTACAGGCAGAATGTCCTTCAGCATTCTATAGAAGTAAGCTTTATGTGTGGAATTATGGCAGCAGAACTTGGACTTGATGAAAAAAAGGCAAAAAGGGCAGGTCTTCTTCATGATATAGGAAAGGCAGTTGATCATGAAGTAGAAGGACCTCATGCACTTATAGGTGCTGATCTTGCAAAAAAATATGGTGAATCAGAAGATATTGTTCATGCAATTGCTGCACATCATGAAGATGTTCCACCAGAGTCAATACTTGATATACTCGTTCAGGCAGCAGATACACTTTCTGGAGCAAGACCTGGTGCAAGGAGAGAAATGCTTGAGACATACATAAAGAGGCTCAAGGATCTGGAAGAGATAGCAATGTCATTTGAAGGTGTAACAAAGGCATATGCAATTCAGGCAGGTCGTGAACTGAGAGTTATTGTTGAAGGAAGTATGGTAAGTGATGATCAGGCATATATGTTGTGCAGGGATATTGCAAGAAAGATAGAAAAGGAATTAACATATCCAGGACAGATAAAAGTGACAGTGATAAGAGAGACAAGGGCAGTGGAGTATGCAAAGTAAGGTATATCTTATAGATGGAACATCTTACATACACAGGGCTTACCATGCTGTATCTTCCCTTTCTAATTCAAAAGGTTTTCCTACAAATGCAATATATGTATTTACAAAGATGCTCATAAGGCTTCTTTCTGAAAAAAGACCAGAATACATGGCAGTAGTCCTTGATACAAAAGGAAAGACATTCAGACATGAGATATATTCTGAATACAAAGCAAATAGACCTCCTACGCCAGATGACCTTTCTGTTCAGATTCCAAAAATAAAGGAGATAATAGATAAGCTTGGGATAAAAAGGATAGAAATAGAGGGATATGAAGCAGATGACATAATGGCAACAATAGCAAAGAGATGTGAAAATGAAGGATACAAGGTAGTATTTGTTACAGGAGATAAGGACTTCATCCAGCTTATGACTCCAAATACTGAAATCTGGGACACAATGAAAGACGAACTCAAGACATATGAGAAAGTAAAGGAAAGCTTAGGTTTTGAACCATCAAGATATGTAGATGTCCTTGCACTTGCAGGAGATTCAAGTGACAACATTCCAGGAGTTCCAGGAATAGGAGAAAAGACAGCCATAAGGCTTATAAAGGAATATGGTTCTTTAGAAGGGATATATGAAAACATAAGGAAGATAATAAAGCCAAAGCTTAGAGAAAATCTTATAAAATACAAAGATTCTGCTTTTCTCAGCAAAAGATTAGCAACGATAAAAAGAGACATTCCTCTGGATATAAAGATATCAGAGCTTAAGATAAAAGAGCCAGACAGAGAAGGACTTGTTCAGATATTCAGAGAGCTTGAATTTAGAGAATTTCTGGATAAGTTCATTCAGAGAAAAGAAGAATCTGTTGATTACAGGATATGTAATACAAAAGAAGAGCTTGAAAGGATAGTTTCTGAGATAAAAGAAAAAAAAGAGGTCTCTGTTGATACAGAGACGACAAGTCAAGATCCTTTTAAAGCAAGACTTGTTGGAATATCTCTCTGCTTTGAGGAAAAAAAGGCATATTATCTTCCATTTGGTCATAGCTATATAGGAGAAAAAAAACAGCTCAGTTTTGAAGAAGCAAAACCTCTTTTAAAAGAGATACTTGAGGATGAGAGTATAAAAAAGATAGGACATAACATAAAGTATGATGCAGAGGTCATGAAGTTTCACGGAATAGAGCTTAAAGGAATACATTTTGATACGATGGTTGCATCTTATGTCATAAATCCTGGTCTCAGACAGCACAACCTTGATTATCTCAGTGAATATTATCTTGGACATAAGATGATAGGATACAAGGATGTTGTGGGAAAAGGGATAAAAGATTTCTCTTATGTAACAATTGAAAAGGCAGCAAAATATTCATGTGAAGATGCAGATTATACATTGAGACTGAAAAACATCCTTGAAAAGAAGCTTAAGGAAGATAAAAACGAAGATCTTTTTTATGATCTTGAGATGAAACTTATTCCTGTTCTTATAGACATGGAGATTGCTGGTGTAAAGGTAGACATAGAATTTTTAAAAGAGCTTTCTAAGGAGTTTGAACAGAAGATAAGAAGGCTTGAGGAAGAGATATATAAAGAAGTAGGGATGAGGTTTAACATAAACTCTTCCCAGCAGTTAGGATTTGTGCTCTTTGAAAAGCTTAAGCTTCCAGGACAGAAAAAGACACTTAAGACAAAGAGATACTCTACAGATGTAAGTGTCCTGAAAAAGCTCTGTGCATATAGTCATATTCCCAAGCTTGTTTTAAAATACAGGACGCTTTCAAAACTAAAGTCAACATATCTTGATTCCCTTATAAGAATGGCAGATCCAAAGACACAAAGGATCCACACCTCATATAACCAGACAGTTACGGCTACAGGAAGACTTAGCAGCAGTGAACCTAATCTTCAGAATATTCCTATAAGAGATCCTGAAGGAAGAAAGATAAGGAGAGGATTTATTGCAGATGACGGCTATCTTCTCCTTTCAGCAGACTACAGCCAGATAGAACTAAGGGTATTTGCTCATTATTCAGAAGATCCTGTCCTTGTTGATGCATTTATAAAAGGAGAGGACATACACAGAAGAACAGCAATGGAGATACTGAATAAAAAGGAAGATGAGATTACTGATGAGGACAGAAGAATAGCAAAGACGATAAACTTTGGAATAATATATGGAATGGGACCAAAAAGACTGAGTGAAGAACTTGAGATAGATTATCAGAAAGCAAAGCAGTATATTGACAGATATTTTGAAAGATACAGAGGAGTTGCAAAATATAGGGAAAAGATTTTGGAATTTGCAAGAAAAAATGGATATGTCACAACACTTTTTGGAAGAAGAAGATATATTCCTGATATAAACAGTGATAATCAGAAGATAAGATCAGAGGCAGAAAGGATAGCTATAAATACTCCTATACAAGGGACAGCAGCAGATCTCATAAAAAAAGCCATGATAAAAATCCATGAAAGACTGAAAAAAGAAAGTCCTTCCACAAAGATGATAATTCAAGTACATGATGAGCTTCTTTTTGAAGTTCCAGAAGAGGAACTTTCAAAAGTAAAAGAGATAATAAAGGATGAGATGGAAGGAGTTTATTCCCTAAAAGTTCCTCTGAAGGTAGACATAAATGTAGGAAGGAACTGGGATGAAGCTCACTGATCCAAGGATATTTGGTCCTGTCCCTTCAAGAAGGCTTGGACTTTCATTAGGAGTAGATCTTCTTCCATTTAAGACATGCACATATGACTGTATATATTGCCAGCTTGGAAGGACTACTTGTAAGACTGTTGAGTGTAAAGATTTTTTTGAGGTCTCAGAGATAGTAGCCCAGCTAAAAGAAAGACTTGGAAGGATTAAGCCTGATGTAATAACATTTTCTGGTTCTGGAGAGCCAACACTCTATTCTAAGATAGATCTTCTTGTAAAAAAGATAAAGGAGATTTCAGACATAAAAATAGCTCTTCTTACAAATGGTTCTCTTTTCTGGAAAGAAGAAATAAGAAAAAAAGTCCTGGACATAGACATAATCCTTCCTACTTTAAGTTCTGTCTCAGAGGATATATTCAGAAAGATCCACAGACCACATCCTTCTCTTAGCATTTCAAAGATAACAGAAGGACTTTTAAGACTAAGAGAAGAATATCAGGGAAAGATCTATCTGGAACTTTTTTTTGTCAAAGGAATAAATGACAATGACAAAGAGGTATATCTTCTGAAAAAGACTGTAGAAAGACTGTGTCCTGACAAGATCCAGATAAATACTGCTGTAAGACCTCCTTCTGAAAGTTGGGTATCAGCTGTGGAAAGTAAAAGGCTAAGAGAGATAAAAGAGGCTTTTGGAAGAAATGCAGAAGTCATTTCAGAAAGAACAAAGTTTTCTGTAAAGGGAATGTCTGATATATTAGAGATGGCAAAAAGAAGACCTATAAGGAAAACAGATGTTGCAAATCTTTTAGGAATAAGTATAAAAGAAGCTGAGGCTATGTTAAAAGGTCTGGAAATAAAAGGAGAGATTTTTGGGTATAAATATCAGGGAGAAATATATTACAGAGGAAGAAAAGATGGGGAATAAGTTTTATGTAGGAATAGATGTAGGTTCTGTAAGTGTAAACTGTGCAGTAATAGATGAAGATGAAAAGATAATATATGAGGCACCATACAGGAGACATTTTGGAAAAGTAGAGGATGTCGTATTTGAAACAGTAAAAGAGGTTTATGAAAGATTCGGGAAAGAGAACATAAAAGCAGTGTCTTTTACAGGAAGTCATGGAAAGAAGATAAGTGAAAGGATAGGTGCATACTATGAATTTGACACGATAAGTCAGGTAATAGGAGCTCTTAAGGTTGTTCCAGATGTAAGGACTATTATATCCATGGGTGGACAGGATACAGAACTTTTTCAGATAAGTCATTCTGATTCTGGATGGGAACTTGAATATTTTAATACAAATGGACCATGTGCTTCAGGAACAGGTTCATTTATTGATCAGCAAGCCCAAAGACTTGCAACATCAATTTATTCTGAGAATGTAAAGATATCTCAGGAAGAGATAGACAGAGTTCTTGAGGATTTTATAAATCTTGGTCTTAAAAGTGATAGACCTGCAAATGTTGCATGCAGATGCACTGTTTTTACAAAATCAGACATGATTCATCTTCAAAACAAAGGAGAAAAGCTTGAAGACATCATATATGGACTTCATGTAGGAAATGCAAGGAATTACATAAGCACGATCGTTGGAACAAGAAAGCTTGAAGAGCCAATAATATTTATTGGAGGTCTTTCACTTAACAAACTTCAGGTAAAGGCATTTAAACAGTATTTTCCAAATCTTATTGTTCCACCATATAGTACTTCTATTGGTGCTATTGGTGTTGCTGTTCAGGCATTAAGGGCTGAAAAAGAAGGGAAAAAACAGAAGACATTTGATCTGAAAAAGCTGGATCTTTTAAGAAAAGAAAGCAAAAAAGAAAAGATTCCTACTGCACCAAAACTAAAGCTAAGGCTTACCCATTTTCCAGAAAAGGATCAGATAACCTTAAAGCCTATAAAAGGAAAAGAAAGGGTATATATTGGAATAGACATAGGTTCTACGACGACAAAATATGCTGTAATAAACGAAAAAAGAGAGATTGTTCACAAGTGTTATGTCCCAACAAAAGGAAGACCAATAGAAGTAACACAGTATCTTCTTAGAGTAATAAAAGAACAGATAGGAGACAGGATAGAAATTGCAGGAGTTGCAACAACAGGATCAGGAAGGAATGTTGTTGGAGACTTCCTGAATGCTGACCTCATAATAGACGAGATTACAGCACATGCAAGAGGTGCAGTAGAAATAGATCCTGAGGTAGATACTATCTTTGAGATAGGAGGACAAGATTCAAAATATATCTTTATACAAAACAGGAACCCACTTGATTTTGACATGAACAAGGTATGTGCAGCAGGAACAGGTAGTTTCCTTCATGAACTTGCAAACAAGTATGGAATAAACATTGTTGGTGAGTTTCAGGAGATTGCCATGTCTTCTGATCACCCTGTAAGACTTACAGAAAGATGCACAGTATTTATGGAATCAGATCTTGTCTCATATCACCAAAAAGGTGTTGATATAAAAGATCTTATGGCAGGACTTTGCTATGCAATTGTTCACAATTATCTTAACAGAGTTGTTGGAAAAAGAAAGATTGGAAAAAGGATAATGTTTCTTGGAGGTCCTTCATTAAATAAAGCAGTTGTTGCTGCATTTGAAAATGTCCTTGGAAGAGAGATCATTGTTCCTCCTCACAGAGAGGTCCTTGGTGCATATGGTGCTGCAATAAGTGTTCAGGAGAAGATGGAGCAGGAAGGAGTAAAAAAGAGTATGTTTAGAGGGCTTGAAAGTGCTATAAATGACAGACTTGAATATGAAGAAAGGATCTGTAATGGCTGTTCTAATCAGTGTAAACTAAAGGTATATGACTTTGGTGGAAGGAAAAGCATATGGGGAGGAGAATGTGGAAGATATGAAACAACAAGGACAAGATGGGAAAAAAGAGAAAACTATTTTGCTTTAAGACAAAAAATCTGGGAATCTTACATGAAGAAGGTATGTATAGAGGTTGGAGAAGAACCAATAATGGAATTTAATGGAAGACCTACTGTTGGTCTTCTGAGGGCTCTTTATATGCATCATGTAGGAATACTATGGGCTTATTTCTTTTACAAGCTTGGATTTCAGCCAGTTATAACTCCTCAAACAGATTCCCGAATCTCTAAGATTGGAATAGAATCAGTGGTTGTAGAGACATGTTATCCAGTAAAGATATCTCATGGACACATGAAGCATATCTTAGGAAAAACAAAATGGCTTTTTCTTCCACATATGATAAACATGCCAACACCAGATCCAAAAGAGGTTGGATTTTATTGTCCAATGGTCCAGAGCAATTCATATGTGCTTATGTCTGCATTTGAGATAGAAAGAGATAGAGTCTTAGATCCTACTGTTCATCTGAAATATGACATAGATGAGCTTTCAGTAGAGCTTCATGAACAGATAGGAGAAAAGCTTTCAGTAACAAGAAAACAGATAAAAGAAGCACTTGAATATGCAATAGAAAAGCAGAATCAGTTTCAAAATGAGCTATATGAACATGGAAGAAGGATATTGAGTAAGATAGGATCAGATGAACATGTGCTCATTGTCACAGGAAGACCATATAATCTTTATGACGAAAGGCTTAATCTTAGACTTGGACAGAATCTTTCAAAGATAGGATTTAATGCAATTCCTATGGACTTTATTGACCTTTCAGAAATAGACCTTTCTGACTTCTCATGCATGTATTGGGGATTTGGATCAAGGATACTTCGTGCAGCAAGACTTATAAGCATGAAACCAAACTACTTTGGTCTTCATCTTACAAACTTTAGCTGTGGTGCAGATTCATTTATAGAACACTTCTACAAGTACATAATGGGAGATAAGCCTTATCTTATACTTGAACTTGATGAACACAGTGCTCATGCCGGTGTCATGACAAGGCTTGAAGCATACAGAAATGTAATTGATAATGCAATGGAACAGATTAAGGAAAAATCTTTTGTAAAGGCTGCATAAAGATGGGAAAGGTAGTAAAGTTTAATTCCATTGTCCAAAGCATAGGAAAGTTCAATGTAAAAGACAGAATACTTCTTATACCTGAGATGAACAGGATAGGATCTCATCTGCTTGCAGCTGTATTCAGGAGTTTTGGAATAAATGCTCTTGTTATGGAGACATACAAAGGACTTGATCTTGGAAAGGAATATACCTCTGGAAAGGAATGTTTTCCATGTCAGATAACAACAGGAGACATACTTTATTTCTTGAAAAAGGAAAAAGAAAGACTGAAAGATAGGTTTGATCCAGAAAGATATGTCTATTTTATGCCAGAATCAAATGGTCCATGCAGATTTGGGATGTATAATAAATTTCAGAAGATTGTCCTTTCCTCATTTCCTGAATTTAAAGACATAAAGATTGCAACACTTTCTACTTCAGATGGATATTCTCTTGATGGTCTTATTGAAAAAGAAAGAGTAAAGGATCTGAGAAAGGTATCTTACTGGTCAATAGTCATTGGGGATATACTTGACAGGCTGCTCTGGAGGATAAGACCATATGAAAAAGAAGAAGGAATGGCAGATAATTTTATAGAAGATGCAATGCACAGGATGGAAGATGCATTTGAAAGATATGGAAAAAAGAAGGATCTTGAAAGGATAATGGATCAGCTTGATCAGATAATTATGGAAGCAAGGGAGATAATAGATCCATCTGTTCCAGAAAAGCCAAAGATAGGAATTGTTGGAGAGATATATGTAAGGTGTCATGTCTATGCAAATCAGCATATAATAAAGCTTATAGAAAAGTATGGTGGAGAAGCAGTAAATGCATCAGTATCTGAATGGATAAACTATACTACATATGACCGCCTTAGAGATGCAAAGATAGGATTCAGGATGAGTCTGAAACTTTGGAGAATAAAAAAGCTGAAGGAATACATAAAAGAGATAATGCATTACAGATCAGAGCTTTTTTATCAGGAATGGATGCAGGATAAGATTTACAAAAGAGCAAGATCAATCATTGACATAAAAGAAGATCACAAGATTGGGCATCTTGAAGAAATACTTAAAAAAGAAAAGATCTTTTCATTTGATACAGGAACAGAGGCATGTCTGAGTATTCCTTCAGTTATAAATTACATAAAAGAAGGATTTGATGGAGTTGTAAATGTATATCCTTTTACATGTATGCCAAGCACTATTACATCTGCTGTTATAAGACCAATCGTCTCAAAACTCAGGATTCCATATCTTGACGCACCTTATGACGCATCTGTCCAGCCAGGAAGGGAATCTGCTGTAAGGACATTTATGTATCAGGCATGGCAGCATTTCAAGAAAAGATCCCGACATTGATGCTCATAAATGCTATAGAAAAGGAAGAGATAAGGATTGCAATAATAAGGAATGGAAGGCTTGATGAATTTTACATAGAAACATCTACTTCAGAAGATAGGGTAGGAAACATATACATTGGAATTGTTGAAAATGTAGAGCCATCTCTTCAGGCATGTTTTGTAAATTTTGGTGCAGAAAAAAACGGTTTTCTTCCAATAGATGAGATCCATCCAAGCTATTACTTAGAACCACATCCTCCTGGAAGATATCCTCCTATAGAAAAGGTCATAAAAAAAGGGCAGATCCTCCTTGTTCAGGTTACAAAGGAGATGCCAGGACAGAAAGGACCTCAGCTTACTACATATCTTTCCATTGCAGGAAGGTATCTTGTCCTTATGCCAAGCGGATCAAAGGGAATATCAAGGAAGATAGAAGATGAGGAAGAAAGAAGAAGGCTTATGAGGATAATGGAAGAGCTGAAAGTTCCAGAAGGTATGGGATATATTATAAGAAGTGCTGCTTTTGGACAGAGCAAAAAGGAGATTGCAAGAGATCTTTCAAGGCTTTTAAGAATATGGAAGAGGATAAAGAGAGAGGCAAAAAGGGCTCCTGTCCCTTCCTTGATTCACAGAGAACAGGACATATGCCTTAGAGTTATAAGGGATTACTTTACTGGTGAGATAGCTGAGATATGGATAGATGATCCAGAGATATATCATGAAGTAAAGAATTACATGAAGATAATTTCTCCAAGATATCAGAACAGGGTAAAGTTTTTTAAAGCAGAAGATGTTCCAATATTTGCATACTTTGGAATAGAAGAACAGATAGAGAACATATACAGTAACAGGGTCCCTCTCAGATCAGGTGGATATATCGTAATACAGCAGACAGAAGCACTTATTGCAATAGATGTAAATTCTGGTTCAGCAAAAGGAAAAGATCCTGAAACAATGGCATTCAGGATAAACATGGAAGCAGCAGAAGAGATAGCAAGACAGTTAAGACTCAGAGACATTGGAGGTCCTGTTGTCATAGACTTTATAGACATGAAGGATGAAAGGCACATAAGGCAGGTGGAAAAAAGCCTGAAAGAGGCAATGAAAAGGGATAGGGCAAAAAGTGTTGTTCTCAACATATCAAAACTTGGACTCCTTGAGCTTTCAAGACAGAGGATAAGACAGCCTGTTGAGATGAAGTCATACAGGATATGTGAATACTGTGGTGGAAGAGGTCTTGTTCAGACTGTTGAATCTTCTGCCGTATCTTTTTTGAGGAAGATAAAGATTCTTGTTCATAAAAGAGGACTAAAACAGATAAAAGGAAAGCTTCCAATGGATGTTGCAACATATATACTTAACAGAAAAAAGGAGGAGCTTTTAAGACTTGAATCAAAATATGGAATAAACATAACGGTTGAGCCAGATCCAATGCTTCCTCCTGGTGGAGGAAAGATAGAGCTTATCAGCTAAGAGAAAGGATTTCTGCTATCTTTTCTGCACATTCTTTTATAAATCCCTCATAGTCTTTTTCTTTATCCCTTTTTGGTCTTATCTTTATTGGGAAGTTCTTCAGCTCTTCTTTTGGTCTTACTTCATATTCATCAGGGAATCTGTCTTCAAAATACATCCTCTGAAATGATACAAATTTAAGCATATGAGCAGTGGAATTAAGGATTGCTATTTCTGACTTACCTATGTATCCTTTCTCCTTTGCTCTTATAAGTCCGGCAAGTGATTCTCCACCTTGAGTGCAGACAATATTTCCATTCCTGTTTGCTATTATCATACAGTCCATTATCTCCTGTTCTTTTACCTGAACGACAAAGAACCTCTTTTCTCCACATATCTCATCATACTCCTTTACAAGCTCTATTACTCTTGGCATTGAGACAGGATTTCCTATCATTGCTGCCTGTGCAACACTTGGTCTTACTTTTACAGGCTGAAATCTTCTCTTTCCTTCCTTCTGCATATAATACCTAAACACTGGATCAGCGTGATCTGACTGAACACCGATTATCTTTGGAAGTTCATCTATTATTCCTGCCTTATAAAACTTCAAAAAACCATTCATTATAGCTGTTATATTTCCTGCATTTCCTATTGGGACAACAACAGCCTTTCCTTTCATGTCATATGAGAACTGCTGAGCTATTTCATAAGAAAAAGATTCTTGTCCTAAGATCCTCCAGCTATTTTTGGAATTTAGCAATGCCACATCATATCTTTCTGAAAGGTATTCAACAATCTTCATACAGTCATCAAATACACCAGGAACCTCAAGGACCTTTGCTCCATGTCCAAGAGGCTGAGAGAGCTGTTCAGGTGTAACTTTTCCTTCTGGAAGTATGACTGCAGATCTTATGTCTTCTGAAAGATATGAGCTATAAAGAGCTGCAGAAGCTGATGTATCTCCTGTAGATGCACATATTGCTATAATCTTTTTTCCTTTTTCCTTTGAAAGATAATTTATATAACTTAAAGCACAAGCCATTCCCCTGTCTTTAAAAGAAGCACTTGGATTTAGCCCTTCATACTTAAAGAAAAATTCTAATCCAACGATATCTTTAAGTCTTTTGCTTGCATTGACTATAGGTGTATGTCCCTCACCAAGATAGATTATATGACTGAGAGGAATTACAGGAGCAATAAATTCATAAAAAAGAAAGATCCCACTTAGAGGTAAAAGATTAAGGATCTTTCTATAGTCAAAGATCTTCCTCCACCTTTTTCCATCAATCTTCTCTAAAAGGGGATTTTCAAGATAAAGAAGAAGAACTCCTCCACATTCTGGACATACATATAAAAGATTTTCAATACTGAACTGATTCTTACAAGAAAGACACCTATAAAACATCCTTCCAGAAGGACTTGGGACAAGATAATCCTTTATGTCCTCTGGAAATTCTTTATTCTTCATCTTCTTTCTCCACATAGCTTCCTGTAAGCCTGTCAGCAAGGACAAGAAGGTCCTTTTCTACCATGTTATCTGTTCTTATTTCACTGAAAGGAATAGCATATTCCCTTCCAGAAGACACAGCAGGCATAAGTCTTGATGCTCCTGCCTTCAAGTATCTTGCAACATTGTATGCCATCCTCTGAGCAAGTGTTATGTCCTGGTTGTTTGGTGCAGCTCCTCTTATATCCCTTGAAAATGGCTCACATATTACCCTCTTTTTTATCTCTCCTCCTTTTTCAAGAAGCTCCTTATAGAAGTATTCTGCTGCATTCATATTTATTCCTTTTTTCCTTCTTTCTTCTCTCTTATATCCTTCTGCAACAACAATAACACAACCATCCTCTTTTCTGTTTATTGCCTCTACCACTTTTTTATGATCAATTTTGCTGTTTGGAAGGACTGCAAGATGTGCTCTTGCACCAAGACAGCTGTGAAGTGCATGAAAACCACTGTCTGCTCCCATCATCTCTATGATATATACCCTTTTATGTGTCCTTGCATCTGCAAGATACCTTCTTATCTTTTCTGCTCCCATCTCAATTCCTGTATTTTCTCCAATGCATTCTGTTCCAGCAATGTCACTGTCAATAGTAACTGGAATAAAAAATACCTGTATTGATGTAGGAATGAGATCACAAAGTGCTTTTATTCCTTTAAATGTCCCATTTCCACCAATTGCAATAATTGCCTTTACTTTCCTCTTCTTTATCGTCTCTGCAGCCTTTTTCTGAAGCTCTTTCTTTTTAAAGTCAGGAAATCTTTCTCCTCTGAGAAGTGCACCTCTTGCTTCTGAAAGTGGTGCTGCATGTATTACTCCTGGTATATGATCAAGTTTTTTGTAAAGTTCTGGATCATATACAAGCCTTACAAAATCTTCATCCTTTCCACTTACAAGTGACCTGAATCCTTCACGCGTTGCATATACCTTTCTTCCCATGTTTTCAAGATGGTATGTAATAAAAGCAGTAACAGGATTGTATCCAGGAGCACATCCTCCTTCCTGGATAAGAAGGACATCAATTTCACTGAACATCCTTCTGTATTCAAGTTCTGTCCTTTTCATGTGAGAACATATCCTTGCAGCTACCTTTACCCTTGCTATGAGTTCATCAGGATCAACAGGCTTTGTAAGATAATCATCTGCCCCTTCACTCATACACCTTATCTTCTCATCCTTTCCTTTTCTGTCACTTACAATTATCACATATATCTCAGAAAGAGCTGGATCTGAACTATTTTTCAGCTTTTTGCACAGCTCAATTCCATTTATATCAGGTGCATTTATGTCTGAGACAATGATGTCTGGAGGAGATTCTTGGATCTTTTCCAGAGCATCTTTTCCACTTCTTACACCTTCTATTTCAAGATCTTCCAATGTAGAAAGAAGTCTTATATATAGATTCCTGTCTTCGTCTTTTTCTTCCACTACCAGAACCTTTATCTTATCCTCTATCATAACCTTTCTCCTGCTTGTTTTTTTATCTGCTTTGCTCTTTTATATGCTTCTTCTATAGCATGAGATATTATATCCCTTAGCCCTTCTTTTTCAAATACAGAAAGACCTGCTTCTGTCGTTCCTTTTGGAGATGTTACCATCTTCCTCAATTCAGAAATAGACCTTCCTGACTCCTTGGCAAGATATGCTGAACCAAGAAATGTTTGAATGACGAGCTTTTTTGCATCTTCTTCCCCAATCCCTATCCTCATTGCAGCCTCCACCATGTATTCCATTATCCTGAATACATATCCTGGTCCACTTCCTGAAACTGCTGTAATTGCATCTATAAGCTCCTCTTCTACTTCTATAATCTCCCCTACTGCTCCAAATATCTTTCTTACAATCTTCTTATGCATCTCCTTTATATTTCTTCCATACGATATCCCACTTATCCCTTTTTGAACAAGTGCTGGAGTATTTGGCATAACTCTGACTGTTGGAATCTGTTTTCCTATTTTATTTATTATTGCATCTGTAGGAATTCCTGCAGCTATTGAAACAAGAAGCTGACTCTCTTTAAGACATCCTTTTATCTCATCTAACAGATCATACATGTCTTGAGGCTTTACACAGATGAGTATGACTTCTGAATTTTTTACAAGATCTGCATTGGAATTTGCTTCCTTAAGACCAAATCTCTTGCTTACAGAACTTAACTTCTCCTTTATTTTATCAAAGACAATGATCTGATCCTTTTTATACACACCATTTTCTAAGATACCTCTTATAAGAGCCTCTCCCATATTTCCTGTTCCAATAAATCCTATCTTTTCCATGAAAAATCCCCTTTTTATTATTTTTTATAGCTCTTCTATATGTCAAGAAAAATCAGTTCTACTACTTGACCTGTAAGAGATATTTGATTAATTAGGATCAAAAAATTAAAAAAGGAGAGGGGACATTAAAAGAGAACAGTGGAAGAGCAGATTAGGTTTTGTTCTTGCATCTGTTGGTTCTGCTATTGGACTTGGAAACATATGGAGATTTAGCTATATGGCATACAGCCATGGTGGAGGAGCCTTTCTTATCCCTTATGTATTTGCTCTTTTTACAGTTGGAATTCCTCTTCTTATTCTGGAATATGGAATAGGTCATGAAAGGATAGGCTCTGCTCCCCTTGCATATCATAAAATCAGACCAAAGTGGGAGTGGATAGGATGGTGGGCTGTAATGTTTGTAATGTTTGGGATATCTCTTTATTATACAGTAATCATTGCATGGTGCTTTGATTATTTTTGTCTTTCATTCAGTCTTGGATGGGGAAAGGATCCTGATACATTCTTCTTTAAGAAATTTCTTGCACTAAGCAGCAGCCCTTCACACATAGGACAGATAAGAACTCCTATCCTTCTTGGTCTTATAATTGTCTGGTTTTTAAACTGGCTGATTATATATAGAGGTGTTCAAAGGGGTGTTGAACTTGCAAACAAGATATTTATGCCAGTCCTTTTTCTTCTTACAGCAATCCTTGTATTCTGGTCACTTAAGCTTGATGGAGCCCTTTTAGGAATAAAGGCATATCTTAAGCCAGACTTCAAAAAACTTCTTGAGCCAGCAGTATGGATAGATGCGTTCAGTCAGGTATTTTTTAGCCTGAGTATAGGATTTGGGATAATGATAACATATGCAAGCTATCTCCCTGCAAAAGCAAACATAACAAAATACTCCATCATTACTGCACTTATGGACAGCGGATATGCAGTATTTGCTGGATTTGCAGTATTTGCTGTTCTTGGATTTATGGCAAAGTCACAAAATGTTTCTATATCAGAAGTAATTACTCACAGCATCGGTCTTGCATTTGTCGTATATCCAAAAGCACTTAGTCTTATACCATTTGGAAGGCTTTTTGGAGCAATATTTTTCCTTTGTCTTTGTGTTGCTGGAATCTCTTCCTCAATATCAATAATAGAAGCATTCACAGCAGCAATGATGGACAAATTTGGAGCAGAAAGAAGAAAGGTCGTTACGATACTCTGTGTCCTGGGATTTCTTCTTTCAATAATATTTACATCTCAGGCAGGTCTTCACTGGATAAGCATACTTGATCACTTTATCACAAACTATGGGCTTGTTGCTGTAGGAATACTTGAATGCATACTTGTTGGATGGCTTTTTAACATAGAGATCCTGAGAAGACACATAAACAGGGTATCTTCTGTAAAAGTTGGGATATGGTGGAATGGTCTTATAAGATACTTTGTTCCATTTGTCCTTGGAACAATCCTCATAGGAAACATCTATAATGAGATACTTCATCCATATGGTGGATATTCCTGGGCAGCTCTTATCCTTATAGGAAGAGACTGGCTTATTCTTACATTTATTGCTGCATACATCATATCTGAAAGACCATGGAAGACAGAAAAACCTCTTATAAAAGGAAGGGGAGAATTAAGCTGACATACTGATCATCTCACTTCTTACTTTTTCCATAAGCCTTTCCACATCCCTCTTTCTGTATCCTTTTACGGATACAGGCTTTCCTATAAAAAGGACATAATTTCCTTTTTTCATGGTCCATGATCCTTTTGGTGCAATCTCGTGCGTTCCTTTTATATAAAGGGGAACAATGTCACAGCCTGATTTCAGTGCAAGATAAAATCCACCTTTTTTGAATGGAAGGAGTCTTCCATCAGGACTTCTTGTCCCTTCTGGAAATATAAGGACAGATGAACCATTTTTTATCTTTTCTAATGCCAGATTCAGCTGTCTTAAAGAATTTTTTGGATTCTCTCTTTCTATATCCATATATCCTGCCCTTTTCATTGCAGGACCAAGTATAGGGATCTTCATAAGCTCTTTTTTCATTATGAACCTGAAGTCAGCTGGAAGATTTGCAAGAAGGACAAATATGTCCACAAAGCTCTGATGATTACACATAAATATATAGTTCTTTTTTGGATCAATGTTCTCTTTTCCTACTGTTTTCCCTTTTATTCCTGCAACTGAAAGTATGATCTTTGCCCATGGAATTGCTGCAAAGAGTCTCACAAGTCTTCCATCTCTGTCAAAAAGAGAAAGGATAAATCCCCATATACAGAAAAAGATCGTATGAAAAGCTATAAAAAGATTCAGCCAAAATGCTCTAAACATCTTTTTTTATCTTTTCCCAAACAGAATCCATCTGTTCCAGTGTGGCAGATTCAAGAGAAAGACCTCTTTTTTTAAGTTCTTCTTCCATCTTTTTAAATCTCTCAACAAATTTTCTGTTTGCCTCCCTGAGGATCTGCTCAGCATTAAGTTTCCAATGTCTTGAAAGGTTTACAATGCTGAATAGAAGATCTCCTATCTCCTCCTTTACCCTTTCTTTATCCTCAGATTCTATTGCTTCTTCAAGCTCTCTGAACTCCTCCTTTACTTTTTCCCATATTCCTTTCTTATCTTTCCAGTCAAAACCGAATCTTGCTGCTTTCTCACTCAGTTTTTGTGCTCTAAGAAGAGCTGGCAGACAGAGTGGAATATCTTCCAGAGGATGCTTTTCTGAACCCTTCTTTTCCTTTTCCTTTATCCTTGCCCAGTTTTTTAGAACTTCTTCAGCATCTTTTACTTTCACATCTCCAAATACATGAGGATGCCTTCTTATCATCTTTTCTTTTATAAGCCTGAAGACATCAAGAAGACTGAATTCTCCTTTTTCTTTTGCAAGATGAGATAGAAATATTATCTGAAAAAACAGATCACCAAGCTCTTCACATAGTGCCTTAGAATCCTTTTTTTCTACAGCATCAACAACCTCATATGCTTCTTCAAGAAGATATTCTTTTACAGTATCTGGTGTCTGTTTTTTATCCCATGGACAACCATCTTTCCCTCTTAGTCTCTCCATTATGTGAACAAGAGCAAGAAGTTCATTACAGATCTTTTCCATAGCTTTTCTCCTATCTTAAAATCTCTTTTTTCAGCCTTTCCATATCTGAAAAAATCCTTTTTTTGAATCTTTTAAATGATGGAGACACAGGAATAATAATCTTTTGATATGTCTTTACGATTATAGGAACAAGCTTTGATTCTGCAATAATTGGAGTCTTTGAAAAAAAAGAAAAAGTAAGGATTATTACAAGATAAACAATGATCAATGACTTTACAAGACCAACAAAAGATCCAAGAATTCTGCTTATCTTTCCTGAAGGTCCTCCTTCTGTAAACAAACTCCTTATAGCCCAGGCTATTATGGAACATACAGTCAGACTGAAAAAAAACAGAAGGAAGAAGCTAAAAAGAGGAAGAGATTTTATTCTTGGAAGAAAAAAAGAAAGATATCTTGTGGCCTGAGGCTGATAATAATTTGCAAAACATATGCTTATGATTACATTTATCAGAGAAATAAACTCCCTTAAAAATCCTTTAACTGCCCCTCTTATAACAGATATAACGAGAAAACAGATTATTGTTATATCCAAAAGGTTCATTTGGTTCATCAATCTTTTCTTTAATCCATTTAGCAAGTGCAAGTCAACTGTTTACAAAAGGGTGAAAATTTCTTAAATAAACAAAAAAAGGGCGGTTAACTCAGTGGAAGAGTGCCATCCTCACAAGGTGGAAGTCGTGGGTTCGAATCCCACACCGCCCATTTTTTTTGGACATGAAAACATATCTTATTACAGGTGGAGCTGGATTCATAGGAAGTAATCTCGTAATTCTTGCAAGAAGGAAAGGTATCCGTGTAATAAATCTTGATCTTCTTACATATGCTGGAAATCTAAGGAATCTTGATCCTATAAAAGACGATCCTGAGCATATATTTATAAAAGGAGACATAGGAGACAGGAAACTCGTAAGAGAAATCCTAAAGAAATATAATCCAGAATGTGTAATAAACCTTGCAGCTGAATCCCATGTAGATCGTTCAATAGAGGATCCTGAAAAGTTTATAAAGACAAACATACTTGGAACATTTCATCTCCTTGATGAATGTTACAGATACTGGCTTCATCTTGAAGATAAAAAAAAGGAAAGGTTTCGTTTTCTTCATGTATCAACTGATGAGGTATATGGATCACTTGATCCAGATGATCCTCCCTTTACAGAAAATTCACGTTATGCACCAAACAGTCCATATTCTGCATCAAAGGCAGCAGCAGATCATCTCGTAAGGGCATATAACAGGACATATGGATTTCCTTCAATAATAACAAACTGTTCAAACAATTATGGACCAAGACAATTTCCAGAAAAGCTTATTCCTCTTATGATACTTAATGCTATTGAAGGAAAGCCTTTGCCTATATATGGTGATGGAATGAACATAAGAGATTGGATATATGTAGAAGATCACTGTGAAGCACTTCTTCTTGTTGCAGAAAAAGGGATTCCTGGAGAGGTTTACAATATTGGAGGAAGGTGTGAAAAGACAAATCTGGAAATTGTAAAAACAATATGCAGGATAATTGATGAGATCTGTCCTGAAAAAGCACCTCATGAATCACTTATCAGATTTGTAAAAGACAGACCAGGTCATGACAGACGCTATGCAATAGACTGCTCAAAGATAGAAAAAGAACTTGGATGGAAACCAAAAGAGACACTTGAAACAGGACTCAGAAAGACAGTTGAGTGGTATCTGAAAAATCCTGATTGGGTAAGAAGTGTAAAGACAGGAGAATATAAGGATTGGATGAAGAGACATTATGGATTGGAGATATAGGGATGGGATGGAAGGGTATTGTCCTTGCTGGAGGTCTTGGAACAAGACTTTATCCAGCAACACTCGTAGTAAACAAACAGCTTCTTCCAGTATATGACAAGCCAATGATTTATTATCCTATATCTGTCCTTATGCTTGCTGGAATAAGGGATATACTTATAATTTCTACACCAGAAGCACTTCCAAGATTTCGCTCACTTCTTGGAGATGGAAAGAGGATAGGAGTAAGATTCAGTTATGCAGAACAGCCTCGTCCAGAAGGTATTGCACAGGCATTCCTTATTGGAAGAGAATTCATAGGAAAAGATAATGTATGTCTTATTCTTGGTGATAACATATTTTATGGAAGAGGATTTAGGGAGCTTCTCAGAAAAGCCATAGAAAGAAAAGAAGGAGGAACTGTATTTGCTTATCCTGTAAAAGATCCGGAAAGATATGGGGTGGTTGAATTTGATAAAGATGGAAAGGTCATAAGTATTGAAGAAAAGCCAAAAAAACCAAAATCAAACTTTGCTGTTACAGGTCTTTATTTTTATGACAACGAAGTAATAGACATTGCTTCAAGACTTAAGCCTTCAAAAAGAGGAGAACTTGAAATAACAGATGTGAATCTTGCTTATCTGAAAAAGGGAAAGCTGTATGTGGAGATCTTGGGAAGAGGATTTGCATGGCTTGATACAGGAACACATGAAAGCCTTCTTGAGGCATCTCTATTTGTAGAGACAATAGAAAAAAGACAGGGAATGAAGATTGGATGTATAGAGGAAGTTGCATATCGCATGGGATACATAGACAAAAAACAGCTTCTAAAGCTTTCAGCTGATCTAAACAAAAGCAGCTATGGAGAATATCTTAGAAGGATTGCTGAAGAGGCTATCTGATAAGAATTATATGAATGTCCATGACATTTGTCCTTGTTGGTCCTGTAATAAGTAGATCACCTGTCTCTTTAAGAAAATTATATGAATCATTATTCCTCAGATAATCTATTGCACTCATCCCTTTTTCTCTTCCTCTCTTTACTGTATAAGGATCAACAATAGCTCCTGCTGCATCTGTATCTCCATCATTTCCATCTGTCCCTGCACTAAGTATTACCATGTCCCTTTTCAGTCCATCTATCTCTATTGCACAGGCAAGACAGAATTCCAGATTCCTTCCTCCTTTTCCTTTTCCTCTTACTGTTACAGTCGTCTCTCCTCCAGAAATTATACAGCAAGGAGGAGGAATAGGATCTCCTGTTTTCAGGATCTGTTTTGCTATTGCACAGTGCATCTTTGCTATATCCCTTGTTTCACCTTCTATCATGGATGAAAGGATCATTGTATTGTATCCAAGTTCTTTTGCCTTCTTTTCACATGCCTTAAGAGCAATAAGATTGCTTCCAACAATTATATTTTCTACATTCTGAAAGACAGGATCACCAGGCTTTGGTGTTTCAGGAACCTTTCCTTCTATCCCTGCTTTTATGTATTCTATAATAGTTTTTGGAACCTTATCCAAAAGATCATATTTTCTAAGGACTTCAAGTGCATCAGAAAAGCTTGTAGGATCAGGGACAAATGGACCTGACGCTATCATGTCAATCCTGTCTCCTACAACATCAGAAAGCATAAGGTTTATTACTTTTGCAGGATATGAAGCCTTTGCAAGCCTTCCTCCTTTTGAAAGAGAAATATGTTTTCTTACTGTATTTATCTCATCTATTGATGCTCCACACTTTAAAAGAGCTTCTGTAAGAATCCTTTTTTCTTCAAGAGTTATCCCATCTGCTGGAAGAGGAAGAAGGGAAGATCCTCCTCCGGATATAAGTGAAAAAAGAAGATCATCTTTTTTTAAGGATCTTAAAAGTTCAATTATCTTTTTTGTCCCTTTCAGTCCATTTTCATCTGGAACAGGATGTCCTGCTTCTATGACCTCTATATATCTTAGCCTTTCTTTAAAACCATATTTTACAACTATTACCCCTTTTTTTATCCTTTCTCCAAACATATCCTCAATTGCTTTTGCCATAGGTGCTGTTGCTTTACCTGCTCCTATTACATAAATATCCCCAAGATTTTCTATCCTGCTTTCAACAGTCCTTTTTACTGCCTCATAAGGATCAACAGCTTTTATTCCTTCTTTAAATATCTGCTCTGCATGCTCTTTTAGCATCCTCATCTTTTCCTCCTAAATTATCTATTTACAACAATCTTTAACTAAAGTATATAGTTTTTAAACTCAACTTCAGGAGGAGGACATGCACCTGAGAATTATTGGATTTATCATAGGAATTTTTCTTCTTTTTCCTTCAATTTCTCTTTCAGCTGAAAAAGTAAAGATAGCAGTAGTTGACATAAACAGGTGTATAAGAGAGTCTCTTAGAGGAAAAAGGTTATACAGGAGATTGGAAGACAAAAGAGATGTTCTTCAGAAAAAATTGGAGAAAAAAGAGGAGGAGTTAAAAAAATTGCAGGAGGAATTAAAAAAACAGGCTATGCTTTTAAGTCCTGAGGCATTGAGAAAAAAGAGGAAGCTTTTTGAAAGAAAGCAGATAGAATATAGATTCATGTTAGAAGATGCACAGGATGAGCTGAAAGAGGAAGAGACAAAGGGAATTCAGAAACTTTTAAAAGATCTGGAAAAGGTAATTTCTGAGATTGCCAAAAAAGAAGGGTATACTATTGTCCTGGAGAAGTCAAAAGGTGGTGTGATTTATAACAGACCAGCTGTTGATATAACGAAAAAAGTTATAGAAAGATTTGACAGCATGAAATAATGGAGATAAAGCTAAAAGATATTGCAAGACTTGTTGGTGGAAAAATAAAAGGTGATCCTGAGATTATTATAACCGGTGTAAATTCACTTGAGCTTGCAAAAAAAGGAGAAATTTCATTTTTTGCAGACAAAAGATACAGGGATTTTCTTAAAAAAACAGAGGCATCTGCTATTATAGTAAAGGAAGAAACTGAGCTTTTTGATGGTTCACAGATAATTGTTAAAGATCCTGTTGTCAGCTTTGTCAAAGTTGCAAATCTTTTTTATTCTCCTCCAAGAAGATATCCTGGGATAAGTGATAAGGCGTTCATTGGAAAGAATGTAAGGATTGGAAAGGAGGTTTCTATATATCCATTTGTTTACATAGGAGACAATGTTGTTATTGAAGACAGAGTAAACATATTTCCAGGAACATTCATAGGAGACAATGTTGTTATTGGAGAAGGAACAGTAATATATCCAAATGTAACGATACTTGAAAGGACAATTATAGGAAAGAACTGCATAATACATTCTGGAACTGTTATAGGAAGTGATGGATTTGGTTTTGTAAAGGATGGATCAAGGAATCTGAAAGTTCCACAGATGGGATATGTCCAGATTGATGATGATGTAGAAATTGGTGCAAACTGCTGTATTGACAGGGCTACATATGGAAAGACATGGATAAAAAGTGGTGTAAAGACGGACAATATGGTTCACATTGCACATAATGTAACTGTTGGAAAGAATACAATAATTGTTGCACAGGCAGGGATATCTGGAAGTGTTCAGATAGGAGATGAGGTAATAATTGGAGGTCAGGTTGGAATCGTTGATCATATAAGGATAGGAAACAGGGTTATGATTGGGCCACAGTCTGGTGTTGCAAAATCTATTCCTGACGGAAAGGTATTTTCAGGAACACCTGCTATGCCACACAACCTCTTTCTTAAAAGCTCTGTTCTCATTCCAAAGCTTCCAGAGATGAGAGAAAGGATCTTGCAGCTTGAAAAAAGGATAAAAAAGATAGAAGAAAGACTGAAAAAGGAGGAAACATGAAACCACCACTCTATTACAAAGACATAATAAAGCTTCTTCCTCACAGATATCCTTTTCTTCTTATTGACAGGGTCATAGAATTTGAACCAGGAAAAAAGATAGTAGCAATAAAGAATGTGACAATAGATGAGCCATTCTTTCAGGGACATTTTCCAGAAGAGCCAATCATGCCAGGAGTCCTTATAGTAGAGGCAATGGCTCAGGCAGGAGGAATACTTGCAAAGCTTACACTTTCAGAAGGGAAGGAAGAAGAAAAAGGACCTGTTTTTTTTATGTCAATAGATAAGGCAAAATTCAGAAGACCAGTTATTCCAGGAGATCAGATGAGGATTGAGGTAGAAGCCTTAAGGACTGGATCAAGGGTATGGAGGCTTCAGGGAAAGGTATTTGTTGAAGGAAATCTTGTTGCTGAAGCAGTATTTGCAGCAACACTAAAATGAAGATAGATCCAACTGCTATAGTAAGTCCAAAGGCACATATTGAAAAAGATGTCAAGATAGGAGCGTATTCTGTTATAGGAGATGATGTCTTTATTGGAGAAGGAACACTTATAGGGCATCATGTAATAATAGAAGGTCCTACAAGGATTGGAAAAAGAAACATTATATATCCTTTTGCATCAATTGGAACTCCTCCACAGGATATTACTTACAAAGGAGAAAGGACAGAGCTTATCATAGGAGATGAAAACATAATAAGGGAATTTGTAACGATAAACAGGGCAACAACAAAAGAAGAAGGAAAAACCATCATAGGAAACAGAAACTATCTTATGGCATATTCTCATATTGCTCATGATTGCAGGATCGGAAATGAGGTAATACTTGCAAATGCTGCAACACTTGGAGGACATGTAAGGGTAGATGATTTTGCAACAGTTTCTGCATTTGTTGCAGTCCATCAGTTTGTAAGAATTGGTGCATATGCATTTGTTGGTGCAAAGTGTGGAGTAGACAGAGATATCCCTCCATTTATGCTTGCATCTGTTGATGAAACAGGTCCAAGGGCAAAGCTTTTTGGTGTGAATTCTGTTGGACTAAGAAGAAGGGGATTTTCTGAAGAGGTCATAGGGATTTTAAAGAAGGCTTACAGGATCATATGGAGAGAGAATAAGAATCTCAGTAAAGGTATAGAGCAGGTAAAGAAGGAGCTTCCTTCTATTCCAGAAATACAGCTGCTTATAGATTTCCTTAAGTCTTCAAAAAGAGGGATAACAAGATAATGGAAAAGATAGGGATTATTGCAGGTGGAGGAAAATTTCCAATACTTATTGCAAGAGCTGCAAAAAAAAGAGGTCTAAAAGTATTTGCTGTTGCATATGAGGGTGAGGCTGATAAGGAGCTTGAAAAAGAAGTTGATGGAATCTGCTGGCTAAGTCTTGGTCAGTTTGGAGGGCTTATAAGGGCTTTTAAGAAAGAAGGGATAGATAAGGTCATGATGGCAGGGACTATAAAGAAAAGAAGGATGTTTGGTAACATAAAGTTTGATCTTAAAGGGATCTCTGTTCTTGCAAAGATTTCTTTTTTTCATGATGATGGAATACTGAAAACCGTAGCAAATGAACTGCTTAGGGAAGGAATAGAGGTTATAAGTGCTACTGAATTTCTTCCAGAAATTCTTGCTCCAGAAGGATGTCTTACAAAGAGAAAGCCTTCACGGGAAGAGGAGGAAGACATAAGATTTGGCTGGAGAATAGCAAAAAAGATAGGGGAGCTGGATATAGGTCAGTGTGTTGTTGTAAGGAAAAAGACTGTTGTTGCTGTAGAGACAATAGAAGGAACAGATGAGACAATCCTTAGAGGAGGAAGGCTTGCAAAAGAAAAGGCTGTAGTCGTAAAAGTAAGCAAACCTATGCAGGACTTGAGATTTGATCTTCCTGCTGTAGGTCTTTCTACACTGAAGAATATGGCAAAGGTCCGTGCAAGCTGTCTTGCAATAGAGGCAGGAAAGACGATAATCTTTGACAGGGAAGAGATGATTTCATTTGCAAATCAAAACAGGATATCTGTGGTCTCTATAAAGGAGATAGAGTCATGGAAAAACTGAAAGTTGCTGTAATAGGTGTAGGGCATCTTGGAAGATATCATCTTGAAAAATATCTTTCCATGCCTCATGTAGAGCTTATTGGAGTGTGTGATATAAATCCTGAAAGACTGAAAGAGATAACAAAGAAGTATAAGGTAAGAGGATTTCTTGATTATCATGACATAATAGATATGGTTGATGCAGTAAGTATTGCTGTTCCTACAGAGGTTCATTTTGAAGTTGCAATGGATTTTCTTTCAAAAGGAATTCACATACTTATAGAAAAGCCAATAACTTATAATCTAAAAGATGCTGATCTCCTTCTTGAAAAAGCAGAAAAGATGGGTGTAATACTTCAGGTAGGACTTGTAGAAAGATTTAATCCTGCAGTGGTAAAGATGAAATCACTTGTAAAAGACCCAATATTTCTGGAAACACACAGGATGAATCTTTTTACTATAAGAGGAACAGATACAGATGTTGTCCTTGATCTTATGATACATGACATTGACATAGTCCTTGATACTGTATCTGCTGAAGTAGAAGACATACATGCAGTAGGGATGAAGGTAATAACAGACAAGATTGACATTGCAAATGCAAGGATCATTTTTAAGGATGGAACAGCTGCAAATCTTACAGCAAGCAGGGTCTCTGGAAAGATGCTCAGAAAGATCCGTGTATTTCAGCCAGATTCATATATCTCTGCAGATTGTGGAAAAAGAAAACTAACCATTATAAGCCATGACAGGACAAGAAAAGACAAGTATGGTTTTCCAAAGCTTACTTCAGAAAGGATAGAATTTCCTGACAGCGATCCACTTGCTGATGAAATAAGTGCTTTTATAGATGCTGTAAGAGGAAAAAGACCTCCTGTTGTAAGTGGAAAGGAAGGAAGAAAGGCACTTGAAGTTGCTCTTCATATAATTGAAGAGATAAGTCAGAACTCAAAAAAGCTTAATGAGAAATGTCTAAGTCAGTTTTTATAATTGCAGGGGAGGCATCAGGAGATCTTCATGGAGCAAATCTGATAAAGGAGATAAAAAAGCTTGATCCTGATATAAGTTTTTTTGGAATTGGTGGAGAGAGGATGAAAAAAGAAGGAGTAAATCTTATATGCTCTTCAGCTGATATTGCAGTTGTTGGGTTTACTGAAATTATTTCAAAGCTTAGAGCTATTCTTAAGGCAGCAGCAGCTGTAAAAAGGATCCTTAGAGAAAAAAGACCTTCTCTTCTGATCCTCATTGATTATCCTGAATTTAACCTTCACATAGCAGGATATGCAAAAAAGATAGCTGTTCCTGTTATGTATTACATAAGTCCACAGGTCTGGGCATGGAGAAAAGGAAGGATAAGGAAGATAAGGGAAAGGGTTGATAGAATGGTTGTGATTCTTCCATTTGAAGAAGAGTTTTATAGAAAAAATGGTATAGATGTCTCATATGTTGGGCATCCTATCCTAGATGAGATTCCAGAAAGGATAGATAAAGATGAATTAAGAAGAAGACTTGATCTTTTTGATAGTTTTCCAACAGTAACGGTCCTTCCTGGAAGCAGAACGCATGAAATAAAGAACACTCTTCCAATTATGCTTTCTGCACTGAATAGACTGAAAAGAAGATACAGAAGGATGAAAGCATTTCTTGTATTGGCAGATACCTTAGAGGAAAAATTTGTAAGAAGCTTTATAAAAGATAACTCTCTGAAAATTGTTCCAAATTCTGAAATATACAACATCCTTTCCGTATCTGATATTGCATTTGTTACATCTGGAACAGCAACTCTTCAGACAGCAATAATGCAGACACCTATGATAGTCGTTTACAAAGGATCATATATATCTTTTCTTATTGCAAAAACTCTTGTAAAGATTCCATACATAAGTCTTCCAAATCTTATTGCAGGAAAAAAGATAGTTCCAGAACTGATCCAGAATGATTTTACAGTTGAAAATCTTGTAGAAAATGCTTTAAAAATATTAGAAGATTCAGGATACAGGAAAAGGATGAAAGAAGACTTGAGAAAAGTAAAAGAGTCCTTAGGAATGAATGCATCAAAAAAAGCAGCTCAAATAGCCTATCAGATGATAAGGAAAAGCTATGATAGTTTGTTTAAAAAAATAAGGGAGAAGAAACATGATTGAGGCTTTTATAAAAGGGATAGCTTATAACATAGAAGGGCTGAAAATAGGAATAAAAAATCCAAAACTCCTTCTTCTCGGAATACTCAGATTTTTAATCCTTATTGCGTTTACAATAATCCTTGCATCAGTTATCCTTACCTATCATGAAAAAATTGTTACTTCTATATGGATAAAGCCAAAAAGTATATGGATAGTCTGGATCTGGCATTTCCTTTCATGGATCCTGATCATGTTTCTCATAGGAGCATCTACTGTTGTCTCCTATATCTTCTCACAGATCCTTTTCAGTGTAATAATTATGGAACAGATGTCAAAGATAACAGAAAAGCTTATAAGGAATAGGGTTGAAGAGCCAAATGTTCCATTTTTCAAAAAAACACTTTATCTCATTCAACAAGAGATTCCAAGGACTTTCCTTCCTATATCATTCTCATTTGGAATACTTATATTAGGATGGTTGACTCCTGCTGGCCCTGTTATAACACTCCTTTCAACTTTCCTTTCTGCAATATTTTTATCCTGGGATAATACAGATCTTGTTCCTGCAAGAAGACTTTTACCTTTTAAAAAACGCTTCCTCTTTCTCTTAAAAAATCTTCCTTTTCACATAGGCTTTGGCATATTACTCCTTATTCCTGTCATAAACTGCATCCTTTTCTCATTTGCTCCAATAGGAGCAACAAAGTATTATTTGGAAATAGAAGGAAGACAAAGTTGAGTTTAAATTAAGATTTACAAATCTGAAAATTTCCCACTTATAAGGGCTTTTTATGGAAAAATGAAGATAAAAGAAATGTTTAAAATATACAGTTCCTGTAAGCTGTGTCCAAGAAGGTGTGAAGTAAACAGGATAAAAGAAAGAGGTTTTTGTAAAGAAGGAGTTATTTTAAGAATAGCCTATGTAGGTCCTCATTTTGGAGAAGAACCTCCTATTACAGGAAAGAACGGATCTGGAACAGTTTTTCTTACAGGATGTTCTCTGAGATGTTCCTTCTGCCAGAACTGGCAGATATCTCATAAGGGAATGGGAAAAAGGATAAAGGTAAAAGATGCAGTGGAGAAAATAGAGGATATGATAGAAAGATATAAGGTGCACAATATAAACTTTGTTACACCTGATCATTTTATCCCTCATATTGTTCTTATCATATCAAAAATCAAACAAAGGTATGATATTCCTGTTGTCTTTAATACATCTGGATATCAGTCAGTTGAGATATTGAGAAAGATAAAAGATTTTGTTGACATATACCTTCCTGATTTCAAGTATTCTGAAAGAAGTCTTGCAAAAAAGCTTTCCCTTTGTCCTGATTATACAGAGGTATGTCTTGATGCAATATATGAGATGGTAAAACAGAAGGGATTTCTTAAGACAGAGGATGGAATAGCAAAAAGAGGAGTCCTTGTAAGACATCTTATACTTCCTGGAAAGATAAAGAACTCCATAGATGTTCTTTCACTTCTTTATTGTGAATTTGGAAAAGAGCTTCCAATAAGTCTTATGTCTCAGTATTTTCCTGCTGTTCCACAGAAGGATCCTGATCTAAATAGATTCTTGAAAAAAGAAGAATTTCTTGAGGTTTACAATCATGCAATTTCACTTGGCTTTGAGAACATATTTATCCAGATTCCTGAAAGACCTGACAGAAGCTTTGTTCCGGATTTTACAAAAGAACAGCCTTTCCCAGGAAATAAACAAAGGATTTGATACAAATCATAAATTGTGATATTAGAGACACAAAAAAAAAGAAAGGAGATGAGAAGATGACAGCAAAACTCATAAAAGGAACAGAGATAAGAGAAGAGATTTTAAAAGAGATTGAGCAGGAAGTAAAACAGATAAAAGAAAAACACGGTGTTGTTCCAGGTCTCGTAACAATACTCGTTGGACAGAATCCTGCATCAGTTTCTTATGTTACACTGAAGGTAAAGACAGCAAAAAGACTTGGATTTAAGGAAGTTCAGGTAAATCTTCCAGAAAATGTTCCAGAATCAGAGCTTCTTTCAATAATTGAAAAATACAATAAAGATGAGACAATACACGGAATCCTTGTTCAGCTCCCTCTTCCAAAACACATAGATGAAAGAAAGGTAATTTATGCAATTGATCCAGACAAGGATGTAGATGGATTCCATCCAATAAATATGGGAAGACTTGTTATAGGCGAGCCAAAATTCCCACCATGCACACCTGCAGGAATTCAGGAGATGCTTATAAGAGCAGGAGTTGAGACAGAAGGAGCAGAAGTTGTTGTTGTTGGAAGGTCAAATATAGTAGGAAAGCCATTTGCTATTATGATGATGCAGAAGGCAAAAGGAGCTAATGCAACGGTAACAGTTGTTCATACAAAGACAAGAGATCTTGCATTCCACTGCAAAAGAGCAGACATCCTTGTTGTTGCTGCAGGAATGCCAGGTCTTGTAAAAGCAGAATGGATTAAGCCTGGTGCATGTGTAATAGATGTTGGAGTAAACAGGGTTGGAGAAAAAGTTGATGAAAAGACAGGAAGAAAGATTCCTATCCTTAGAGGAGATGTTGACTTTGAAAAGGCAAAAGAGATAGCAGGATGGATCACACCTGTTCCAGGTGGTGTTGGTCCTATGACAATAACAATGCTTATGAAGAATACACTGAATTCACTGAAATATAAGCTTGGTCTTATGTAAAAAAAAGGCGGGGATTATTATTCCCCGCCCTTAAAAATTCTTTTTAGCTTCCCTGTTATTATAGAAAAATAGACGCAAATCATTGTTGCTATAACTAAGAATACAGCTATCCAGCTTTGAGTTATATCCCAGAAAAGACCTGAAAGGACAAAAGTAGGAATCATCATAACTATCCCTATCCCTATCTTTCTTGGAAGCTCCATCCTTTACCTCCTATAGTGCCTCTTTATCTATCTCAGATATAAGGCTGTCTACTTCTTTTTTCAGCTCTTCTGGAAGACCTTCTATTTCAAGACTCAGGAATCCTTTTACAATAAGGGAAGTTGCTTCTTTTTCTGAGAGACCTCTTGCCATAAGATATTCAATCTCCTGTTTTGCTATCTTTCCTACTGCTGCTTCATGAGACATATCCAGATTTGATGTCCTTGCTTCAAGCTCAGGGATTGCATGAATCCTTCCTTTTTCTGAAAGGAGAAGTCCTCTGCATTCAAGATGTGCTTTTATATTTGGAGCTTCTCCTACAAGATGACCTCTTGCTATAATCGTTCCTCCAGTAGAAACTGACCTTGATATGACTTCTGCTCTGCAGCCTTCTTTCTTAAGTATTACCCTTGTTCCTGCATCTATGTGTGATCCTTCTTTTGCAAGAAAGACAGAATTGAATGTTGCTACAGAATCTTTTCCATTAAGTATTGCGGTTGGATACATCTGAAGATCCCTTGCAGGAAGAAGGCATATATAGTTTGATTCAAATACTGCTCCTTCTTCTACGATAACCACTGTCCTTGGTCTTACTGCCATCTTCTCTGCCCAATTGTGGATCATTGTAAAGCGAAGCCTTGCACCTTTTTTTACATAAAACTCACTTATTCCAACATGAAGACCAGATCTTACATTTGGACCAGAAGCACATCCTGTTATTATGTGAAGTTCTGAACCTTCTTCTGCAATAACGATATTATGAACATCCTGTGCTATCCTGTCCTGAGAAAGATAAAGACATGCCTGAAGAGGATATGTTACCTTTGCTCCAGGAAGTGATCTTATGAAATATCCATGTTCCTGATGCTCTGCAGCCCTTTTTGTCCATATGTCTTTTTCTGGAGATATAGCCTTCCACCAGTATTCCTGAAGTCCATATCTTTTTCTTGCTTCATCAATATCCATAACCTCTACACCTTCCACATAAGACATGCATCTTATGACAGAATGGTCGTGCTGAAAGAATATTCCACATCTTTTATTTCCAGAAAGATCTATTCCTGTTTTCAGAAGGATCTTTTTTTCTTCTTCTGTAAGTCTTTCAAGATCCTCTTCTCTGTGAGTTATGATCTCCTCTTTTATCTGCTCCATTATCTTCTGTATCTCATCCATCTCTTTATTCCTCCAGACACTTGTAACACTCACTATATCCGTGTCTTTTTATTGTATGAAGTATCTCTCTTGGATTCCCACTGCATATGATCCTTCCATCAAGAAGGACATGTCCTATGTCTGCCTCAACATAATCAAGTATGTATCCTGTATGGGTTATTATAAGTGCAGATTTCTTCCTTTCCTTCCTTATCTCCTTTAAGCTCTTTTCCTGTTCAGGTTTTATCTTTCTTCCAAGCAAAAGATTTATTGCATCTCCTATAAGTGCAACATTTTCAAGATCAACACCTGATTCTGGTTCATCAAGAAGGACAAGCCTTGGCTCCTGGACAAGGAGCTGAAGAAGCTCTGATCTTTTTACTTCACCTCCTGAAAAACCAACATTTACTTCCCTTTCCAGATGTTCAGAAAGATTCAGGATCTTTGCATATTCCTCTATCTTTTTTTTGTCCTTTGCACATATCTCAACAAGCCTTCTCAGTTTTAAACCACTTATTGCAGGAGGCTTCTGAAATGATATTCCAATTCCAAGCTTTGCCCTTTCATAAGGAGGAAGTCCTGTTATGTCTTTTCCATCAAAGATGATTCTTCCTTTTTCTATCCTGTATCCTTCAAATCCCATGATTGCTGAAAGAAGTGTTGTCTTTCCAGATCCATTAGGTCCAAAAAGGACATGAACCTCTCCAAAAGGAACAGTTATGTTTATTCCCTTAAGGATCTCCTTTTTCCCTATGCTTACATAAAGATCCTTAATTTCTAAAAGATTCATTTTTTAGCTCCTAATCTATCAGTATTTTCTAACATATTCAAGCCCTTTTCTCCTGCATCCACTTCTTTTTTAGATCAGGACTTCCAAAGCCCATGAATATTACAGTATGCCCTTGCTGTAACCTTTTCTGCTTCTATAGGGAATTCTGCCTCTGGCTTCTGTCCAGGATTTAGAAACTTTATAAAACTTTCACCCTCTGCAATAAGCTCTATCCATTCTATGTAATGCTTTTCTTCCATAGGATGTTCAGCAGATCCAACCTTTACTCTAAAACCACCTTCTGTCTTTTCTACAACTGGAACATGCTTTTCTTTTGCTGCATCAGAAGTATTTTCTTCCATAAGCTTCATAGGTTTTCCACAACATAAAAGCTTTCCTTTTCCTGTATGCAATACCTGAACGATATTGCCACATACCTCACATTTATAAACCTGAAATCTTTCTGTCATATCACTCCTCCTTTTTATTCTACCTTCCATTCCTTCCAAACATTTCCAACAAGATCTGGTCCAGGTTTCAGTGTCTTTTTTCCTGGTTTCCATCCTGCTGGAGTAACCTCACCTTTGTTTTCTCTTACATACTGATATGCCTGAATCTGTCTTATAACCTCTTCAACATTCCTTCCTACAGGAGGACTTAACACTTCACAGGCAACAACCTTTCCATCAGGATCAATTATAAAACGACCCCTTACATTTATTCCATCCTCTTCACTGTAAACCCCATACATACTTCCTATCTTTCCTGCAGGATCAGAAAGCATTGGAAACGGAACTCCTCCATCTACCATCTTTGAAAGTTCAAGCTCATTCCACATTTTATGGACAAAAATGCTGTCCACACTTACAGAAAGGACCTCTACTCCAAGCTTTTCAAAATCCCTGTATCTTGCAGCAACTGCTGCAATCTCTGTTGCTCATACAAATGTAAAATCTCCTGGATAAAAACAGAGAAGAATCCACTTTCCCTGAAAATCAGAAAGCTTTACTTCTGTAAATCTTCCTCTGTGATAAGCAGATGCCTTAAAATCAGGTGCTTTTTTTCCTATGAGCATCTTTCTCCTCCTATTAGGCAAAGTATTTTAACTTTAGGACATCTTTTCTTTGCCTACTTTACTGCTTCTTTCTCAAAGAAATCCTCCTGTTCTTTTTTATAATCAACTGTAACATGCATCTCATATTCTCCTTTTTTCCTCTTTACAAGAACCGTATAAGGCTCTCCTCTTTTTACTGTTTCTTCAACCAGATTCCAGTATCTGTTTCTTGGTGTAAATCTTGCTTTTATCCACTGATCTTTTGCAATATTTATGCGGAGAAAATATCCTTTTTCCTCAATCAAAATTCTCAAATTCAGATTTCCCTTCTTTCCTATACATTTTACCCTTCCTGTCCTTCTGTCCCTCCAGATCTGTTTCAATCTCTGATATTTCTCCCTGTCAGTCCTTGCATATCTTGTTAGCTTTACCAGAAGACTTCTTCCTCCAAACACAATGTTCTTATCAGGATACTTTTCAACAAGATCTTTTGCTTCTATTATTGCTGTATCAATGTATCTTGAGTCTAACTTGAAGACACTCTGGAGTTTTGGTTTTAACTCATCCTTTGTTTTTCCTTCTTTAAGCCTTTTATAAGCATATCTCACGCAACTGCAATACTTCCTCATCAAATCATCAAGCAATCTGGCTTGATTTTTATTGATAGCCAGTTTTTCAACTACTGTTATCTTCACTTTCTCTTCCTCTTATAGTTAACTTCTTCAACATCTTCTGATTCTTCAATCAACCTTTTTCCAGAAGTATTCTTTTTGCAAGTTTTTTTCCTGTTTCTGTAAAAAGCTTTTCTATTTCTTCTTTATTTTTTCTGCCTTCTTCAATTCTTGCAATAAGATCTGCATCAAAAAATACTTTGAAATTCAATGTCTCAGGATGATTTGAAATCATCTCACATACCTCATCTATAATCTCATTCCCTGCTCCAACCTTTTTCAGGATATCTTTTGCAATTTCTGGATCAAGCTCATGAAGGTATGCAGCAATTATAACTGTTGCCATATCTGCTCCTTCTTTTTCTCCTATCTTTTCTGCATAAGATGCTACTTTAAGAGCATGAGACATCTTTTTTATGTCATCTGCAAAATACCTCTTTACTTCCATCTTTACCTTGTCTTTTAAAAGCTCTTTTCTTTGACGGATAAGTTCAGCAGGAATATTTCCAATACACTGCTCAGCATATCTGCAATATGAAGCACATCCAAAATCCATTCTTGGATTCAGTATCCTTTTTCCACACCTTTCACATCTTCTTTCTATATCATCCTTAAAAAATTCCACCTTGTTTCCACAATCCGGACATTCTATCTCAAATATGGCATCTTTTCCCCAAAACCGTGTATCCTGACCAGGACATTTCATAAAATTCCTCCTATTTCAGGATCTTCCCTGTTTCAATATACCAGAGATACAGATCAAGTTCTCCTAAGGAAATACCAAGCTTTTCTGCAACCTCTTTCAGGAGACCTTCAATCTGAAGGTATCTCTTTTTTGTAATTGTTTTTGGTCTTTCAATAAGACCTTTTTTTTGCAAAAGATCAATTATGTGAAAATCTATGATAGCAAAATCAAATATCCCTATATTTCTCAAAAAATGACTTGCCTCCTTATATCCAATCCCTTTTATGTTCTTTACCAACCACTCTCTTACCTCATCTTTCTTTTTAGAAGAAAGGATCTCTTTTAAAGAATCCTTATACCTTCTTGCCTCTACTATATACTTTGCCCTTTTTTCAGGATAGCGATGTCCAAGTCTTCTGAGTTTTTCTGCAAGCGTCTCTTCTGGCTTTTCCAAAAATTCATCTCCAATCTCCTTCTGAATCCTTATACATCTTTCTGCACTGAAGTTTGCTGTAAGTATGCAGAAGCAAAGCTCTTTAAATATCTCCTCATTTCCACCTTCTCCAATACTTTTAAATTCATCTAATCTTTCTTTTACAAGATCCCTACATCTTTCCATTACTTTCTCTATGCAACTGCATAGACTGCATCTATTCATGCCTTTTTTTTAATACCTCATCTGCAAGCTTTTTTATCCTGAATGCATAATCTCTTGCAGTGCCAAAAAATATGAGTGAATATTCGTCCATTGAGTATCTCGTTCCATCAAGACATGCATCAAGTATTCTGTTTGCAAGTTCTATTATCTCAAATATGCATCTTTCTACCTTGTCTATATGAACATGTTTATCTGGCATTCCTTTGCCACCCTTAGATACTCTTCTGCTGTCTTTATTTTTACTCCTTATGTGAAATACCTACCTCTTCTTTAAACCTTTCTATTCCTATCTCTTCTATCAGTCTTCCTAAACGCCTTGGTTTTCCGTATTCCTTAAATTTTTCTATTATCCTCCTTACAAGATCCATTGCTTCTTCATCGCTTAGACCTTTTGCAATAAGATGACCTATCATTGGACGAGATCCTGCACTTCCTCCAACAACGACATTCCATCCTTTTTTTGTTCCAATAAGTCCTATGTCTCTTACCCATGATTCTGTGCAGCAGTTTGGACAGCCAGAAATTGCTATCTTCATCTTTCCGGGGAGACTGTAACCGTGAAAGATCTCATCAAGCTTTGTTCCAATACTTATCGTATCCTGCTGTGCAAGCCTGCAAAATGCTTTTCCTGGACAAAACTTTATACTCCTTACACACATCCCAATTGCAGCAGCTGGCTTTACTCCTAAGTCCTTCCAGATTCTGTCAAGATCCTCTTCTTTTATTCCAACAATTGCTATACGCTGTGATTCTGTTACCTTTATTGCCTTTGCTCCATATTTTTCTGCAACATCTGCAATCTTTCTGAGAAGTTCTGGAGTGCATATTCCTCCAGCCATATGAGGCACTATTGCATATGTCTCATTGTCTCTTTGAACAATTGCCCTTTTGTCTATTCTGTCTTTCTTCATAACCTTCCTCCTTTTTTTTATTTCAAAAATGCAATTTCTGTGCCAAGAAAAAAAATAAAAATAGAAAAGAAGTGTCTCAAAAAATATTGAGACATGTCTCAGACTGTATCAGAATTTTTTGAGAAGTCTATAAAGAGTTGCTCTTGATATTCCCAAAAGTCTTGCTGCCTTAGCTTTGTTTCCTCCTGTCTTTTTCAAAGCTTCTTCTATCATATCATATGTTATCCTTTCCTGTTTTACCTTCAGCTTCCTGTAGCCTAAAATCTTCTCTGGAAGATCAGATATGTCTATAAAACTTCTTCCATTTGCCTGTGCCTGAACAACAGCATATTGAATAACATTCTGAAGTTCCCTTACATTTCCTGGCCAACTGTAAAGCATAAGAGCATTCATAGCAGATTTTGAAATATGCAGAATTTCCAGAGAAAAGCTTTTAGATATCTCTTTTAAAAAATGATTTACGAGAATCGGAATATCTGACTTCCTTTCCCTAAGAGGAGGAAGCTTTATAGGGATTACAGATATCCTGTAAAATAGATCTTCTCTAAAATGTCCTTTTCTTACTTCTTCTTCCAGGTCCTTATTTGTTGCAGCAATAATTCTTACATCCACTCTTATTGACCTTGTAGATCCAAGTCTTTCTATTTTCCCTGTCTCTATTACACGAAGAAGCTTTGCTTGCATAAGAGGACTTATGTCTCCTATTTCATCAAGAAAGATTGTTCCACCATGAGCAAGTTCAAAACGACCTTTTTTCTCTTTTATTGCACCAGTAAATGCACCTTTTTCATATCCAAAAAGCTCACTTTCTATGAGTGTATCAGGAATTGCAGCACAGTTTACGGCAACAAAAGGTCCATCTCTTCTGGGACTCAGCTTATGAATCGCTTCTGCAACAAGCTCTTTTCCTGTTCCACTTTCACCGCTTATAAGCACAGGAAAACTGAACTTTGATACAGCTCTTATCTGTTGATAGATCCTCAACATTTTTTCATTTTTTCCAACAATTCCACAAAACTCCTCTATTTTATCTATCTTTTTTTCAAACTCTATCTCTGCCTTTACATCTTCAAATGTTGCAATAACTGCAAAAAGATCTCCATTTTTAAATATAGGCTTGACTCTCACATCAAGCATGTGTCTTTTTCCTTCTTTATCCAGAAACTCTATAGGATAATGTGCTATCCTGAACTTGGGAATAATAACACCTTCCTTAAAAGCGCATTTCTCACCACAGAACCCTCCTGGAAATACTTCATGACAGTCTCTTCCTATGACTTCTTCTTTTCTGTATCCTGTTATCCTTTCTGCTTCTTTGTTAAAAAAAAGTATCCTTCTTTTTGTATCATGTGCCATAAGGGCAAAAGGAAGGAGATCAAGGAATATTTCAAAACTCATTTCTTGAGTTTTTCTATAAAATGCACTTTCTAAAGTCAATTAAAAACCCGGAGATATTGATAAAATCCAGAAAAACTGCTAATTCAATAAAAAAAAAGAAAGGAGAAAGGTGTATGAAGATAGATGGATATCAATTTGGATCAATAACAATAGACGGAAAGACATATCGTTCTGATCTTATCATTTATCCAGATGGAACGATAAATGATAACTGGTGGAGACAGAGCAGTCATAGACTTACAAAAGAGGATATAGCTGATCTTATAGAGAAAAAGCCAGAAATTATTGTTGTTGGAACAGGAGTAAGTGGGCTTATGAAACCAGAAAAAGATCTTTCTGATTATCTTTTAAGCAAAGGAATAGAGCTTGTATGTGCACCAAATGCTCAGGCAATAGAGACATTTAACAGACTTATCAGTTCTGGAAAAAAGGTAGGAGCATGCTTTCATCTGACTTGTTAACTCGTATAAAGGATGTTTTGAATAAAAGAGAACCAGCAATTATAAAAGACAATACTGGAAGATACAGGGAAGCTTCTGTTCTCGTTCCTGTATTTGAAAAAGAAGGAAGGGTTTTTCTTCTTTTTATAAAAAGAAGCAATTATGTAGAGCATCATAAAGGACAAATCTCATTTCCAGGAGGAGAAGTTGATAAAACTGATCCATCTGTTGAATATACTGCACTAAGAGAGGCTTATGAAGAGATAGGGATTAAAAAGGAAGATGTAAAAATCTTGGGACGCCTTGATGATACTATAACATTTGTATCAAGATATATCGTTCATCCATTCATAGGACTTATTCCTTATCCCTACAGTTTTGTGATAAATAAAAAAGAAGTAGAAAAACTTATGTTTGTGCCTTTGGATTTTTTGCTTAAAAAAGGAGCTATAAAAGAAGAGCCTGTTTTATATGAAGGAAGGATATATAAAAGTCTTGTTTTCAGATATGATTCTGAGATGGTCTGGGGAGCAACTGCAAGAATGGTCAAAAACCTTATAGACATTATCGGGGCGTAGCTCAGACTGGTAGAGCACCGCCTTCGGGAGGCGGGGGTCGCAGGTTCAAATCCTGTCGTCCCGATCTTTTTATTTTCAATTTACTGCTATTTTTTTTGTCTCTTTTGTAAAGGAGGGAATCATGAAAAAGATAGTTTTTGTGATGCTTTCCTTTCTTCTTTTTTCAACACAATCATTTGCAAGACAACAAGGATTTACGCAGGAAGATAGAGAAAGACTTGTAAGACTTGAAGTTACACTTAAGGTATTTATGGAACAGGTAGAAAAAAGATTTGAACAGGTAGATAAAAGAATTTCTGAACTTAGGATGGACATGAATAAAAGATTTGAGCAGGTGGATAAAAGATTTGAGCAGATGATGAAATTTCTGTGGATCATATCAGGAATATTTACGACACTTACAGTAACAGTAATAGGATTTGCATACTGGGACAGAAGGACGATAATCCGCCGTGCAAAAGAAGAGGCAATAGAGGAGATAGAGAAAGAAGGGAGACTCAGGGATCTTATAAGGGCATTGAGAAGGCTTTCAGAGGAGGACAGAAGACTTGCTGATGTTTTAAGAAACTTTGGACTTCTTTAAAGGAGGAAGAAGGATGAAAAAAATAACAATCCTTTTACTTTTCCTTCTTCTTTTTCCAACAAAATCTTTTTCAGTTCAGGAATTTACCCAGGAAGACAGGGAAAGACTTGTAAGACTTGAAGCTACACTTAAGGTATTTATGAAGCAGGTAGACAAAAGATTTGAGCAAATAGACAAAAGATTTGAACAAGTAGATAAAAGGATTTCAGAACTCAGAATGGACATGAACAAGAGATTTGATCAAATGATGAGCTTTTTCTGGATACTTTCAGGCATATTTACAACACTTACAGTAACAGTAATAGGATTTGCATACTGGGACAGAAGGACGATAATCC